>CAWHQX010000001.1:0-6815 GCA_963831545.1 uncultured Acidobacteriota bacterium
TTTCTATGCCTCGTTCCCGCCGTAGCGATCATGCTGAAACTCCTGTCGCCACGGGCGGTTCCGGCAACATCGCCGTAACATCTGCGTTACTTGCCTTGTTTTCAAAAATCATACTTTAAACGGCTCCGCTGTTGACGGCGAAGTTTCTCGTGTATCTATCGGGCGGCGCGTATGCGACGCATCAAAACCAGCCGATTAGTCGAGATGTCAGGCCCCCGCCGGCGTGCCTAGATTCGCGAGGCGGTTGCAGCGTTGAGGGTCACTGCGCGCCACCCTCGACACCACGGATGCCCCTGAGCTGCATCTCATCCACGCAAGGACGCCACGATGCCCACCGCGTGGCTTCAAAATCACTCGATCCTGGGCGGGAAAAAGGCGATGGAATATCTCGAAACGGCACAACAGTGTCACGATTACAATTTTATTGGCGTACGCAGATCGAGGGTTTTCCGCCCGATCGAGGACGAGCCTGAATTTCAGCAACCTTGAAAGAAACGCGATGTGTCGGAAGCCGGTTACGCAGCGGCATGAAGGGCAATAGAAACGATGCACCGGCTCAGGATCCCCGGAGTTCCTTGTAAACCGAATCTGCTACCTGAATGAGTCAACCGCAGCCTGCTGTTCATCAAAGGTTGTGAACAAATTGAGAAGGCCAACCATCTTCAACGTCTGTACTGTGAACTTCGAAGGCTTGAGAAGGCGAATGGATCCTCCACCTTGCTTGCAGGAAGTCAGGTAACGGACAAACATACCGATACCGCTGGAATCGATTGTGGGAACCTCTTCCAGATCCAGAATAATCTTGAACTGATTCTGGCTCAGAAGTTCCGCCATCGTGGAGTTGAATCGGTCGAGCGGTGGCCCCATACTCAGGCGCCCTTTCAGCTTAATGAGTTTCACTCCGTCCAGTGTTTTTGTCTCAATATCCAAGGCAGAACCCCCTCGCTCGCAACCATGAGCTAACAGTGCCCTTCGTTGACACTCCAGAGATGCTTTGTTAGAGTGCGCGGACAAGTTATTTAATCTTGGCGGAAAAAGCAAGGAACCTTGTCCGAGCGCGGCACTCCCCGCATCAGAGTCGCCGGACAGAAAGCTGATCGTTGGCCAGTCAAGAGCAAGAATCGATTCTAGACCTCTCCGAGCTCTCCACTCAACTACTGGGAGAGCAAGAAGTAGCTCCGCGCGCCCGCATCTTCGCAAAATTTGTCGCCAGCCTGCTTGGAGACTCTGCCGTCAGTGTATACACACTTGGAGCGGATGGCGAATCCAGTTTTTGGGTGAACCGGGCGACCGTTGGCGAAGCCACCGTCCATGAAGAAGCCATTCCCGCCGAATCCGGGTTGATCGCTTCCTTGCAGCAAGAGGCTGCCCCGCTACTACGCCGCGGCGAAGAGATTCGCCGCGAAGACTATCCACACATCGACACGCGGCGATCGCTGCTGTCGCTCTGCTACGTCCCCCTCGTGCAGAACGAAAATCTCATTGGCGCTCTGGAGATTCTCTCGTTTGAGGACGAACTCGGGGAAGAATCGATCGAAGCCCTGCAGCCTGCCGCCGCCGTTGCAGCGGCGGCCATCAGAACGGCACAAGTCTACGAGGAAGAACGTCACGGCACACTGAGTTCAATCACCCGCATCACCCAGCTGTATGATCTCGAGAAAGTTTTCTCCTCCACCCTTGAGATGGAAGAGCTGCTTCCGCTCATCGGCACCAAGTTTCAAGAAATACTGCAGAGTCAGGCCGTAAATATCTGGTTGCTTTTGCCTAACGAAAACGTCGAATTGATGCATCAGGCCGGCGAAGACCCAACCACCTTCAAAGGACAGATCCTGCAGCCAAAGGAAGGCATAGCAGGTGGAGTCTCCGATGATGGTGAGCCTGTCTGTATTACGGATCCCCGCGGACCCTTGCTGAGCGCGAGGAACGAGGGAGTACCGGAATTCCCGGTGCAGTGCGTAATTGCTGCGGCAATAATGGATAGAGGCGCTCTGGTTGGCGTCATTGAAGCGGTGAACAAACTCGACGGGGGCAATTTTGACGACGATGATTTGTTTACATTGAGCAGCCTCGCCGAGACTGCCTCTACTGCCTTGCACAACGCTGGACTGCTCCTGGCCGAACGCAAAGTGGAAATTCTGGAGACGCTCAATACCGTCAGTCACGAAATTACGTCGACCTTAAACCTGGAGCGCATGTTGCAGACCATCGTCAATGCGCCGCAAGCGGTCATTCCATACGAACGTGCCGCGATTGCGCTGGAGCAGAAAGGCCGCTTCAAACTTAGCGCCATCACCGGGCTCACGCAAGTGAATGCGGATGCGCCAGACATCGCTCCGCTCAATTCAATCATCCAGTGGGCTTCCCTCTCCGAGGAAGTCATCCATGTCCGTCAGCATGGCGAAGAAATTGATGCCGACCGCGAGGAAACGCGCGCGAAGTTCAAGAATTATTTCGCCGAATCCGGGATGCGCGGATTTTACGCCCGGCCTCTCAACGACGATACTGGCCGCGTTGGAATGCTGGCAATGGAGGCGAGCGATCCGGATTTCCTTGGCCCAGCACACATTGAAATTCTCGAAGTACTCGCAGGTCAGGCTACCGTTGCGCTGCGCAACGCACAGATGTACAAGGAAGTGCCCTTCATCTCGGTGCTCGAGCCGGTCCTCGAGCGCAAACGGCGATTCATGGCGTTGCGCAGGAGCCGGCGCACCCTCTACATAGTGCTGGCTGCCACGGCACTTCTGTTCCTGGTGGCTTGTCCATTACCCTTGCGCGTGGATGGCGATGCCGTGGTGGCCCCGTTGCATAAGGCTTCTGTGCAACCAGAGGTTGAAGGTATCGTCAGCAAGGTCTTTGTTCACGAAAGTCAGGTTGTAAAACAAGGGCAGGTTCTAGCCGAGATGGAATCGTGGAATTCACGCTCCGATTTAGCCGAGGCCCAATCGAAGTACGCAACCTCCGTTCTCAAGATGAATAAGGCTCTCGCCGCCAATGATGGAAGCGAAGCTGGTCAGGAGCGCGTGCAGGCGGATTACTGGAAAGCTGAAGTCGACCGGTCAAAACAGCTCCTTGACAAGATTCAATTACGTGCGCTGATCGATGGGGTGGTCTCGACTCCGCACGTCGAAGACTTTGCCGGTCGAAAACTGCAACAGGGAGATACCTTCGCGGAAATCGTGGACACTTCACGCGCTATAGTTGACGTTTCCGTCGACGATACCGACGCCGGCTTGCTCAAACCCGGCCAAACCGCGTCCATCAAGCTGAACAGCTATCCCACCCGAACGTTTCACGGGCAGGTTGTGGTCGTCAGCCCGAAGGCGAAGATGATTCACGAAGTACCGACCTTCTATTCGCGCGTATCGTTGGCCAATCCCGATGGATTAATCCGTGCAGGCATGGAGGGTCGGGGCAAGATTCGTACCGGCTGGCGGCCCGCTGGCTACGTTTTCTTCCGGCGGCTGTTGATCTGGCTGTATTCGAAACTCTGGTATTGGATCGGTTGGTAGAAGTAGGGAGGAGTAGCATGCGCCGTTCGTATTTGCAGATGATCTTCGGAGCCGCACTTTTCTGGGCCGGGTGTGGCGATTCGAAGCCTTCGGATGTCGCGGCGGATGCGACTCCAGCGCCCGTCTCTGCTCCAGCAGCTGCGGTCGATCATGCAAATCCACCCAATGCAGATGATCCCACGATTGTCGTTACCGGCCCAATTATTGTTGAGCATCAGCTCGATCTGACCGCGCAACGCGACGGCGTGGTCGAGAAAATCTATTTCGATACGCCTTCACGGGTGAAAGCGGGATCCTTGCTGGCGCAAATGGATGCCAGACAGCTGACCGCAAATCTCGACGCCGCCCGGGCAAAATCGAGGAGCATCGAAGCCGACCTGAAGAATTGGCAGGCGGAAACAGAGGTCTTAAAGGCCGACTACGCCCGCGCGAAAAATCTCTCCGATCTGGGCTTGATATCCGAGGAGCAGTTGCAGCACGCAAAATTCAAGGTCGAATCCGATCAGTGGGATATCAAACGCGTTGAAGAAACGCTGAACACCTCGCGGAATGAGGAAACTTCGTTAGAACTCGAGTTAGACAAAACCAAAATAACTGCGCCGTTTGAGGGTGTGGTCGCTCGCCGCTATATTCACGAAGGACAAAACGTCAATCGCGGTGACCGGCTGTTCTGGCTGACCTCTGAAGCACCGCTACTCATGCGTTTTACGCTTTCTGAAAAATACTATGGCCGTCTGAAGAATGGCCAGATGGTCAGTGTCACCTCTCCTGACGTGCCGGGAGAACTTCACACAGCTCACGTGAAACAGTTAAGCCCGGTCGTCGATCCCGCGAGCGGCACGTTCGAGGTGCTTCTAGAACTAACCGGAGATCACGGCGCGCTCAAACCTGGGATGAACGCTACCGTTCGTATCGAAACTCCCAGGTGAGCCCCGATGAACGTTACCCGCGTCCTCAACGTGGCATTGCCGGAAACTCCGGCGCGGACCTTATCCCAGCGCCCGCTTCGGATGCCCCCCGATGTCGTATTCAAGGAACACGTTGAAGATGGCGCACCCGTCGTTAGAGTTTTTATTCCCAGCTCCCAGCTGATGTACCGTTTCCCTCCGCAGACGTGGGCGCTATTGCAACTGTTTGATGGAACTCGCTCGATTGAAGAAGTCGCGCAAGCGTATTCCGGAATGAAAGGCGCGGAGTATAGCGTGGAAGAAGTGCGCGACCTGGCCGGTTCGCTCGAGTCTTCGGGTTTCTGGTACAAGACACCACAAGAAAAAAACGTCCAATTGATGCAGATCAGCAGCGAAGAACGGCGGAAGTTGATCCGCTCGCGGCAAAGTAAATTTGGCGATCTGGCGGAAATCACGTTTCCGGCTTTCAACCCGGACAAATTCGTAACCTGGCTTTACAGCAAGACCAGTTTTGTCTATACCTGGTGGTTCACGCTGCTTACCCTGACCGCTTTCATGATAACGGCGGTCATCTCCATCAGTCACTGGTCAGAAATCGGCAGCGACACCCTGCAATTCTATAACTTCACGGAGAAGAGCTGGGCAGACGTTGGTGTCTTTTATCTTCTGACGCTGTTCACTCTGGCCTGGCACGAGATGGCCCACGCGCACACCTGCAAACACTACGGTGGACGCGTGCCCGCGATGGGCTTTTTGCTGATCTATCTGGCCCCGGCGGTGTATACGGATACGGCTGAAGGGTTCGTCAAGGGCAGTCGTTACCAGAGGTTTCTGATCGCCATGGCAGGTGCGTGGTCCGAATTGATCATCTGCGCGATCGCCACACCCGTCTGGTGGCTTACCTCGCCCGGCACGAACATTCACAGCCTGGCTTATCTGGTAATGCTCATGACCGGCATTGCGGGAGTCCTCTTGAACTGGAATCCGCTTATCAAACTCGACGGATACCACATGCTGTGTGAAGTGGTGGCTATTTCTGACTTGAAAGAAGACTCCACGGCTTTCGTGGTAGCCTGGATTAAAAGGCATATTTGGGGGCTCCCGGTCGAGGTCCCCTATGTCCCGAAGAGGCGCCGTCTGGGATTTGTGGTCTACGCTTTGCTTTCGGGCGCCTACAGCTATCTGGTGCTCTACGTCGTGGCCAGTTTCGTGGGAAACGTGTTTCGCAACTTCAATCCTGACTGGTCGTTTGTTCCGGAATTGGGAACCGCTCTGATCCTGTTCAAATCGCGAATTCGCAATCTGGTGAACTTTATGAAATTTGTGTATCTGGATAAAAAGGACCGCGCCCATACATGGCTTCGGACGAGGACGGCCCTGGCACTGGGCGCTGCTCTGGTCTTGCTGCTCATACTTCCGATCTGGCGCGACCGGGCTGAAGGACGCTTCGTCATGGAGGCAGTCAACGAGACTACCGTTCGCAATTCCGTGCCCGGGATTGTAACCGCGGTTTACGCAGGCGAAGGATCTATCGTTCTTTCGGGAGCGCCGCTCTTCCGGCTCAGCAATATTGCACTCGAATCCAGACTTGCCCGCACGCAAGCAGAGTATAGAGTCGCCTCAATGAACACAATCTCTGCATCGCTCCAGTATTCGGATTTGGGAACGGCAATCCAGGAGCGTGACCAGCTTGCCGAGCGAAACCGCATGCTGGCCTCAGAGATCGGCGGCCTGACCATTGCCAGCCCCGCAAGCGGCACGATCCTTACGCCGGCATTGAGTGGGAAGCTTGGCACGTACGTCCCAGCTGGCACGGAGTTGGCGGAGGTAGCGGATCTCACCGAGATGCGTGCACGCGTCTATATTCCGGAGCACGACATCAGCATCTTTCAATTGGGCGACCCGGGCAGATTGCAGGTCGACGGGCTCGCCAAAATCTGGGAGGGCCCAACGGTTGCCATCACACCCGTGTCGGCGGAAATCGACTCCAACCTCGTTGGACCCGTCAAGTTCGAAGGGCTGAAACAACCTCGCTACTTCATTGTCGATCTCCAGGTCTCGAACCCGGAGCAGCGACTCAAACCCGGGATGGCAGGTTCGGCGCGAATTTATGGCGAGAGAAGAAGTCTGGTGATCCTCTCGTATCGATCGATCCGGGAATTCCTCCTGCGGAAAATCTGGTAGCCAAACGCAACAAGGGCCGCACGGTGGCGGCCCTTGCTCGATCCTAATAGTGGGGATCTTATGCCTTGATGCTGGGGCTTGGAGCCAGCTTCTTCGGGCTCGGTGCCAATTTCCGTGGGCTTGGTGCCAATTTCCGTGGGCTTGGTGCCAACTTCCTCGGGCTCGGTGCAAGCTTCCGGGGACTGCTTGTTGCCTTGCTGGTCGACCCCATTGT
>CAWHQX010000002.1:0-64123 GCA_963831545.1 uncultured Acidobacteriota bacterium
AGATTTTCGCCGTGAGCTGGCATTACGTTTGCAAGAGGAACGCCTCTATGAGGGCCTTGAAACCGAGAAAATCTTTGCGGCGCTCATCGTGGCTGCACAGTCGGATCTCCCGATGCAGGCGACCGAAGTTGCCTCGCTTCTGGCAGATCGCGACCGCCGGGCATTTTTTGAAATATTATTTGAACCGACCCAAACTCCCTCCTGGGAGGAAGCTGAAAGCTGCCTCGAAGCGCTCAAGCGTCGGCGCCTTGAACAGGAGCTTGGGCAGCTGCAGCGGGAGATTGAAGCCAACGCCAGCAGCCCTCTACTCCGCGAACTTTTGACCCGGAAACAGCAACTGATGAAGCTCCTTTCCTCACAATCCAATCCGTAACTTATTCGAATTAGGCGGGATGTTTCTGGCACGGGATTGCGCAGGAAGTAATTGACTTGACACGACTTAACCGTGTAGCGTAGAAGGGTTGGGCAGATAACGGTTTCGCTCTGCAAAGCATCCATATAGTTGTATATAGATGTGACGCGACCGTATCGCCAGAGCGGAGGCGAACTTGGCGTTTGGCAGTGGCAAGCAGACAGCGCGCATTGGGCTTGGCTTCACCGAGACAATCTAGAATTTCGAGGGGATGATGAATCCTTCAGTTCGCTACGGGAATTTCCGCGCCCTTCCCAGCTGGGAACGATCCTCTGTCCATTACGAATATTCTGGCATCTGAAGTAAGAACTTGGGAGGAGTTGTGGCGGCTTCGGGCTTAGAAGAAAAATACGATGCGGTAAAACAGCTGATTGCTGTCGGCAAGGAGCGCGGCTATTTGTTGTACGACGAGGTGAATGATTCCCTCCCGGCCGAAGTGCATTCCTCTGAAGAAATCGACGACCTTCTTACAACATTTGAAAGAAACGGCATTGAGATTTATGAAGATGCGGCGTCTGCCAAAGCGGCGCGTGCGGTAGAGGTTTCAGTCGAGCGCAGCGATCGCGACGGCGCGGTCAAGGACGACGGGCACGCAGAAGAGGGCGGAGTCAGCAGTGATCTGGATCTGACACCGGGCTCACTTGAAAAAACGAACGATCCCGTGCGTATGTACCTGCGCGAGATGGGCACGGTGCCGTTGCTGACGCGCGAAGGCGAAGTAACGATTGCGAAGCGAATCGAGCGCGGGCAACTCGTCGTGATGAAGGCCATTACGCGTTCACCGATCGTCATCAAGGAATTGATTGCCGTCGGCGATGACCTGCGCAAGGGCGCGCGCTCGATTAAGGAAATTGTCGTATTTGATGACGAAGAGCTTACCGAAGAGAAGATCGCAAACAAAACCAAGCAGACCCTCAAGTATATCGAGAAGATCGCAAAGCTGTACGACACCGCGCTAAAGCAGGCCGTCAAGCTCGACAAGACTCCCAAAGCAAAAAAGAAGCCGTACACCCATGCAAAATGGGATGTGGCGCGGACACGCATCCAGATTTCGCTAGAAATTCGTGACATCGATTTCAATCCTTTTGAGAAGAAGCGCCTGATCGACAAGATGCGCGGCACGGTTGAGCGATTGCAGTCACTCGAGCGCGAAGCCGGGCGGCTGGAGCGCCGGGCAGACGTTTCAAAGGGTGACAATGCCACCGAAGCGCGTCGCGAATTGCGCACACGTCGTTCAGAATTGAAAGATATCGAAGAAGCCAGCGAAGTTGGGCTGACCGAACTAAAGCGGACACTGACGATCATTCACCGCGGAGAAGCGGAAGCCGAGCAGGCCAAGAAGGAACTGATCGAAGCCAATCTTCGCTTGGTGGTTTCGATTGCAAAAAAGTACACCAATCGCGGATTGCAGTTTCTGGATTTGATTCAGGAAGGCAATATCGGACTGATGAAGGCTGTCGATAAATTTGAATGGCGCCGCGGCTACAAGTTTTCCACCTACGCAACCTGGTGGATTCGTCAGGCGATTACCCGCGCGATTGCCGACCAGGCGCGTACGATTCGAATTCCGGTGCACATGATCGAGACGATCAACAAATTGGTGCGTACCAGCCGCCAGCTGGTTCAGGAACTGGGTCGCGAGCCGACCAGCGAAGAAATCGCCAAGCGGATGGACATACCCGTTTCCAAGGTCCGCAAGATTCTAAAGATTGCGCAGGAGCCAATCTCTCTCGAGACTCCGATTGGTGAAGAGGAAGATTCGCATTTGGGCGACTTCATCGAGGATAAGGCGGTTGTTTCTCCGTCAGATGCGGTCATTAACCTGAATCTGAAGGAACAGACTTCTTCGGTTCTAAAGACACTGACGCCGCGAGAGGAAAAAGTCATCAAGATGCGCTTCGGTCTGGATGATGGCAGCGAGCACACACTGGAAGAAGTGGGCCAGTCCTTCGCCGTCACCCGCGAACGGATCCGGCAGATCGAAGCCAAGGCGCTGCGCAAGCTGCGGCATCCTTCGCGTTCGCGCAAACTTCGGGCTTTCCTTGAAGGCCCTTCGCGAGACTATCTATAGGAAGACGTTTTTTTAGGTCTAGAAAATCGTCCGAAATACGCCGGGCGCATTAAGCGGTCAACCCGTGGCAGTCCGCGCCCAGCACCTTGCCTTTTACGTTACGCTTCTCTCTGAAGTCTCCGCCATTTCGCCAGTTACCAGAATGATTCCCTCCTAACTGAATCGCTTGCCTTATCCGCGTGATTCCAGGAGATTGGAAAGCAATCCGACACAAGGCAGAATTTGTGTTTGGAGCGATATCGTCGCCATGAGAAAAACTCAGGAAATTGTAGCTGTCCTGCTACTTGTCCTCATCGCTTGTACTCTCTATGCCTTTTGGCAGAGCGGACCGTCTCTTGCCCCGCACTCGTTGAAGGGAAAGGATGAGTTCACTGAACAAAGACCTGCTTCCTCCCTGGTCGATCAGTCGCCGCTAAAAACGGCGCAGCAACTTGCACAATTCGCAACCACCCCCGAACAGCGCACGCTCGCCCAGGAAGCCTTGCGCCTGGCGGATTATGAGGTAGACCTGGCGTTTGACACCGCCCTGCGGGAGGCGCGCCTGCATCCTCCGTCGCTCACTCCGGAAACCAAGGAAATCTCCGACCGTCTGCAAAAAGGTCAACGACTCCTTAAGACGGATCAGGAAAAAGCCAAGCAATTGTCAGAAACCATCGCCAAGGCCCCGGACTCGAAAAAAGACGCGTTACAGGTAGACCTGGTACAGGTGGAAGCAGACATCGACCTCGATCAGGATGAAGTGGATGACGCAAAAGAAGATTTGATTCGAGCCGGCGGTGACCTGACCGACAGGATTGAAGCGCTGCGAAAGGAACATGAGGAAACCACGCACAACACCCCCAATGCGCTTCCCACCGGGGCGCCGGCACCGGAAAAGATCGGACTCTATCATCGCATCCGACTTTGGCTGGAATTGCGGCAAAAGGAACGGGCCTTGCTGGAAGCCCAGGAGGAGACAAAAACCGCCATAGCCCGACTTACCGTCGAGCACAATGCCCTCGACGCGCAGATTGATGCCGCCAAAGAAACGCTGCCGGAACTCTCGCATCACGCAAAGAAAAATAGAACCGGTGAAGTGATCTCCGGTGCCGACGTGCCAGTCAAAAGCAAAGAGGATTCCGCGGCTTTGCTTACGAAAACACAGCAAATCACGTCGAACCAGCGAACACTTTCCGCTTTTGATAAACGCATCGAGACGCAGAAGGAGCTGGGTGTCATTTATGCGCAGTGGGTCGAACTTGTAGCGGCACATCGCCAAGCCGTGGCCCATCGGGCGTTTCTTGAGCTGCTGATCATTTTTGCGATCGCGCTCGTCGGGCTTTTCTTCAGCAGCTGGATCGATTCCATCGTACGAAGCTTTTCAATGGACCGGCGTCAGGTTGAATCGCTGCGAACGGTGACGCGCGTGTCCTCGCAAATTCTTGCGCTCTTCCTGATCTTGCTGGTGTTGTTCGGGCCGCCCGGTGAGCTTGGCACTTTTCTGGGACTTGCTGGAGCCGGGCTGACCGTTGCGCTAAAAGACTTCATCGTCAGTTTTCTGGGCTGGTTTGTGCTGATGGGCAAAAACGGCATCCGTCTTGCTGATTGGGTGGAGATCAATGGCGTCACCGGCGAGGTTGTGCAGATCGGCCCGTTTCACACGGTTTTACTTGAAACAGGCAACTGGACCGATTCAGGTCATCCCACCGGTCGGCGCGTTACATTCACCAACAGTTTCGCGATCGAAGGTCACTATTTTAATTTTTCGACGACCGGTCAGTGGCTATGGGACGAACTGCAGGTGGTTTTGCCTGCGGGCCGGGATCCCTATCCCATGGTCGAAGCGATTCACAGGAAAGTGACGGACGCGACGCAGCCAAGCGTGCAACAAGCGGAAGAAGAATGGCGAAACGCCGCCAACTCTCCCGAAATGTCCAATTTTTCAGCCAAGCCAGCGATCAGCGTGAAGCCGGTCTCCGGCGGAATCGAGCTTGGCATCCGCTACATCACACGTGCCAACGAACGCTATGCGATCCGCGCCAAGCTGTATCAGGGGGCTATCGAGGTCCTTGGCGGAAAAGCAGGTCCCGTAGCGGAATTACCGCCAACCAAGTAAGTTTAGCTAGCGGCGATCAGTAATCTCCGGGCGCGCATCGCAGTGATGGTCGCGCCGGTGTACATCGCTGCCAGCAAAAAGAATCCAATCGCGATGCTGAAGCGCTGCGCGATCCATCCTAAGGAAAAACTCATCGCGAGTTGCAGAATCGTAGCAAAAATGGCAAATGCCGATTGCGTGCGTCCCATGAAGTGGCGCGGCACAATGCCCATGAGCGCGGACTGCGCCACGATTCCGCCAACCGCGCGGAAAAATCCGAAGCAGCCTTGCAGCAGGGCGGCGCCCACCAGGAATGTTACGAAAGGTACGGCCATGTGCCCGAGCGCCAGGCCTGCCATCACCGCCACGTAAAGCGGCAGGCGAATCTTCTGAGGCAGCTGGCTCGTGATCAGTCCGCCGGTGATTGCACCGATGGCCCAGACCGCCTCGATGAACCCGAAGCCACGTGCGCCGGAGTGAAGGATGTCGTTGGCCAGAGCTACAACAACGATGTTCGAGCTGACGATGCTGGCCATCAGGATGGCGTGCGTCGCACCCAATGCCAGAACCACGGGCTGTTGCCGTAAATAACCGAAGCCTTCCTTCATGTCCGAATAAATTGCCAGCGACAATCCTGCTTCCGCTACCTCGGGGTTTTCACCGCTCTCGAGCGCCTGGATCGTGCCTTGCGTGGCTTCCGAATATTCGCGGGGAAATGACTTGTGCGCGCGCGGGGAAACGTAGCCGCGTCGCAGCAAGAACAGGCAATACGAGGAAACAAAATACGTCAGTCCGTCGATTAACAGGATACCGCCGATACCGATGTGATCATAAATGAAGCCGACAAATGTGCCTGCCAGAAGCATTCCGCTCTGAACACCGACGAGAACGGCTGCGTTTGCGCCTGTGAATTGACTGGGAGGCACAACCTCCTGTACCAGGGCATTTACGTTGGCCCAGTAAACCGCCGAGCCGGTGCCGGTGATCAAGGTCATCAGATAGAGATGCCAGATCTGCAGATGGCCATGCCATGCGATGTATGAAGTCGCCAGCACCGCAAAGCCGCGCGCCAGGTCGAGCATCACACCCAGGTAGCGGCGATCGATGCGATCAATGAGCACGCCGCCGATGAACGGTACGACGAGGCCCGGCAGCGTGACCACAATGACTTGCCAGCTTACGGCAACGGTCGAATGGGTGGCCGACATGATGTACCAGCTCACCCCGATGAAATTCATTCCGCTGCCGAACAGCGATACGAACATCGCTGAGAAAAAATAGCGGAAAGCCCTCTGCTCCCAGAGCAATTTCCAATCCACACGAGATGTCGATACGCCGGCCATCGAGGTTGCTAGTTTACTATTGGAATTGCTCTCCGCCCGGACAGTTACCGAATGGTGTGCCCCAAAACGCGTCGACGTCCAAGGTCCAAAAAGCCACCCGGATCGTTTGGCCGCCGATCAGAATCGAGATGAACGTGTCAGATGGTACAGGGATACACTGAATTTTTAGGAAATGCGTGAAAATGCAACTATGATTTGGAAGTGAATGACTTGTTGCAAGTTCGTGGATTGACCGTCGAGCTTCCGACACCGTCGGGATGGATTCGCCCGGTGAATGATGTTTTGTTGAGAATTGCCAGCGGTGAATCCATTGGATTGGTTGGAGAGTCTGGCAGCGGCAAGACAATGCTGTCGTTGGCGCTAATGGGACTGCTCCCTACGGGCGCGCGCGTCCGTGGAGAAGCGATTCTGGACACCGGATCATCCGCGGCCAAGAATCTCGCGGCGCTCGACGACACCGGATGGCGAACCGTGCGCGGCCACGACATCGCGATGGTTTTTCAGGAGCCGATGACTTCGCTAAATCCGGTGATGCGTATCGGCTCGCAAATTGCAGAAGCGATCGTTGCGCATGAACCCGGCATCACCGGGAGCGTTCTCGATCGCCGGGTGCTGAGCGCGCTCGAGTTTTCCTCGGTGTCCGATCCCGAACTTCGCGCCAAACAATTCCCACACCAGCTTTCCGGAGGATTGCGGCAGCGAGTGATGATTGCAATGGCTCTCGCCGGCCGCCCCAAAATCTTGATTGCCGATGAGCCGACGACCGCGCTCGACGTAACCGTGCAAGAGCAGATCCTCGAACTGCTAGACCGCCTCCGCCGCGAAATGTCCTTGGGGCTTTTATTCATCACCCACGATTTAGGCGTCGTCGCAAAAGTGGCTGAGCGCATAGCGGTGATGTACGCGGGCCGGATCATTGAACAAGGCGCGGCGACAGACGTGCTGACTTCACCAAAGCACCCTTACACCCAGGGATTGCTCGAAGCATCTCCCTCCCTGCGTCGCTCAACTCTTTCGCCGATCCCGGGCAACATGCCGCGACTGACAGAGCTTCCACCAGGCTGTTCGTTCGGACCTCGCTGTTCGTTCCACCGCGCGGAGTGTGACGCAGCGATGCCGGAGTTGCGACTGGTCAATCAGGGACAATCCGCCAGGTGCGTGCTGGTATGAGTAAAGCGCCGCGGCATTTTCTCGAAGTCTGTAACCTGCGCAAGGTCTATCCGCGAGACAGCAGCCTGTTCGTTCCGTCAGCGAAAAGGGAGATGTTTACCGCAGTCGACGACGTCAGCTTTACTGTCGAAGCCGGCGAAACCTTTGCCGTTGTCGGGGAAAGTGGCTGTGGCAAGACCACGCTGGCGCGAATGCTGCTGCGCTTGATCGAGCCTGACAGCGGCAGAATTCGCTTTGAGCAACGCGAGTTGCTGGATCTCAGTGCCGATCAGATGCGCGCTGAGAGGCGACAGATGCAGATGATTTTTCAGGACCCCTACGCGTCGCTTAATCCCCGGATGCGTATCGGCGAGATTGTTGCAGAACCGTTGACCATTCACGAACCTGGGTTAACCGGCAAGCAACAAAAAGCGCGCGCTCTAGAAATCTTGAAACGCGTTGGCTTGGGCGAAGACGCGCTGGGGAAGTATCCTCATGAGTTTTCTGGTGGCCAGCGGCAGCGCGTCGGCATCGCCCGGGCACTGATCCTTCGGCCGAAACTGGTGGTGGCGGATGAACCAGTCTCGGCCCTGGATGTTTCTGTCGGTGCGCAGGTTCTGCTGCTGCTGCAGGAGCTGCAACGCGAATTTTCCCTGACGTATCTCTTTATCTCGCACAGCCTCCCCGTTGTAGCGCAGATCGCCACTCGCATCGCGGTGATGCACGCCGGCAGGTTCGTCGAGGTCGGCCCGAGGGATCTCGTGCTGAACGAGCCGCAAGCAGCCTACACACGCAAACTGATCGCTGCCGTACCGACCATACCCTCCCAAGCAAACGTATGATACTTTCCCGGCACGACCTGCGTAGTACGCTCATACGCGGTTGAATGCCCTGTTGTGGAGGATCCCGAACATGGAAAACGCCCCTATCCCTGCGCCTCATGCCGAGTCATTGCCGGCCTCGTCGCCTCAAGTCCAATTGCAGCCTGCGATTTCGCCGTTCGGACGGATCATCGGCATGTTTTTCTCCCCCAAGGCCACCTACGAAGACATCGTACGCAAGCCCAGTTGGCTGCTCCCGGTGATTCTGATGATGGTGTTTGGGCTGATCACAGCGGTCGCCATCAATCAGAGGATCAACTGGCGTCAGTTCATGGCGCAGCAAATCGAACGAAATCCACGCTCTGCGCAATTGACGCCTGAACAAAAAGAGCAGCAGATTGAGGTTGGTGCAAAATATGCGCCCTACAGTCCCTACGTTTTCGGTGTGCCTGCGCCGATTATTCTCGTATTGATCGTCGCGTCGGTCATGCTTGGCGCGTATAACCTGCTCGGCGGAGCAAACGTAAATTTCAAGACATCGCTGGCGATCGTGTCTCATGCCTACGTTCCCAACTTTCTCTTAACCCTCCTGTTTCTCGTGGTGCTTTTCATCAAACCTCCGGGTGATATCGACTTGAACAATCCGGTTGCCACGAACGTGGCTTCTTTTCTGCCCGATAGCATCCCGAAATGGCTTGAAGCTCTCTGCAAAAACATCGACGTTTTTTCTTTATGGATACTCATTCTGATTTCCATCGGCTTTGCCGCGGCAAACCCGAAGAAGTTGAAAGGCGGGAAGTCCCTCACGATTGCCGCGTCCATGCTTGCGCTCTACGTTGTGCTGCGTGTGGGGATCGCTTTTATCTTCTCCTGATACACTTGTGCGGTGAGTTTCTCCTTCGAGCTGCTGAAAACGGATCGGGCTGGCGGAAGGCTCGGACGACTGGTTACACCGCATAGCGTGATTGAAACACCGGCATTCATGCCGGTGGGCACGGCTGCAACGGTGAAAGGGATGACGCAGGACGCCCTGGAGGCTCTGGGTGCGCAAATCATCCTTGCCAACACCTATCACCTCTACCTTCGGCCGGGGCACGAGCTGATCCGCAAACTCGGCGGCCTGCATGCGTTCATGTCGTGGGGCGGGTCGATTCTTACCGACTCCGGTGGTTACCAGGTCTTCAGTCTCTCAGCTCTGAGAAAAATTACTGACGAGGGAGTGCGCTTCCGTTCTCACCTGGACGGTTCGGAACACCTGCTCACACCGGAAAGAGCCGCGGAGATTCAGATCGCCCTCGGTTCGGACATTGCCATGGTTCTTGATGAGTGTATTGAAACCCCGGCTCCGCGCAGCATCGCCGAAGCCGCGTTGAAACGTACTACGCTCTGGGCGCAACGGGCGCGGAATCATTTCCACCTGAATGCCCGAGCGGCCGGCGAACCGCCACAATGGCAGTTCGGCATTGTGCAAGGGGCAACATTCCCCGAGCTGCGCCGCGAAAGCGCGAAACAGTTGCTTGATATCGATTTCCCCGGTTACGCGGTGGGTGGATTGGCGGTAGGAGAGCCACACGCGGTTACGTGTGCAATGACCGCCGAAGTTACCGCACTGCTTCCGGCTGATCGTCCGCGCTATTTAATGGGTGTGGGTCGCCCGGAACAGATCGCCGACTACGTTCGCCTGGGAATCGACATGATGGATTGCGTCTTGCCTACACGTGCGGCACGTCACGCGTGCATTTACACGAGTGAAGGACGAGTGCTTATTAAAAATTCGCGATACGCTGCTGACCAGCGTCCGCTCGACCCAAACTGTATCTGTGCGGTTTGCAAACGTTACACGCGTGCGTATCTTCGTCATCTGTTCGCTGCAGGAGAAATCACCGCAGCCATTCTCGCAACCCATCATAATGTCCACTTCTACCTTGACATCATGAAGCAAATCAGAGAGGCTATCAGTTTTGGACATCTCGAAAAATTCGCGTCTGAGCTGCATGTTCGGTACAATATCGGACCAGCGTGAAGTGGGCAGTCGAGTCCGGGTCTGATTGGTGAATTCCAGGTATCCCGCACTTGGTCGAATCTCAGAACGAGAATCGAACGGGCAGGATGAGCGGAAAATTTTCCGCTGGTGTAGCGTCTTTTCTGGCGCCCGGAATCTACACTCTTCTCTGAATATTGGATGTCGCAGTTTGTGGAAAGGTACGGTAAGAAACAGCGAGCATGAACTTGGCAGCGTTTATTTTGATACAGACCGGTGGTGCGGCAGGGTTGGGTGGTTTTCTGATACCGCTCGCACTCATGTTCGGCATCATGTATTTCCTCGTGATTATGCCGCAACAACGGCAGCGTAAGAAGGTGCAGGAGATGCTTTCCGCCCTGAAAAATGGCGACAAGATCATCACAACTTCGGGCATCTACGGCACTGTGAATGGCATGGACGGCGATACGGTCATATTGAAGATCGCCGACCAGGTAAAAATCCGCGTCGCGCGTGCGGCGATTGCACAGGTGGAGGCATCGGAAGATGCAAAGTAACTCCCCGGCTCGCCCAAATTTGCGCTTGATCTTCTAACCATGAACCCTAACCTGAAGTGGAAAGTACTTTCGATCGTCGCAATCATCTTCATCTGCCTTTATCTGATTTTTGGATTGCCCAATTTCCCGACCTCTCTCTCGGCGCTGAAAAATAATTTCGCGCAACAGATCAAGCTTGGGCTGGACTTGCAAGGCGGCACCCACCTGATTCTGCAGGTGCAGGTTCAGGAAGCGATCGCCCAGGAAACCGATCAGACGGTCGACCGCATTACCAGTCAGCTACGCGCAAAGAATATTCGCTACGACGAAGTCCGGCGCGTGGATGACACGCACATCATCGTGCGCAATATCTCTTCTGATCAGGTTTCGCAATTCCGCGATTTGATCCACGATCAGTTTGAAACCAACTGGGAGCTCGGTTCTGCACCGGGTGACCCTAACGGATTGCTTCTGACCTTGCGCCCGAGCGCGATTGCTCGCATTCAAGAAACCACGATGACCCAGTCGCTTGAAACCATCGAGCGACGTATCAACGCGCTGGGCCTTACCGAGCCGACTATTCAGCTTCATGGCCGGAAAGATAACGAAATTCTCGTGCAGCTCCCGGGCGAAGGTGACCCCACGCGTGCGAAACAGGTCATTCAGGCTGGCGGCCAACTGGAACTAAAACTGGTCGAAGATCCGACACCCTATCCCTCAGAAACGGCGGCGCTCGCGCAGCATGGTGGCGTTTTGCCCGCGGGCAGCGAACTTGTAAGGGGCCGGAGCGAATCGCGAAATTCGCAAAATCCGAATGACAGCGCAGAAAACTGGTACGTTTTGAGTCGCGCCCCGGTCGTCACGGGCCGCGACCTTCGCAGCGCGACAGAGACGCGCAGTACCCAGATGCCCAATCAGTATCAGGTGAACTTTGTGCTCTCCGGCGAGGCAGCCAGACGTTTTGGCCCTTTTACCGAGCAGAACAAGGGGCGCCAGATGGCCATCGTCCTTGACCACCATGTGTATTCGGCACCCGTGATTAATAGCCGAATCGACGATTCAGGTCTGATTGAAGGCAACTTCAGTCAGGAATCGGCCCACGATTTGGCACTTGTGTTGCGCGCAGGCGCTTTGCCGGCTTCGATCAAATATCTCGAAGAACGGACGGTGGGGCCCTCGCTCGGCGCTGATTCCATCCGTCACGGCGTACAAGCTTCCGTTTTGAGCTTGCTTGTCGTGATGATCTTTATGGTGTTCTATTACCGCTTGTCTGGTGTAAACGCGGTATTGGCCTTGATTTTGAACCTCATTATTCTTCTGGCCGCGCTAGCCATGTTTGGCGCGGTTCTCACTCTCCCTGGAATTGCAGGCGTTATCTTGACGATTGGCATGGGCGTAGACTCTAACGTGCTGGTGTTCGAACGCATCCGGGAAGAGCTGCGCAACGGCAAGTCGGCCTCTGCTGCAGTGGATGCGGGGTTTGATAAAGCCTTCCTCACCATCATTGATACCCACGTCACCACCGTCGTATCAGCCTTTTTTCTTTTCATCTTTGGAACAGGCCCGATTCGCGGGTTTGCCATCACCTTGACGATTGGTCTGATCGCCAACGTCTTCACGGCAATCTTCGTGTCTAAGACGATCTTCCAGTACCACCTGAGCAAGATGGACCGCCAGGCGGAGCTGAGCATTTAGGGCAAAAAGTTCTGGTACTGCTGTAGCTTTTTCCGCGTGTTGCTCCGGGAACAAACGGACACAGGGCGGAGTCTAAAGAAGGGAAGCGCGAACCGGAATGATTGAGTTTTTTAAAGAGCCCAACATTGATTGGATGGGCAAAGCCAAGTATTTCTTCACATTGAGCGGGCTTCTTCTGCTCATCGGCTGGAGCGCCATATTCTTGAAGGGTGGCATCAAGTACGGCATTGATTTCAAGGGTGGCACGAACGTGGATGTGCGTTTTGCCAAGGCGCCAAACATTGATGAACTCCGCAAGGGGCTGCAGGCGCAGGGCCTCGGAAACAGCGAAATCCAGAGTATCAGCGATATTGCCAATCCCAACTCGAACGAAGTTCTGATCTTTGTCGAGCAAGCCGGGAACACCGACCAGGCACTCGATGAAGGCAAGTCCAAAGTGCTCAATGCGCTGAACGCCGCCTACAATGTGAACGCTTCTTCCAAACCGGATTTCAATTCCATCACCGCAAGTTCGCTAGCAAATTTCCTGTCCCAAAAAGATCCGCTGGGACTTTCCGTAGGCGCAGGTGATCGCTATACGCAATTGGCAAAAAGCCTTCTGGGCTACCGCGACAAGGAAAGCGGCGGCGTAGTGACGAGCTTTGATGACCTCGGCAGGGTGCCCGGAGCAACGCCTGCGGTTGTTTCGGCGGTCAAGGACGGTTTTTCGCTCGCGCCATTTGCGATTCGCAACGTGGAAATCGTCGGCGCAAAGGTAGGTGGCGAGTTACGCAATCAGGCCATTCGAGTAACCCTCTATGCTTTGGCGGGCATGCTGGTATATATTGCCTTCCGATTCCAGTGGGTTTACGGGGCTGCAGCGGTGATCGCGGTCTTTCACGACGTCCTGATCACGCTCGGCCTGTTTAAGATTTTCGGTTTTGAAATTTCGCTGACTGTTATCGCCGCGCTGCTGACCCTGGTCGGTTATTCGATGAACGACACAATCGTCATCTTTGACCGAATCCGTGAAAACAGCCGGTTGTTGCGCAAAGAACCGTTTGCAGATGTTGTCAATAAATCGATCAATCAGACGCTCTCGCGAACGATTTTGACCAGCGGACTGACCTTCCTCACCGTGCTCGTCCTGTTCCTGATGGGCGGCCAGGTACTTCGTGCTTTTGCCTTTGCCCTGGTGGTGGGAATTGTGGTAGGAACGTATTCCAGTTTTGGTATCGCTGCTCCGCTGGTCGTCGCTTGGAACAAGTGGCGGGGGCAAGGCGCAGCAGTAGGCACCGGAACCGCAGCCGGAAACAAGACCCGGGGGAACGAGGGCGGGCAACCGCGACTCGCACCAGCTGGGAGGAGGTAGAAGTTACCCATGTTTGAAGAAATGGTCGTATCCACTTCGGGGGCGAAAAAGACGAACAAGCCATGGACGATTTTTCTGTCCATGCTTCTGCAAGTTGGTCTCCTGGCCATCCTCATCTTGATCCCTCTGATTTATACTGAAGCGCTGCCGAAGACCCTCATGTCTTCGATTCTGCTTGCGCCTCCACCACCGCCTCCACCACCGCCACCGCCAGCGGCAGTCCAGGTTGTGAAGATCAAGCCGGTTGCCCATCTGATGGACGCGGGCAAGCTGGTTGCTCCGAAAGTCATCCCGAAAGACGTAAAGATTTTTAAAGAGGAAGAAGCGCCTCCGGATATGGGCGGCGGAATGGTCGGCGGCGTACCCGGCGGCGTATCCGGCGGTTCGATGGGTGGCGTTCTTGGTGGCGTGATCGGTGGTGCCGGTTCTTCGGCGCCTCCGCCTCCCCCAAAGGCTAACCCGAAACGGATTACGGTCGGTGGAAACGTGCAGGCGGCGCATTTGGTGAATCGCGTTCAGCCGAGCTATCCCCCTCTTGCCCGCCAGACGCGTATTAGCGGCACCGTCAAGCTTCACGCCATCATCGGTAAGGATGGCACCGTCCAACAATTGCAAGTGGTTTCCGGGCACCCGCTGCTTGTGCAGTCGGCGCTGGATGCGGTTCGGCAGTGGCGGTATCAACCGACGCTGTTGAACGGCGAACCTGTCGAAGTTGACACGGAAATCGACGTCATTTTCTCGCTGGCTCAGTAAAGATTCAGGTAAGTAAAACGGGGCAGTGTGGCTGTCGTGGGACGGTCCGCAGTTCCGAGTTTCGCAGTGGCTTGACAAACTTTGTAGGTCCTCGCGTAAGCCCGGACCACTAGGAAATAAGGAGCAAACGAATGTTAGCAACCCTGTTCGTACATGCGGTTTTGTTTCAAGAAGCCGCCACTGGTTGGGATCTCCGGTCCATGCTTGCCTCGATGGGCTGGCCCGCCAGAATTGTCGTCTTCATTCTGTTCGTGCTGTCGATCTACTCGTTTGGCGTCATGATCGATCGCTTCTTGATGTACAACAACGCGCGCAAGCAGTCGCGCCTGTTCGTGCAGCAGGTTGCCGGTGCGCTCAAGGATGGCAAGCTAGATGAAGCGATTGCCATTGCCGAGCGCAACAAGAAGAGCCATATTGCCAAAGTTGTCGCGACGGGCCTTTCAGAATTCCAGTCCGCTTCGCAGCAGGTATCTGATGCCGAAGTGATCGAAGCCGCCAAGCGCGGTCTCGAACGCTCTGTCGCCATCGTACACGCCGAGATGAAGCGCGGCCTTTCGGCACTGGCCACCATTGGTTCGACGGCACCGTTCGTCGGGCTGTTCGGTACGGTGATCGGTATTTTGAACGCGTTTAAAGGTATCGCGAACAACAAAGCGACCGGTCTCTCGGCTGTCGCCGGCGGTATCGCTGAGGCGCTCGTCACGACTGCATTCGGTCTTCTTGTCGCGGTTCCTGCCGTCTGGGCCTACAACTATTTCACCAACAAGGTGGAAGCGTTCGACGTCGAGATGGACAACTCTTCGATGGAATTGATCAACTACTTCATTTTGCGCCGCGGCGCGAAGAAGTAAGCAAGCGGGAAGAAGGGGAATCCTATGGCGTACAAGCCGCAAGCCGGGCCTCAGGTGTCTGCCCCGAACGTCGTACCGATGGCAGATATTATGCTCGTGCTCTTGATCATCTTCATGGTGGTCACGCCTATGTTGCAGAAAGGCGTTTCGGTGGATTTGGCCAACGTCAACGATCCGCGGGACATGAAAGAAGCGGATCGAGATGATGCGATCATCGTGGCGGTCACGCGCGATGACAATATCTTTCTTGGAAACAATAAGATTTCCAAGGACGATATCACCGGCCAGATCAAGGATCTGATTGCCAACAGGCTGGACAAGACCGTTTACGTAAAAAGCGACGGCCGTGCCAAGTATGGCACGGTGGTTGCCGTGGTAGACGAAATCCGTTCTGCTGGTGTCGATCAATTGGGACTTCTTACCGAGAAGACCAAGAGCAAGGGTGGAGGAGCAACGGGCACCCAAGAACAGAAACCTTAGTACAGTCGTCGCATTATTTCGTCTCGGTCATTGGTAACATTCGTTTGCAGAGCTAGCAGGCGCGCCGGATCCCACCCGGCGCGGCCGCTGCTTCAGAGCAGGCGCCGATGGCTCGACAGGAGAACTCGCAATGGGAATGGATGTAGGTAGCAGTTCAGGATCGATGGCTTCACCAAATATCGTCCCTCTAATCGATATTCTGCTCGTGCTCATTATTATTTTCATGGTCATTACGCCCCTCACTCCGAAGGGTCTCGATGCACTGGTTCCGCAGCCTTCGCCAAACCAGCAGAATAACATCGAGCTTGAAAATAAGACCGTGGTGGTACAGGTAGCACAAAACGGCAAACTCAAGATTAACAATGAAGACACCACCTGGGACACACTCGGGAACCGCATGGAACAGATCTTCAAGGATCGAGCGGAGAAGGTTGCCTTCGTCAAGGGTGACAATGACGTCTTGTTCATGGATGTCGCTCGCGCGATTGACATCATGCACGGCGCTGGTATCGATAAAGTCGGCCTTATCACCGCCAAACTTGAGGCCGGTCAGTAATCTTTCGTTTCTCTCGCTCGATTTAAACGTCCTCGCGCAGGTGCATTTCTCTGGCTGCGGGGTGACGTATGAGCTTTACTCTTGGTAGTAGACGTGGGATCGTTTCAGAAGTGAATGTGGTTCCACTGATTGATATCCTGCTGGTGCTGCCGGTCATAATTTATGATCTTCCGCGCCAGCGGACGGGGCTCCGGGCCGTACTACCGCAAACGAGCAGTGTGGATACGGGGCCGCTCCCGGAAACAATCATCGTTTCTCTCGCTTTGGATGGTTCTCTCCGGATTAATCAGGTGGCGATCCAACGTGAGGAATTGCAGACCCGGCTGGAACGCATATTTGCTTTGCATGCTGGCAGGGATGCTTCTCTTCAAGGTGATCGGTCTCTCGAGTTTCAAGCGGTGGCCCAGGCTCTGGATCTCATGCACACCGCCGGCGCTTCATCGGTCGGCTTGTTAACATCAGAACTGGAAAAAAACCGCTGAACGTGATGGAATGCCCGTATAGGGCGGTTGTGAATCCTAGCCTTGGCACCTTCTGTTTGGGTGCCACGCTTATCAGGGATGGAAGCTTCCATGACTCATGCATCGGTTTCACGGGAAACCTCAGCGCGGTTCTCCGGCATCGCCAGCAAGACTCTTTCGCTGGCCGCAATCCTCATTTTTGTTTTCTCCATTTCGGGCTGCAGCAAGCTCAGAGCTCGCGATCTGCTCAACAAGGGCGTCGCCGCTTTCAAAAACGCCCAGTTTGACACCGCCGTCGAGGATTTTAAGCAGGCAAAAGAACTCGACCCGGATCTCATCAACGCACGTTTGTATCTTGCGACGGCGTACGCCAGCCAGTACATTCCAGGTGCTCCCTCTGATGAGAATCTGAATCACGGCAAACAGGCCGTCGCGGAATATCAAAGTGTGCTCGAAAAAGATCCGAACAATCTCAGCGCGATCGACGGTCTCGCGTCGATTCTCTACCAGATGGCCGGTCAGCCTTTCGATCCGAAAAAATTTGAAGAATCGAAGGGATACCACGAGAGGCATATCGCGCTTAAGCCTGAAGATCCGGCGCCCTATTACTCTGTTGGTGTGATCGACTGGGCTTTGGCCTATCGCGGCAACACCGAAATGCGCTCCGATTACAATCACGCGAACGTGAAGAAACAGGTTAAGGATACCGATCCACTCCCACCGGATGTTCGCAAAGCCTATACCGAAAAGTATGGCGCCTTGGTCGACGACGGGATTGCGAAGCTCAAAAAGGCCATCGAACTCAATCAGGACTATGATGACGCCATGACCTATCTCAACCTGCTGTATCGCCGCAAGGCCGACATGGTGGAGTCCTCGGCCGAGCGAGATCAGTACACCAAGCTGGCCGATGATCTGCTCGACAAGGTCAAGGAAATCAAGCAGAAGAAGGCCGAGGCAGCCGAAAAGGCTCCAGCGATCACCAATCAATAACCGGGTTGCACCAGCTGTTCAAAGGCCGCGATCACTGATTGCGGCCTTTTTGATTTGCCGTTGCCTGACGGTTCGCTTTCTACATCCATCGTCTCGTCGTACACTAAGATATGCCGTCGCCTTCCAATGTGCCGTTGAATTTTAACCGGGATCGCACCGAACGGCAGGTCAACGCTCGCCTCGAAGAACTCCTTGAAAAGCTGCGCAGCAACCGTCCATCCGACGATCCCTGGCTCGTTCGACGTGCCTACGATATTGCTGCAGAACGGCACCGGGACCAGTTTCGTAGCTCGGGAGACCCTTATGTGACGCATCTTCTGGAGGTCGCGCACATCCTGGCTGACATGAAGCTCGATGCCACCACCCTGGCGGCGGCATTGCTGCATGATGTGATTGAAGACACAGAATTTCCGTTATCCCGCCTACAAGAACGTTTTGGCGAAGAAGTGGCGCGACTGGTCGAAGGCGTCACAAAAATCGGCCGTCTGAATATGATGGCGCCGGAAGCGCGCCAGGCAGAAAACGTCCGCAAGATGCTTCTGGCGATGGTGCACGATGTGCGCGTCGTGCTGATGAAGCTCGCGGACCGCGTTCATAACATGCGCACGCTCGAATATCTCGAGCAACCCAAGCAGGCCCGTATCGCCCGCGAGACCATGGACATTTATGCTCCGATCGCCCATCGCCTCGGCATGGCCGTCATCAAGGGCGAGCTCGAGGATCTTTCCTTCCGTTACCTTGAGCCCGATGCATATTTCTCTCTGCAGAAAGAGGTCACCGACAAAGCGCCGGTGCACAAGAAATTCCTCGAAGATGTGCAGAATACCATTCGTACGAAATTGGTGGAGAACGGAATTCCGGCTGAGCTCGAAGCCCGTGTGAAAGGACTGTGGTCGCTCAATCGTAAGATTACGCGTCAAGAGCGCAGTCTGGACCAGATTTACGATTTGCTCGCGGTTCGTGTCATTACCGACAGTGAACGCAATTGCTACGCAGCCTTGGGCGTAGTGCACCATGTTTGGCGCCCACTACCGGGTCGTTTCAAGGATTATATCGCCATGCCGCGGCCCAATCTTTACCAGTCACTGCACACGACGGTCATTCACAATGGCCAGCCGTTTGAGATTCAGATCCGCACGCAGGAAATGCACCGCATCGCGGAAGAAGGTGTCGCCGCACACTGGAAATACAAAGACGGCAAACCGGTTTCTACAGGTGACGACCAGCGTATCAACTGGATGCGCCAGCTGATTGAGTGGTCGCAGGAATTGCAGGAGCCCGGCGAATTCCTTTCCACGTTGAAAGTCGACCTCGCGCCGATCGAAGTGTATGCGTTTACCCCCAAGGGACGCGTCCTCGAACTTCCCAAAGGGGCAACGCCCGTGGATTTTGCCTATTCCGTACATACCGAAGTCGGGCACCAATGCGTGGGTGCAAAGGTAAATGGTCAGATGGTTTCCCTGCGCCATGAAATCGTCAGCGGGGATGTGGTCGAGATCCTGACGCAAAAAGGACACAAGCCCAG
Source organism: uncultured Acidobacteriota bacterium (assembly GCA_963831545.1). Classification (GTDB taxonomy): domain Bacteria; phylum Acidobacteriota; class Terriglobia; order Acidiferrales; family UBA7541; genus Acidiferrum. Next base: position 19,053 of record CAWHQX010000002.1, read on the forward strand.
CCGCGACTGGCTCAGCTTTGTGAAGTCTTCTCATGCAAAGAGTAAAATTCGCCATTTCATCAACACCCAGGAACGGGACGAAGCCACGGAAATGGGCCGCCGGCTTCTTGAAAATGAATCTCGCAATTTTCCGAAGGGCTTGAAGAAAATTTCCGGTGAAGATCTGGCTGAGCTCGCCGGCCAGTACGGACTCTCAAGGGCAGATGATCTTTATGCGGCGGTCGGTTTCGGAAAGTATTCAGCGAGGCAAGTGCTGAGCCGTTTTTTTGGCGAGCCTACTAAGGAAGATACGGTGGCCGATGCCAAGCCCACTCTTGTCAAAACCGTGAAGCGCATGCTCGGTTTTGGCGAAGCCCCTCTGATCGTCAAGGGCGAAGATGATTTGCTGGTATTTCGCGCCAAGTGCTGCAATCCAATTCCGGGTGACGACATCATCGGGTATGTGACTCGGGGCCGAGGGGTTGCCGTGCATACCCGTACATGTCCCAACGTGCAGAATTTGCTCTACCAGACCGAACGCCGCATCCCGGTCGAATGGGGAGGAGCGGGAACTGCAACTTTCCCAGTCGAGTTGCTCATTCGTGCTAAAGACCGCTCAGGTCTGCTCGCTGAGATTACCGCCGTCATCAGCGATGCAGGGTCCAATATCCGCATGCTTGAGAGCCGTCCCGACCGCCAGAACGCGCGTGTCGAAGCCAGTCTCGAGATCAATGACAAGAAACAGCTGGAAACCATTCTCACAAATATCCGCCGTATCAATGGGGTCTATGGAGTCGAACGCATTTATCAAACGTAGCCCGATTCCGTCAGAACCTGTCCGTCGGTCCCGTGTTTAGCTAGGCACATCCCCGCAGGCTGCCCGTCATTCCACTTAGAATATTGCTATGCGGAACCTCCTCCTTGCTACCAGTGTGTTTGTCATTTGCCTGATAGGCTGCGAAAAAAAACCGCAGACGGACTATTCGCCGCTGAGTTCCATGTATTCCAGTTCACTGGAAGAGCTCAAGAAACTGAAAATCAGAGATATTGAAATCGTTCAACTGGGTAAGTTGAAACAGGCCGGGGCTTCCGATGAACTGTGTCTTTCTCTCTACAAGATTGCCCACGCCCACGGCCATGATTTCACAAGCGGAGATTCTGCAATTCAGCTGTCACAAGCCGGTTATTCTGACGCGCAGATCCAGGAAATGGCAGAGTCTGACCAGATTGACGTGCTTAGTGGAGACGCCATCACTCTAAAACTCATCGGCCTCACCAACGCAACGGTCCAGGAAGTCATTCATCGCCGCGTCGAGGGATTGCCGACGATGACCAGCGAGCAGATTGGCCGCTTGAAAAACACCGGGATGTCTGAAAAACAGATCCTCGAGCTGGTCGATAGCGGTTTAACGGGCGAGGATGCGGATCGGAAAATCACCCAACTCGAAGCGTCGCGAAATCATTCGCATACCGATTTCGTGCATCAGGGGCGCCGACGTCGCTAATCGACCATTGTCGGGCTCTTTGTTACGCTAGAATTCGATCTTGTTCGAGGAGAACTCACCATGAAGAATATCGTTCTGACCGAACGCGGCCCCAAGCCAATTGGCCCGTATTCGCAAGCGGTCAAATCCAACGGTTTCGTTTTTGTCTCCGGGCAAATCGCGCTCGATCCGAAGACCGCGGACTTTGTCGGGACAGATGTCAGCACACAAACGGAACGCGTGATGGAAAACGTGAAAGCCATTCTCGAAGCGGCGGGCACATCCCTCAGCCACGTGGTCAAGACCACGGTCTACCTGAAGGACATGAACGATTTCGGAGCGATGAATGAGATTTACGCGAAGTATTTTACCGCTTCGCCCCCAGCCCGCTCGACGGTACAGGCGGCGAGACTGCCAAAGGATGCTCTGGTTGAAATCGATGTCATCGCTTTCTTCCGCGCATGATGCAGAATTGCCTTCTTACAGGTAAACGGCCATCACGCATTGCGATGATGGCCGCTTGTCACTTGGATCTGGGTGCCGATCTCTAGTAGGGCCTGGCCGGACTTTCGAGCGCCTCAGAGACGGCAAAATAGGTGGCAACGCCAGTGATGGCAACCGCAAAGATCAGGAATCGGCTACGGCCGGCCTTTAGCGGAGAATTGCCGTGACCGCCGGCACTTTGCGAGCCCGAGCCCGCCCCTTGTGGGTCCTGAGGATCAAGGTAGACGTGATAGGTTGTGTTGTCTGCGATTAATTGCGTTTCCCCGTCCACGGTGATTGTCAACGGGCCACGTTTGCTCGTGACCAGCAATTCTTTGGAATTCAGGTAGGTGACTTGGCCGATCGTGGGGGCATCCGATTGCGCGCGAATCGCGGCTTTCGATGCGTATAACGTGAAGGCGCGGGCATTACCGGTTGAAAACGTTGCGGTGCCCAGAAGTAGCCGTGCGGAAGGTGTTCCCTCGTTATCGTTTACTTCCGCCGCGCTTGCGCTTAGGAGCAACAACCGGGCAGCGCCAGCGCGCAGTTGCATGCTTCCCTGAGGGTCTGTACTCAATTTGTCGCCGGCAAAGACAGTCGTTCCGATGCCCGCAACTCCTTCGCCGACATGGGCCTTATCTGCGGTGATCACGGTGCCTAGCACGTTGCTCGCGCCCGGACCGGCCGAGGCAGGAACGGCCGCCAGCGCCAGTACCAGAGCCGCTGCGAAAACGGTACGCAGACCTTGCATGTGTGCCTCCAAATGTCCTGCCAAAGGATACTTCGTCGACCGATTGTCGTCAATCAGGAAACTTCCCTCGGGGCGCGCTATTCCTCGTTTTCCACTCCTGCTCGGCTCACGTGCTGGCACTAGTTTCCTTCTACTGTTAGAATGCCTGCAAACGTATGACTGACTGGAAGCAAATCACTGCTCGAATCCGCAGAGCGCGCACCGGAAAAGATCCCGCGGGCCAACTCTCCAACCTGTTCGCAAAAACACGCGATGCGATGGTCGCCTTTGAACTGGCTCGTTATTTTGAATCTGTCAATAATTCCGACGACGCCGGAAAATGGTATCTGACAGCGGCCGAACGATTTCGCCGTGCGGACTGGAAGACCAAGGCCCAGGAAAGTGCTACACGTCTGGGAGCGACGGTCGCCGCTGAGATTCCGATCCTGCCGCCAAAAGAAAAAGTGAGTGCCGCCCGGCCGGAAAGCGATACTGGGCCGGACGCGACGGCGACGGAAGGCGCGCCCGTAGCGGAAGAGGCTTTGACGGTAGCCCCCGAAACGGAAAAAAGCCCTGTTGCGAAACTATCCGGCTCCTCGCTGCCTGCCAAGAGGCGGGGCCGCGGTCGCCGCGGTGGACGCGATCATCAACGTACGCCGCGAGTCGCGCCAGCTCCCTCTGCTCCCTCACCCGCCGCGACAGACGAGCTAGCGGCCGCGCCAGTATCGGGCGGAGTGTCCTCCCGCCTAACGGATGAAGATCGGGCGCCTTCGCTTCCCGTCGCACGTTCACTCGACAGCATGGCAGAAGGATCGTCATTTTCCTTACGCGGCCGTTCTGGCGATCCTGGTCTCTCCTCCCGTCTTTCGCAGCTCGAGATGAATTTTCGTCGCTTGCTCGCCTGCAGCCCGTGCAAGCTCGATGATGCGGCGCACGCCCCTGCCGGACCCGGCGTTTGGGTTTTGACGGACGAAGACCTGTCTACCTACTACTACGTGGAGGCGTGCAAGACCTTGCGTGTAGCAATCGGTCAGCTCCTGCGTGGCTCCGCCCGGACGGGATTGCCGATCAAGCCTCAATTGGCTGACCACCTTGGTATTCCGGAAACGCGGGTCGCGAAATACCTTTCCGATCACTGTGTCGTCCGTTGGCTGCAAATGGACGATGACGCCTCGAACTTCGCGCACTTTCTGATCGCCGTCTTGCGGCCTACTCTGAACGAGTAGTCAGCTGACCATTGAACCGTTCGGGCGGCCCCGAGGTCGGGCTCTTTCAGCACTCTCACGCTTCTAGAAACGTCAGAGACCCCTGAAACTTTTAGTACCTGAGTCCTATAGGTAACCCCTTTTCCGCTCGACTTCTTTCACCATTCGCTGGCGAAACTGACCATTCAACCTACATTTTGAACCATTGGCCGTATCTCGCTGGATTACCCGGACAACTCACGACAAACTATACGTGTTCAAAGACTTATGGGGCGCGCAGGACGCGTGGTACCCTGAAAAAGAGCTTGGGGGATGTTTCAATTAGGCTCTTTTCACTGATTTGAATCAAAAGTTTTCCGCTCGTTATCTTGATTGTGAGGGGTGCAGCTGTATGTCGAACTCTTTCAGCACGTCGATCTTCCGGTCAGTCGACTGGTTGGTTTGCAAGGCTGCCGGTATTACGTTTGATACCGTTCAACACTTCAATAAGAAGAACCCGAATCCATCCGTAACTCCACAGTGGTCTGACAAGCCTCTGCTCAAGTCTTGGGAAAAGACCAAGCCTACGCTCGGTTATCCGCGGCAGACGGACTCTCTCTGTCCCGGCTGCGTCAAGGAAGCTCGCGAAGCGATCATTTCCGGAACCAAGGACTGGAAAGACCTGATGCATGAAAAGGTCGGGGAGATCAAGGCCCAGATCGTCGAACGAGACGGCCAGGTCTGGATGATCAAGGAGTGCCCGCAGCACGGGCACTACGAAGACATGATGGCTGTTGACTCAAAGTTTCTCTCTTGGATCGAATCGCAGTTCCCCGGCCGCGATATCCCCGCGCATAACGACGAAGGCCTGCACAAGCACGGCTCTTCGAACGTTCGCTACGGCCGAGGTTCAGTTCTGACCGTCGATCTCACCAATCGCTGCAATATGATGTGCGATCCCTGTTTTATGGACGCGAATCAGGTTGGCTACGTTCACGAACTGACTTGGGCTGAAGTTCAGGAAATCCTCGATAACGCAGTAAAGATCAAACCGCGCCGTCAGATGTCCGTGCAGTTTTCTGGTGGCGAACCAACGATGAGTCCGTTCTTTTTTGACGCGATCGCCTACGCCCGCAAGGTCGGATACAACTCGGTGCAGGCTGCGACAAACGGCATTGAATTCGCCAAGAGCAAGGAATTCTGCAAAAAAGCATTTGATGCAGGGCTGCGCTACGCGTACCTCCAATTCGACGGTATCGGTAACGACGCCAACAGCCATCGTCAGATCGGCAATCTGTTCGATGTAAAGCTTCGCGCCATTGAAAACATGCACGAAGCCGGCATCGAGATCGTGCTTGTTGTAACCATCGTGAACAACGTCAATAACGATCAGGTCGGCTCGATTGTGAAGTTCGCGATGGAAAATCCCAAGAAAATCTCATTCGTGAGCTTCCAGCCGGTTTCCTTTACCGGGCGCGATGAAGATATTACGCCGGAACGTCGCCTCCGCCAGCGATATACGCTCTCGCATCTGGCAAAGGATGTCAGTTCGCAAGTTGGCCGAATTGAGCCGACACGCGACTGGTTCCCGATTTCTTTCATCAGTACGTTTGCTGGTTTCGCCGACATGGTCAAAGGCAACGAGTCGCAGTGGGGTTCTCTCTCCTGTGGTTGCCACCCGAACTGCGGTGTTGGGACGGCAATCATGATCAATAAAGAAACCAAGGAATGGGCTCCTGTGCCACGCTTTCTCGATGCTCAGAAGCTGACGAAGGACGTCACTGCCATTACCGATGCGGCGCGTGGCAAGAATTTCTCCAACTTCATGATGGCCATGGCCCTCCTGAAGAACTACCGTCCCTTTGAAGGACCCAAGGGCCTGAAACTATGGGATCTGTTTAAGAAGTTCGACAAGACCTGGGCGCTTACCAAAGGTGCCAGCGCCAGGTATGGCAAGACCTCTCCCGAGCGGACGTTTGAAGACGCCCAACGGCGTCGTCAGGAAGATCCTTGGAACTTCCTGTTCATCGCAGGGATGTGGTTCCAGGATCTGTTCAATTATGATTTTCGCCGGACCGAGATGTGCATCATTCCCTACGGCACCCAGCAGGGTGAGATCAGTTTCTGTGCGTACAACACCGGGGTAGGCTGGCGCCAGATCATAGAAAACATGCACAAGAACGCCACTGTGGCAGAGTGGTACAAGAATCACGGGAAACATGAAATCTACGCCAAAGGCAAGAACGTCGACCTCAAGACCTTCGAGCACTCTTTGGTCATTGACGCCGAAGACGCAGCCCGTGTCCGGCATTTGGAGCATGATATCCCGTTGACCGCGGCAGAAGAAAATCGCGCACGTCGAAAGAAGGCGCTTGAAGAGCAAGCCAAAGTTCGCGCGATTTATGAAGAACTGGTGCTCAAGAAGACTCAGCCAACCGTTGTGCAGATTGGCACGGTCAGCGACATCGCCAAGGCCGTTCCGGCAAATTTCACCAACGCAAACAAGCCAATCGGCATCGCTCCAGCCAATGGCAACGGTCACTCGAATGGAAACGGTGCAACTGCGCCGAAGTCCACCGAAGCCGCGACCGAAGCCGTTGCGGGCGACTAACGACGGGACAGCCCGGCGCAGGTTTTTCCTATTGATCCAGGCGACTCCGAGTTTCTTCGGAGTCGCTTTTTTTAGGTTGCGGGCCGAACACCGGGCCAGCGCCATTCAAGATACCGGGCATTTCCGTGCAGAACTGCGGCGAAGGGCTTGTTCGATCGATCGCGGAGGAACGCTCGGGAGCGAACTCTGTTTCCGGTAGGTCCCGGTACTGTTCACTTGGTATACTGTTTTAGAAGCATAGAGGTCGCCTTATGCCAATCTACGAATATATCTGCGAAGAGTGCAACGAACACTTTGAAAAAATAGTCATCAACAAGCAGCAAGAAATAGCCTGCCCCAAGTGTTCGAGTAAGAAAGCTTCGATTCAACTATCCGTGTTTGCTCCCTCAACCGGAGGTACTCCCAATCCTTCGGGCGGCTTTTCTGGCGGCGGAGGCTGTTGCGGGGGTGGATGCTCCTGCCACTAAGCAAGAATTCTGCGCGGTGCTGACTGAGTCTTTGACTGGTCATCCATCCTCCTGTTCAGTCCTGAACTGCCCGAGGCAGTTGGAGGAACGAGCGGTCATCCCCATCCATTTCCGGCCCGTCTCCTCCTAACGCTTTTCTCACGAACTTTTCATTACTTTTCAGCACCTGTCATTCCATCCTTTCTTCTGCGCGACAAGGGCTTGCCGCGGAGGAAAAACCAATGCCGCTCACCGCGTTTATCGCAATTTGTATTCTCGGAATCGATTTCATGGTCTACGCGCTGTTCCAGTGGACCTACGGCGATAAACGTCGTGCCATCTCCCGAAAAATTACTTCGCTCAGGCGCCAACCGCCACCTTCCCCCTCCGGTCCGTTCCTGGTAAGTCTCAAAAATCGCGAAAGTTCGCGCACTGCGAGATCCAACGCGGCTTGATTTCCGCCCATCCGCTCCTCGCGATATCAACGAACCGATCGCGAACTGACTACGCCAACCAATTCGACGAAACTATTGCGGTACGAATGGGAAACCAGGTTTCGTCGAGACTTTCGCCCCGAAATGCGAACCTCCGGTGGCAATTGCCCACCGGAGGTTCTTGTCCTTGAGACCTTTGCTGAGCTTACTTCGACGCTTCGCTGAAATCGAAAATGTCCATTAAATCACCGATGGCAGGACTATTCTTCGGAACATACGGATTTTTCGGTTCATGCTTTGGGTTCGGCAAATTGTCCCGACTCCGTTTGCTGATGGTGGGCAAATCCCAATTGCGTTCGATGAACTTCAGGATCGATACATGGTCCGTGTAAGTGTGGGAAATATGTCCGGGCTTGGTGTAAGGCGAAACCACGATCAAAGGGATGCGTGTGCCGTCTCCAAAGAAATCGACTGCCTGTACATATCCGGAATCGTAGTAACCTCCCCCTTCATCCGCTGTGACAAATATGGCAGTGCTCTCCCACAGTGTTTCATTGCTCTTCACTGCATCTACGATTTTCTTCACGAATCCTTCATAGAGATTCCACTTTGAAGAGGCTGGATGGCCGTCTACCCATCCACTGGGTTTTACATAGGAAACCGCCGGCAGCGTGCCGTTCTTGATGTCGTTGTATAGATCGGCGGTGTCTTTCAAATGCGCTGTACGCACGGCTGGATCCGCCATGACTTGCGCCTGATATTGAAACGGATTGCAAATGTTGCAGTACTGGTCGCTCTTTGCGCCCACCGCTCCGTAGTTGAGTTGATATTTGTCACCCAAGTATGCATTCCACTGATCGCCGTAATACTTCCAAGAAACACCCTTCTCGAGCAGTATGTCGGCGATGCTCGGTTGATTGACCGGAGGAATCGTAAATGGTGTGTTGTAGACGAAGTGGTCGGTATACGCGTTTGAACCATCGCCAAAATAGCCCGGATTATAGTTGTTCAGGAGATAATACCGGCCCGGATCGCACTTAGGATCCACTTGATATGGCAAACTCGCGAGATAATTCAAAACTGCGCCGACGCCGGGCGCATCCGAATCAGAGCAATTGGTGTATGAGCCGCCGCCGGATACCGGGGAGCCGAAGCCGCCACCGCCATAGCCGTCCTCTGTATACCAGTTGTTCGTGGCTGGCTGTGGATCGGGATTCTCGATTTCATCGACTACGCCCGCATCGGCCGGCTGATCCTTCCAGACTTCTATCTTGTGTGGTGGTTTTGCGGGATTGAAATTCGCATCGCTGAAATAGATCGCGTCTCCGAAACCCAGATAGATGCTGTCGAGTCCTGTTCCACCCTTTGCTGGCTGGTGGTAGTTGTCGCTCATTGCATAATTGTCGGCCAGATATTTGGTGTAGGATGCATCACCCTGGAGCATGTTGTAGAAGCCCATGGACGTGGAACCTTCCCCAGTCGTCAGGTTGCTGAAACCGGTTGGCTGCGCCGCGCCATTTGTTCCTGCGCCTACGGTGACCTCTACCCAGGGGAACAAGTCGGACTTGCAGCCACTTGGATTAGCGTACGTCGCGTAGTGTATGTTGCAGTCCAGTTGCTGGAACATTTGGTAATAACGATGCACAGGACTGGCTGCGTAGGAATCGTACGGAAAACTCTCCGATGTCAGCTGAAATGGTCCCGGAGGCAAGTTCAAAACATCTTGAATCCGCTGATCAGGAGTGTGTGACGTCTGGCCCGTGCCACCTGTGGTCAGGTACTGATAATATGCCGGGTCCAGGCCATTTTCGCTGGCGATTGCGTCGGTGATATTTGAGATGTAGGGTGTCTTGGGGCCACCAACCAGAGGGGGAGGAAGTGTTGCATACACTGTCTTCTCCTGCGGACTTACTCCGTACTTTTCTTTGTGTGTGTCATCCGCTGAGTACTGAATGGCTTCTGAGAAGTTCGGTCCAGGAGTTCCGTCTTCTTTCACAATGCCCCTCGAAAGCAGGTTGGATACTTTTTCCCCCTTCTTTGGCTTGTAGGTGGCAAAAATATGATCAAATGTCCGATTTTCGCCCACGATGATGATGACGTGCTTGATCGGTGTTCGCGACTTGGTTGCTGCTTGCGGTTCCTGCGCTTGCACAGAGTTGGTCAACGGCCCCAACAAACCGAATTGCGCTATGGCAATGAGTGCCAGACTCAATTTCGTTCCGTGCAGAATAGCGGAAGCGGATTTTTTAATGAACATAACCTCTCCTCCACGAATTTTCGATCCAAGTTGACCGGGCAGCGTAGAGAGTGCGTTGTCTCGATTGCTCGCTCATTTTGCTTGCGTGAATAGACAGTGACAGTTTAGGTGTGCTTGCGAATTTGATCGGATGCGTGACGAGGTGAAACCATGGACGGATTTGTGCGAAGTTCGGGGGACGCTAAATTGGAGTCAGTTATTATTTTTGAACCAGTCATCCGGTTCGGGACGCAAATGAAACCGTTTAGTGAACGGTTCGCGGCAGCGAATTCAAGTAGGCAATTATCGCTCTCGCGTCTTCATGCTTCATGTGATAAATGTGCATCGGTGGCCGCAGGATCTCCCCTTCAGGCCCGGTTCCTTTTTCAAGGATGCGTTCACCCTCTTCCTCGGTAAAACTGGGGAATCCGGCAAGTGGGGGCGCCTGCTCTGCCCAATTCTGGATGGGTTTGACAGGCATGATCCAGATGGACGCTCCTTCGAGCCAGGCGTTGGATTTTAGCGCACCATTTTCATCCCGAGGCGTGTGGCATTCGGGACACTTTGCGACCTCTTCAACGAGATAGCGGCCACGTTCTATCTCAACGCTCGCTGTTGGGCGGTCCTCGCGAATGTTGGTGGCGCTTTTTGCGAGAGTCAGCAGGGTTGCTGCAGAGAGCAGAGCAAAAAACGAAATCGATAAGGGAGCCTTCATGCGAACTCTTCCTTCCGCGGGGTTTCAGGGTCAAAATCCCACATTGGGACCAATAACACTCCGCTTGGACGCCAACCATACAGGGAAATCCTGAAGCGGGGAGGTTTCTACACGGAACTAAAGCGCAGGCTTCCAACTATCGTCGATATCGAATTCCGAAATAGCCGACGAAACGTCGAATGTCTTTTCGCCCAGATCCTTCTGGTAGATGATGCCGTCTTTCCCAACGGCGAAGGTCATGATGCCGGAATTGCGGTATTCCGCGGGATAAGCAATCAGTCCGAATCCGCCCGTCATCTTCCCGCCTACGATGAAATCTTTCGCGCCACCTTTGGCGCGAGCGCCTTGCTTAGTGAGAATCTTGAAAAAATACCCACCGAACGCCTGGGCCTTATCCCCGGCGTTTGTATATCCGGCCGCTTTGGCAAAGTCGCGAACGTCGTTTAACGGGCTTGGGGCTTGACCGGCCGTCACTGGCCAGTAGAGTCCATTCTGCTGGCCTTCGTCGCTGATAAACTTCTGCGCGTATTGTTTCATCTTCGCGAAGTATTTGTTCTGGGCTTCAGCAACCGCATTGCTTGCAGCAATTGCGGTTAACTCATCCTTGCCAATTCGGCGGGCGAGGATCTCGTCCTTACCCGCTGCGGTGTCAAACACCCATCCCCCGCTAGAATTCTTCGCAAGTGGGATCGGGAAGGGGTAATTGTCAGCCCCGATGATCAGAATCTCGCCGCCGACCTTGATCTCGCGCCAGCGGTGCATCTGGTTATACGCCGCGACAAAGTCCTGAAAATTATCCTTGTCTTTCACCGGATCGCCGGAAAAAAGAGCAGCTTTGCCATCTGGACCAAAGATCGCCAGCAGGGCGTCCTGGTTGCCAGATTTCGCAGCGGCCAGGAATGCCGAGCCCGCTTCCTCGGGGGTGGCAAAAGACGTCGCAGTTGCACTTGGTTCTTTTGGTTTCTGAGTCGCATCGCCACAGGAAATTACGGTGCACATAACCAGCGGCAACAGTATCCGAGCTAGAGTCAGATTGAGTCCTACACGTACAGGCAACCGTTTCACGCAAAACATGCGCACTCCTCCAGGAAATCTCCGGTTATGCTGACACTCATGTGCCGGTTCGTCCTTCTACCGGCGGAATCCGCCGCCACCGAACCCACCACCGCCAAACCGACCGCCGCCAAATCCGCTGGACCGCATACTTCCCCATCCTCGGTTGCTCTCCGCTCGTGATGACCAGCCATTTGAGCCACCGAATCCATCCGAGCCAGAATGCCCGCCCATTCCGCTAAACGCATTTGAGCCGCCCCCACTGCTGTGGTCTGACCATGACGATGCTCCAGAATGGTCAGAAGCAAAATTGGATGTTCCCTGTTTATTTACGTTGATCGTGTTGCCGCTGACATTCTTGTTGTAGCTGTTTGAATTGTAGCTGTGGTTGTAATTGGAGTTGTTGTAGTGGTTGTAATTGTTATTGTAGCCGTAGCTGTTGTGATAGCCGCCGTTGTAATAACCGCCATGCCATCCAGAATTTCCGTAATAGGCCCCACCGTGATAAACGACCGCGGTTCCGTGCCATCCGCAATTCCAACTGCTGTAACCCCATCCGCAGCAACCACCAGCCATCATCGCGCCGACCGCAATGCCGGCGCCGAACCCGATTATCCCGGCGGCAGCAACGTCCCACCCGCTATAGGAATAAGGCACGACATACGGCGTGCCATAAACAACCGTGGGATTGTAGGTCGGCACGTATACGATTTGTGGGTTGGTCGGTTGGATCACAATTACGTCAGGTGACTGCTGCACCACAGTTACCTGGGGTGTCGTCTTAAGGTTGCCGGCGGCCTTTGCTTTTGCACGTAAAGTTTGAATCGCGGTCATCACTTCCGCTTGCTGATCATGAAATGCTTCTCCGAGAGAAGAAGTCCACGTCAGGTTCTTTGATAAGTTGCTGAGCACCGATGGGAATTGCGTCAAGGCTTTCACGCTGGGATCCCAGTTCTGCGTATCCACAGCGGTCATTAAGGCCGTGCCTTTGAGACTGCTATTCTGCTCCATCCAGTAGGACGCGATGGCCACCTGGTCCGGAAATGTCGAAGCCGTCAATATCTGGGCCACTAACGCGTCAGGATACAGCGCGATTGGCGCAACTAACGCTTGGAGTTGTTCCGGAGTCTGCTGAGCGGTCTCGGTCGTATTCAACGGACCGGGATCCGTGGACGTCACGGCCTGATAGCCGTAGAGAATCTGCGACGAAGCGCCGCCAAGAATTACACTTAGCAAAGTCGCGATGATTTTCTTGGATCTTCCTGCATTCATGGACCAACTCCACTTCTGGGTGACGAAATTGGCTAGGCATGTCCATCAAGGACTGTCTCAGTCTGACTCTTTCACGGACTGGGGGGAATTGTCAAAAGTACCAATCTCATCTTGCCGACGATCGATGGCCGCTGATCATTCTCCTGACAATTTCTGCGTTGCGTGATATAAGTCTCCCCTTGGAGGCAGCACACATGAAATCAATGTCAGTCGCTCGTGATGCTCGAAACTTGGAAATTTCGTCTACCGCAGCTGTAAGGAAAGGGACTCCCTGGATTTGGATGCTGGGCATTGCCGCTCTTTTCGTCACCACCCTTGTGAGTCCGGCCACAGTAAACGCCCAGACCGATCCATTCGTAGGCACCTGGAAACTAAACACCGCGAAATCGACTCCCGCTCGCAAGAGTGAAACGCGTATTGTCGAATCCTCGCCAAACGGGCTGAAAGTCAGCGTCAATCGCACGAACGCCGACGGCTCCAACCAGCAGTTCAGTTACACGGCGAACCTCGACGGCAAGGCCTACCCGTTTGTGGGCGATGCACCCTACGGAGCTGATTCGATCAGTGTCACGCTCGGATCCTCGAATACCCTCACTTACAAATTGTGGAGGGGCGGCAACGTCATTGGTACCGGCACCTACGTCGTTTCAACCGACGGCAAAACCGGGACGCTCAAGTCGAGCGGTACGGATGCGAAGGGCGTCAAGCAGGACACCGTCGCGATTTACACAAAACAGTAATTACGGTTCAACAAAAACAGGCCTGGCCGGCCGCGGTTATGCTGCGGCCGGCTTTTCGTTTCGCTGAGTCTTGGCAGCGCAAATCTGGCACAGCAATCTGACAGTCGCCTAGCAACTCGCTGCACCGATCAGCGAGGAAATTCTTGCGTTATTTTTTTGAATAATTCTTTAAATATTCTGGAATTGGGCGGTCCCCTTTGCGATTTGCGTCCGGGACCGGTGGTTGTGCCACGGTTTGTAATGGAAGAACGCCGGCCCAGACGGGCAGCGCATAATCCTCCTCATCGTCGACCGGTCCGCCTGTGCGGACCTTTGCGGAAACTTCGTCGAGTTTAATCGCCAACACCGTCGTGGCCTTTAATTCCTGTTCATTCGGCTGGCGAATTTCATCCCAGCGTCCCCGCATCACTTGCTCGGTGAAGATATGCAACGCTTCCATTTTTTCCGCCGGCTCTTCCACCAGCTTGGCGGTACCCAGAACCACGACCGATCGATAATTAACAGAGTGATGAAACGCGGAGCGCGCAAGGACCAACCCATCAAGGTGTGTCACTGTAACGCAAACCGGTATCCCGCTGCTCAGCGTACGAAGCATGCGGCTAGCGGCCGAGCCGTGAATGTAAAGGGTGTCATCCTTGCGCCCGAAATTCGTGGGAATCACATACGGCTGGCCATCAACGTTGAAGCCAACATGGCACACGATCCCCGCGTCGAGAATCTGGTTGACTGTTTCGCGGTCATATCGGCCCCGCTTGGGGAGGCGTTTTATTTGTGTGCGCTCGGTGGGGCTAAAGTCACTCATAAGGCTATTTTAATGAATCGGGGGAGAAGTGCTACTGCCAACTTGGCTTTTACCACCGCTGGCGGTGCCGGGCAGGTTGGGCAGGCCACGTTTCTGTGAGGAAAGCCACGGAATCAGATCGGGCTCGGAAAACGCCAGATTCCACACGTCGTGATCGGCCTTGTGATACTCCGTATAGCGATAATTGGCGTGCAATTTCTTCAGTTGTTTCATCATTTGCCGCACAAGATCCACGGGCACGTTTCTGTCCGCGTCGCCCTGGAAAACCCATACCGGAACCTGAACGAGCGCATCGGTATTCGTGAAGTTATCGAAGGCAGACAATACCAGCGCCGCAGCCCAACGTTCCGGATAGAGTTGCATCAGTGCCCATACGCCCAATCCGCCGATCGATTGTCCTGCGAGGTAGATGCGATCGGGATCGATGGAGAACTCTTTTTGAACAGCGCCGAGCGCTTCGATGGACAGTAACAACGGTTTACTTGGCTGATTCAGCTCGGGATCGGCCCACATTTCATTCGTCGGACACTGCGGAACAAAAACGAACACGGGAAGCACTCTCTGGGATTCCGGGTCGATCCAGAAATGGGTTCCTTTCACATCGTTACGGCTGATCTGAAGCACGTTATCCGTGCCGCGGCCACCGCCCCCGTGCAACCAAAAGATCAGCGGATATTTCTGCGTTCGCGAATACCCGGTTGGAACATACAAGCGGTAGGGAATATGTTCGCCCTTCTTGTTGACGAAGACATTCTTGCGAAAATCCACGTCGTCCTTGCTCAATTCCGCCGCTGAAGTGAACGGGTGAAAAACACAAAGCGCGAATAGCGCAACGATCATGGACCGCAACAACCCGGGACGCTGCATGAATCTCCTTTGCCTTAAGCTCGGATGAGGACGCTCAGGGCGTAATCGCTTTTTGAGATTGCCGCGAGCCACGCACCACGCGAAATCCAATATACTCCTCGGCCGGGATGCAATTCGATCGCGTATCGGACGGGCAATCCGCACTGCCCCCCAGGGATTTGCCCTTGCCGTCAGCCGTCACAACCCACTCAGCCACATTTCCGCCAAGATCGAATGCCAGTTGTTCTGTATCGCTTCCCTGGCCAGGGAAGCTACCGACGGGCTTCAGCAGCGGAGCTCGGCCAGGCAGTTCCTTTAGCTTTTCGTGAAGGCGCGTCGTGTCATCGGGATTGGGTGAATACCCTGCCCAGAAATCGAGGGTGTTTTCACCATCTCGATTTGCATAAAGCGACTTCACTTCAGATTCTCCGGGAAGGCGATAGACCTGCCCGGTTAACTTTGAAAGCCAGTCGGCGTAGGCCATTGCTTGCTCGAAGCTGACGCTGTTGGCCGGATTATTCTCCATCCCGGGCTCGATTTTGTAATTCTTGTCGAAGGCCGCAAATTGGGCGCGCGTGACTTCAAACCGGCCGATTTCGAGGCTGCCGCGCTTTACAACCTCGGGAATCAAGACGGATCTGCCCTTGCCCGAGAAGGATGCACCGATGAGACCGCCGGACCGTGCAATTGATTTTGTTCTCAAGGCTCCATCGAGCGGTGAACCTGACCTTAATGCTTCATTGGCTGCAGGAATGTTTTTGAAGAAATATTTGTCGAACCACGCCATTTCTTCATCGACTTTCCGGAGTTGATGCGTCAGTTTGCGCGGCCCGTGCGGCTCCCCGGGGAAAACGATAAATTTCACGGGAACTTTTCCGTGGTATTGCAGTGCACGGAAATAGGACCAGCTCTGCGCGGGTGGCACGTTGGTGTCGGCGGTGCCATGGAAGATCAGGACAGGCGCTTTCACCGTATTCATCTTGAAGAATGGGGACTTCTTGATGTAAAGCTGTGGATCTTCAAATGGTGTCTTACCGAAATAATAAGAGTCGAATGAATCTCCGAAATCAACGTTGCCCCAGTCGCTGATCCATTCGATATCCCCGGCGCCGACGCTGGCTACCTTGTACCGATCGGGATAAGTGACCAGCAAGCTTGTCGAGAGAATCGATCCGTTCGACCAGCCGAGCGTTGCAACCTTATCCGGATCGACCAGCCCCTTGCTGATTAGGTAATCGACACCCGAATTAATGTCCGGTGTCTCCAGATCGTAGTACTTGCCGCAACAAATCGATTCTGCCCACTGCAAGCCGTAGTTGTTGCTGCCGTGATAGTTGGGACGGAGGATGAATGCTCCGCGCTGCGTGAACAACGGGATCGGATAGGCCCACGTTGCATTCCAGAAATCCTTGTCCGATCCCATCGGCCCGCCGTGAATCGCTGTGATGACAGCATATTTTTTGCCCGCCTCGTAGCCTGTCGGGTAGTAAAGTATCCCTTCCACATCTTCGTCATTCGAACCTTTCCAGCGGATCAGTTCGGTCTTTGAAAATTCACGATTCTGGACCAGGTTTTCGTTCAGTTTTGTCAGTTGGACCGGCGCAACAATCTTGTTGGCCTCGAGTTTGGCCCCGAAGATTTGTGGCATTTTGCTGGCCGTCGAGTAGAGGTAGGCGATGGTCTTGCCATCGTCGGTCACCTCGTACGTCATGATATTTTTGGCGTGGTCGCCTTCAAGGGTAGCACTGCGTTTCCAGTTCCAGCCATCACCTGATTTTTCGCGCGTATAGCGGACGGTCTCAAACCGTGCGCCTGCAGCTAACCCGACGATCAGTCCATCGCTGGTCGGTACCAATCCCGAACCGACCCCGTTCGGCCACTCCAGCGGCACCTGCAGGTTCTTCCCGCTGTTGACATCAAAAAAATAGAGCAGCTCAACGGATGCAGTCAGAAACCGGGAATCATTCGAAAATGGAGCCGTGAAATAGAAGCCTGAGTTATCCGGCGCCCAGTCGAACCGACCTGGGCGGAGACGCCCTTCAGTCAGAATCCGCTTCTCGGTGCCGTCCGTCACGTTGTGCAGGACCGTAACGGGAGGAACTTTCTGATCGAATGTGTAATGCAGGCTCTTGGCATGTACCGCAACGACGAACTTGCCATCGCGCGAAACTTCCCAGCTGCGGATCCAATCGGTATTCTTTGTCAGTCGTGTCACTTTTTTATCTTTGATGGTCATCTCGAAGAGGCGCACGGGTGGGTCATGTTCTGTGTCATCGACGACTTCAGAATCGTCTTTTCTTTTTTTCTCCGCTTGCTCGTAAGCGCTCGGATCTTCCTGCGCGCTGAAAATAATTGTGTCTTTGTTGAGCCAATCGATCTGCCGCGGCGCGCGAATGAAATCAGTCAGCGGGTAAGGTTCGCCGCCATGAGCATTAATCAGCCAAATCTGGCTATTTGCGGTATCGGGCTTAGCTTGCGGACGTGGCTTCGTGCTGAGGAAAGCGATCCATTCGCCATCCGGAGACCACGCCAGAGACGAATTCGTGTTCGCGCCACGAGTCAGCTCGATTTCGCGATTTTCAGTGAGACTGGCGATATAAAGATTGGAAACCCGCGCGTCCTTTTCCTTGTCGCTTTCAGATTTTACCCACGCCAGCCATCTCCCATCGGGTGAAATTCGAAATTGCTGCACTGTTTCCGTGTTGATAATGTCTTCGGCAGTCCATGGAGAGATCTTTGATCTGGCATTGTCATCGGCGCGAGAAGCCGGGAAAATGAGGTAAAGCGCGAACGGCACAAGTGCAAGAATGCAACGGATACGCATACACCACCTTATTCCGAAGATAGCGCTGAAATGAATAACTCATCAGCAGACGTCGGAAAAGGATAGTGCAATTGGTGCCGAATGGGAATGGTGAAGGCTCATGACCGGAAAGAGAGAAGCACGTGATGCAAGCTGAGAAACCGATATTCACCAAAGACACCTTCGCATTTCTACGAGATCTGAAAAAACACAACAAAAAAGTATGGATGGACGGGAACCGCGAGCGTTATCAGCGGGTGGTCGTGCAACCGTTTCGCCACCTCCTCGAGGAAACCAGCCAGTCCGTTCTGGCCATCGACGAGCGCTTTGACGTAGGTGGAAGGAAAAATTTTTCAAGGATTAATCGCGATATCCGTTTTGCGAAAGACAAAACGCCTTACCGAGCCCAGATGTACCTTAAATTCTGCGTGCCCATCCATGGCCAACACGATCATGGGGAGCTCTATCTGGGCCTCTCGACAGATACCGTTTCAGTCGGATTCAGGATCTATTCAGGACCAAAACGGAAAGAGTCCGTGCTCACGCTGGTCGCCGCTCCTCGGCTGGCAGAAAATCCCGACTGGGTGCTCAACCGGAAGAAAAAACTGGGAAAGAAGTATGAGAGCTACTGGTACGCGACGCAAAAAGGCAACTGGACAAAACAGGCGGGCTGGCCGACCGAACCGGAGGACTGGAAGCGTATGCGCGGCTGGATTGTACGCAAGAAATTAAAACCCTCGGCCGCGCTCAAAATCGAATTACCGCGCGAACTGTGCAGGGCATTTCGCGAATTGTATCCATTATTACATTTCACCAGTCTTGCCGATTAGGAGCGTTCAGGACGCAGGCGCCGCTGTTCTGGCCATTCCCGAGTCGCTCGCAATTGTGTATGGTATTGCGTAATCGGATGGGAGGTAAAAGATGAAACGCGCATTTGTCCTGCTTATTGTGTTCTTCCTTTGTTGCGTGAGTTATGCCAGCGCTGATACGCTGACCCTCACCAATGGACAGGTAATTTACGGCGTGTTTATGGGCCGCGCGAATGACGCAATTCAGTTTCTCGGCCCGGACGGAACGACGAAATCCTATCCGACCACGCAGGTCGCGAAGCTCACATTTGGCCCGATTCCTTCGCCCGCGCAGCAATCCGCCGCGGCTGCTCCGCCCGTCCCGCTCGAAACGACCGTCCCTGTCGGCACCTTCATGCTTGTGACCATTTCAGAAACGCTGGACACCAGCACTGCACAGCAAGGACAGGTTTTCACCGGAACTTTGGCCACCAATCTTGCGGCCAATGGATACGTCGTAGCGCGGCAGGGCACAACAGTATACGGAACAGTCGTGGAGGTATCGTCCGCCCGCCGAATGTTCGGAAAATCGAAAATTTCTCTGAAGCTCACCCAGATTGTCATCAATGGTAATCCAGTTCCTATCGCCACAGACACATACGATTCCGACGGAAAGAGTTCCGGCGCGCGAACTGCCCGGAGAGTGCTTGGCGGCGCAGGACTCGGTGCGGGCATCGGCGCAATTGCCGGTAATGCCGGAGAAGGTGCTGCGATCGGGGCCCTTTCGGGTGTTGCATTGGCCGTGATCCAACGGGGCAACCAGGTTCAAATTCCCGCGGAAGCGCAACTGGATTTTTCGCTGACTCAGCCGGTCACGTTGCCGGTACCCGCGATGCGCTAGTCGGAACAAGGAGAACGTATGAGAATTCAATTCGCGATACTGGCTGCTGCGGTGCTTGCTTGTTCGCTCGGAAGTTCGGCGCAGGAAAAGCAATTGCAAGATCCCGCCGAGAGCAGGCAGTTAAACATGCAAGCCTATTTCGGTTTGCTCCGTTCGGACCTCAAAGCGTCGAAGCGGGCCATTATCAAGGAATCGATGCAGCTCGATGACAAGCAAGCGGAGGTGTTCTGGCCACTCTACAACCAGTTTGACGTAGAGCAAACCAAGCTGGGCGATGAAAAGCTGGCATTAATTGAAGACTACGCGCACGATTTCCTGACGATGAATGATCAAAAAGCCGATCAGCTCGCAAATCAGGCGCTAAAGATCGAGGATCAACGCCTGGCTTTGCGTAGAAAGTACTATGAACTGATGAAGAAATCGTTGCCGACGACATTAGTCGTGCGTTTTTTTCAGCTGGAAAATCAGATCGACCTGATTGTCGATCTTCAGATTGCTTCCCGTTTGCCGATCATTGAGGAGGCATCTCCGAAGCAACCGTAGTGGTTCCTGGTTTATCCCGCCAGTGCAAACCGAAGCCCAAATTGACGGCTGACAAAGACTCGCATAGGATTCGGACGCACGCCGTACGAATCCATTCAGAATTGCGAGGTTTTAGCGCTCGTTGCGACTCGAGATGAAGGCACCGTTAAAGATTCTTTTCTGGATTGCTATTGCGCTGGCGGGAGCGGGTGCGCTGTCGTCCATCGCGTTTCATCGCGGCGAACCGATCAATGCGACATGGTTCGTCGTTGCGGCCATTTGTTGCTACGCCGTAGCCTACCGCTTTTACTCCGCGTTCATCGCGGCCAAATTGCTGGCGCTCGATAATACCCGCGCTACCCCAGCCGAGCGTCATGATGACGGGCGCGATTTCGTCCCCACCAACAAATGGGTTTTATTTGGCCACCACTTCGCTGCGATTGCCGGTCCCGGGCCGCTGATTGGGCCGACTTTGGCCGCGCAATTCGGGTACCTTCCGGGCACCTTGTGGCTGATCACCGGCGCAGCGCTGGGGGGGTGCGTCCAGGATTTCGTGATTTTATTCTGCTCGATCCGGCGCGACGGAAAAACCCTGGGTCAGATGGTCCGTGAAGAAGTGAGCGAGCGTGGCGGTTTGGTTTCGCAGCTCGCGGTGCTGGCCATTATGGTAATCCTGCTTGCCGCGGTGGCACTGATCATTGTCAATGCACTGAAGTCGTCTCCGTGGGCTACGTTCACATTGGCAATGACGATACCGATCGCGATGCTGCTCGGCGTGTACTTGCGCTATTTTCGACCCGGCCGCGTTCTGGAAGCTTCGGTGATTGGGGTGACACTGGTTTTATTCGCGGTGGTGGCAGGTCAATGGATCGCGGATTCAGCTGTGTGGTCGCGCGCATTTACCTTAAGTGGAGTAACCCTGGTTTTCCTGCTCATCCTCTACGGTTTCGCAGCGTCTTCGATGCCCGTTTGGCTGCTTCTGGCACCGCGTGATTACTTAAGCGCATTTATCAAGGCCGGCGCTATCTTTTCGCTGGCCGCAGGCATTTTGGTGGTTCGCCCGATGGTGCTGATGCCCCCGTTAACCCGGTTTGTCGACGGTTCCGGTCCGGTGTTTTCCGGAAAAGTCTTTCCATTTTGTTTCATTACCATCGCCTGCGGAGCCGTCAGCGGATTCCATTCTCTGATCTCGAGCGGCACCACGCCGAAAATGATTCAGCGCGAGTATCATGCACGATTCATCGGCTATGGCGCGATGCTTCTTGAGTCGTTTGTGGGCGTTATGGCCATGGTCGCGGCGTGCGCGATGCCTCCAGGCGTCTATTTCGCAATCAACAGCCCTGCCTCGATCGTTGGAGTCACACCGGAGTCCGCCACACAGACGATTTCCAGTTGGGGCTATCCAGTCACCGCAGAAACCATGGCCCGTCTCGCACACTCGGTCGGGGAACTGACGCTTTTTAATCGCGCTGGTGGCGCGCCGTCGCTGGCAGTTGGCATGGCACAAATTTTTTCAAACACCATTGGCGGAGACCGCTTGCTGAGCATCTGGTATCACTTCGCAATTATGTTTGAAGCACTTTTCATCCTCACTGTCCTCGATGCCGGTACGCGCGTCGGTCGTTTTATGGTGCAGGAATTGTTGGGGCGATTCTGGAAGCCGATCGGACGGATGAACTGGCTGCCCGCGATCCTGCTTTCGAGCGGGTTAATTGTCGCCTCGTGGGGGTATTTCCTGTATCAGGGCGTAATCGATCCCCTCGGAGGCATCAATTCCCTCTGGCCGTTGTTCGGTATTTCAAATCAACTACTTGCAGCGGTCGCATTGGTACTAGCCACAACCATTTTGATGAAAATGGACAAGATGAAATGGATCTGGGTAACGCTCGTGCCGATGGCATGGCTCATCGTCGTGACCATGACTGCGTCTTACGAAAAAGTGTTCAGCGCAAATCCGCGCCTGGGGTTCCTGTCCTATGCCAGCACACTGGCCGCACAACTCGCTGCAGGCAAAATTCCTGCGACGAAGTCTGCCGAGATTCGGCACGTCATTTTCAATCAGCGGCTCGACGCGGGAGTAACGATCGTACTGGCTTCGATGATTCTGGTCTTGCTGGCCGAGGCGGTTGTCCAGTGGCATGCGATCCTTAGCAAGCGAAAGCAATCTGTACTGTGCGAAACTCCGTATGTCCTCACGCAATGGACGCAGAGTGACTGATGCATCGGATGGTCAGAACAATCCGGGTTAGATTGCGCGCACTCTGGATCGGCCTGCGTCAGTGGAGTGGAGACTCTGCCTATGAGACATATATCCAGTGCCCGGCGCGAACGGGCGAAGAGCACCAACTGTCTCGTTCAGAATTCTATGTCGAACAGTTAAACCGTAAATATTCACGTCCCAATCGATGCTGTTGAGTCGGTCATTCTGAAAAGAGGATTGCTGGAAGGGTAGCTTCGGAGTAAACTTGAATTTCTGGCAGACTGCGGAGACCTGCCGCATGCCAAATGGACTTCACCGCGGATGGAGAGGCGGTCGCGCTTATCCTTGGCGTGGCCGCTCTAAACGAGACATCTCGAATCCACCTCCTCTCAGAGTAATTCTTCGTCTTCCTTGGTCTTCAGCTTCGTGGTTTTGTGTGAGAGCTTCACGCGGTGTTTCCTGATCCCGTTTACGATGGCTCGCCGTGTCTCCCGCGGAAGTTCTTCTGGCGGAAAAACGCCCTCAATTTCGAGCGGGAAGTGCTTGATGAACATGGCTGCAACATGGGCGGTCGCGTACGCTACCGGCGTCGTGAACAATCCTTGTCTCCGAATTTGGTATAGCGTAGGAAAAACGGCGTCGCTCCGAATCAGCAAGGTTTCGTCTTCCTTGGGATGGCGCTTCATACCCTGTACCAGTACGGCGGCCGCGAAACGGGCATTGCGTAGAATCCCGCGCTTGATCAGCGACGCGATCGCCCGCGGCGACGAAGTCTCCGGAAAATTTCGCCGCGTCATCCCGCGCGAGCGCGAGAGCTTTCCGGCTTTGTGCCAGCGGCGGAGTCGATCGAACTCATTTCCTCCAATTTTCACATCCATATCGCGCATAGGAATGAAGTAGGGAAGCGTCGCGACTTCGTCCTGTGCGGCCAGAACGACGCGTGCGTTACCGATGGGATCGGAGAAACGGAACTTTTCCAGTTCCGAGAAGCGCTTTGCGATCCTAAAGTTCCGGTTGCGATAAATGCGCGGACTCGAAATCGCTTCGTCATAAGCGACTTCCGGCGACCATTGCGAAATCGGATCGGCGCTTTCGCTGCTTTCATATAAATAGATGTGTACCGACTCCACCTCGTCAAGATGTTCTGCGGCCCGTTTCGCCAACAGATTTGTTAGTCCCGGAGCAGCCCCTGCATTGATGATGGCGACGCGATTCTTTGTCCTGAACCTTTTGTCATATCGGAGCTGTTCGGCCTTGAACGGGTTACGTGTCAGATGGGAGCTAAGGTCGATGTAATGTGCACGGAGTCGCAACGCGGCACGAAGCACGCGTTCATTGAATACCGAGGCTGTTGCATTGACGATGATGTCGCAACCTTTCGCCGCCCGTACGATCGCGCGAAGATTCCGGGCGTTCACTGGCGCAATCGCGATGGTCGATTTCATTCCGAGGAAGCGCCGCGCCCGGATCGGATTGCGATCGCCGCACCACACGTCGTGGCCCTGTCGTTCGAGGAGTTGTGCAAGGAGAGAGCCGGTGGCTCCCGCGCCCAAGACAAAAATTCGCATGATTTCAGGAGACTTTAGCACATCCCGATGCTCTAAATACTGTAGGCTCCTTCAAAAAGGGCTGAATTGCACAACGTTTCGATGGCGCGTAGACTTAAGCCATACCTCCGACTCTGCCGTTCCTAAGGGAGAGACATCCCACGGCGTCAGGGCCAGGCGAGCTTCGAGGAGTCGCCGAGGGTTCGGTTGGAAACGACTGTGCCTCCCGCTTACGTGCGGATACGTGCGATGAGCTTGGAAAGGAGACGATGCCTTGGGAATCTGAAGATTTTCAGGCATCGCCCGATTTCATGCGCGAATCGGGTTTTCGTTTTTTTGACACATTCCGAAATCGAGCGGGGTACTGATATTACACGCTGATGAGCCTATTTGATCAATTCGGACGGCAGATCGTTGACCTGCGGATCTCCGTGACGGACCGCTGCAACTACCGTTGCGTCTATTGTCGATCCGCCGACCCGGACAATTATCGTGCGCACGACGAAATCCTCAGTTGGCCGGAGCTGGAACGCCTGGCACGAATTTTTGTTGGCCTCGGAATCCGGAAGATCCGGGTAACCGGTGGCGAACCACTGGTACGCGAAGGAGTCGAGAATTTCATTGGCAAACTGCGGGACCTGGGTGTTGCCGACCTTTCGATGACGACCAATGGCCACTTGCTCGCCGAACGCTGCGAGCAATTGCTGGCGGCTGGACTGAAACGGATCAACGTCAGCCTTGATTCTCTTGATCCTGCGAAATTTGAAAAGATCGTCCGGGTACGTTCGTACGAGAAAGTAATACACGGCATTGAGGCCGCCCAGAAAACGCGGCTTGCGCCCGTTAAGGTAAATGCAGTGCTTGTCCGTGGGCTAAACGATGATGAGATCGGAGCCTTCGCGGCATTTGCCCGTGAGCGTGGCGTAATCATGCGATTCATCGAGTTCATGCCGCTTGATGCCGACCGCCACTGGTCGCGAAGTTCGGTCGTGCCCGCTGCAGAAGTCTACGAGCAAATCAACGCTCAGTGGCCGTTAGAGCAAATTCCGCACGAAAAGAGCGAGACCGCGCGCAAATATCGCTTCAAGGATGGCGCACCTGGAGAGATTGGCTTGATCGCACCGGTCACTCAGGCATTCTGCGGACATTGCTCGCGCGTACGCCTTACCGCTGACGGAAAATTGCGCACTTGCCTGTTCAGCAAGGACGATTACGACCTGCGCGATCTGCTGCGCGGAAACTCCCGCGACGAAGAAATTGCGGAATGGATCAAGTCCGTGGTGATGGAAAAAGAAGCAGGCCATCGAATCAATGAACCGGGATTCGTGCCGCCGTCACGCACCATGGTCTTCATAGGGGGTTGACGGACCTTGTTGGGCAGCCCGCACCGGAATTTGCCGGGGCAACTGCCGACCGCCAGAAACCAATTCTGGTAAATCTCACCAAAAGGCTTAGAATTCATCTAAATAACTGAGTGGATCCATAGTCTGTTTTAGGAACCAATATGCCGAGTTTGACCCAAATATCGAAGAGTTCACTTGCCGGAACGGAGCAGCCAGAGACCGTTCGTGCTCCTGAAATCGAAAAAGGTGTTGGCTGCGATTTCGACTCCTATTTGCTGGTCCCCGACAACCGGCTCGACGATCGGATCGCTGCAGCCAAAGCTAAACTTGGTAAGGATGTGGTGATTTTGGGCCATCACTACCAGCGCGATGAAGTTGTAAAATTCGCTGATTTCAGAGGTGATTCCCTCAAGCTCTCTCAGCAAGCGGCCGACACGGAAGGGAAGTACGTGGTTTTCTGTGGCGTGCATTTCATGGCTGAGAGCGCGGACATTTTACGCCGCGACAAGCAGATTGTTGTGCTGCCGGATCTCAGCGCAGGATGTTCGATGGCTGACATGGCGGATATCGGTCAGGTTGAATCCTGTTGGAGCGAGCTCGGTGCCGTACTTGACGCCAAGAGCGTTATTCCCGTCACCTACATGAACTCGACCGCGGCGATTAAATCGTTCACCGGCGAACGCGGCGGCTCGGCCTGCACCAGCTCGAATGCAGAAGCTGTTCTGAAATGGGCCTTCACACAAGGCAAGAAGGTTCTGTTCTTGCCTGACGAACATCTTGGACGTAACACGTGCTTCCGCATGGGCATTGCACTTGACGAAATGATTGTCTGGGATCCGTATCAGGAAATGGGTGGGAATACCGCTGAGGATTTGCGTAGAGCGAAAGTGATTCTGTGGAAAGGCTACTGCTCGGTACACCAGCGGTTTCTGCCGGAGCATGTCGTGCGCGTTCGGCAGGAATATCCTGGAATTCGCGTGATTGTGCACCCGGAATGCAGGTTTGAAGTGGCACAGGCAGCCGACGAGATCGGTTCCACGGAAGGAATAATCCGTTCCATCGTCAAATCGCCACCCGGCAGTCGCTGGGCCGTGGGCACGGAGTTGCATCTAGTCAACCGTCTTGCGAAGGAAATGCCCGACCACACGATCATCTCACTCGATTCCAGCATGTGCGTTTGCACCACGATGTTTCGCATCACGCCGGCGCATTTGTTGTGGGCGTTGGAAAATCTGGCTGCTGGCAAGGTCGTGAATCAGATTTCAGTGGATGAGCGTACACGGCGTTACGCGAAAATTGCGCTTGATCGTATGTTGTCTTTGCATTGATATGAAAAAGCAATCGTATGAGCGGACGGAGCGAGTATGGCTGATAACGACGACGAGCAGGATGAGCTGCCAGAACCAGAGCAGCCTCAGCGATTATTTTCGTTGACGGAAGCAGAGCGCACACGCCTCGAGTTGGAACCTTTTTTAATCGAGGCCATCGATGCGCGTAAGAAAGTGGCGGAACTCGAACAGGACTTGCAGGCTGTCTCCACCCGCATCTTGATGATGGGAGGCGTCCTGGTGCCGTACGCAAAATTGGCGGCAAAGCGCATGGAACATGAGACTCTGGTCGAGGTCATGAAATCAAACTTGGAGAAAATTCTAGCGACCGGGTGCCTCATCAAGGATCTGGATGTGGGACTGCTCGATTTTCCGTCAGTGATCAACAACGAAGAAGTCTATCTGTGCTGGAAGCTCGGCGAAGATCGCATCCGCTATTATCACCGGCAAAATGAAGGATATGGGGGTAGAAAGCCCATCGATCCGCGTGACCTGGGGCCGGGCGATCAAGTGCAATGAGCCAATGGTCGGCGCCCGCTGCGTCGACTCTTTTTCTGTAGGTAATTCGAAATGACATCGGAGTCGCTCCTAAAATGACCGAGAACAAATTGAAAGACTCCGCAAGCCCCTATCTGCGTTCTGCTGCGCATCAACCGATCGACTGGTACGAGTGGGGTGAAAACGCTTTCGAGCTGGCACGTGCCGCCGATAAACCGATTCTCCTCGACATTGGTGCGGTTTGGTGCCACTGGTGCCACGTCATTGATCGCGAAAGCTACGAAAATCCGGAAATCGCAAGAATCATTAATGAACATTTCGTTCCGGTGAAGGTCGATCGTGATGAACGGCCCGACGTTGATTCGCGCTATCAATCCGCAATCAGTGCCATCAGCGGGCAGGGTGGCTGGCCACTCACCGGGTTTCTAATGCCCGATGGAAAACCGTTTTACGGTGGCACGTATTTTCCTCCGGAGGATCAGGGGAATCGTCCCGGATTCCGACGTGTGCTCCTGGCCGTCGCCGATGCGTACAAGAATAAGCGTGGCGATCTTGAAAAGACTTCTGTTGCCGTTTCTGACGCTGTCGCGAAAGCGGAAGCCTTCACCGGCGCGCGAGGGGAATTCAATGTCAGCGTTATCGACACCCAGTTAAGCTCGGTCACGCAATTATTCGATATTCGTAACGGAGGCTTCGGTAATGCGCCGAAATTCCCGCACGCCTCCGCAGTCGATTTGATTCTGGAACGATACCGCCAAAACGGAGAAAAGCATCTCCTTGCCATGGCCGAAACGACTCTTGAGAAAATGGCAAAGGGCGGTGTTTACGATCAGCTTGCGGGCGGTTTCCACCGCTATTCGGTCGACGAGCGCTGGCTGGTCCCGCACTTCGAAAAGATGAGCTACGACAATTCGGAACTGCTCAAAAATTATCTGCATGGTTGGCAAACAACGCAAAATGTGTTTTTGAAAGAGACCGGCGAAGGAATTATTGACTGGGTAAACGAGCTACTCTCGGATCAGCAATCCGGAGGATTTTACGGCAGTCAGGATGCTGACTATTCGCTCGATGATGACGGCGATTATTTTACCTGGACGTTGGAGGAACTTCGCAAAACCCTGAACGGGGATGAGGCGCGCGTGATGGAGCTGTATTACGACGTGGAGCCGCATGGCGAGATGCACCATAATCCTGCGAAAAATGTCCTTTGGATAGCCCGGGATGCTGCGCAGATCGCGGGCACTCTGGGCCTTGAACCGAATGTCGTGCGCCTCACGATTGCCAAAGGTAAGGAGAAAATGCTGGCAGCACGGCGAACGCGTCCTACACCGTATATTGACCAGACAATGTATGTCAGTTGGAACGCTATGTTTGTTTCAGCCTATCTCAGTGCTTCCCATGTTCTGACTGGTAACTCCGGCGCAAAGTGTCGGGCATTCGCACTGAAGACACTCGACAGAATGCTGTCCGAAGCGTGGAGTGAGGAACAGGCGTTTGCCCATCGTATCGGCGGACCGGTCCTGCGTGGCTCGCTTGATGATCAAGTGTTCGGAGTGCAGGCGCTTCTCGATGCCTATGAAGCGACACTCGACGGGAGATATTTCAGGGCTGCGGAGAGCACCATCAACCTCGTAATTGAAAAATACGGGGATTCCGTTTCTGGCGGATTCTTCGATCGGGCCGAAGACGCTCCACCGATGGGGGGGCTCGACGTTCGCCGCAAGCCTTTCCAGGATTCGCCCACGCCTGGTGGAAATTCCGTCACCGTGGTAGCCCTCACTCGAATGCACTCCTACACCGGCGATCCCAAATATTACGATTGGGCAAAGAAAACATTGGACGCGTTTGCAGCAGTCGCGCCGCAATACGGGACTTTCGCGGCAACCTACGGACTTGCAGCTACCTTGTTTGCCGATCATCCGACGCAGGTGGTGATTACCGGTCCCGCGGGCGATGAAGGAGCGCGGAAGCTCGAAGAGGCCGCACACAGCGTGTTTCGATTTGGCAAGGCCGTTCTGCGTCTGACGCCAGATGCACCGCTGGACAATTTACCGACGGCGTTGAAATTAACGCTGCCTCATTTGCCGAAAGAGAACGCTTCGGCGCTCATTTGCTCCGGTAGCACCTGCCTGCCGCCGGTCCAAGATGCTCAGATGCTGCAGAAAATTCTGCGAGGCGGCGCGGCCGGGGTGGCAGTGGGCTAAGTTTTCAGAGAAAACGGACTTGGGAGCAAGGTGCGCACCCTCCGGGATCAAGGGTGCGGCACCAACGCACTAACTAAAGGAACGATTATTTCTTCGGTCGTGATTCCGGGGGTACCAACCCATTTAAGCGGTAATACACCACAATCTGTCCATAATGCTCGTTGGCATGTGCAATCAAGTCATAGCCCAGCGCATCGATCCGATACATCTGATCACCAAGCTGCACTGTTTTCGCCATGCCGGCATCCCCCTGCGCCTTGATGACTTCCGCCCCCTCATCGAAGCATTTCTTTACAAATGCCACAACCTGCGCACGTGTCTTTAGCTGCGACATCTCAGGATCATCCTTTGGCAGCGGCTTTCCGAGGACCGGGTTGATAAAAAAGTACTGACCTTGTGCTGCGTGCAAGAGCTGGCTGACCCAGGAGCGCATTTCCGGTTTCGGTTTGTAATCATACTTGTCTTCCGGCATGTCCTCGGCAATCGCAATCAGCCTGCGGGCGATATCATTCCACTCTTCCAGTAGAGCACCCGACGGGCCCGGGGCTGGTTTGGGTGCAGTGCTCGCTTTCATATCCTGGGCATGCGTGCGGACGGGTAGGGTGATACAACACGCAGCCAATAGTACCGCCACGATCAGTTTGAGTCGGTTCATTGCTTCTCCTTCGTCGAAAGAATGTACGGCAGGTTGGGTCGAGCCTGACTGCGATTTAAGACGAAAACGGGCACCGGAAGTTGCCGCAAAATCGCCCGGTCTGCGGCGGTTGCGGTCGAACCGACATCATACGATGGAAGGAAGTAGCTTCAAATCGGGAACTTCACGACGAGGACCGGCACAACTGGCCGCACGCCCGCTGATGGGCTGGTTTACTGCATGAAGGCACGCCGCAGACTCTCGACGGGCCGCAAGTGCAGGGCATGGTAAGCTTATAGGATGCGGCTGAGGGGGCCGTGCCGTTGAATTTGACCTGGTTATTGACCCGCACAGTGATTCTGTTGGCTCTGATGGCACTGCTTTTCTTGTCGCAGAGGTTCTGGTACCGCGGACTGTGGCGGGTTACCTCTAACTGGGGCCGCATGTGGCTTCGGATTGGCGTGCGGGTGATCTACTTATCGGGATGGGTCGCGATTATTCTGGCCTTGGCCGACGCCCTCCGGCAAGATCACGGTCGGATTCTCCCCAGTCATTCTCCGATCGCCGCGCTCACGGGGCTTTGGTTTGCCAGCGCGTTAGCCGGGTATTTGGCCGTTAAAGCTGTCCACACCATCGAATGGGCTTGGCACCGTGTCCATCACAGGAAGGCCGCTCGGGACGGCTCCACACCGAAGGCCCTGGCGATTCGGCATCAGGCAGCGACCAGTGTCGATTACGTCCCCGATCCCTCCCGACGCACCTTCTTCCGCACCGCTAGCGTTGTCGCCGGGGCAGCCCCCTTTCTGGGTGTCATGTACGGCTACGCAGCAGAACGGCTGCGCTATCAGGTGCACCGTATCGAAATCCCGATCCCCAATTTGCCGGTGCAAATGGACGGCATGAGCATGGTGCAGATCAGCGACATTCACTTGAGCGGTTACATGACGCGTGAATCGGTCCGTCGCGCCGTCGATATGGCGAACGATCTGGGCGCCGATCTCGCGGTGGTTACAGGTGACCTGATCACGGGTATTCACGATCCGATTGCCGACTGTGTTGATGAAGTGCGACACCTCTACGCCCCCCTGGGCGTTTACGGCTGCAACGGGAACCACGAAATTTATGCACGCGCCGAAGATTTGGCCGAGAAGCTCTATCAACAAGCCGGTATGAAAATGTTGCGCCGCGAGAACGCAACCATCACGTACCGGGGCGGGCAGTTAAATTTGATTGGCGTGGACTACCAGCGTGAACGTACCCCTAGCGGACGCAAGACGCAAATGCTTGGGAACCTCGAGCCGCTCATTCGCCGCGACATGCCGAACATTTTGCTTTCGCACAATCCCAATGCGTTTAATCGCGCCGCGGAGTTGGGCGTTGAACTGACCCTTGCCGGACACACACACGGAGGCCAGGTAAAAGTAGAAATTCTCGACGTCAGCATTAGCCCGGCCCGGTTTATTTCCGATTACATTGCCGGTCTTTACCACCGACCACTTCTGATGCCCGACGTGCCTCGACGCATGGGTGAAACCATCAAACTTATGCCAAACGCGCCAAACGGACTCTCGTCCCTCTATGTCAACCGCGGCCTCGGGACCGTGGGTGCGCCGGTGCGCTTGGGTGTCCCTCCGGAAATCACACATATCGTTCTTCGGCGCGCATAATCACTTCCCTGGCGGCCTAGAAACGGGAGCGATCCGGCGCTCTTGGTACCAGCGTTTCCATTGACATCTCCACTTCAGTCCGGTCGCTGCTTGATTCCTCCGGTGAAATGGCTCTTGCCACTCGCGCAAAAACTCGAGCAGGAGCTCATCTTGACCGGTGCGTTGGATGGTCTGCCGCATGAATTCATCATCCGCCAGGGCAATGTCTCTGAAGAGCTGGAACTCGTAATCAAACAGAAAAAAGCAGATCTGGTGGTCGTGGGGATGCATGGTCGGGGGAGTCTGGGCAAGTTCCTCCCGGCTCCACGGCGTAACAGATCTTTCGCCATACCGACTGCTTCGTCGTTACCGTCGGTCCAGGCTCGGAGAAAGATCCTCTCGTCGAGAAGGCCCCCCGATACGTCCGTTTCTGTTTGCCACTGATTTTGGCGCCGCTTCGAGACATGCGCTGCCTGGCGCGATGTCTTTCGCCAAGCATTTCGGAGCGCAACTGGTCATGCTCCACGTGCTTCGGGCGGCGCCCATTCCTGAGGGCTTCCACCGGTCTACCACTGGCGACTTGGCGGAGATGAGAGACAAGGCGCGCATCGACTGTCAGCGGCAGCTCGAAGAACTGGCTTTGCAGAATGGGCCGGTAGACTGCAATCTTAAATTCATGGTCAAGTTCGGTATCGCAAGCGAACAGATCTTGCTGGCGTCGCATACGCTGCAAGCCGGCCTCATCGTTCTGGGCTTGAACCGGTCCACACACGTTGAGACCGCATCACACATGCCGTGGGATGTCACCTATAAGGTGGTTTGCGGGGCTCATTGTCCGGTGCTGACGATCCGCCATTAAAGCATCAAGTTCCGAGACGGTGCCAGTTCCGATCTAATTCAGCTCTTCGTCTTTATAATATTTCGTGCCGGTGGCGCTGATCTCCACTGCGAGACCGGTATCCGTCAATTGATACATCCACACGCCATCTGCCACCGCCACTGCTCCTGCCATCGCGCCGCCCTTATCGCCGGCCTTGGCCGCTACGGTCGACTGTCCACCGAACTCCCAGCCGGAGTCTATGAAGCCATCAAACGATCTTTGATTGTCAAACACGAAGACGACTCGGAATTTATCTACGCCTACACCCAGTCCAGCTTGTAACTCGATCATCTTCATATACGTTTGCTGCTTAGTGTGGTTATTCACAGCGACACCTTTTCCGTTTCCAGTGCCACCGAACAAGATCTTTACACCCAAATCACTGAACACCGCATAGCCGTATGCGTGTTTAATCACAGCTCTCGTTTTTGGTTCGGCCTTATAGAGACGCTGCAATGTATCTTGCGTCGCGGCCTGTATCTGTTTCTGCTGTTTGGCCTTGTCTTCGGAGGCGTTTGTCGCTACCGCAAGAGCGCACGCCAGCGCGAGAACGATCAGTTTCGGTTTTACAGGGGATAGAATGTTGGTTCTTTTCACTGTTTTGCTCCTGCCATCTCTTCCGCGAATGCGACGAGAATGCTTTCATGCGGAGGCGGGGGCCGCTATTGTCAGTAATGACATACACCTGTCTGCTAGACTGCGGAAGGTCAGGCGCGTTTCCGGTTCCCTTGGCACCGATATGATGAACAAACCGCTGTGGGTCACTATCCTCGCTCTGTTTTTCGCTTGTCCCATGCCCGGTCAGTCGAGCCGAGGAAGTCTTGTGATATGGATTGTCTCGAGCCACGCAGACTATGTTGTAATCGGCTCTGAAAGCCGCACGCAACGGCCGGAGCAAGGCGAGACCGATGATCGCTCCTGCAAAATCATTTCTCTCGGTGGCGACACGCTGTTTTATGAGACGGGGATTTCCGAAATGAGTGTTGGTCGGCAAACACAGTGGAGCAGTGAACGTACCGCTCGCCGGGTGTATGCAGAGCTAGACAATCACAACGCGCTCCGCCTTGCGACCTATTGGCGTAACCGCGCTGTGCAATGGTTTTCCCAGCTGTCGGAGCAGGCCTTGCGTGCGTCCGCGAATCATCTCACCGGCGATCTGGTTACCGGTGGATTTATCCATTTTGACAAAAACGGGCGCCTGTCACTCCGTACTGCAAACCTGACCTTTGCGCTTACGGACCGAACCGTCCGTGCCGAAACCTCTGACACAGCTCCCGGACACATCGGTGTCGCGGGACTGGCCACCGACCTGGTCCGTGAATTTTTTGCAGGAGAAACGGGCAGAGCACAGCGAAGCGCAGCCTCTGCCGGAGGAGTCGGTCAAATTGGCACTAACTCTGAGCGGGATGCGCGTCTTGTTCGCGCCGCCATCCAATTTGCGATCGATCATGCCCGAGGGGCGGAGCGATCGGCGCTGGGCGGAGACATCGATCTCGCAGTCATTTCCAAAACGGGTAAAATCCGCTGGTACGCCCGCAAGTCCTGGTGCAACCGCGAAGATCTTTAATTCATTCCCTATCCTTGTCGACATCGGATGTCGACTCCTCTACAATCTTCCGCGAACAGGGACAAATGGTCATTCAGGAAAAAAATTTCTGGCTCGAGACAGTAGCAGCGCGCTCTCAGGAGTCAGGCGAAAGATTGCCGGATTCGGTTGATGTTGCGGTGATTGGTGCGGGGTTTTGTGGTCTCTCGGCGGCGCGGATGCTAGCGAAGCGTGGCGTGAGTACCGTGGTATTGGAAGCCGAGACAGTCGGATGGGGAGCGAGCTGCCGGAACGGTGGAATGGTACTGACCGGCCTGAAACTCCCGGTGCCGACCCTGATCAGCCGCTATGGATACGACGAGGTCCAGCGGATGTATCATGCGTCCCTGGAGTCGATTGAACTGGTTGCCCAGATCATACACGACGAAAGAATTGAATGCAGCTTTTCGCGATGCGGACACTTGGAAGTCGCGTGCAAACAAAAACATTTTGATTCCTATTCCGCTGCTGCTGCTCGGATCAAACAGGACTTCAATCACGAGCTGCGGATTATTCCCAAAAGCGGCCTACACACGGAAATCGGTTCGGACATTTATTACGGAGGCATGGTAGATGAAACGAGTGTGAGTGTGAATCCGGCGCAGTATGTGGCGGGACTGGCTCAAGCGGCCGAACGGGCAGGCGCTCGTTTGTACGAACGCGTTCGGGTAACGGGGGTGAAGCGTGAGATTCCATCCCCTCGCAGCCGACCGGCGGTCGGGAGAAATACTGGACGAAAATTTCGAGTGGAAACAGAACGCGGAACACTACAAGCGCGTGAGGTCGTACTGGCGAGCGGTGCCTATACCACGAAGGCGACTCCTGCGCTCGAAAGGAAACTGATTCCGATCGGGTCGTACATTATTGCGACCGAAGTGCTGCCCGCCGCGCTAGCCCACGAACTCAGTCCGCGTAACCGGATGATTTATGACTCGAAGCATTTTCTGTATTACTACAGGTTGACCCCTGACAACCGGTTGTTGTTTGGAGGACGGGCGGCATTCTTTCCGGAATCAGAGCGCACCGTGCGGGATAGTGCGAAGCTACTGCAGCGCGGAATGGTCGAAGTCTATCCGCAACTGCGCAACACGAAGGTGGAATATGTCTGGGGCGGAACTCTGGACTTTGCCCTCGATGTGATGCCGCATTCGGGAAGGATCGACGAGATGCCCTTTGCTATGGGATTCGCTGGGCATGGAGTGGCCGCGGCAACCTGGATGGGCGCGAGACTGGCCGGCGTGATTTGTGGAGAACCAGAGGATAATCCTTTTTCGCGGATTGCGTTTCCGGACGCTCCGGTGGGGTTGCGGAGCGGGAATAGCTGGGCTCTGCCGCTGGCGGGTGCGTACTACAAGGTGCTGGACTGGTTGACCTGATCAACATCCAAACGAAAAAAAACCGCGAGTGCGAAAGTACAGGATCGCTCGTAGAAAATAGACGAAGGGCCCCCAGCGCCCGTTGAGCGGGCTCAGGTTTGCACGCGCGCGCCGGATCTCGGGAGGACGAAGTACATGAGGATGCCGAACAACACTGGCAGCGGGCCCCACTTCAGGGCAAATGGATCGCTGAAGACCAACGCGAGTATGCCCATTGCGATCGGCGCGGTCACGACGTACAGCAGCCCGGCACCGCCCCAGGGAATCACAAAGGGACGCTTCATTGAGGGGAATTTTTTGCGCAGGCGCCATGCCGACAGAACCGTCAACACGGTGACAAGCGCGCGCAGCCAGACATATACCGTGAGCAATTGCGCGAGCGTGTGGAACGCCAGCAGCGCATAGATGGCTGAGGAAATGAGAATCGCGATCCATGGCGTGCCGAACTTCGGATGCTTCGAGGAGAATATGGATGGCAGATAGCCGTCTTCAGCCATCGAGGATGGCATGCGCGTACTGGTGAGAACGGTGGCATTCAGCAAGGAAGCGTTGCCGAGCATGGCACCAACAGTCATGAGCAAGCCCAGCCAAGTGCCGCCAATGAGTTTCGCTGCGGTCGAGAGATAGGCGGTATTCCAGTCCCGCCAATTACCGAGCGCTGCCAGCGAAAAAAAAGCGGGCAGAAAATACACTGCGACAGAGAGTGGAACAACGATCGCGAGCGCTAGAGGATAGCTGCGCTGGGGCTTGTCGATCTCTTCGGCAACGCTTGAACACTGTTCGAAGCCCGAGTACAGCCAGAGGCCAAGTGCGAGTCCGACACCAAACACCTGGACGGCCGGAACGCCCGGCGGCGTCAACGGGTGAAATGGATTGTAGTGCCACTGCATGGCTGCGATCGCGCAGAGCATCAGAACGGGTATGAGTATCGAAAACTCAAGCAGCGTGGACACGGCGCCGACCATTTGTATACCGCGAATGTTGATATACGCGAGTACGACGATGAGCCCGACGGAAACGGCGTAATGGCGCCAGCCCGTCAGTGCGGGAAAGTAGATTGCGAGATAGTCGCTGAAAAGAACGGCATACGTGGCGCCAAGCAGCCAGGATGCGGTCCAGTTCCACCAGCCGGCGAGGAAGCCCCAGAAATCTCCAAAACTGGCTTTCACCCAACGATAGAAGCCACCTTCTACGGGCATTGCGGTTGTGAGTTCGGCGGCGACGAGCGAAACCGGAATGCACCAGAAAAACGGGATGATCAGGAGATAGATCAGCGTGAGGCCCGGACCGCTGGTCGTAATCATTTCTTCCATCCCGAACGGTCCACCTGTCGTATAGGCGAACATGACAAAGACGAAATAGAGAAGCCCTACCTTTTTCGCTGCAGCGGGTTTAAGAGTGTGACCCGCACTTTGGCTGAGGCGTTCTTTCAAGTGTGACCCTTGCCGGACCGTCCGATTTCGACGAATTCGTCGCGTCCTGCCGATCGAACCAGGCTGCAGGCGGATCATATCGTACAACGCGGTGCCCGCTGGACTTGTAGAAAGATTTCATGCAAACTCGCGGCGCTACGAGGAGTGCAAAGAAGCGATGATTTACATCGTGATGGGCGTGGAAGGTTCTGGAAAGACGACGATTGCGAAGCTCCTGGCGACAAAGCTGAAGTGTGTGTTTCTGGATGCGGACGCGTTTCACTCAGCAACAAACAAGGAAAAGATGAGCAGGGGAATCCCGCTGACGGACGCGGACCGGAGACCGTGGCTGGATTCGATGCACGCGGAGCTGGAGAAGCGCAGCGCGACAGAAGAAAATGTGGTTCTGGCATGCTCGGCGCTGAAGGAGAAATACCGGAAGATTTTATGTGCGGGGCTGTCGGTACGGTACATCTACTTGAAAGCGAGCTTCGAGCTGATTCGATCGCGGTTGAAGGAACGGCACGGACATTTTGCAGGCGAGTCGATCCTGGCGAATCAATTTGAAGTTCTGGAAGAACCAAAGAACGCGATTGTGGTGGATGTAACGCCGCCGCCGGAACAGATCGTGGATGGAATTTTGGCGAAGATTCGGGAAGAGGCGGGTACCACGTGAGCGTTCCAGGAGACTCGGTAAGAGCACTGCTGACAAAGATCCGGTGGAAACTGCTTCCATTTTTGTTTCTGCTGTACGTCGTGGCGTATCTGGACCGGATAAACGTTGGATTTGCGGCGCTGCAGATGAAGGAGCAGCTGAAGTTCAGTGACGCGGTCTATGGATTGGGAGCCAGCATTTTCTTTCTCGGATACTTCCTCTTCCAGGTGCCGAGTAATCTGATGTTGGAAAAGATGGGAGCGCGTCGCTGGATTGGATTGCTGATGGTGATGTGGGGGATTATTTCATCGTCCATGATGTTTATCGGCTCGGCTCGATCATTTTATTCACTGCGATTCTTGTTGGGAGCGGCGGAGGCAGGGTTTTTTCCTGGAGTCATATTCTATTTGCGAGGCTGGTTCCCGCCATCGGCGCGGGCAGGAGTCGTGGCCTTGTTCATGACGGCGGGCCCCATCTCGGGGCTGATTGGTGGACCGATATCCGGATGGTTGCTGGATCTGGGTCAGGCGGGGACGCTGGCAGGATGGCAATGGATGTTTTTGATCGAAGGACTCCCGGCAATCGTCCTGGGCGGAGCGGCGTATCTGTTCTTGAGCAATGGCCCGGCGACGGCAAAGTGGTTGTCGATTGACGAGCGACGGCAACTCCGGACTATTCTGGAGGAGCCAGAGGGTGCACTCGAGAAGGCCGGTCGGCTGGCAGGGCGTTCGTGGTGGCTCGATCTAAACTTATGGGGGTTCGCGCTCGTCTATTTTGGTCTGAATACCTGCACATACAGTGTGAGCTTATGGCTGCCGAGCGCATTGAAGTCGGTGAGTATCTCGATTGATTCGAATGTGATGTTGGGATTTGTGTCATCGATACCTTATTTGATCGCCGTCGTGGCGATGGTGATTGTGGGGACCCATTCGGACAAAAAGCTCGAGCGGCGATGGCACCTGGCAATTTGCGCGGGAGTAGGCGCGATTGCGCTGGTTGTGGCGGGATATTCGAGCGTGACCTGGTTGAGTGTCTCGGCCTTCGGGATAGCGCTTGCAGCTTCTTCGTCAATGACCGGACCGTTTTGGGCGATGGCGTCCGGAAGCCTGGCCGCGGCGACGGCGGCCCCGGCAATTGCGTTGATGAATGCCATCGGGAACCTGGGAAGTGGATTCGGGCCCTTTCTGATTGGATATTTGCGAGATTTGACGGGCAGCTTTCGAGGTGGATTGACAAGCGTCGCGGGACTGCTGCTACTTGCCGGAGTGATCGTTACAGGTCTCGATCGAAAGAGGCAGAACGGAGAATAATAAAATCAAAAGCCATGAATACAGAGTGGAGCTGGAGAGCTTGCGAAAAGAAGGCAGGGAGTAAATAATTTCGTGGCGCTGTTAAGGGAGACAAATTGAAAACGTCAACTCGAAGAATGGTTTGGACTGGAATAATTTCGACGGCGATCACGATCGCGCCCATGAAGCCGCAAGTGACGGCGGATGAGGTGCCGCTCTATGGATATTCGGCGGAATCTTCGCGTGCAGAAAAGCAGTGGGAAGAAAAAATGCGCGCGATTCCCAGCCCGGACAACTTGCGGGCCTACATGCAACGGTTAACGGCGCGGCCGCACAACGTAGGTTCTCCTTACGATAAGGACAATGCGGAGTGGATCGCGTCCAAATTTAAGGAATTCGGCAGGATGCATTTCACAGGATAAAAAGAGGGAATCGTTGGCAACAGGTTGTTGCCGAATGCAATAACAGACAATAGCATCCATAATTGTAGGAGTCCGGCAAAAGGCGGCGCCAGGAAGCTACCGCGTTGGATATTTCTCCCGTGTTTCTTCCGGGCTCATGCAAGACGGGTGAATCTCGTCGTCCGAGTGCTGGCCGCCCGCAACCAGGTGACTGGCGCATTTGCAGACCCGAGTCATTAATAGATAAAAAGACCTTTAATAATACAATGCTACCCTGGTCAGCTCCGCGCACCTAATTCCTGGCGAACCGTATCGGCGACTGGCGAACCGCTTTCGCGAGCGCGCGAAACCAGCGGAAAAGGGGCCGGACACCCTCCTCCGAGGGTCTGCGCATCGGTGGGGCAACGATGTTGACCGTCTCAGTCACACGGGCCGAGGCACGTTCGATTCCGTTGGCCTTGCTCGGCGAGCGTTCGCCGCCTGGAAGATACCGCTCACCGGAGATTGTTACCGCGTCCCGGCCTGGCGGGCACGCTACCCATCCTGATTCAGCCGCTACCGATTTCCCGCGCCTGGCCATCAACGAAACGACCTATATCATCATCGTCACTCGCGGCCATCGCGACGACATGCGAGTGCTCACAACTGGCGATCGCGACCGATGCTGAACGTGATCCGGAGCTCGAAAAACAGGGCATTGCGTGCGCCGCGTTTGAGCGCATCCATGCGCCCATGGGGCTGGATATCGGGGCGATTTCCCCCGAAGAGATTGCCGTTTCCGGCACCGCCGGGGTGCGCGAACTGTATTGCTGCATACCATACACTTTTTCGCTTCTTACTCCATGTCAAAGACGGTTCCCCACTGGTGGGATGTCGTTCGCCATCGAAAACGATCGCTTCGCCAGAATGTTGCGGATTGTTTTGGGTAGTCAGGGCAAACTCGAACCACATATAATGTTGGCAAGGTTGCTGGCGCAATGTCAGCAGCAGAGGGGAGCTGTGAATGGCTACGAAGGACGACTCGCTCGGACGGCCTGAGGTTTAACCGTCGCAATTTTCTCAGAACCACAGGCGTTGTCGGTCTGGCCGAGACCGTCGTCGCGCCCGAGGAAGCTGAGGCGCAAAGCGCGCCTGCGGCCGTCGGGCCCGGCGACGTGCCGGTGCGCCTGAACGTGAACGGCCGGCAGATCGATCTGATGATCGAGCCGCGCGTCACGCTGCTCGACGCGCTGCGCATGCGCGCCAATCTCACCGGCAACAAGCGCGGCTGCGATCGCGGCGCCTGCGGCGCCTGCACGATGATCGTCGACGGCCGCACGGTCTACTCCTGCTCGACGCTGGCGATCGAGGTGCAGGGCAAGCAGATTCGCACCGTCGACGGCCTCGCCAACGGCGACCAGCTGCATCCGGTGCAGCAGGCGTTCTGCGACAAGGACGCGCTGATGTGCGGCTTCTGCACGCCGGGCTTCATCATGGCGAGCGTCGGCCTGCTCGAGAAGCATCCGAACCCGACGCCCGAACAGATCAAGAAGGGCCTCGACGGCAACATCTGCCGCTGCGGCACGTTCTCGCGCATCTTCGAAGCCGTTTCGAGCGTGAAAGGGGGACAACGTGGCTAACGTCACGAGCTTCGCAGGCTGGCCCGCACGCCGGTCCGTCGATCCGAATTCAACTGGCCGGCCACCCACGCGTCCTCGGCACGCGCGTCAAGCGCCTCGACGGGCCCGACAAGGTCACCGGCCGCGCGAAGTACACCTTCGACATCACCCGTCCCGGGCATGCTCTACGGCCGGATGGTCCGCTCGCCGCATCCGCACGCGCGCGTCGTGTCGGTCGATCTGTCCGCGGCGCACCGCGATGCCCGGCGTCAAGGCCGCGCTGTCTCGTGCGCGATCCTCCGACGCGCAGAACAATCGCGTGATGTTCCAGGGCGACGAGGTGGCCGCCGTCGCCGCCGACACCGAGGAACACGCGATCGACGCGGCGCGGGCGATCAAGGTCGAGTACGAGGTGCTGCCGCACGTGACCGTCGTGGACAAGGCGCTGGCCGGACGGCGCCCGGCGGTGTTCACCGGCGGCAACGTGCGCGCATGGCCGGCCGCAGGAAGCGGGCGATCTCGCGGCCGGCTTCAAGGCGGCGGCGCACACGATCGAGGAGACCTACTCGACGCACGTCATCACGCACATCTGCCTGGAGACGCACGGCACGGTCTGCGAGTGGGACGGCGACAAGCTGACGGCGTGGATCTCGACGCAGGGGGTCAACGGCGCGCGGGAGAACTTCGCCAGCGCGCTGGGCATTCCGCAGGCCAACGTGCGCGTCATCTGCCAGTACATGGGCGGCGGCTTCGGCAGCAAGGCGCTGAGCGTCGGCGCCGAAGGGCTGATCTGCGCCAAGCTCGCCAAGCCGGCCAATGCGCCGGTCAAGCTGATGCTCGATCGCAAGGAAGAGCATCTGGCGACCGGCAATCGGCCGTCGGCGGCATCGCAAATCAAAGCCGGCGTCTCGGCCGACGGCATGATCACCGCGTTCGAGGCCGAGACGTGGGGCACGGGCGGCGCGGGCGCCACCGCCGGCTTCCCGCTGCCGTACATTTATCAGATCCCGAATCGCCGCCGCACGCACAAGGACGTCTTCATCAACACCGGCCAGCAGCGCCCGATGCGCGCGCCCGGACATCCGCAGGGTTCGTTCATCACCGAGATCATGATGGACGAGCTCGCGGACTAGGTGAAGATGGATCCGGTCGAGTTCCGGATCAAGAACCTGCCTCCGCAGGCGCCGAATGCGATGTGGCGCGCGTACCTGCAGGAGGGCGCCGCGGAATTCGGCTGGAACAAGCGGCATCCGACCGGCGACAAGACTCCCGGCCCGATCAAGACCGGCATGGGCGTCTCGATCAACACGTGGGGCGGCGGCGGCCGCGGACCCTCGCCGGCGCACTGCGAAATCGCGTCGGATGGCAGCGTCGTCATGCGCGTCGGCACGCAGGACCTCGGCACCGGCACGCGCACGCTCGTCGCCATGATCACGGCCGAGACGCTGGGACTGCGCCGTCACAGGTCAGGCCGGAGATCGGCGACACCGCTTACGGCGTGAGCGGCGGGTCGGGCGGCAGCACGACGGCGGCGAGCATCAGTCCCGGCATCCGCGTCGCGGCGGTCAAGGCGCTCGATGCGCTGAAGGAGAAGGTCGCGCCGGCGCTTGGCGTGGATGCCGCATCGCTCGTCGCCGCGGGCGGCCGCATTCAGGTCAAGGACGATCCGTCGAAGGGAATGTCGTGGGCCGACGCCTGCAAGCTGATTGGCCCGCAGCCGATCGCGGCCGACGGCGACTGGATAGCCGGCATGTCGTCCATCACGACCAGCGGCGTGCAGTTCGCCGAGGTCACCGTCGACGTCGAGACCGGCATCGTCAAGGTGACGCGCGTCCTGGCGATTCAGGACTGCGGTCTGGTGGTGAGCCAGCTGACGGCGGAGAGCCAGTGCTACGGCGGCGTCATCGGGTCGCTGAACTTCGCGCTGTTCGAGGATCGCATTCTCGATCGCAACACCGGGCAGATGGTGAATCCCGAACATGGAGTGGTATCTGCTCGCCGGCATGTCGGACATTCCGCAGATCGACATCCGCCTCAAGGATCAGCCGGAGCGCGGCGTCATCGGGATCGGCGAGCCGCCGACGGTGTCGACCGCGGCGGCGATTGCGCTCGCAGTCCGCAACGCGACCGGCGTGACGATGCGCAGCCTGCCGCTGACGCCGGCGAAGGTTCTGGGCGCCATGCAGCAGGCGAAAGCATGAGTCCGGTGAGGAAGCAGGAGGCTCTGTGAAAGCCTTTGCTTACGTCAATCCGACGAACGAAAAGGACGCGGTCGCCGCGCTCTCGCCGCAGTTCGAACAGGCGATGCCGATCGGCGGCGGCCAGGATCTGCTGGCGCGGATGAAGGACTACGTCACGCAGCCCGACCGCCTCGTCAACGTCAAGTCGGCGCTCGAATCGACGGTGACGCCTGTCGAACGGCGGCCTGCGGATCGGCGCGGCGATGAAGATGGTCGATCTTGCCGAGCACGCGGAAGTGGCTGCGGATGTATCCGGCGATCAGCGCCGCGGCGATCGAAGTCGGCACGCCGCAGATCCGGAATCAGGCGACGGTCGGCGGCAATCTCAATCAGCGGCCGCGCTGCTGGTACTTCCGCAACGAAGAGTTCGTCTGCTTCAAGAAGGGCGGGAACACGTGCTTCTCGCCCGCGGGCGAGAACCAGTTTCACGCGATCTTCGGCGACGGACCGAGCTTCATCGTGCACCCGTCGAGCCTCGCGGTGCCGATCGTCGCTTACGGCGCGACGTTCCGCTTGCTGGGCCCAAGGGCGAGCGGCTGGTGCCGGCGGCCGACTACTTCACGCTGCCGAGCGCAGAACGTGCGGACGGAGAACGTGCTTGCGCCGGACGAACTGCTGACGCACGTGATCCTGCCGGCGCCGGGCAACGTGAAGAGCGGGCACTACGAGGTCCGCTACAAGGCATCGCACGACTGGCCGATCGCGTTCGCGACCGTGCTGCTTTCGTTGAATGGCACGACCGTACAATCGGCCCGCGTGGTGATGGGCGCCGTGGCTCCGATCCCGTGGCGGTCGCCGGCTGCCGAGCAGGCGCTGGTGGGAAAGACGATCACGGAAGAGACCGCGGCCGCGGCAGCCGACGCCGCACTGCAAGGACGCGCGTCCGATGAGCCAGAACGCTTACAAGATCGACGTCGCAAAGATCGCCGTGAAACGCGCCATCCTGCGCGCCGCCGGCATCCAGATCTGCCTCGAAAGGAGCCGATATGCTGACACTGATTTCGCCCAAGATTACCGTGGGCGTACACTGCGCCAAGCTCCGTACGAAGGGCATGTACATGAATGCCGTCGTGGATCCCGACGAGTTGACGTTCTACGACCCATACGACAACACCGTGTACTGGTGCGTATCGACGCAGACCGGCTTCGGACCCGACGGCGAGCCCGTTCGGGCGGATCTGTGCAATAGCGAACGCGGCTGCTGCAAGTTCTGAAGGTCAGGACCCGCATCGGTTCGCGCATCGCAGTCTGAACGTAGGAGACCGGTAGCGATAGATGGGCGAACTGGCAGCGAAGGACGTTTTGAAAAGTCACACCCAGCGAATGTTGCAGCCTTGATCCACGCGGTGGATGGCGCTGCTAATTGTCCGATGGACCATTTCGGTTTGCCACCGGCCTTCCGGACCGGGTTCGAGCGTTAAAGAGATCCTTCGGTCGGCGAATGCAAAACCCGCATCCGGAATCAAAGTGTCGGCGCCATCAAGCCGCCACGACTTTTCGAACTCAACCGCGTCGATCACATTACTCAGGACTGCGACGAACATTTGCATTCACAAACTCCTTAGCGTCATACCGTGCCGCCGACGGGAACCTGCCATCGGCACAGGAAGAAATGCTGTCCACAAAGACCGCATCGATACGGCTGGAGCAGCCAATGACAGGCTCTCTCCAGGGCGTTTCGGGCGCAACGGCTCGAAAATCGATTGATTTGCAGTGTGGACAGTGGGCTGCGAACAGTCCTACTGTGGCGCGCAATATCATTTCGTCTCCGCGTTCGCATAGGGTTCGCGCAAGGCGTCGCGGCGGCTGCCGACGCTGCGGCTGACCTCGCGTGCCGCCGTCACCTGTTCCGGTGTTCTCAGGTCGGGCACCGAAACCTTGACGTG
This sequence comes from uncultured Acidobacteriota bacterium, assembly GCA_963831545.1. Lineage (GTDB taxonomy): Bacteria > Acidobacteriota > Terriglobia > Acidiferrales > UBA7541 > Acidiferrum. The sequence continues at coordinate 63,804 of CAWHQX010000002.1, forward strand.
TTGCCGGGCCCGGGAGACCTGGCGCTTGTGCCGCTTCAATAACCTTTTGTCCATAGCCGTCCTATTCGCCCTCTTCCATCATCCCGCATACCACGCCCTTAATGGTAAGCATGAGGAAGGCGATGGACGCCGCATTCTGGAGAGCCGTCCGGGTGACTTTGGTCGGGGTCGATCACACCGGCTTGCACCAGATCCTCAAACTGCTCGGTTGCGGCGTTGAAGCCATAGTTGGCACAGGTGGGGCAACCGCCGAGCTTTATTTTCTCGACGACCACAGCTCCTTCTATGCCGCAGTTCAATACGATCTGCCGTACCGGCTC
>CAWHQX010000003.1:0-30339 GCA_963831545.1 uncultured Acidobacteriota bacterium
GCATGCGCCGCTTCGACCGCAGGTGGTCCATCAGCTCTTTCTTCAATGCTCCTCGCGCTTGAACGAACAGACTGCGATCGATAGTCTCGTCGAACACGTGCATCCTCTCGTTGTTGGGATAACGGGTCTTCAGCCAACCGGAAATCTTGTTCGGGCGACCAGTCCAGGATCAGTTTACTCGCAACCGCGTCACGTAACCTGCGGTTGCCGGCCAAAAGACAACGCTTCGGCCGAAACGCCGATACCCAGGCCCGGCGATCTGCATCGTGGGCACGAATACGCAGGACAACCACCATGGCGAGCGACTTCCCGGCTCACCGTAGAGGCGGATCGTTTCAGAGTTCGCGCGATCTCACGAATCGAAGAATCAGAAGCGATTCCTCGTTTTCTTTGGATCATAGACACCACCTTTGAACAGGATGTCCGCTCGCTCTCGTCCCTATAAACTTGGCGGTCTGGAAGCGACCTTTACCGGTATCAGGTTTCGAGAGCGTGGGAGAGACCCATTGCCATCTTTTTTTTCGCCAGCAGACCGGACAGGAAAGTCATTTCTTAAACAGGGATTTTAGGTGATGGCCGCAAGCACCGGAGCGCGATAGTTTTCGTTCTTGCACAACACCGCCCATGCGATGCGAACCAATTTGTTGGCCAAGGCCACGACCACCACATTTTGGTGCGTGCGCGCCAGTAGTTGTGCCAACCAACAGCTGAGCCCTGGAGCCTGTTTGTCTCGGTGTTGCAGTACGCTTCGTGCTCCCTGAACGAACAATCTTCGTAAGTATTTGTTACCCCGTTTACTGATGCCCAGCAACTTCTGTTTGCCGCCGGTCGAGTATTCTCCCGGAACGATCCCCATCCAGGCTGACAGGTCGCGCCCTTTTCCAAATGCGCTTCCGTTGCCGACCGCCGCGATCAAAGCCGTTGCCGTGACTGGGCCGACTCCAGGAATCGTCGTCAGTCGTTGGCAGGATTCATTCTCTCGAGCCTCTTGCTGGATGACCGTGTCCATCTGCTCGATGCGTGCTGCCAGTTGCTCCAGTTCCAACTTGAGTTGCGCCAACAGAACACGAAACGCCCCGGACAGCTTCAACTCAGCATCTTCCAGAATCCGAGGAAGCATCTGTTCCAGATGACTTCGGCCCTTGGGCAAAGTCAATCCACGTTCCAGAAGAAGGCTGCGAATCTGGTTCACCACTGCGGTACGTCGCATCACCCAACGCTCGCGCACTCGATGCAGTGCCTGCAGATCCAGTTGCTCCTCGGTCTTGATCGGCACAAAACGCATGCGGGGTCGTTGCACCGCTTCGGCAATCGCTTCCGCATCGATGTAGTCGCTCTTGTTCGTCTTCACGTACGGCTTCACGTACTGAGCCGGCATCAAGCGCACGTCGTGCCCTTGCGCTCGCAGAGCCCGCCCCAGGAAATGTGCTCCACTGCAGGCTTCCATGCCGATCAACTGCACTTGCAAATTCGCGGTGAAGGCGAGCAGTTGCGTGCGTGAACACCGTTTCCGAACAACCACTTGCCCACTGGAATCCAAACCTACCAAATGAAACACCGTCTTACCCAAATCGATACCCAGCGCGTAGATTTTCATGAGATGCCTCCTTGCCCCGCACTCTATACCAGCTAGAGTTCTGCGGCGGACCATCCCATTAACTTGGCTCAAAGGACTTGAGCCGTACCCGGCTTGAGATGCTGGCACAAAGGAAATCTGTCACCGAGGTCGCTATCGCAGTCGGTTACGACGGCGTGAGTGCCTTTATTGAAATGTTTCGGACGATGCTGGGAACCCCACCGCAGACATACTTTCGAGACAGGCCTTCGCGTCCACGCGGTAGAGCCATGGGCACAACGGCGCGCCTTTCTTGACGCTGTCGCGAAACTAACCCTTAGCCCGTCTGGTTACTTCTTGGCCTTGGGTGGAAAGTCCTTAAACGTCTTGATTACCAGTTCGTTTACTTCCTTATCTAGGTTCTTAAGGGCTTTGTCCGGATCGCGAAATGTCTTGCTATAGGTAGTAACCCACACAGCCTTGTTCGAAGTTGCATCAACGACGTGAAATACAATCTGGCCACTGACTTTCATCCAGGTCGTAGGCGCGAGTGTCGGGCCATCGCCTATTCCGTAATCCGGTCCGATATCCGCCGTTGTAACGGGGCCGGAACCCGCTTGGGTGGCGCCGCCTGCGCCCATCTGGGCATTGCCTCCGCCGTTGTAGTAAAGATAAAAATCGGGTTTTTCTTTGACTTCAATGAACCCCTTTGCAGCCAGATCCTGATTCACCGCCTTCACGATTTTGATGTCCATTACGGCGTTGGTATCGGGATTCTGGCGCGTAAATAGTTTGTTCTGTCGCCACTGATAGTGCTTATGCTCGGAAAAGTTATACGCGTCGTCAGACTTAGTTTCGATTTTTTGCGCTGCTGCGGATACCGACAGTGCCGATGCGCTGATGAGAAGGAGAAATAGCCGACGTTCCCAAAGACGAATCATAAAATAAACCTTTCGGCGGCGATCCGGCGGTCGGAAATCATGATCGCGACATTGAATACTGTATCTGTTTGGCAGGATGAAGCAAGTAGCCTGATATTGGACCAGATCAAAAACCTGCCAATAGACGCCGTATGCCTTCACGGAACACTTCGATAGGAGGAATCAAGCTGACGACTAAGAAACCATCCTTGGGGAAGTCGAAAAAGTGGCCAGGATGTGTAATGACTCCTTGTTCGCGGATCATCTTGATGGCGAGATCTTCGTCAGATTGAGTGACCGGAACGCGGAGCACGGCATACCAGCCGCCACGGGCGTCCAGAAGTTCGCAAGTCGTATTCGAGGAAACTTGACGGCCCAGTGTAGCGCGGTTTGTTTGAATACGCTCCGCAAGTTGCTCTTGCAGGGAATGGCGTTGCTCGAGCAAAGAGGGCAAGGCGAATTGAGTGGGCGCATTTAGCGACAGATAGGTATCAGCAATGACTTCCAGACGTTCCCTTGCTTCGCGTGCCAGCTCGTCAGGGCCAGTGCACAGTAGCCATGCCACTTTCATTTGAGGAAGCGCTGAAATTTTGGACAAGCCGCTCAGCGTAAAGGTAAGCGCTTGATCGTTTGCGGCAAAACTCCGGTGGGAAATTCCGTCGAAGGGATAATCAAGAAACACTTCATCCACAATCAGTGCAATCTGTCGTTCGCGACAGATTGAGTTTAGGCGCGCCATCTCTTCGGGCCGAACGTACGATCCGGTGGGATTGTTGGGATGGACGAGCAGAATGGCTCGTGTTCTCTCAGAGATCGCTTGTTCGATGGAACGGAAATCGATCAGCCATTCTTGGGCATACTCGAGTGAATAGGGAACGAGGACAACGTCCTGTAATCCCCCCAAAAAATCAAACAACGGATAGCCGGGTTTGGGAACGAGGACCTCGTCGATCGGGTCGCAGAGGAGGCGAAATACGAACGCGTAGGCTTCACTTGTACTGGTGGTCAGAAAAATTGATTCCGGATCGATGCTGATTCCGTGATCCGTGAGATAGTACCCGGCAACCTCCTTGCGCGCGCGCAGTAATCCTTTGGGCTGCGGGTCATAGGTCAGCGATTTCGGATTTTGAAACGAAGCGAGAATGGTTCGCTCGTCGTATCGTAGCCCGCACTGCGTTGGATTGGAGAGAGTCAAATCGACCAGCTCGATTCCGGCGTTTCGAGATTCTTCCAAGGTTTGGGTGAAACGGTTGGTCGCTAATTTCCAGTTTGTCCGGTAGGAAAACATATTCGGAGAAAGACGATATCACAGGGAGCTGGCGTGTGGGCCTTGCCCGCTCGCCTTGCTCAAGGGCTGTGTTTGACTGCGATTGCCTGTGGCCGGGGAACAGATACGCCGGACAGGATCGCCTTCACTTGATTGAGCGCTACCGGAATCGCGTGACGCGCCGGTTCAGATAGCTGAGTGGATAGCTCAAACGATGCGGCGCCGATGGAAACCAGATGCGCCTCTTGCGGCAGTGAATGATAAAGATCCCTCGCCAAAGCCAGAAGTTTTTCGGGACTCATCGAGTGTGTCAGCGCTTGCGGAGCAGGATTGGCAGCTGCGACCAACCTGGTGCACACCGCGCCCGCCGGGATGTCTCTGGACGCGTCCACAAAGATCACCACGTCTGCTTCACTGATTCTCTCAGCCATTTCAGGCAGCCATTGATGCCCTGTCTCTACTTCCGTCTTACCTTCACAAATGCCCCGCACCAGAGACTCGGCAACGTGTAAAGCGACACCATCGTCACCGCGGAGAGGATTGCCGCAGGCAAGGATTAAGGCGCGTTCTGGCGAATTGATCAAAGCGATTCCAAGTTCTGTCTTGGTAAACGATGACAATGCACATGTCAACCCGGACAGTTCTAGGTTGACAGCACCTGTCGACTTCTACAAGGACGCAGCTCACACGGTCCAACTGCCCTCGGGAATGAGATTTACGAGTCAGTTGAGCCTGGCACAGAAGGACACAAAGGCGCATGAGGGGAATCGCGCAGTTTGCGTTGAAAATCACATCGGTAGGTGAGTGCAAACACACAGATGGCTCAAAGTGTATGTAAGGAGTTACTCATAAGCATCAAAAGTTTCAATGCTTTGTGACTAATCGAACGAGCGTTCGTTTTGGTACTGCTATTGCCTCTTGTTCCCTCGTGGAAGAACAGGCAGCCTTGGCCCAGGGTTCACGCTTCGCTCCGCAGTCAGCCGCCGCTGCACTGACTACTTCAATTCCAACCTCTTTCTTTCCCGAATTGGCGTCGTTGCCTTCCACACGTTTACTCAATTTTCGTCCTCAATGTGCCTGGAGGCCCGAGCGTGCGTGACGATATGACCTTGCCCATCCCATCAACCTTTCGGAACGGGGTTGATCGGAGAACATTTCTCAAAATCGTGGCTCAAGCCACAGCCGCCATTGGTTTGAGCGGAAGCCTGGCCGCGAAAGTCATTGACGCGGTAGAAAAGGGAGCCAGGCCTTCAGTCATCTGGCTGCACTTCCAGGAGTGCACTGGGTGCACGGAATCGTTGCTGCGCACTTCGCATCCCGGGATCGCCGAGGTCATCTTCGACCTCATCTCGCTCGATTATCATGAAACGCTGATGGCCGCAGCGGGACATCAGGCGGAAGAGGTACTGGAATCTGCCATCAAGAAGAACGCCGGAAAGTACATTCTGGTACTGGAAGGCGCGGTACCGACGAAGGAAAGCGGCAATTACTTGCAAATCGCGCAAAAAACGGGGATCGATATCCTCCATCACGCCGCGGCTTCTGCAGGGGCGATCGTCGCTATCGGATCCTGCGCGTCCTGGGGCGGGATACCCTCTGCTGATCCGAATCCGACGGGCGCGACGGGGGTCAGTCAGCTGTTGGAAGGCAAGACTGTCGTTACGCTCCCTGGCTGTCCCGCAAATCCATATATCTTGCTCGGCACCTTGCTGCAATTCGTAGCACTCGGAAAATTGCCGGATCTCGACGAACTCGGACGTCCCAAGTTCGCCTATGGACGGGTGATTCACGAGCACTGCCCCCGCCGCGCGCACTTCGATGCTGGGCGATTCGCCGAGGAATACGGCGATGAAGGGCACCGTCTCGGCTATTGCCTTTATAAGCTAGGCTGCAAAGGTCCTTCGACCCACGCCAGCTGTTCGGTTCTGCAGTTTTGTGAAGTCGTCGATGCGTGGCCAATCGGCCTTGGGCATCCCTGCTTCGGATGTACAGAACAGGCTGTCGCGTTCCGCGTACCCATGCTGAAACCAGCCGAAATCGTTCGACCCACGCCGCCCGCTACCTATGCCCCCATCGCAGCACCGCAGGGTTCGATCAGTCCGATCGCTACAGGAATCGGCGGGCTGATTGGAGGCGCGCTTGTTGGTGCCGGCTGGATGGCCTCAAAACAGTTTGGATCAAAGTCAGACCGGCCTCCCGCAGAAACACCCCGCCAGGATCAAGCCGGAACGTCGGGCAAGGAGTGACCGGGCCATGGACGTAAACCGCAGGGATGTCATCAAAGCGCTGTTCGGCGGTTCCGCAGTGGCCGCAATCGCTACCTCAGGCATGCCCTCCGCCGCCCGGGCCTCTGAAACGGACACCATTACCCCGCTGCCCGATGCCGTTGGGCTGATGTATGACGCGACGAAGTGTATCGGATGTCGCGCGTGTATGCCGGCTTGCCAGAATGAAAACGGTCTGACACCGGATACCGGCGCGACAGGCGGCTTGTATCACCAGCCCGACGCACTGAACTCCAGCACCAAGAACCTGATCAAACTCTACACCTCCCCGGATGGCAGCGAACGGTCCTTCATCAAGCAACAATGCATGCACTGTGTCGATCCAGCTTGCGTTTCGGGTTGCCCGATGCAGGCGCTGCACAAAGAGCCACTGGGTGTCGTTGGCTGGAAGTCAACGCTGTGCATTGGTTGCCGGTATTGCCAGATTGCGTGCCCGTTTAATATTCCCAAGTTCGAATGGCACAAGGTCAATCCCAAGATCGTGAAGTGTGAGATGTGCCGGCACACGGTCGGCAAGACCGCCGCGCAGCCCGCGTGCACGAGAGTTTGCCCGACCCACGCGGTCATTTACGGCAAGCGCACAGATTTGCTGGCCGAAGCGCATCGCCGCATTTCGGAACGACCCGGTTTCTATTATCAGGATCGGGTGTACGGCGAAAAAGAAGCCGGCGGAACGCAATGCCTGATTTTGTCGCACGTTGATTTCAGTAAACTCGGACTGCCGAAACTCGGAAACGAGTCAGCGCCATCCCAGGTCCGCAAGTCCACGAATTTTATCTATCGCGGGTTTCTGACTCCAATCGTTGCCTACGGCGGAATTGTCGCGATTATGCGCAACCGTTGGAAAGACCACCTCGAGCACGTTGAAAAAGAAAAGCAGCCCGAAACCCATTCCGAGGAGAACCACGCATGACTGCCACATGGCAAAAATGCATCCGGTTAAAAGAGCCGCTGCTCACGAAACCCTTCTATCTGTTTGCTGGACTCGCGGGACTGGCGTTGCTTCTCGGAGCCTTTCGCGAATTCACCGGCCTCGGTTATGTCACGAATTTGAATGACGGATATTCCTGGGGGTTATTTAAAAACTGGAATGTCACAGCGCTGACAGCACTTGGCTCTGGTGGTTACGCCGTAGCCGTGCTCGCCTGGATTTTTAATGAACGGAAATTTCATCCGATTCTTCGCACCGCCGTTCTGACGAGCTTGCTCGGCTATGGAACAGGTATGTTGGCACTAGGTTTTGACGTGGGGCGCCCGTGGAACTTCATTCGGCTGAATGACCCCCGGAACTGGAACATGCATTCCGTACTTCTGGAAGTTGCCGTCTGTATGACCGCCTACGCCATCCTGGCACTCGACGTCGAGAACATGCCCCCGTTTCTTGAACGAATGTACCGTAGCAGCGATCCACTGAAGCGGGAGAGGGCGTTGAAGATTTTCAACTTCATGCAGAAGACATTTCCTTTCGGCATCGCGCTGGCATTTGTGTTGCCATCCATGCACCAATCGTCGCTGGGCTCGCTGATGTATCTGGCCGGCAACCGAGTAAATGCAATCTGGCAGACACCGATGCTCCCGCTTCTCTATCTCGTCATGGCCTACATTCTTGGGTTTGCCTGTGTGCTGCTGGTTTTGATTTTGAGCAGCTACGCTTGGGATCTGGGACGGGACTTTGTGATTCTGAGCAAGCTGGCCAGCATCATGTCCTGGACGACACTGGTTTGGCTCGTGATTCAGTTCGCTGACCTCGTTTATCGCGGGATCCTGCCTCAAGCATTCGCGTTTGACAGGTACAGCACAACGTTCCTGGCTGAAACCGTGCTGCTGCTGGTTCCCGCGATTGCGTTGCGCAGCGCCAGCATCCGTGAGAATCCAAAGTCGCTGTTCCGCATGACATTCTTGCTCACTTTGGGCGGTTTGCTGTATCGCTTCACGCCCACGACAATTGCATTTAATCCGCTTGGCGATTACCGCTATTTCCCGTCGGTGACCGAAATCTTGATGAGCATTGGTTTCACTTCGCTCGCCGTTGCGATCTTTTTATATGCCGTAAAGAAGTTCGCCATCCTTCCGGCCTCCGCTGGAAAGATTGCTGCAGAAGCGGCCATGGCGCCGTTTGATACCTTGTAGTGAGGGAGAGTTCATGAGCAATCGCATCACGATTGATCCAATTACACGAATCGAAGGACATCTGCGCATCGACGTGAATATTGATGATGGTAAAGTGAACGATTCCTGGGCCTCCGGCACGATGTTCCGTGGCATCGAGACGATTCTGACCGGGCGCGACCCTCGTGAGGCCTGGCTCTTCACGCAGCGCTTTTGCGGTGTATGTACCACTGTCCATGCAATCGCTTCAGTGCGCGCGGTCGAGAATGCAGCAGGAATCCAGGTCCCGCCCAACGCGCAATACATCCGCAATTTGATTCTGATCGCGCACGCGCTGCAAGACCATATCGTGCACTTCTACCATTTGTGTGCGCTCGACTGGGTCGACGTAGTTTCAGCTTTGTCCGCGGATCCAGCCAAGACGGCGGCTCTGGCAGGTAGCCTTTCGAACTGGAACCGCAACAGCTATCAGGATTTCAAGCAAGTACAGGATCGCGTAAAGGCCTTCGTAGCAAATGGCCAGCTCGGTATCTTCGCAAACGGCTATTGGGGACATCCTGCGATGCATCTGTCGCCGGAAGTGAATCTTCTCGCAGTCGCGCATTACCTGCAGGCGCTGGAGTATCAACGAAGGGCAAATCAGATCGTCGCGATTCTTGGTAGTAAGACGCCGAACATCCAGAACCTGGCGGTGGGCGGCGTAGCAAATGCCATCAACTTGGATAACCAGGCCACCTTGAATATGGACAAGCTATACATGATCAAGGATCTGTTCGATGAGTTGAATGAGTTCGTTCGCAAGGTGTACTTTGTCGATGCTTGCGCGGTTGCCGCAATGTATCCGGACTGGTTCAACTACGGGGCCGGTGTCACGAACTATCTGGCAGTTCCGGACCTTCCACTCGATAGCGCAATGACGCAATTCGACTTACCGGGCGGAGTTGTTTTCGAAGGCAAGCTCGACGCCGTCTATCCGATCAAGAACCATACCGATCAGCGACTCATCAACGGCGTGACAGAAAACGTTTCGCACGCCTGGTACGAGGGCGAAAAGACGCTCCATCCCTGGAAGGGCGAGACGAATCCTCACTTCACCGGGTTTAAAGATGACGCCAAATATACCTGGGTGAAGTCACCGCGCTTTGAAGGAAAACCGATGCAGGTCGGACCATTGTCGCAGGTGCTGGTCGGATTCGCGCAAGGTCATCCGCTGACTGTGAAATGGGCCAGTGAAGCGATTAAGAACGTTTCCGCGCTGACCAAGAAACCGGTAACTCCCGTGATGTTGCAATCGACGCTAGGACGCATTGCCGCACGAGCGATTCGTGCCGCGATGCTGACAGATTTGTCGAACAAGCACTGGGAAATGTTGGTGAAGAATATTGGCTCGGGCGATGTACGGATTTTCATCAAACCACAGTTTGGCGACAAGGAACTCCATGGTGTCGGGTTCCACGAAGCACCGCGTGGCACCTTGTCTCACTGGGTTGTGATCAAGGACGGCGCGATTGCCAACTATCAGGCCGTTGTACCTACAACCTGGAACGCAGGACCGCGCGATGAACACGGGACGCATGGGCCGTACGAGGCATCATTGATCGGCAACCCTGTGGCTGATGCCCAGAAGCCGCTGGAAGTTCTTCGTACCGTGCACTCTTTTGATCCGTGTTTGGCCTGTGCGATTCATACGTTTGATCCTGAAGGCAAGGAAGTCGTCACCGTATCTGAATAGGAGTGAGCACTATGACTGAAGCAGTCCATGCCGTTCCCGCCCGCACCGGCGAGAGGGTGATCGACTCCGAACACGATGTGCAGTTCCAGCTGCTGGATTCACTTTTACAGACGCTGCAGAAGCCTGACGAACTGTCGCCAGCCAACTACATCCTGGAACAGTTTATTGAGTTTTCTGATATGCATTTTCTATCAGAACAACTGGTGATGAGGCTCCATGGATATCCGGGTTATGAACCGCATTTGGAAGAGCATACGCGGTTGATGAAGAAGGTTCGCGAAATTCGTAGCCGGGTAAATAATGGCGAAACACAAATCGGCGCACAGCTGGTCGACGATTTGCGCGAGTGGCTGTTGACGCACATCGCGGTAGAAGATGTTGCATTTGGCGAATTCCTGAAAACTCGCGAAGGAAAAGGATGAACCCGAAACGCATCGGAATCTTGAGCGTCGGAAACGTCCTCATGGGCGACGATGGCATCGGCCCGTTCATCTTGAAGACTCTGGAATCGCGTTACACCTTTCCTCCGAATGTGGTGCTGGATGATCTGGGCACTCCGGGCCTTGGTATTACTTCGTTCTTTTCGGATTATGACGCCGTAATCCTCATCGATGCAGCGAAGGCCACCGGGCGACCGGGTGAAGTGCACCTTTATCACAAAGATCAATTACTACACATCAAGATCCAGCCCCGAGTCAGTCCACATGATCCGGCATTAGTCGAAGCGCTTCTATTCGCGGAGCTCAGTGGTATTTGCCCGGCGGAAGTGTTGCTTGTTGGGATCATTCCCGAATCTTGTGAATTGGGTTGTGTCATGAGCCCGGCCATGTTCGAAGCAGTTAAGCCTGCTCTCGCGGCGATCATGGTTGAACTGTGCAGATTTGGCATTGCCCCACGCTTGATTGCCAGCCCCCAAGCACCGGACATCTGGTGGAACAACAAACCTTCCTCCGCGCTCCTAGAGGAGGTACCAGCCCATGTGCTTGGCGATACCCGGTAAAGTTTCACAAATCGAGGAAAAAGACGGAATGCGCTGCGGCCGGATTTTGTTTGGCGGAATTGCGCGCCAAGCCTGCCTGGATTTCGTGCCCGAAGTGAGAGAAGGCGATTACGTCCTCGTGCATGTCGGCTTCGCAATTAGTATCGTCAATAAGGATGAAGCCGAACGAACCTACGCGCTGCTGGAGAGTATGGGCTATCTCACAGATGAGCTGGCGATCGAGGCCGATCCGCTTGCCGTCTCCCTTCCTCCAACGTCTGCGACCAGACCATGAAGTACCTAGACGAATATCGCGATGTAAAGATTGCTACGGCACTCGCCGCCGAAATTCGGCGACGCTCGACTCGTCCGTGGGTCTTAATGGAAATTTGCGGCGGCCAGACGCATACGCTGATGCGCTATGGGATCGACGATTTGCTGAAGGAGAGTGTGCAGATTGTGCATGGGCCCGGTTGCCCGGTATGCGTGACCCCGCTTGAGACGATTGACCGCGCGATTGCTTTGGCGCGAAGACCGGACGTCACGCTCGTGTCGTACGGGGACATGCTGCGTGTCCCGGGATCTGATACCGACTTATTTCATGTAAAAGCTGAGGGCGGGGATGTGCGTGTGGTGTATTCGCCGATGGATGCGGTGGAACTTGCGCGCTTGAATCCGGACCGGCAGGTTGTATTTTTTGCGATTGGATTTGAGACAACCGCGCCAGCCCATGCGATGGCTCTGCTGATCGCGGAACGATATGGACTCAGTAATTTTTCTCTGCTGGTTTCGCACGTTCTCGTGCCGCCAGCGATTCGCACACTCCTGAACTCGCCAGGTAACCGTGTGCAGGGATTTGTTGCGCCCGGGCATGTCTGTGCAGTGGTGGGGTTCAAAGATTACGAGGATCTGGTCCGCGAATATCATGTACCCATCGTGGTAGGTGGTTTTGAACCGGTGGATTTACTGGAAGCGATCCATCTGCTGGTTGTGCAGCTTGAAGAAGGCCGCGCAGAAGTCCAGAACCAATACACGAGATCGGTCCAGTACAAGGGGAATCTTGCAGCGCAGCAGGCGGTGGCCAAGGTTTTTGAGGTTTCTGACCGTAAGTGGCGTGGCATCGGCAAAATTGCCGCGAGCGGCCTTCGCCTCAAGGAAAAATACGCTGCCTTCGATGCTGACCGCATTTTCGACCTGGAAAGCATCAGCGCAGATGAGCCCAAAGAATGCATCAGTGCTGAAGTCCTGCTTGGAATGAAGAAGCCAACCGAATGTTCGGCATTCGGTACGCGGTGTACCCCGGAAAATCCGTTAGGGGCACCCATGGTTTCAACGGAGGGTGCCTGTGCCGCTTACTACCAATACCGACGTCACCTCGTCACGCTCTGAAAACTTACCGGGAGACGCAGCGAGAGCCGAGAATCTCACCTCGTTTACCTGTCCGTTGCCGATTCCTGTGAAAGCCCGCATCTTGCTCGGCCATGGAAGTGGCGGAAAGCTCAGCGCCGAATTGCTGAAAAATGTCTTTCTACCGCAGTTCGGAAATCCGGTCCTGGACCGGCTGGAGGATCAGGCTGTCTTGTCGCTCAGAGATTCGCGCCTGGCAGTTTCGACCGATTCATTTGTCGTAAAGCCGTTGTTCTTTCGCGGAGGGAATATCGGGTCGCTGGCCGTGCACGGAACGATCAATGATCTGGCGATGGGCGGGGCGGTGCCGCTTTGGCTGACCGCGGCATTCATTCTCGAAGAAGGTCTGCCGATTGAGACGCTCCGACAGATCGTTGCTTCGATGCATGAAGCGGCGGCCGACGCCGGAGTGCAAATCGTTACGGGCGATACAAAAGTGGTGGAAAAGGGGAGTGCAGACGGCATTTTCATTAATACGACTGGTATCGGGCTCGTCCGCGACGGGATCACGCTTTCGGCCAGCCAGGCGCGGCCTGGTGATTTCATTCTTGTGAGCGGGACTCTTGGCGACCACGGGATTGCGATCCTGGCGGAGCGCGAAGGATTGAAGTTTGAAACGGAGATCTGCAGCGATTCAGCTGCGTTACATACATTGGTTGGCGATCTGTTACAGGCGACACATGAAGTTCGCTGCTTGCGCGATCCGACCCGCGGCGGGCTGTCCAGTACATTAAATGAAATTGCAGACTGTTCAAACGTCGGCATGGAATTGGAAGAAGTATCCATCCCGGTGCACGAAGAGGTGCGCGGTGCCTGCGAAATGTTGGGGCTCGACCCCTTGTATGTCGCCAACGAAGGCAAACTGGTGGCGGTGGTGGCGGCGGATGGTGCCGAGAAAGCTCTGCGATCCCTGCAGAATCATCCCTTGGGCAAAGATGCCCGGATCATCGGGCGCGTGACCAAGCAACACCCGCGAATGGTCGTGATGCGCACTCCGTTTGGTACAACGCGAATTGTTGACATGCTTGCCGGTGATCAACTCCCGCGCATTTGTTAGGAGCTGGCCTTGCACGAAGTCGGGATTGCAGCCTCGATTCTGGAAACATTGGACGCGGAAGCCGGACGCCGTCCGGAATCGCAGATTATTGCCGTTGGACTGCGGATTGGCGAGTTATCCAACATCGACAAGGACGCACTGATGTTTGCGTTCGATGCTCTGACACGGAACTCCCCGTGGCAAGACCTCAGAATTGAAATTGACTGGCGCGAACGCAAGCAGAAGTGCCTGGCATGCGGAGAAGAATTCCCGGTTAAAGATTATCAATTGGACTGCCCGAAATGCGGCCATTCCGGCACGACGTGCATCAGCGGCACAGAACTTGACATTGCTTACCTCGAAGTGGAGGACGTATGCGTGAAGTCGTAGAAAAAAAAGTGCTGAGCGAAAACGATCGACTTGCGGCGGAGTTACGCCTGCGATTCCAGAACGAGAATATTCTTTGCGTGAATCTGATCAGTTCGCCCGGGTCGGGCAAGACGATGCTGCTGGAAAAGACTCTGGCGGCATGGCCCAAGGATACGCCTGTGGCCATTTTGACCGGGGATATTCAGACCGACAATGATGCGAAGCGTCTCTCGCGTTATGGTTTCCCGGTACGTCAAATCGTGACTGGCGGGACCTGTCATCTAGATGCCCGGATGATTGAGCGACATTTGAACGAAATCGGCTTCCGCGGGCCAGGAATTCTGTTTATCGAGAATGTTGGAAATCTGGTCTGCCCTTCGAGTTATGACCTGGGTGAGATTGCAAAAATTGTGCTGCTAAGTGTGACAGAAGGCGAAGATAAGCCTTTGAAGTACCCTGGCATTTTCCACCGTTCCGCCTTGATGCTCTTGACCAAGACTGACCTGCTTCCCCATGTCGATTTCGATCCCGGTCTGGCGCTCGAAAATGCCCGCAAGATTCATCCTGAGATCGAGTTCATTGCATTGTCCGCTCGTACGGGTGAGGGATTATCAGAATGGTTGAATTGGCTGAACGCCCTCCGGCAGAAAATTAGCCCTCAGGTAGCCGCCACCAGATCATTGTCGTCGGTTACATCAAAATAAGAAAAATCAGGCGGACCCAGCGGTTGAGCCAACATCGGGATCGAATGGAGTCCGGGGCGAGCAGAATTGTGCCCCTACCCATTGATCAACGCCATTAAGCGTTTTTCTTTTGAGACCGTATGATAGAAACATCAGCCATGAATTCTATGAATTCGCTCCGCAAAGCCATCGATGTGACAGGAATTGTGCAAGGCGTTGGGTTCCGGCCATTCGTCTTCCGATTGGCGAACCGCTGTGGCCTTGCCGGCTTCGTCGCGAACACCTCTGCCGGAGTCAGTATCGAAGTCGAAGGCGCCCTGGAAAAGGTTGAAGAATTCCTGCTTCGCTTGCCCCAGGAGATCCCTCCACTCGCGAAGGTCACGTCAATCAGTAACCGGGAGATCCAGTCGCTCGGTGAGAAATCATTCAGAATCGTCACCACCCAGCTGGGCGAGGTCGCCAACACGCTGATCTCGCCGGATATTGCAGTGTGTGATGAGTGTCTCTCGGAAATGTCCAATCCACGTGATCGACGCTTCGGATACCCCTTTATCAATTGCACAAATTGTGGGCCGCGGTTCACCATTATTCGCGACATTCCCTATGACCGTGCTCGTACTTCGATGAATAGGTTCAAGATGTGTTCGGCGTGCCAGGCAGAATACGACGATCCGTCAAACCGCCGATTCCATGCGCAGCCAAATGCCTGTTGGGACTGCGGTCCACAGGTTCAGCTGCTGGGGCGCGACGGGATTGCCTTGGATGTTGTCGAGCCGATACGCGAGTCTGCGAAGCGTCTGCAAAACGGAAGTATCCTGGCGTTTAAGGGCCTCGGCGGATTTCACTTGGCATGCGATGCAAAAAACTTCCAGTCAGTTGACCAATTGCGTGAGCGAAAGAATCGCTTGGAAAAACCTTTGGCCATTATGGTGCCGCGAATCGAAATCGCGGAGAGGTTTTGCGTGATTGACGAAGAGTCTCGCCGGCAATTACTGTCAGTTGAACGGCCGATCGTGCTGATGCCCAGGCTGCCTGAGACGGACCTCGCGTCAAACATCGCGCCCGGCAATCGTTTCCTTGGGGTGTTTCTGCCGTACACTCCGCTTCATCATTTGATTTTTAGCGGCGGAAAGTTTGAGGCACTGGTCATGACCAGTGGAAATCTGAGTGAAGAGCCGATTGCGATCGACAATCAGGAAGCCGTACAACGATTGTGCGGTATCGCTGACGCGTTTCTCGTTCACAACCGTGAAATCCTGCGCCGTTGCGATGATTCTGTGATTCGAGTCGTCGCCGAACAACCAAGACAGCTTCGAAGGTCCCGTGGATTTGTGCCTTCTCCGATCGCAATCGAGCATCAGTCGGCGCCCATTCTTGCAGTTGGCGGAGAACTGAAAAATACAATCTGTATCGTTCGAGGAGCCGAAGCATTTCTTAGTCAGCACGTAGGGGATCTGGAAAATCTGGAAAGCTACAACTTCTTCAGTGAAGCCGTAGAGCATCTCGAGCGCATATTGCAAGTCCATCCCCGAACCATCGCTCACGATTTGCATCCCGATTATTTTTCAACAAAGTGGGCGCTCGAACGCGAGGATGTCGGACATATCCCCGTACAGCACCATCACGCGCATATCGCTTCCTGCATGGCTGAAAACCATCTGAGCGGGAAAGTGATCGGCATTGCGCTCGATGGTACAGGATATGGCTCAGACGGTGCGATCTGGGGCGGGGAATTGCTGATTGCAGATTATGTCGGTTTTGAGCGGGTCGCCCATCTGCAATACGTGCCTTTGCCCGGAGGGAGTGCGGCGATTCGTGAGCCATGGAGGATGGCAGTGAGCCATCTGTCGAAAAACTACGGTCATGATGTGCAGTCGCTGGGCTTGCCGTTCCTGAAGCAACTTGATCCTCACAAAGTGCAAATTATTCTCGAAATGGCGGAGCGGGAGGTTCACTCGCCGAGAACTTCGAGTTGCGGCAGACTGTTCGATGCAGTTGCCGCGCTCATTGGACTACGATGCACGGTGAGCTATGAAGCGCAGGCCGCAATCGACCTGGAGATGGCGGCATACGGTTCGACCGATGAGGGAGCCTATCCATTTGATCTGGCCCGGGATGGCACGATCTGGAAAATTGGCACGCACTCACTGTTTGACTGGCTGATAGCGGACCTGCGAAAGCAGGTGGGAGTAGCCGCGATGAGCCGGCGATTTCACAATGGTTTGGCGCTTGTAATGAGAGATGTGGCCCTTAGGATCCGTGATGAGCGCAATATCAATCGAGTTTGTCTGAGTGGAGGTTGCTTCCAGAACGTGCTGCTGTCCGAACTCGTCTCACGGGCTCTGCAGCAGCAGAATTTTGAAGTATATTTTCACGCCGCAGTGCCGGCCGGTGACGGAGGAATCAGTCTGGGTCAGGCTTTGGTGGCCGCGCACATTTGCAAGCGGGCTGAGAACTAACGACTCCCGTACTTTACGCTGCCAGTTACCCCTTTGCCTTCCGTGACCCTCACGGTTTGTCCCGCTGCAATGTTTGTAAGCCGATCGATCTGACCACTCGGCCAGTGAATTTCGACGGACTCCGCTTGGTCGTGCTGTCCCAACCCGAACGTCAATACCAGTTCGCTTGCGGAAAGATAGCTCGATCCACTCCGCAGCATTTGCGTTTGCGATTCGCCGCCAGACATCATCTTCACGACTGCGCCGATCCCGTCTCGATTCGATTTTGTGCCAAACAATTTGATACGCAGACTTTTGTTTGCGGGACTGCCCGGCGTGACCTCATTTTCAAACAGATAGGCAGGTCCACCATTGGTGCTGAGCAACAAGTCCAGACGACCATCGTTATTGAAATCCGCATAAGCGGCCCCGCGTCCAACACGCGCCGATGCGAAAGCCGGGCCCATTTGCCTGGTTACTTCGACGAAACTGCCTTTCCCCACGTTACGAAACAGGTGTGGCGGCATTGCGTACTTCACATTTGGCTGCACGCGCTGTATATCAGCGTCGATGTGACCGTTCGCAATCAGAATATCGGGCCAGCCATCGAGGTCATAATCGAAGAAGAAGCATCCGAAGCCCAGAGTCAGCAGCGAGTCGCGGCCAATTTCGGAACGAGGTGCTTCATCGACAAAAAGACCTTTTCCTTCGTTGTGATAGAGAGATAGCATCTGATTGGAGAAATTTGTAATCAAGATACTGGGCTTGCCGGAGTGATCGTAATCCGCCACGTCAACACCCATTCCCGCTCGTGCCACCCCGTCTTCACTGAACGCGATTCCGGCGACGACGGCTTTTTCCGTGAAGGTGCCATTGCCATTATTGTGATAAAGCTTGTTGGGTTGGGTGTCGTTTGAAAACAAGAGATCGGGCCAGCCATCGTTGTCGTAATCGAGGATGGCGATTCCGAGGGTTTTCGAAGTCGGCTCGCCAAGGCCGGCTTTTCCGGTGACGTCTTCGAAGGTTCCGTCTCCCTTGTTGTGCCATAGCCGCACCGCAGTTCCCTTGTACGATTCGGGAGTGCAATACGATTTGCTTTTTCCATCGAGCGTGCAATACAGATCGCCTTCAAGCGACCATTGCACGTAATTTGCAACGACCAGATCGAGTCTGCCATCTTTGTCGTAGTCGACCCACGCAGCGCTGGTACTGAATTCCCGGGGCCCGGCCAACCCTGCTTTCTGCGTGACGTCGGTGAACGTGCCGTTGCCATTGTTATGAAATAGGTGGCTCTGGCCCATGGCGGTAACGAATAGATCGTCAAAGCCATCATTGTCGTAATCGCCTACAGCGACCCCCATACCGAAGACCTCGACGTCAAGCCCCGCTTTGTGTGTGACATCGGTGAAGGTTCCATCATGATTATTGTGGTAGAGCCTAGGCGTTGAATGCTTATCGGGTTGGCCGGGCCAGCTTGTTCCGTTTACGATGAATACATCCTGCCAGCCATCGTTGTCGTAATCGATGAACGCGACCCCCGGACCCATCGTTTCCGGAAGATATTTCTTTCCGAACGCGGCGTTATTGTGAATGAAATGGATGCCGGTTCTTTGCGTGATGTCGCGAAAAGTGATTGAAGAAGAATTTGAAGAATCTGCCTTTGTCTGAGCGAGTAAACCGGAACCAAGGGCAACACCAGCGAGCAGCAACCAGCACGTTCTCAAAGATTCTCCGCCTTTCCTTCCCGACCCACGCCCAACGAATCTGCCACTCGGTTTATGTAATTGAACCACGACGCGATCAAGGTAATCTGCAAAATCCCTCGATCATCGAATCCCACCGCACGGAGCCTCGTGTGATCCGCAGGACTGCATTGTGTGGCATCCTTGGTCAGCTTCACCACGTAATCCAGCATCACGCGATCCTCTTCACTGATCGGGGCCGTGCGGTAATCCCTCCGCAGCGCAAGTACCATATCTTCCTTCAAGGTGACGCGACGCAGAAACTCTGCGTGGGACTCGATTCAATAGTGGCACCTGTTCGTCACAGAAACCATGGTCGCAATCATTTCGTGCTGATCGCGGCGCAAAGGCAAATCCGGGGACATCATGGCCCCAAACGCACTAAATGAGTGGTACATCGCTTGCGGGATGAGGCTATGTGACAAAACGATACCGGCTTCCATGCCGTGGTCAACGGCGGGAACGGGCGTCGCATATTCCTGGGGATAGAGCTTGCGCTGCTCTATCATGGCGTTACGTACATTCTCGTCATCTTCCATGCCAACCGTTTTGATCCAGGTCATTTTGTCTCCCTAAGTGAAATAAAGAGTCAAGAACTGACTCAGCGCCCGGTGCCGGCGACTGGTTTCTTGACCGGTTTCGCATCCGCAGCGGCTACTTTGCTGTGCGATTGAATCGTCGGGGTACGGTCCAGGGGAACTGACAGATGCTCATGCACCGCTTGGCGTTCGTTGTTGTCGTCCGGATGGGCCTGGCGATACGCGCCGGTCAGGGCTTGGGCCGCTTCATCGGCCTTGAACCGCAAGTAACGTTCCTTGTGGTCGTTTGCCCGGGCCTCGTCGCCCAACCCTGTGTAGCAGAGCATCAGATTGTAGTTGGCCTGCAGATCCTCTGGGTCGATGAGGATCGTCTGCTGGAACTCCGTCACCGCAGCCGCGTAGCGCTTCTGGAGAAAGTACACGCGACCAAGTTCGTTGCGTACGACGCGATCGCGCGGGAATTGCACGAGGACCGACTGAAGCACCTGCGCAGCCTGTTCGTACTTGCCTTCTTCCTTGAGGACCCGGCCGTAGAAGAAATTCGCCCGGGCCAAGCCTGGTTTAAGCGCTAACGCCTTCAGCAAGACTTCCTTTGCCCCTTCCGTATTTCCCTCCTGGACACGTACCCGGCCAACGTTTGTCCAGCCGTCCGGATTCTGCGGATCCATCTTTGTTATTTCGGTGAAAGCCTGCTCCGCCCCAATCAGATCGCCTTGCAGAAAAAGCCCAATACCAAAATCGTTCCATCGGGTCCAATCATCTTTCGACCAGGCAATTTCTGGCGCCGGTTCTTTGGCTCCATGTGGCAGAACGCGAAGGCTCTTGGTGTCCTCCGCCACCACGACGATCGGCAAATCGGGTATCCCTTTGACCTTGCTGGACAGATTTGACATGTCTCCGTCGAAGCTCACTTTGCGATCATCATAGGCCGGCGTGACCAGAGGGTTTCCTTCAACCGGATCCTGTTTGCCAGCAAACATGAACTGCGTATTCCACCACTCAAACTTCCGGTAGTTTAGCTTCGAGTGCAGCGTGATCCTGTCACCTGAATTTTCTGGCACGTGCATGAGGAAATGGACGGTATCCGCGGCGCCAGGAGGAATTAATTTTACATAGACCACGGCCCGGCTGGCCCATGCATTGCGCTTGTTAATGGGATTTCCGTGCTCATCGATTTGCAGGGATTTATAAAAGTGCGCGCCGGGCTCGACGGGACCTTTCCCCTCGTCGCTCACTCTGCCGCTCCAATAGAGAATCTGGCCCTTTTCATCGGTCGCCTGGAGCTCCAGCCAAACGTCGTAGGCGTCGACTGTGCCGCCCGGAAAGAAGTGGCCCACCTTGCGCGTGCGTACGACGACATCGATGACAACATCATCTCCACGGCGCACAGAGGCATCCACGCGGCCGAGCGGAGCGGTCAAAGGCCGTGCCTCGCCAGCGGCGCCTGTAGGCAGTGACACGTCGGCTTCTTCACCGACTGCGAATGTCGTGGACAGTTCCTGTTTCGGCAGCGCCGTGGATCCCGTTTTGTCGGATTTATTGCCTGCAGGCGAAACCGCAAAAATATCCACGGTCAGTTGCTTGTCTTGTAAGAACCGCTGGCTGGCCAAGAGTTGGTCCTTGTCCTCGTTGGCGGTAGGCACCGCGGTGTTGGCGCCCGGGAAACGATGCGAATGGACGTAACCGTCGATGTTGCCCTCATCGGTCGAGGGAACCATCGGCATGTGGCAATCCGCGCACATCATCGACGTGGCCGGATAGTAGAAAGCACGTGCTCCCTGCCCGGAGACGCCGCTGGCCTGCCAGTTGTCGTATTCGTTGAAACCGCGAATCCAACGGTAGTGATTCAGAGGCTGGTCGAGATGCACTTTATGGCAACCCGAGCAGAATTCGGGAACCTGTTCTCGCATGAAGGGTTTCAGGAAAACCCGGCGGTGTGGTTCCGGATTGAGTTTAACCATGAAATCATGCAGGCGACGTAGGTATGGGTTTCCGCTGGCAGCCAGTGCATGCAGCGCGGGATATTCCAGCGTGAAATCGCCCTGACCCATTGTGCCTTTGACCTGAACGATACTATGGCACATGAGACAGCTAAGGCCTGCCTTTGCCTCGGGCTTGTTTACGTTTTCCGCGATCGGACGGTCCATCATGCCACTGAAGAGAAGAGCCGGATCATGACAACCTGCGCACCACTTGGATGGCTGAATCCCGTCAACACTCTGCATGTATTCGATACTTTTGCGGTACCACTGATTGTTGAAGGAAGAAAAATGATGCGAAGAGCTCTCCCACTGTTTGTAAATATCACTGTGGCAGCGTTCGCAGGCCTTCGACTGCATGAAGTAGTCAGCGGGGATGTATTTTCCGTCGGTGGTCTGCGCAGAACTGGGAAAGAACTTCCCGTGGACTCCATCGCCCTCTTGTTCCATGGAGGGCGGCGAAATCACGGGGTTTCTCACCTCATAGCGAGCCTTTCCAGCGTGTTCACGCGCCCACCATGCTCCTGCGCAGATTCCACCCGTCGCCACCAGAACCAGTGCGATGCGCAAGACCTTTTGCAATCCTTCGGTCCCAAGCAATTTGTGCTGCGACAGCCAGGCGATTGCCAGAAAAATCGCGGACAGCACGCAAGCTGACACGTGAGCAAACAACCACAGTTTGAAGCGGTGGGCAGTACCCGTGCGAAGGAGCACGACACCGAGGGCGGCTCCTGCGAATAAAAAGAGCCATCCCATTTTCGCTACCAGTGTTTCTCTGCCAATTCCGCGGAAGAAGAATGCCAGCAGGCCGAAACCAACGAGCAGTCCAAGCCCCGAGTGGAGGATCACCGTTGCAGCGTAAAATATTGTGGCGGATGGGAAAGCAAAAAGATAGACCGCGGTAACCACCAGTACAGAAACGCTTAGCCAGCGCCAGCGTTGCATTACCATTCCCCCCAACTCACTTCGCCCTTTTTGCCCCAATTACAAATGCGGCCGGAGAATATCTCCGGCCGCTCAGTTTTTGTTGGGGTGCTTCCGGGGTCGGCAAAGATCACCATCGAAGGAAGCAACTGCAAGTTGGAAAAGTTATAAATCTTGCTCGGACCTCTGACAATAGTGCGAAACAACTAGAAATGATATAGCTCTGTAAGCCCTTTCTGTTCAGTGACTTGAAATGCCTTTCCGGCAGCAAGATTTTTGTATTCTTCGATCATTCCACTGGGCCAACGGATCACCACTCGATCGATCCCGTCCTGCTTTGCCAGTCCGAACGTTACCGGGAATTCAGACTGAGAAAGATAACTCGATCCGCTACGAACCATGCGCGAGGCCATTTGCCCGTTGTAATAGATTTCGACGACAGCACCGATTGCGTCGCGATTTGATTTTGTACCAACCAAATGGAAGCGAATACTCTTGTTGCCGTCGAGTTGATCGTTCCGGTAAAGATAGGCGGGCCCGTTATTGGTTGTCAGCAAGAGATCCAGATCACCATCGTGGTCGAAGTCGCCTAAGGCCAGCCCGCGGCCCACTTTGGGGTGTTCGAATCCGCCGCCAACATCCGTAGCGGCATCATAGAATCTCGCCTTCCCCTGGTTGATGAACAGCTGGGGGGGTTGGGCGTAGCCGACGTTCCCGCGAATATTTCTCACTGTCTCATCGATGTGACCGTTGGCGACAGCGATATCGAGCAGGCCATCCAGGTTTGCGTCGAAGAAAGCGCAGCCGAACCCGAGAGTGTTTCGCGAGGCCGAACCTAATCCTGTCTGCATGGCAATGTCGTCAAAGCCTCTTGCTGTTGGTTTGTAGAGTCCGATCATTTCGTTGTCAAAATTCGTGATGATGATTCCAGGCTTCCCCGTATTTTCGAAATCAGCGACGTCGACGCCCATTCCTGCCCGCGCTTTTCCTTCAATGCTGAAGGCGAGACCGGTTTCCACAGCGACATCCTTGAATTTTCCGTTTCGCAGATTTTGGTACAGCTTGTTTGGTTGCGTGTCGTTGGTGACCAGGACGTCCGGCCAGCCGTCCTGATCGTAATCGAGCATGGCAACCCCCAGGGACTTTGAACTGCTGTCGAATATCCCGCTAGCCGCGGTTACGTCTTCAAACGTTCCGTTTCCGCGATTGTGATAGAGCCAACAGGTATCGCCGCGATAGGCTTCGGGCGTACAGTAGGATTTATTTTTTCCATCGAGGCTGCAGAAAACGTCCCGTTCGGGAGACCAGTGCACGTAGTTACAGATGAGTAAGTCCAAGAATCCATCTCGATCGTAGTCAAACCAGATCGCGGATGTGCTCAGACCCTCTTTGCCGGCAAGACCGCTCGCTTTTGTGACGTCAACAAAGGTGCCCTTGCCGGTATTACGAAACAACCGGCTCTGTCCCACGCAGGTTATAAAAATGTCAGGAAAACCATCGTTGTTGTAATCACCAACCGCGACGCCCATGCCGTACATTTCCTCATCGAGTCCCGCGGCTTTTGTGACATCGCTGAATGTGCCGTTGCGATTATTGCGGTACAACTTCATGGTTGTGCGCTGACGTTTGTGGCCTGCCCAGTCCATTCCGTTCACGAGCAAGATATCTTGCCAACCATCTGCGTCGTAGTCGACGAAAGCACATCCGGAACCAAGAGTTTCCGGAAGTAGCTTGCCGCCGTACGCGCCGCTGTTGTGACGGAAATGGATGCCCGCTGACTCCGTGGTATCGACGAAGCGAATACCCGGAGGCGTTGCGGCTTTCCCCAGGTCCGGCAGCGTTGCCCAACCAATGCCGGCTCCGAACGCATTTTGCAGGAACTCGCGACGCCTCACGGCAGACTTACCAGCCCATTGCGAATCGCATAAACGACCAGTTCGGCGGTTTTATGAATGCCCAGCGCATCCATAATGTTTGCGCGATGAACGGAAACAGTATTTACGCTGAGGCTCAATTCAGTTGCAATCTCCTTATTCGATTTTCCGGCGACGATGTGTTGGAGAATTTCCAGTTCGCGCGGGGTCAACCCGGTATCGCGCTCGCCACGCAAACCACCCGTTCTTGTGATTTGTGGATCAAGGACGGTTTTTCCCTCAGCGACTTGCTTGATTGCGCTGACCAGATCCAGATCCATCGCATTTTTCAGAATGTAACCGCGCGCACCCGCGTCGATAGCCTGTTTTACGAGCGTGTCTTCCGAATGCATGCTCAGCATCAGGATCGCGGTGTTTGGCAGTTTCTGCAGGATTTGACGCGTGGCTTCGATGCCGTTCATCTGGGGCAGGGCGCAGTCCATGACAATTACTTTTGGACGCAATTCTTCCGCGCGCTTGACCGCTTCCGCGCCGTCGCTTGCTTCTCCGACCACTTCGAACGACTCCTCGTCCTCCAACATTCGGCGGAAACCGCGTCGTACCAGGGCGTGATCGTCGACCAGTAGGACTGTCAACTTATTCGGCATGCAATTCCACCTTTTCGCGCGGGATCCGCAAGTGCACCATCGTCCCGCCAGTTTCTATTGGGGTCACACGTAAAGTTCCGCCCAGAATTTCGGCGCGCTCACGCATAGCGACAAGTCCTATGCCTGTCTGCCCGGGGACGGAGACAAAACCCTTCCCGTGATCTTCCACTTTTAGCTCCAATGCCCGTGCTTCGAAACGCAACTGAATCCACGCCTCTTTCGCGCCCGAATGCCTACTGACATTATTTAGTGCCTCCTGCAGCACGCGATATACCTGCACACCTGCGGAAGTCTCGAGTGCGAAATGTTCGCCGGATTTCTCGTAGTGAAGGACAAGGCTGTTCTGCCTCTCTACGGTGGGAATGTACCAGTCGAGCGTGGATTCCAACCCCGCTTCTTCCAGAAGCACCGGATGCAGTGCTTGCGAAAGACTACGGATATTATTCAAAGTGGATTGTGCAATTTCGCGCACTTCGAATAAATCTTCCTGTAAGGCCGAATTTTCAGGGACATCCTTTGAAGCCCGGCGAAGCAGCGAACCGATGGCAGTGAGTACTTGGCCGAATTCGTCGTGGAGTTCGCGCGAGATGTGGCGAAGTGTAGACTCCTGCGTCGCGATTAATTTCTGGGCGAGATCGCTTCGTTGAGAGGAGAGTTCCGCGACATGTGCAAAAATGCGCCGATTGTACCGGATCAGGTAAAGGCTCGTCGGGATGATCGCGAGCAAGATCCCTCCCAGAAAGAAATAGAGCTGGCGCTGGACGCGGTCATAGATATTGGCGATCGTGGATTCGGCTTGTTGCTCGCCTTCGTTGTTTTGCACCAGCAGTCGGGACACAGCAGAACTCAATGCGGCCTGGCGAGGTTGTAAGGTATCGCGTATTTGGTCCCGTGCAACCCCCTCCGAGCCATTTCCCGCGAGAGTGAACATGCGATCACTGGCATCCCAGAATTGAGATAGGGACTGAGACAGGTAATGCCGCTGGTCGCTCGTCCGCGCTGCCTCTGCCAGCGATTCTTCCTGTTGCATGGCCACCTGCAAATCATTGCGGATGCGATCAAACTGTGCGCTCCACGCGGCCAACGGATATGGGGCGGAAGGGTCCAGCATATCGCGCATTGCCAGGCCAATCGAATTGAGATCGTTTTGAATGCGCAGCAGTTGAAGGGAGTCCTTGCGATTGCGGTCAACCATCTCACTTTGCAATTTACGGATGCCAGAGAATTGCATGGTGATGTAGGCCGCATAGGCCAGCACGGCGAGCAACGTAATGATCAGTCCGAGGTAAAGGCCCCGGGTCGGGGCAATCTGTGCCGGAGGATTTTTATCCACTGAAAAAGCATATACCGTGGAGGGGCGTGGAACCAACTCTCAGCTTCATTCGTCCTGACTCTTGCAAGTGGAGTCGGTGATACACTGCTTTCGCAGATCGGGAATGGTTATACGATTGCCACCTTGGGAAGTACCGAATGATTGAAGTCGGATTGGTTGGATTTGGGTTGGCCGGACGCTATTTTCATGCGCAAGTCATTGGTGCAGTGCCGGGGCTTCGCATTTCCGCCATTCTGCAACGGACGGGAAATGAAGCTGCTGAATCTTATCCGGATGCGCGGATCGTTCGAAGTCTCCATGAGTTGCTCGCGATCGATTCGATCCGCTTAATCGTGATCGCTTCGCCCAACCAGACGCATTTCCCGTTTGCCAAAGAATGTCTCGAAGCCGGCCGCGATGTTGTCGTAGATAAACCGTTCACGACAACGCTTGCGGAAGCTGTGGAGTTATTCGAGATCGCAAGAAAGTATCGCCGGGTGCTGACTGTCTACCACAGTCGTCGATTTGATGCTGATTTCCGGGGCATGCGCCATTTTTTGCAGAAGAAGATGCTCGGGCGTATTGTACGGTTTGAGACGCATTACGACCGCTACCGTCCGAGTGGGAAACCAGGTGCGTGGCGGGAGCAACCGGGTCCGGGTAGCGGGATTTTGTTCGATTTAGCTCCACATTTGATTGATCACGCCTTAATGCTGTTCGGAACACCGCAGGCAATTTCAGCCGAGATACGCGCGGAGCGGGATGAATCAAAAACTGACGATGCTTTTGATATTTCATTGGTTTATGAGGGAAATATGCGCGCTCAATTGTGCGCATCGATGCTCTGTCTTATTCCGCGGCCCCGTTTCCTCGTGCTTGGAACGCAAGGCGGCTTTCTAAAGAGAGGATTCGATCCTCTGGAAAATGCGTTGCGCAACGGCCACGTGCCCGCGCCGGATGGATGGATGATGGAGGAGTCCCGGAACTGGGGTGAAGCAGAGATGATGATCGATGGCCGCTTGCACAAGGAACGTGTCGCCTCCTCGGGCGATTGGCGGGATTTTTACGTGAATGTGCGCGATGTTCTGCTGGGGGAAGCGGAATTGCTGGTCACTCCTCGGCAAGTGCTCGACGTCATGTCGACACTTGAACTGGCGCAGAGAAGCTCAGCAGAGAAGCGCGTGCTCCCCTGGTGCAGCGCCCGGATGGAATGACACGGTCAACGGTGTGGCTCGGGGTATAATTGAGCAATTCATCTCAGGAGCGGATTTGTGAAGATCGAACTGGTGCCATCGATATTGGCTTCTAATTTTGCGCAACTAGGCACGGATGTAGCCCTGGCGATTGAAGGTGGAGGGACGGTATTGCATGTCGATGTCATGGACGGGCATTTCGTTCCGAATCTTACTCTGGGCCCCCCTGTTGTAAGGAGCCTCAGAAAAGTAGTCAAGGTCCCACTTGATTGTCACCTGATGATTGAAAATCCGGATCAATTCATTCCAGAGTTTGCGGAAGCGGGCGCGGACTGGATTTCGGTTCATCAGGAAGTTTGCCAAAACCTTGACCGCACCTTGCATCTGATTTCATCGCATCGATGCAAACCTGGAGTCGTCATTAATCCCGCGACACCGGTGGAAATGCTGACGGAAGTACTGGATCTTGTGCACCATGTCCTGGTGATGAGTGTAAATCCCGGATTTGGCGGGCAGAAATTTATTCCCAATTCTCTGAATAAAATAGCTGCCCTCGCGCGCATGCGTACGGAACGCAAGTTGGAATACCGGATCGAAGTGGATGGTGGAGTCGACCTGACCACGATCACCGACGTCGTGAAAGCCGGCGCCGATCTGTTAGTGGCAGGGAGCGCTGTGTTTGGCCACGGGGATGTCCGCGCAAATGCAGCTCAATTGCTAGAAACGGCGCGAGCAGCGACTCTCACGCGTACCTAGCAAATTCAGGGTAGCGAGGGCCCGTCTTATAAGGGAAGACGCTTAGCACTCAGTACGACCAGACCGAGTAACCCGCAGGCAAGAAGTGCGAAGGTACTTGGTTCTGGAACCGTCGTAGCACCACTGATCGCGGCGTCGCCTGGATCCGCATAAAAAACCCAGTCGGCCGGCAAGTCCGGAACATTCAGAAAACTGAATTTAACCTGATGATCCGCGGCATCGAGCGTAGTCTGTAAAAAATCGGCATCGGTCGTGCCATCAGGGTCCACAAGGCCGGTACAAAAACCTCCGAAATCTGCCGGAGTAAAGCCGTCACCGCAAACGAAACTACCGACACCAAGGCTGGTCGGAGTCAACTGGAAAGTGACGCTCTGGGTTGTCGGAACCTCAAACAGAGTCCAGCTCGCGTCTTCGGCTCCATTTCCAAAATTAACGAATGCGGCAGTGTTCGAAGATAACGGTGTTACGCTCATGCACGGTTCCGTTGCGTCGGGAAGGCAGTCTCCACTTGGAACCACTTGTCCGCGCGTCGACGCTTTCTTCTCGAGACGTTGGGCATAGGCAGGGACTAACGCTAGTGTGCACAGCACCAGCAAACCTGTAAAACGTAGGACGGACCTCATGAGCGCACCTCGATTTGGGCGAAGAATTCGACCCGGGAGAGCAAGGTACACTCTAGAGCATTGCAAGTCCACCATTTTGCTTGGGCTAAGGGATTTTGAGAGTACTAAGACTAGCCAGGAGGGCCCGATTTTGGTTTCAATTTGTACCAGGCCACACGCCACGCGAGCCAGGTGCGATCCTTATGATCCAAAGGTGGGCGTGGCATACTGTGTCATACTTCCGAGTCTGACTGGGGAGACGTGATCCGTGACCGATTCCAAGTCGGATTCGAAGCCCGACGCCAAGCCCGGCCTGACAAATCCCGAAAGCGAAAAGACTCTCTCTGACGGAGCCTTCGGTAAGTTGCCTCTGGAGGAGCGCGTGCGCGACGGCCACGCTTCTTTCCTTCCTTTGACAATTCTCGCCAAACGATTCCGTGTGATTCGTTTCATAGCACGCGGTGGAATGGGTGAGGTGTATGAGGCCGAGGACCTCGAGCTTCACGAGCGGGTAGCCGTCAAATCGATTCGCTTTGAATACGCCCATGACGAGCATGCGACGGACCGGTTCCGCCGTGAAATCCAGCTGGCGCGACGAGTGACCCACCCGAATGTGTGCCGTACCTACGATGTATTTCGCCACGGGGATACGGCTTCTGAGGAAGGCCGGCAAGAAATTCTGATCGTCAGCATGGAACTGTTGGCCGGGAAGACTCTGAGCCAGGAGATTCGCGACAAGGGGAAACTCACGCCAGAACAGGCCATGCCAATCATCGAGCAAATGGCCGCAGGATTAGGCGCAGCGCACGAAGCGGGAATCGTTCATCGGGATTTCAAATCTGCAAACGTCTTGCTGGTTCCCTCAGAACGCGCCACGGACGGAGTTCGCGCCGTGATCACTGATTTTGGATTGGCACGCGACACCGGGCAAGGAGGGGCGAGGCTGACAGGTACCCTGGATGTCGTCGGAACCCCTGCCTATATGGCACCAGAACAACTGAAAGGCGGAGAGATTACACCAGCGACGGACGTTTATGCGCTAGGGATTGTGATGTACGAAATGCTTACGGGGGCTGTGCCGTATAGCGGCGACACCGCGATCGCGATGGCCTTGCGACGGCTTTCTGAACCAGCGCCTTCCCCGCGCGCGAGCGTTCCTGGACTCGACCCTAAATGGGAAGCAACGGTGTTGCAATGTCTCCAGCGGGATCCTTCAGACCGTTTCGCCAGCACTTCGGACATTGTAAGGACGATCAAGGGTGAGATTGAGGTTCCCGTAAACAAGCGCAAGGCAAAACCGGCAACCAGACTCGCGTTACTCGCAGTTTCTCTGATTGCAATTCTGACGATTGCAGGCGGATGGTATGCAGTTCGGCGCAGTCAAAAACAAACATCAGCGTTGAAAAATATCACAACCGTAACAAAGCAACGGCCATCGGTAGCAGTGCTGGGCTTTCAAAACATGACGGAAGCCGCAAACTCCGGATTGCTCGGGGAGATGTTGACCGATGGACTATGGTCGCAACTCGATACGGATGAAATCCGATTTATTGCACCCGGTCAAGTTGACGATATGCGGCGAAATCTGGGAATTACCGAAGTCAGTTCATCCCTCGATAGCGGACAACTCGCCCGCATCCAGGAATATTTGGGATGTGACGTGGTGATCACTGGTTCGTATCGTGTAACTCCGGACAAAGGAGTTCAAAGGATCGACTGGAACATCCACTTGCTGGGAAAAGGCGAAGGTCTATCGGATGCATCGGTGCAAATCCCCGGGAGCGAATCAGATTTGAACGGGATGGTCGCACGAGCAGGGAAACTGATTCGGTCGAAACTCGATGTCGAGCTAAGCATCGCAGAGGAGTCGCGCCTGGATAATTCCTTATCCTCAAACACAGAAGCGCTGCGCTATTTTTCAGAAGCACGCGAAAAGCGGCGGAGCTTCGACATTTCAGGAGCGATCAAGGCGCTGCAAAAAGCCATCTCGT
>CAWHQX010000004.1:0-149086 GCA_963831545.1 uncultured Acidobacteriota bacterium
CCCATCGGCTCCACCAATTGAAGAAAATAAATAAGTTACCGCAGAAAACCGCTAACTGTTGCCAGCTACTGTTGCCAGCTTTGCATTTTCCTCTTGCATTCATGCATGAATCTTTCACGCTCTGCGAGGAAAACAGAGATGGCGCACTATACCCTCATCGCACGCATCAACGCCGGCAATGGAAAATTTCCGTTCGTCAATGTGCAGTTCTCGAGGAATCATCGTCCGATTCCAATCGAAGAGGCGACCTACTATCTTCGTCCAAGCAACAGCGGCAAGCGCACGCCAATCCGCATTGGCAAGGATCTCGCCCTCGCCCACACTGCCTTGGTCAGGCTGGAGGGCGGCCAATCATTCGAACTGCCCGCTGCCGTGCAACCCGATCCGAAAGCAACGGTCCCAAGCAACGTGCCTCGAAAGACGATTCAGGATACGGCTCACGAATATATCGAGCGTAGCAGGCAGAAATCGCGCAGGACGTACCTTGGCTATCGCACGGCCGTCAACCTGTTCGTCGCGAGCTGTAAGAAAACCTATTTCGACGAGATTTGCCGTGACGACATGCTCGACTTTCTGCACCGGCTGCGGATACGCCCGTCCCTAGAGACGGGTGCGCCAATCGGCGAATCCACTGTGTTCAACTACTTTCTCAAGGTAATGGTTTTTCTGAACGACCGGGGCATCGGCAAGTACATTGCGAGAGAGGATTGGGTACAGAAGAAAGATTGGCCGGTCAATGTCGACAAACGGAACAAGAACAAGAAGTACGCCACTTATACGGACCAGGATATGGCCGCCCTCCTTCAGACTGCAGACCCGATGGAAGACACTCTGACACGATTTCTCGTCGGGACCGGCTCTCTTTCGTCGAAAGTTTCAATTCTTGCGCACTCCTATCGGTTGACTCAGCTGAATGCAACGGATCCAACAGTCGTAAAGAACCGCTCATTGCAGCGCGCGAGGCATGCCGTCCCGACGTCGCCGTGTTCTCTCGCTTGTCGAATTGTGTCGGTCTGTCTTTCATTTGTGCCACGCGGTTTCTTTGAGTCCGCCTCCATTGAGTTTCTGAGTCTTTCTTTTGATGGGCTGTTGGCCTAGCCAGGTCTTGAATTCATCATCGCGCTTGAAGAGAACTTTCAAAGCCTCCGTGATGACGTAGGACGGAGTGGAGTCGATAAATGTCGCGTATTGATCGAGCTGCGTTTTTACTGACTCCTCGACTCTCGCTTGTATCGTCACTGACTTTGGTTGTTTAGGTGGTGCCTTAATGATTGCCATGCTTTCTCGTTGTTCCTCCGTTGCGGTTTTGTGCTACTTGCTGTCTTACAAAGTTCCTGATTCTCTTTTCCTGCGGGACCAGAGACACGGTCACGCATCCTGCGTCAGGGCGGTAGCGATCCCCGGAGCCCGAAGGGACGCGGGTCGCTACCGCCCTTTTTACGTTTTTCGCCGCGCCCCCGTTTGCGTTTCAGGGTTTGTTATCTTTTTGCTTTGAAATGCCTTAGGTCTGGCGCTTGCGGAGAACCGTACGGAGAACCGTTAGGAAAACCGCCCATGCACGGTTTTCCCGTGACTTTCGAGTTCCGACCAAACGAAATAGTCACGAGATAGCAGAAGGGTACGAAAACACGGGCCTTCAAGATGAACACACTCCTACTCTTATCTATAGCCAAAAAGTCGACGCAACTCCCCAAAGAAAAACTGCCCGCCTTTGTGAAGAATTTTTTTTCTTTCTTGTGCGGAGAAGGGTTTGTGAGAAGTCCGGATGTAGGAAGCGAGGTCTCGGCGAGAATCTCTCGGGTTCTTATCTCTTCGAACGCCGTATCTGGCCCGTGAAAGTGGCGCTGACGGGTCCCCGATTGCTTCCGCATTGCCGACAAACCCCACCAATCCGCCCTGAACAGAGTCGCGCTTTGACTTCCCCTGTAGCATGGCCCTAATATACGGCACCTGAGGTTTCTGCAGCACGCATGATCGGTCAAACCATCTCGCACTACCGGGTGCTCGAAAAACTGGGCGGCGGCGGCATGGGCGTTGTTTATAAGGCAGAGGATACACGGCTTCGGCGATTCGTTGCGCTCAAGTTTTTGCCCCAGGAGGTTGCCCGTGACCCTCAGGCACTCGCCCGTTTCCAACGTGAAGCGCAAGCGGCATCAGCATTGAATCACCCCAACATTTGCACGATTCACGATATTGGCGAGCAGGACGGGCAGGCGTTCATCGCTATGGAGTTTCTCGATGGCGTGACGCTGAAGCATCGCATCGGCGGAAGGCCCGTGGACGCCGGTGTTCTACTGGGGTTAGGGATAGAGATCGCTGACGCTTTGGACGCCGCACACACCGAAGGCATCATTCATCGGGATATCAAGCCTGCCAACATTTTCGTGACCAAGCGCGGCCACGCCAAGATTCTCGACTTCGGCCTCGCGAAAGTAACCTTCACAGGAGCTGGCCCATCTTCAGCGACGGTTCCGCCGGAGATGACCGAGGGCGTGAGTGCAGAGCAACTGACCAGTCCGGGTTCTACGTTAGGCACAGTTGCCTATATGTCACCAGAACAAGTGAGAGCGAAAGAGCTAGATGTGAGGAGTGACCTGTTCTCCTTCGGTGCTGTGCTCTACGAGATGGCTACGGGCACGTTACCCTTTCGCGGTGAGAGTACGGGCGTGATATTCGATTCGATCCTGAACCGCGCTCCGCTGCCTCTCCTTCGATTGAACCCCGACTCGCCACCCGATCTAGAACGGATCATCAACAAGGCGCTCGAAAAGGATCGCAATCTGCGTTACCAGCAAGCCGCCGAGATGAGGACGGACTTGCAGCGCATCAAGCGCGATCTGGAATCGAGCGGGCGGCCGCTCGCGGCTGCTGACGAATCGACCCCACTCTCCGGAGTTTCGACCGCAGTGCCTGTGGCGAGCGCATCCTCAGGGCAACTGTTTGGCGCCGCGAGTTCGGCTGCTCACGCCTCAGCGCCCTCCGCGTCTTCATCTGCCGTGGCCACGGCACGGCGGCACAAGACAGCCACCGGGGCCGCTCTGCTCGTCGGACTGCTGATCGCGGCCGCCGCCGTTTACGGCGTGTACACTCTTCTGCGACACCCCGCCATCGCTCCTTTTCAGAACTTTTCCATTACCCAGCTAACCAATACCGGCAAAGTGCTGAATGCCGCCATTTCTCCGGACGGCAGGTTTCTGCTCAGCGTGCAATCCGATAACGGCAACGAAAGCCTGTGGCTGCGAAACATCCCCACCGGCAGTGATACCCAAGTGATTCCCGTATCGGGGCAATCGTTCGCTTCTCTCATCTTCTCTCCCGACGGCAACTCTTTCTATTTTCGAGGGACGACGGGTGGCGCACAGGCGTTTAATCTTTTCCGCGCTCCGCTTCTCGGCGGTTCACCCACCTTGCTGGCCAAGGATGTGGATGGGGGACCGGTGTTTTCACCCGACGGAAAACGCATTTTGTATTCCCGCTACAACGATCCCGAACTGAACAAATGGCGACTGCTGGAAGCCGACGCCGACGGCGGGAACGAGAAAGTGCTGTTTTCCGAACCCGCGCCGGGCGGCCCTGCCGCCGAACTTTCCTGGTCTCCTGATGGCAAGCGCGTCGCGATTTCAACGTTGACTTCGAACAGCAAATCTCTAAGCCAGATTCGATTCTTTGATTTTGCGCGTGGGAGCATGCAGCCATTCGTCGCGCCCGCCGACAAAATCATTTTGGGCAACGCCTGGGCGCCAGATGGACGAGGAATCTTTGTCAACTATGTGCCCCGCGGGGAGCATCTGTCGGTCAAGGAGCAGATCGGGCTGTTCTCCTACCCGGATGGCGCGTTTCGTCCCATTACGAACGACCTGACCGACCACAACTCTCTATCGATTGCAGGCGATGGCCACACGCTGGCAACTGTGCAGAAGGAGACTTCAACCCAGATCGTTCTTCTGCCGCCCAGCGGGGCCGGGCCCCTCACGCCCGTGCCCGGCATCGCTGCCCGTGAAACCTTGCCAAGTTTCTCCTGGACAGGGGACGGACAGTTGCTCATCTCGCATGGCGATCACCTGGTCCGGCAGCACACCGACGGCACCCGCGCCGTCACCATTCTGAGCGATCCGGCGGCTTGGATCAGCGCCCCTTTATCGTGCGACAACGATCGCTGGATTGCTTTGAATTGGATGGTTCACGGCGAAGGCAGCGGCAACCGACTCTGGCGGGCAAATCCCGACGGCTCCGATCCGGTGCCTCTCACCTCCGGGGATTTCGGCAGCTTCTGGGGATGCTCGCCGGATGGGAAGTGGCTGTACTACACCGAGCAAGTCACGAACGGCGTGTTGCGAGTCTCTGCCGGCGGCGGCAAACCCGAACTCGTACCGGGTGCGAACCCTTCCAATTCGCTCACGGTTCAGGCCACACCTTCCCCCGACGGCAAGACGCTGGCGATATTTACCGAGCTCCTGGATCCCAAATCGAAGACCTACTCCAACCGGATCGTGCTCGCCAGTTTGGACTCCGGCGTGCGAAACCTCGATCTCGATCCCGGTTTGAAGGCGGTATTCCGTTCTCAGGGACCGCCCGACAGCTCCGGCTTCCACTTTTCGCCTGACGGCAAATCGCTGGCCTTTGTGGTCGACGAAGCAGGGCAAGATAATATCTGGATCCAGCCCTTGGACGGATCCAAGGGAAGAAAGCTGACTCAGTTCAACGATCCGCAAAAGATCCAGGATTTCCGTTGGTCCCCCGACGGCAAGGCTCTGGCCCTGCTGCGTTTTAGTTCTGTCTCCGATGTCATCCTGCTGCGCGACACCGACAACAGCTCGAGGGTTGCTCAGTGATGTGCCGTCTTGAGCGAACGGAGGCCATCGCCCAAGAGGAGCTCCAGTAGGGGGAGCGCCTGACCGGCACGTGACGCGAGAAACTCTTGCAGTTCGGTCCAGTCAACGACGTGTTCTATACCCAGGCGTTTTGCGGCCTCCGGTCCGGGCTTAACTTCTGGCTGCAAGCCGCTCTTCAAGAATGGCGGTTCGGATGGCAAGAAAAGCCAACCCTCGCCCGATTTTCCGTCGATAGCCAACAATGCACAGACTGTATTTCCGAGCCCGGTGAAGTAATAGAAGAAAGGGTCCTGGCGGAAGCCATCAGACGTGGAATCCATTTCGGAATTGGCGTGAAGCAAGAGAATCCCGTCGTGGAAAGCTGTAGCAGCATGCTGCCGCCGCTCTCGTCCCACGTTGTTTTCAACCGTGGCCGAACAACTCGAGGTAATAAACAGAATAGCCAGAATCACAACTGGAACTCGCATGGCCGGTTAACTTAGCACGGACACAATGGCTTTCCTAGACCCCGATAGCCGGTTGAGAGAGTTTTTCCCTTGTGTGCTTGGTGGGTGAATGACGAGCACCCGGAAGTTATCCCGGGCCATAAGTCTCATTCGAGGACATGGTAAGCCCTCTGTGCCAACATTCCTGAGACCGTTTTAGTACTCTTAATTAATGAGCAGGGCGAGAAAGAAAAAGGAAGAGATGAACGGTAATTCTCTTGGTGTTGTTTCCTCAGGGGCTTTGGCTGGCGCGGAACGGAGCGAAGGCGAGCGAAGCGAGCCGCAGCGCAGTGCAGCGGCAGCCAAAGCGAGCGGCCGGCTCCCGGTCGGTCGCGCCGGCTGATTCCGAAGTAGTTGCCAGACCGAAGCGCCGTAGGTTCACTGCGGAGTACAAACTACGTATCTTGCAAGAAGCCGAAGCGGTTGCCGCCACACCCGGCGGCGTGGGCGCTCTGCTCCGCCGCGAAGGACTGTACTCGTCGCTGCTGGCTTATTGGCGTCGTGAGCAGGCCAACGGCATTCTGGAAGCGTTGACGCCCCGGAAGCGCGGGCCGAAATCCAAGCGCAATCCACTGCTAGAAGAAAATCTGAAGCTGCAACGTCAGAATGCACGCCTCACCGAAGATCTGCGTAAGGCCCACATCATCATCGACGTCCAAAAAAAAGTGGCGGCGCTGTTGGGCCGTCCGATTCCGGAATCGGACCCAGAGGAGAACTCCTGATGGCCGCGGTCACCGAACTGGCTACCGTCGTGGGAACGCGCGCTGCTTGCCGTGCGCTGTTTGCGTCGCGAGCTTCCCACTACCGTCAAAGGCATGCGGCGATCGGCTCTGCGAAGACCAATCCGCGACCTTCCCCGCCACGCGCTCTTGCTCCAGAGGAACGCGAAACGGTTCTGGCGCATCTGCACGGAGAACGCTTCCAGGATCGTTCGCCAGCCGCTGTTTATGCAACGTTGCTTGATGAAGGTACCTATCTCTGTTCGATTCGCTCCATGTATCGCATGCTGGAGGAGAAAGGTGAATCGCGGGAGCGCCGCGATCAGCTAACCCATCCGCCCTACAAGAAACCAGAACTTCTGGCTACGGCTCCCAATCAGCTCTGGAGTTGGGACATTACCAAGCTGCTGGGACCCGCCAAGTGGACCTACTTTTATCTCTACGTGATCCTCGATGTGTTCAGCCGCTACGTCACCGGCTGGATGGTAGCGATGCGCGAAAGCGCAGAGCTGGCCAAGCGGCTGATCGAGGAAAGTTGCGCAAAGCAAAATATCCAGCGCGGACAACTCACACTGCATGCCGATCGCGGCACTTCCATGAGTTCAAAACCAGTGGCCTTCTTGCTGGCCGACTTGGGTGTCACCAAAACGCACAGCCGCCCGCATGTCTCCGACGACAATCCCTATTCGGAAAGCCAGTTCCGCACCATGAAATATCGGCCGGAGTTCCCGGCCCGTTTCGGGTGCATTCAAGACAGTCGCGCTTTTTCGCAGGGATTTTTCCGCTGGTACAACCAGGAACACCGCCACTCCGGGTTGGGTCTACTTACTCCGGCTATGGTCCACTACAACCAAACTGCGCTCATTCTCGAACAGCGCCAAACCGTTCTCGATGCCGCCTATCGCGTCCATCCCGAACGCTTCGTCCGCCAGGCTCCCAAGCCAGCAGCGGTTCCGACCGAGGTCTGGATCAACAAACCGCTCAACTCAAATGAAATTACTCACTAAATTCCATGAACACTGGTCTCAAACTCGTTGACACGCGCCGCTGCGCAAGAATGGGATAAGAGTCAAACTCACAGGCCAGCCATTCCAAATCCTGGTCAACTTACTGGAGCATCCCGGCGATCTGGTTACCCGCGAGCAGCTACAGCGTCGGCTGTGGCCAGCCGACACATTTGTGGACTTCGATCGCGGTCTTAACGCCGCCATCAATCGAGTGCGGAAGCTCTAGGGGATTCGGCAGAGAATCCCCGCTTTGTGGAAACTCTGCCTCGGCGTGGCTACCGTTTCATAGCGCCGCTGGTCGATTCCAGGCCAGCAAGAGCAACTTTGCCGTCTGCAGAATCAAACGTCAGTCCGGCGCAGACAGTTGTAGGGCCGGGTACTTTGCCTGTTTCGGGAGCAAGGAAGCGGAGACCTGTCTCTCGCCAATTCAAAGCAATACTCGGTGGGCTATCCATATTGGCAGTCTTGGGTGTCGCTGTCGCCGTGTTGACCAAGTTAAGTCGACGCGGCGGTGATTTGGACTTCCAAACTATGAAGCTCAGCCGAGTCACTCAAAGTGGGAACGCAGTCAATGTGGCGATTTCGCCCGATGGGCACTACGTGGTCTACGCTCTGCGTGAAGGGGAAAAGCAGGGCCTGAATGTTCGTCAAGTAGCTACCGGTAGCGACGTGCAGATTCTACCACCGGATGAAGTTTTGATTTACGGCCTGACCTTTTCGCCCGACGCCAACTACATTGATTTTGTCCGATCCGAGAAGAACAACCCTGTTAACACTTTCCTTTATCGAATTCCCACGCTGGAGGAAGTTCGCATCTCGTGATGCAGGCGGGAATGGACTTTTCAACGAGCTATTCTCCGGACGGCGGTCAGTTCGCCTTCTTACTGATAAAGGGTGGTGAGCAAGTTGACCTATTAATTGCCGACGCTGATGGGAGCAATGAACGCGTGCTCGCGACGCGTCCTTATCTTGACGGGTTTACTGCTGGCACAGCGTGGTCCCCCGACGGCAAAACGATTGCCTTCGCAACTGTGGAATCGAAGAAAAGCATTCGTTCGGTACTTTGGGCAGTCTCGGTCGGCGATGGATCCGTCCGTGAAATCTATTCGACACCCAACCAGATCGGCCGTCCTTGCTGGCTGCCGGATGGAAGTGGC
Source organism: uncultured Acidobacteriota bacterium (assembly GCA_963831545.1). Lineage (GTDB taxonomy): Bacteria > Acidobacteriota > Terriglobia > Acidiferrales > UBA7541 > Acidiferrum. The sequence continues at coordinate 8,201 of CAWHQX010000004.1, forward strand.
CTTTTGGCGCCGATCGACAACATCTATCAGTCCCTTCGCGGGCAACTCTGGTACATTTCGTTTCCCAAGGGACAAGCAAAGCGCCTTACCAATGACCTGATGGATTACCAATGGTCCCTGGATCTCACGCAGGACGGAAGGACTCTAGTCGACATCGCGCAGACACGAGTCTCGGATCTGTGGATTGCACCTGCTGGTGATACTACCAAGGCCAAGCATGTTACGCGAAATGACCACGCTGTTGGAGGATTCTCCTGGACGTTAGACGGTCGGATCCTTTTCGCTAGCGGTGATGGCAATCTTTCAGTTCTAAATTCCGATAAGAGTGCGCATACCCCGCTGACACCCAATGACCATGCAATTGGAGAACGGTCGGCTTGTGGCGATGGACGCTATATTGTCTACTCCACCTATCGGGAGCAGAAAATTGGAATCTGGCGGATGGACGCAGACGGTTCAAACCCCATCCGCATTGCGGACGAGGCCGTCGCTACGTCACCACAATGTTCGCCGGATGGAAAGTGGGTAATCTATGTCCAGGTTCCTTCCTTGACTCTGATGCATGTGACGATCACAGGCGAGAAGCCTCCGGAAGCGATTGCGAACGTCCCGGCGGCTTGGATGTTAGATGTTCTCGCGTTCTCGCCAGAAGGCAAGCGAATCGCATATGTCGCCGCGCCGGAGACTCCTGTTGTCAACCCTAGTTCGCCCTCTGGATCGCAACCAAATCAGCTGAAGGTAATTGCCGTCGATGGCGGAACCCCTATGCAACAGTTTGATTGGCCTGCATCAGCCTGGCGGCCCCGCTGGGCGCCACGAGGTGATGCAATCGACTATATACTGACCCGGAACGGCGTCTCCAACATCTGGCAACAGCGTCTCACCGGCGGACCACCTAAGCAGGTCACACACTTTGACTCAGGCGAGATTTTCGACTTTGAATGGTCGCGTGATGGCAGGCAACTGGCGTTGACTCGGGGAAGCGAAAGCAGCGATGTCATCCTGATGAGTAATTTTCGGTGAGTCGGCCTTCGTAGCGATGCGCCGAATCAAGACTTCGGTGCGATTTCTGCAAGCTTAGCGAACGTCTAGTCAGAACCCTGGAATATGGCTATCCCCGGGCCTTGGCGATTGCAAACCTGAATTAATTCACAACGAAAAAGCCAGGTTGGGAGAGTAGTCTAAATAGTTGACGAAACCAGGCGATTACACGCATTGTGCCGACCGCTCATATTTCGGATGTATCACGGGCTAACCGGAAGTTATTCCGAGCCAGAAGCCCCGTTCTGGGAAGTTCCGCCCTCCTAACTCGCGGGAAGAACCATTACCCACCTTGCCGGTTTCGTCGTTACCAGGCACTAACTCAGGGAGTGAACCATCTTCTCCGAATCTTCCTGCTATTGGTACTTTTGACAATTATGTCCCATTTGCTCGTCGGGGTACGCTTCAGCCCGTCTGGCTTTCGTTCAAGCGAGTCAGGCTGATTTTTCCAGGGGGGCGCTGCCCAAGTCCTACGGGACAGTTGTGAAAGGTGCCTCCCGTTATTGTTGCGAGGTGAGGTGTAGGTGAAATTTCTCCGTTGCTCGCTTATTGCTACTTTTGACAATTCCGTTCCCTTTGCCACGGAGAAACACGGCACATCGCTCGAGAAGACAGGAGAAAAAACTATGAAATGGTCAGTGAAGTTAAGCCTCGCTCTGGCGACGGTTGCCACACTCTTCGGAGTAGCCGGACCACCGACCGCCAAAGCGCAGGAGAAGAAACCGAACATTTTGGTCATCATGGGAGATGACGTTGGTTGGTTCAACGTTGGTGCTTACCATCAAGGAATCATGTCGGGCAAGACGCCGAATCTGGATAAGTTGGCGGCGGCGGGAATGCGATTCACGGACTATTACGCCGAAGCTAGTTGCACCGCCGGGCGCGCTAATTTCATTACTGGCGAAATTCCTCTTCGCACTGGGTTGACCACAGTTGGTCAGGCCGGGGCCGACGTGGGCCTACCCGATCAAGCAGCGACGATCGCCAGCGCACTTAAGGTACAGGGATACGAAACCTTCCAATTCGGAAAAAACCATCTCGGCGATCTCAACAAGTATCTACCTTGTCTCCACGGGTTCGACGAATTCTTTGGCTACCTTTACCACCTCGACGCGATGTCCGACCCTTACTGGTTCGACTATCCCCAGGACTGGCTCGACAAGACCGGTCCGCGCACTCTCACTCACTGCTGGGCCACGGATACCGACGATCCAACAGCCATGCCCCGCTGGGGCAAGATCGGCAAGCAGAAGATTGAAGACGAAGGCCCTTTGCCTCCTTTCCCTGACATGAAAGATATGCAGAATTGGCAGAAGGGCAAGCCAGCCAAATACGACATGGAAACCTTTGACGAGGTCCTCGTAGGCCACACCGCCGGCGCGATGGACAAGGCTAAGAAAGATGGCAAACCTTTTTTCATCTGGCACAACACCACCCGTATGCATGTGTTCACCTATCTGCCTCCCAAATACCAAGCGATGATGAACTCGCAAGACAATTACAACCTGGAAGAAGCTGGCATGGCCCAGATGGACGACAGCATTGGCGCCATTCTCAAACATCTTGACGAGATCGGCGAAGCCGACAATACCATTGTTATTTTCACTACCGACAACGGCGCTGAAGTCTTCACCTGGCCTGATGGCGGAATGACTCCTTTCCGAGCCACGAAGGGCACCGTTTTCGAAGGCGGCTTCCGCGTTCCCGCTATCATTCGCTGGCCCGGACACGTAAAGCCCGGCACGGTTGAGAACGGTATATTCTCGGGTCTCGACTGGTTCCCGACCCTATTAGCCGCTGCCGGAAATCCCAACATCACCGACCAACTCCTCAAAGGCGTGAAGCTCGGCGACCGCACCTACAAAAACCACTTGGATGGCTATAACCAGATAGCGCTGCTGACGGGCACCGGACCATCCGCTCGTCATGAGATTTTCTACTTCGGTGGACCTCATCTCGGGGCCATTCGCATCGATGACTTTAAGTATCAATTTATCCAACAGCCTTGGGGTTGGCCCGGTGAAAAAATCACCACCGACATGCCTACCATCGTGAATCTTCGCCAAGATCCCTTCGAGCGAACCCCGTCAATCCGGGGCGAGAGCTTGAACGAGATGGGTGGAGGCTATATGAATGACTTCTATGCGCGCGAATTCTGGCGCTTCGTCTCTGTTCAGCAGCTAGTGGGCAAACTCGCCCTGACCGCCGTCGACTATCCTCCGATGCAGGATCCGGCTTCCTTCAATTTGGACGCTATCAAAGCCAAAATCCAGGAAATGATCAAGGCGCACGAAGGGCAGTAGTCCGACTCCTAACCACGAGGGCGGCTCGCAGGGGCCGCCCTCCTTTGCCATAGCTCATGAACGGCCCGACGGATTAAGCAAGTTCTCTCTAACGGATTTCTGATCGAGCGACTTCCAAGGAAGCCTGATCGCATGTATTTTTGTGATCTGCCAAAACAACTCGTTACCGAGACAACGGACGGAAAAGTCCATCACCGGGACGGGGTTGAACGGCATGGTTCGTCTCCATGTGCTGTGATCTCGGCGAGTGATTACAACGACAGTCAGGCCAACGGCTTAATCGTCGTGCCTATCATTGGCGGAGTCAACGTTGACATAGCGAAGTTCAAAAAGGTTCCCCCGGCATGGCTTCGAGTCGTTGCTATCGATCGAGCCCGGTGTCGGCGCCAAATTGGTCAACTGCTCGACTTCGATCTTTTCCCATAATTTGCGAAAGTCGGCCTCAGTCAGTACTCGCGACTGCGGTCAAGTCAGCTTACCGGCATTCGCCGAGCTGCAATCCCATCGGCTCCACCAATAGCACGAGGGTACAGTCCGAAGACATCCTTTACAGAACGTTCCTGAGACATACTTTACACTTTTGGGCCGAACGGATTGTCCAGAGGCTGTAGAGTTCTCTCCTCCAGATCACAGTAACTGAGATCATAATTCCGAAGGCCGCGGTGATACTCGACTCTGCATCGCATGTTTTCAGACCTGCGCTCGTCAAGAACGTTCGGAAAGGCGCTTCCATCTCTATTACATTTGAAAATGCGTCCGCGCGACCTGAAATTCGGGAAGCCTGAGAACGACAACGATTTAGCAAAGCTGGCCGACGAGAAACGCGCTGTCCCGGCGTCTCTGGAGCGTTCTCTATCGAGAAGATCCGAACGTTCGAAAAAAGCCTTTCTCTTGTGAGCATTTGCTCCGCTTCAAGAGCCATCTCACCCGTTTTTCAGCGCTCTCCACCCAACTTGTGTAGAATGCCTTAACCATGGCAAAACTGACTTTTTTGGGCGCTGCAGGTTGCGTTACAGGTTCGAAGTACCTTGTCGAAGCAGCTGGAAAACGCCTGCTCGTCGATTGTGGCCTTTTCCAGGGCACGAGCGATCTTACCGATCGCAACTGGAATCCGCTTCCCATCGATCCCAAATCGTTTGATTTTGCGATACTCACACACGCGCATCTTGACCACACTGGTTGGCTGCCGGTGCTCGTTCGCAGCGGCTACAACAAAACCATTTTTGCCAATCCGGCGACCATCGAACTCACCACACTCCTGCTAAAAGATTCCGGCCATCTGCAAGAGGAAGATACGGCAAATGCCATCCGCAACAAATGGAGCAAGCATCCCAATCCAGTCCCCCTTTACACGAGCGATGACGTTGACCCCGTCCTTCGCCTGCTTCGTCCCATGCCGCGCAACGGTGGCTTCGACATTTCGCCTAACTTTCACATCGAATCCTACGACGCTGGGCACATTTTAGGCTCCTCGAGCCTTGAACTCACCATTACTGAAAACGGCAAGAAAACTGTCGTCGTCTTCTCGGGTGACGTTGGCCGTTACGATCAACCCATCCTCAACGATCCCACTCCGCCTGTCACCAAGCAGATCGACGTGCTTCTTTGCGAATCGACCTACGGCGATCGCGAACATCCCGGCGGCGACCCCCTCGCCGTTCTGGGCGACATCGTCAATCGGGTATCGAAGCGCGGCGGCTCGATCGTGATTCCAGCGTTTGCCATCGGGCGCACGCAAACCTTTATGTATTATCTGAATCAACTCGAGAAATTGCAGCGGGTGCCGATTGTTCCCGTATATGTCGACAGTCCGATGGCTCTCAGTGCCACTGATCTTTACCTGAAGCACAAGGAAGATCACGACCTGCAATTTTCTCGCGACGAAGAAAACGGTGGAGATCCGCTCAACGTCAGGGGATTCCATCTCGCGCGCACCGTCGAAGAATCGAAAGCGATTAACGGAATTACCACCTCTTGTATCATCGTTTCAGCCAGTGGCATGGTCACCGGAGGCCGCGTTTTGCATCACCTGGCGAATCGATTGGGCGATGCGCGGAATTGCGTTATTCTCGGCGGCTTCCAGGCAGAAGGCACGCGCGGGCGCGCTCTCCAGGACGGAGCCAAAACACTGAATCTTTACGGCCAGACTGTTCCCGTCCGCGCTGAAATTGTAGAGATGGGGCAATTTTCTGCTCACGCCGGCAAGAGCGAACTCTTACGCTGGCTGAGTGGACTGCAAGCGACTCCCAAACAGACCTTTCTCACGCACGGCGAACCCGAGGCTGCTCAGGCCTTGCAAAAAGCGATTACCGACAAATTCCGCTGGCCTGCCTCCGTTGCGCGCTACCTCGATTCGGTCGAACTTGGCTAGGTGCCCGTAAGCTCTCAAATGGCCAGTTCGCAACGTCCAGAGAACCTTTAGATCAATCGATTTTCGTTTCCTGCTTCGGGCCGCCGAACCGAGCCGCTGACCGCATTTTGGCCTCGAACGCCACCTGTTCACGGTTCTTCGGCGGGGCGGTGGTCTGCAATCCCCGTAAAAACTTCATCGATGCCTCGGCAATTTCCTCCACAGCTAGCGTAAAAGCCGGTTCATTCGCCTTTGACGGCTTGTTGAATCCGCTGATCTTCCGCACAAACTGCAAAGAAGCCGCCCGTACCTCTTCCTCGGTCACTGCCGGTTCAAAATTAAAAAGGGTCCTGATATTTCTGCACATAATGCTCCTCGCCCGTCGTCATTCTTCGAAATCCACTTCTACGGCTTCAATGAGGGGTATCAACCACTCGAGCAATTTGAGATGCGCCGGATGCGTTTGATACGCCTCGAGCGCCGGCCGGTTTACGAACTTCATTACTCCGCCAAACGCGTACCCCTCGGACCGCGGCGAAAAATTAATCCCCACATGCGTCTCCAGTAGCCCGGGAATGTTCCCCTGCAGCGCTCGTATCTCCCGGGCCACGCGCTCCTTTACATCCTCCGTCACGCCCGCTTTCCACTGAAACCCGAACAGATGCAGAACCATGGTCCCCTCCTGCCAGAGAACCGCCGCACGTTCACTTTTCCACTCTGCAATTTCCCCGGCAGAGATTCTCTGATTGCACCACAGAGAATCACGCGACGGCAACTCATTCGATCACGTTTAGGCCGCAACCGGTTCCTTCTCCGTCGCGTAGGTTGCCGGGTTTCGCCTCCCAAAGCGTTAGGCTAAGTCTAATGATTTCTGCACTTCTCAGTCGTTACGACGGGTTCAGGACGCCCAGCGAGATGCGACTGGGAGCTGGTCCCATCCCCTCCCTTGCTCCAGGACCTTCGTGTCATTGCATCCCGGGGCTCCCGGTGCAACAATGTCCGCATCGGGCAGACGCTGTCCGTTTCCCGGGAAACACTTCGTCTCGCTCCGGTGTCTAATACCTAGAGCGGACAAAGGTTGGCCTCTCTGACCAACCGAGCTAGCCGGTAAGCTCCGGTCGAAGTGCGTGGCGGAGCTGGAAAGGCACGACGTGTCCGATTGGGCGAGCGCCCTTTCTTGGGGCCAGGATGAGAGCGAGCTTGTGAATGAGCTACAAGCCGGCTCGGAGACTGCCTTTGAGTGGGTCGTCACTCACTACCATGCACCTGTCTACAGTTTGATCCTTGGCATGCTTGGTGACACTTCGGACGCCGCCGACGCTTCTCAGGAAGTGTTCCTGAAAGCCTTCAAGGGGATTCGCAGTTTTCGTCAGGGAAGTTCGCTGAAGACCTGGCTCTACCGCATCGCGATTCGCGAAGCTCTGAACCATCGCCGCTGGTTCAAGCGACACCTCCAAAAAAATGTCTCGATCGACGCCGAACCCGAAGAGGGAACGGCTCCGATCGAAATTGAAGATCTGGCGGCCACGCCGTTTGATCAGCTCGCGGCGCATGAAATTCAGGTAGCCGTGCAGGGTGCACTCCAGCAGGTTCCGGAGATATTCCGTTCCGCAGTGATCTTACGTGATCTCGAAGGCCTCAGTTACGAGGAAGTTGCCGAGGTTCTGGACTGCTCGATCGGCACAGTGAAGTCTCGCATCCTGCGCGGACGGCGAGCGTTGAAGGAAATTCTTGAGCCCTTGCTTGGCCAACGAGAACAGGAATCCTCTACGGTGCGCCGCGAAGCTTCGATGGCGCGCTCGTTTGGTTCGCAGGTAGGCCTGGCAGCCGCCTACGTAGGTGTCGCTCCGACCATTTCTGAAGCACCCGCTATGTCGCGTCACCTGATGACGCGTGAGGAACTCCCATGAAGTGCGAGAAGGTTTCTACAAAGCTCGCTGGGTATCTGGACGACGCCGTTCTGTCTGGTGCGCGCCCGGAACAACGCCAGGAAATGCGCGCTCATCTGGAAATCTGTTCAGATTGTCGTGAACAACTGCAACGCTACCGCAGGCTGGGCGTATTGCTTTCCAAAATGCCCCGCGCGGTTCCACCTGCTGATCTGGCGATACGCATTAAGGTAGCGGCCGCGCAGGCGCAATCGACGCAGGATTGGCGTAGCCGGTGGCAGCATCTTAAGGACCGCGCAGAAGTCCTGTTCGAGAACACCTATCGCCCACTGACCGTTCCCGCAACAGGCGGTTTGTTCGGGGCGATCATTGTTTTCGTCTTTGTATTACATATGATTCTGCCAGGCATTACCGTCCAGGCGAATCCGAACGATCAACCCGTAGGTCTCTGGCGTCCAGCGGAATTGATCGCCCTTTCAGATAACCCCGGTGGTCCGACCGGTACGGACCCCGAAGAGCAGCACCCCGATGTCATTCTGCAAAACGATCTCCTGGTTGATGTGACGATCGACGCGCAAGGTGCGATGAGCACGTATCGCATTTTGTCAGGCTCCGATTCGCCCAGGTTACGCCACCAGCTCGATCAGATTTTGCTCTTTTCGCGATTCCGCCCGATGATGAGTTTTGGCCGTCCGATGGCCGGCGGTCACGTGGTCATGAGCTTTAGTGCCGTTCACGTTCGGGGCTAGTGCCATCGTCTCGCGTGACTGCCTGAATGGCACCCTTTAGAACTGCCTGTTACTCGCCTGTTCACCCGTCCAGCTATATTTTTTGCTTCCTCGGTGGGAAATTCATTCAACATTCTGTCTCCGACCGTGTTCAATAGTAGTCAGAGGAGTCTAGTTCATGGCATTTCTTCTGCGTGGCTATGCAATTCTTACCACGTTCGCGATGTGTGTGCTGTCGCCGACGCATGTTGTGGGCATGCCGGCTCAGGGTGCCCATCCTCACACGGGCTCGCCCGAAGCGATATTGCTCGATGCCACGAATCGCGACCGCGCCTCAGCTGGTTTGCCAGCCTATCAGTGGGACGAGTCTCTCGCGGCTTCTTCGCGCAAGCACGCAGAATGGATGGCCCAACGCCGGACGTTATCTCACCAATTTCCCGGCGAAGCTTCGTTGGAGGATCGGGCAACACAAAGCGGGGCACGATTCAGCGTACTTGCCGAAAACGTAGCCGAGGGTCCGACGGTATCGGGATTAGAGACACAATGGATGAATTCGCCACCCCATCGCGCGAACATTCTGGCCGATGACATGAATGCGATTGGTATCGCAGTCGTGCAAAGTGGCAATACATTTTTCGCGGTGGAAGACTTCTCGCAGGCCGTTCCATCGATGGATCTTGGTATGCAGGAATCGCAGGTAGAACAGCTGCTTGCTTCACGGAACATGAAAGTGGTGAAGGAAACCTCCGATGCCCGTCAGACGTGCAAGATGCGCCAGGGCTTCGCGGGAAAGAAACCATTGGCCATACTGCATTATGAAACGACCGATTTGAGCCGATTGCCGCAAGACATCGACCAGAAACTGCGAAGCGGAAAATATCACAGTGCCGCAGTCGGGGCTTGCGAGAGCGCCGGGGAAGGATTCACGCAATTTCGCATCGCGATTCTGCTGTTCCCGTAGTTCGCTAATAGGGGATATAAGGTAATTTTGGCTTGCGTTCTGATCTGGAAAGGATAGACTCCCACCTATGAAATTTGCGGCTTACTCGTATTGGTGGCGATTTACGAACCGGAGCAACCGGAAGCGGGGGGCCTGTATCTAGATTCAGCGGGAATGATGGAGTTCTGGCCCACTCGCAGTTGAGTGGGCTTTTGTGTTTTCAGATCGAAAAAATCAGCCAAGAGAAAAGGGCACACCGATGATTATTTCAATGAAGCTGCATTCGACGCGCGAGGAGATTGATGAAGTAACCGGAATCGTCAAACACTTTGGATACAAGGTGCACTCGATTGAAGGAGAAGAGCGCGTGGTGATCGGAGTTGTCGGTGTTGGCGACGTCACCGCTTGCATGGAATCGGTCGAAGCAATGCCCCAGGTCGATAACGTGATGCGGATTACCGCCCCGTACAAGTTTGTGAGCAAGGAATTCCGGAAGGGCAAGACCCGGATCAAGATTGCCGGCACGGAGATTGGCGGCGAGGAATTTGTGGTGATCGCAGGTCCGTGTTCGGTGGAATCAGAAGAGCAGATCATGAAGGCCGCTGAAGGCGTGGCAAAGGCCGGGGCGAAGCTCCTGCGGGGCGGCGCATTCAAGCCTCGCACATCCCCGTATGATTTTCAGGGAATGGAAGAAGAGGGCCTGAAGCTATTAGCGAAAGCAAAGAAAGCGACGGGCCTCGGAATTGTCACCGAAGTCATGGGTGATCGCGATGTGGATCTGGTCGCGCAGTACACCGATGTCATGCAAGTTGGGGCGCGGAACATGCAAAACTTCATGCTCCTGAAGGCGCTCGGAAAATGCGGCCGTCCGGTGTTGTTGAAGCGGGGTTTAAGCAGCAGCATCAAGGAACTGTTGATGAGCGCCGAGTACATCGTGGCGCATGGAAACCCCGATGTGATTTTGTGCGAAAGGGGAATCCGGACATTTGAAACTGCAACGCGGAATACCTGTGATATTTCCGCGATCCCAGTGCTGAATGAACTGACACATCTTCCGGTCCTGCTCGATCCGAGCCATGCGACGGGAAAGCGCAGCCTGGTGCCCGCGGTGGCGCGCGCGGGCGTTGCGATTGGCGCCGACGGGCTGATGATCGAAGCGCATCCCGCTCCGGAAAAAGCGATCAGCGATGGAGCGCAGTCTTTGGATCTGGTGCAGTTTGCACGGATGATGGAGGAATTAACGCCGTACGTGGACCTGTGGCAGTTGGCGCGTGACAAGGAACTGTCGACGGCCGCTGTGCGGTAGACAAGAAGTTGCGTCGGTGCCGGAAATCTGGAAATTCGGAGTGGCACGTTGAGGATGTCGAACCACGGCTGTCCAAAGCCGTCGTAGAAAGAACTATGCGTGCACGTTGAAACAGTATAAAGTCTTCCTTCCGCCCAAGAATCAATTCACACAAAAATTAAATCAAACGAAGGAGGTCACTCCGTGGCAAATTCGATGTTGGATGGAATTCTGGCAATGGTTACGCCAGAAATGAAACAATCTTTGGCGGCACGCCTTGGGGTATCGCAGCAATCGTTGGACACGGGATTGGGAACGGCAGCAGCCGCAACACTGGGTGGGCTGGCAAGTAAGGCGGGAGATACAAATTTCCTGAGCCAGATCGTAAGCATGGTCAGCGGAAGTTCGGGACAGAACATTCTCGGGAGCTTGGGCTCTTTAGCCGGCGGTGGACCAAGCGGCGGAGTTGGAGATTTGGTAAACAAGTTTCTGCCGATGGTGTTCGGCGGAAACCAGAGCCAGGTGACGGATCTGCTGTCACAGAAGGCCGGAATCAGTACCGCATCTGCCAGTGGTCTGCTGAAAACCGCGATCCCGCTTATCCTCGGATATTTTGCGAAGCTTCATGCTGCGGGATCCCTGAACCTCGGATCACTTTCAAGCATGCTGAGCGCGGAAGCTCCGAACCTCAGTAAATACATCCCGGCCGGATTCCTTACCGGTGCGCCAACCACATTCAAATCCGCGCCAGCCGCGGCCACTCGCGTCGTCGAAGAAAAATCAGGGATCGGCAAAGCAGCAGGGTGGCTAGTCATATTGGGAATTCTGGGTGCATTGCTGCTGAGCTGGTTTGTTTATCGCGCACTCGACACAAACAAGGTAAGTGTCGACACTAACGCGGTAAAGCCTTCGGTCGAGAACGCGGTATCAAAGGCGAGTGATACGGCGAATGCTGCATGGGCCGCTCTTGGGACCTTTTTCAAGGTAAAGCTGCCAGACGGAACGGAATTGAACGTGCCGCAGTTGGGAGTTGAAAACAAACTGCTCAAGTTCATTCAGGACCCCAATCAACCCGTGTCAAAGGACGTGTGGTTTGATTTTGACCGGTTGCTCTTTGATACCGGCTCAGCGACATTGCAACCCGCTTCCGAGGACCAGCTGCAGAGCATTGCAGCGATTCTCAAGGCGTATCCGAACGTGAAGTTGAAGATCGGAGGATACACCGACAACACAGGGGACAAGGCCGCAAACCAGAAGCTCTCGGAAGCGCGCGCAGAAAATGTAAAGGACGCGCTCGTCAAACTGGGGGTTGATCCTTCAAGACTCGAGGCGCAGGGATATGGCGAAGAGCACCCTGTGGCGGATAACTCCACCGAAGAAGGCAAGCAGAAGAATCGCCGTATAGCGATGAGAGTCACGGCGAAGTAGAAACGAAGACAAAAGGGCCTCGCTGAGTTCCTGCGCGAGGCCTTTTTTCGTATCCCTTTCCGCGGCGCCGTCGCTCTAGGCTGCTACAGCTCCCGCGGACGAAGTAAAGGACTGAATGGCCGTTCTTTCGTCGCGCTCGGTGTCGAAGAGAGCTGCCCCAACGCAACCAGCACTATTGAAAATAAGACAGTCATTAGTTCGATGAGCCAGGTGCGACTTGTTGTTCCGGAGTCAGTCTAAGGATAAGGACCTGCCCGTTCGAGTGGAACGAGCCTCCGGTGGCAGTTCTGGCGGTGGTCATGGGATTTGGCGGGAGGAAGTGCATCTTTTCGGTGACGAGGCCCGTGGACGAAAGGGTTTTTTCGACGAAATCGCGCTCAAGGTCGATATCCGGATCGATTTTATGGGTGATGCTGTTGTTGCGCTGGTCCTTCTCGAAACCGATGTCGTGTGTGGCAGCGCCGACCCAGATCACCTGGCCGTTAACCGTGAAGGGAGCTTTCCAGACGCGCAGGTGATTGCGTGAAGCCACAACAGCAATGGGCTCGGCATGCGCCCAGCCATAATCCTGATGACGGTCAAAGAGATAGAGTGGACTCATCGGCATCGTCAGGTAAGACTCTTTGGACATGCTGGCGAGAATGCCGTTGAGGATGGTGTCTTTCACATCCGCGTCGACTTTGACCCAGCCAGCTTCGGTAAAAACCTTCTTCATCTGATCTTCCCCGGCAATGACCAGTAGGTTCACCATGTCGCCCAGATTCCCGTCCTTGTCCGTGATACGGCGGGGAACCCTTGAAAACAGGGCGTTATCGACGCCTGGAATACTTTGCACAACGCGCGCGACCTCTCGCGGATTTGTATCGCTCGAGGCATAGACAGAGAGTTTCACGGTATAAGATCCGTCGCCCGGGTCTGATTGTGACTGGTTTATCCCGATAAAAAGTTCGCCACTGACCGGAGAGATGGAATCCTTGCCGGCGCCAACAAAGAAAGGTTCCGCGACGTCCGCATCCCCAATTCTGGCGATGAGCGCTCCGCGACCCCGGCTGTTTAGAGGAAGAATCCGAATCAGATCCTTGTATCCCCGAGTTAGTCCCTCTGGGCCGTTATCGGTTTTGGCGTCGGAATAGCGAAGCTTACCGTCGGCACTGACGGCCACGCGCTGTCCTGGTCGTAGAGTAATCCCGGTGTCAGTCCAGATTGTACTTCCTGAAAGGGTAAAGGTCTTGGACAGAAGCGCTACGCCTGCAGGATTGGCAGGAGCAACAGAATTCGCACGAGGAGCTTCGCTGCCAGAAGGTGATTGCCCGGCACCTGTCTCACGACCGAATCCACCGAGTGAGACGATTGCGAACAGCAGAACCAAGTCGAGCGCGCCCCTGCAAGGGATCGTACGAAACATCTAGTGTTGCTCCAGAGAATCGATCTTTCATTGGTAGCAAAACCTGAAGGAATTTGGCAAGCGGGCATGGCTGGTCGCCGGGCGTTTCCTCGGATCTAAGTAACCACGAGACCATGCGCCAGAGGTGACTCAATCGAGGGCGACCGTTCAGCAAGGTGCTGACATCCAATCAATGTCTGGTGCCCGGATACCGGGAAGGAGAGAAAAATCGCAGGCAATTCCTTGACGGATGTGGAGGGCGCTTGTACATTGGCAAAAGGCAAGGCAGTGCGAGGATTGAACGCAAACCGATTCCCGGAAACCGGGAAAAAAGCCTCCCAAGCCGGTCAGGATTTCGCCCGCTCCAAGCGATCTGCCGCGAAAATTAAACTGAATGAGCAAACGAATTGTCTCAATCCGATGTGCGTTTACAGTGATGATCGGAGTGTTTTCGTGCGCCCCACACGGCAGTGCGCAAACGCCCGTCTCCCAGGCGCCGACGGTCATTGTGCCACCTTCGAAGCAAGCTGCACGTCCTGGGCCGCAGGGCCAGAGGAGCCTGGCTCCGGTGACGAATGTGACCGTAGACGGCAGCGAGACGATGTTTGCGACGATGTGTGCGCTCTATGCCTCCGGTTATGAAGGAGATGTGAATGCCGACCATTGGTCAACCTATCGCGCCCAGATGCGTGAACGGTTGAAAGAGCAAAAGGGGCCTGCCGTAGATGCGGTTCGAGAGTTTTATCGTCAACATAATCTGAAGGATGCGGGCACGATGCTGTCGCGCTATGTGTGGTTCGGACTGGTTGCCGGACCGGCGCCGCGATTTGAGCCGGTGATGCGGCGCGACGAACTGCCTCCCGAAGTGATCGAGCTCGAAGGATTCAGCGAGCTGCTTTCGAAGTATTACATCGAACAAAATATTGGGCAGCTGTGGCAGCAGGTGCAGCCGGTTTACAACCGCGACATTGAAGATTTGCACGAATCGATTTCGCAGATCGTTCTCGTGTGCAGCACTTACTTGCGTGAACTTTCCAATGTGAATGATCCGCGCACGTTTACCATTATCGTGGAGCCGCTGGTGGGACGAATCACCAACGTGCGAAATTACGCCGATCACTACGCGATTATCCTGAGTGGAGGAGAGGATCTACCCACCGATGTGGTGCGGCACGCCTATCTGCATTTCCTGCTCGATCCGTTGACACTGATGTACTCTCACGTCGTGGTGGTAAAGCGTCCCTTATACGAGCTGGCCGCGAAAGCACCGGCGCTTCCGGCAAATATGCATGAGGATTATTTTTCCTGGTTTTCGGAATGTATGGTGCGAGCGGTGGAATTGAGATTGAAAAAGTTGTCGCCAGGCGAAAAGGAAGCGGTGCTGGTGACTGACGATGAAGCTGGATATGTCATGGTGCGGACCCTTTACAATGCGCTCGGCGGTTATGAAAAAAATGACCCGTCCATGAGAATTTATTTTCCGGAAATGGTGCGGGGAATCGATTTGAAGGCCGAGGAAACCCGGATTGCCGCGATAAAATTTGCACCCGCGAACAGGCAGACGCAAGCGGAAGAGCTCAATAAGGAAGATCTGGCCCGTCGCAAGGCAGCGGCCGTAACGACCGTTCCGAATGATCAGCAAATGATCACGGCACTGACAAACGGTGAACGTGAAATTGCCGCGAGGAATCCGCGTGCAGCCGAAGCGTCCTTTAATACCGTGCTGGCTAAATACCCGGAGCAGATCAGGGCGCGGTATGGGATGGGGTTAGTGGCGCTACTCGATCATGATGGCCCGCGAGCAAAACAGGTCTTCGGTCAGTTGACAACGGGGGAACATGCAGCGACCGACGATCCGATGGTGATGTCATGGTCGCACGTGTACCTGGGACGTGTGCTCGAAGATGAAGGTGATTCAGAGCACGCAAAGGCGGAATTCCAGGCCGCAATTGATGTACAGGGAGCCCCAGCGCAGGCCCAGTTGGCTGCGAAGAGGGGTTTAAGTGAATTGGAAACCAGGAAGCCTGCGGAACGGCCCTGAGAAAAAGGAAGGAGATTGAAGATGATGGGAACGAGGCAATATTTATGGGCGGTATTGATGGTGATCTCGGGTCTTGTATGTGGCACGGTGACGTCGGCGCAAGCGCCACAAGGCACACCGCCTCCGACGACACCACCGCAGACTGACAAATCGCAGACCCCGGCGCAGCCTTTGACACTCGATAACGCGGCGCCACCGGTAAACGCGGAAGAAGATGCGGCGATCAAGGCATATCGGGAAGCACCCGTAGCCGACACGGCTGCGGTGACGAAGAAACTACAGATGGGCGAGGATTTCCTTACGAAATATCCACAAAGCCGTTATCGCTCGGAAGTACTGAGCTGGCAGGTTCGTGGGTATCTGGGCCTCGGTCAACTCGACAAGATGGAAGCTGCTGGTGAAAAAGAATTGGCAATACAACCGAACGACGCGCAGACAATGGCGGTTATGGGCTCCACGTTGCCACGTTCGATTACCAACTCGATGACTGCCGAACAAAAAAACAAGGCGCTCGACGATGCGGAGAAGTATTCCAAGCAAGCACTGGAACTCGTGCCAACGATTGCGAAACCGGCCGGTGTAACGGATGAACAGTTTGTTTCCGCGAAAAATATGGTGCAGTCAATGGCCTACAGTGGATTGGGCCTGGTTGCGTTTCGTCGTGGCAAATACGCCGAGGCGATTCCGAACCTCGAACAAGCCATCAAATACGATCCGAATCCCGATCCCGTGAACTATCTGATTCTGGGAATTTCCAACGAGAAGAGCTCGCATTTTGATGATGCCGTTACGGCGTTCACAAAATGTGCCGCGATCCAAAGCTCGCTTCAGGCGACTTGCAAAAGCGGAATCGACGAAGCGAAGAAATTGGGAGCTACGCAATTGAGCGTGCCGAAGTAAGGGCGCGATCAAGCGAGCTGTCGACGGAACGAAGTCGCGAAGACAACACATGCCCCGTGAGGATGATGTCCGGCTGATTGAACGGCTCGGTTATCCGTTTAGGAATGCGAGCCTGCTGGAGCGCGCCCTGACACACAGTTCGGCGGTGCCCGAACTGCGTGCCGCGCGGGGGGAAGAGATTTCTTTTGCTGGCTCAGTCATTCAGGATAACGAGCGGTTGGAATTTTTGGGTGACGCTGTGCTGGAATTGCTGACGAGCGAGTACCTTCTCGTTAATTTTCCGGAATGGTCCGAAGGACAATTGTCAAAGAGTCGAGCGAGGATTGTGAACGCGCACTCTCTTGAAATCAGTGCCCGCCGATTGGGCTTGGGAGATCATTTGCGACTTGGGCGGGGCGAAGAAAAGACTGGCGGGAGGGACAAGCCTGCGCTGCTGGCAGACGCCTTCGAGGCGGTTGTGGCTGCCATCTACCTGGACGGGGGACTGGACCCTGCTCGTGAGTTGCTCTCGAGGACTGTTTTCTTGCAGGCTCTCGAGAACGGCGAGGATATTTCCGAATCAGATCGAAAAAGCGCGCTGCAGGAATTCTTGCAAGGACGCGGCGATCAGCCTGCCGAGTACAAATTGGCCGGAGAGACTGGTCCTGACCATCAGAAGACGTTTCTCGTCGAAGTCTGGGTCAAGGGAGAGCGGATGGCGAGTGCGGAAGGCAGTACCAAAAAGGAAGCAGAGCAAAAGGCCGCGCGCAGCACGCTCGAGAAACTCTTATTGGCGCAGGAAATAACAAAAGAAGAAGCGAGATCTGATGCCGGATAAAACGATTTCGCCGGAACCGGTCGTATTCCCCGAAGATCCGGTTGAGTTGCCGTCAGAAGCTGTTTCCGAACCGGTACCCGAAGAGTTCCGATCGAGCCAGACAACCATCTCGGAATATCTCGAGTCGTTGCTGGTTACGGTGATTCTGGCGCTTTTTGGTACGAGCTTTGTTGTGCAGGCATTCAAGATCCCCTCACCGTCGATGGAGAAGACATTGCTCGTGGGCGATCATCTGTTGGTCAATAAATTCATTTTTGGCGGTCGTGGACAGTGGTACGACAAACTTCTGCCGTACCGTGAATTGCAGCGTGGTGACATCATTGTATTCAAATTCCCGTACCAAGATCATCCACACTTCGTGAAACGGGTTATCGGATTGCCGGGCGACCATTTAAAGGTTGTGGACCAGCAGGTCTATATCAACGGGAAGCCACTTGACGAACCCTATGTTATCCATGATTCCTCGTTCGGGAACGATCCGTTAAATTATTCGTTTCCGCCGGTCGGAAACCAGATATTTCTATCGCCGGTGCAGCCGGAATGGGCGCACGAGCTTGGTAAATATGTTGTCGGCGACGAGATTGTTGTGCCGGCCGGCAAATATTTTGCAATGGGTGATAATCGCGATCACAGTCTCGACAGCCGCTACTGGGGATTTGTGGATCGGGACGCAATTATGGGGCGCCCATTCCTGATCTACTGGTCGATTGAGGCGAGCACGAGCGATTACGGTGAGAGTTCGTTTGGCCAGCGAATTGTCGGGATTTTTGATACCTTGCTGCACCTTCCCGCGCGGACGCGCTGGAACCGGATGCTGCACACGGTTCATTGAGCGAAATACGCGCAGGTGACTACACTTTTCCGGCGCGGTCTGAGAAACTCCCATCGACGTTATGAATGGCATCCAAAAATTGTGGAAGTGGGCTTTTGTGGTTGCAGCCCTGATTATAGGCGTGCAGTTGGGCGTGTCTTTTGCCCTGAGGACACACCGGACACACAATTATTTAATCGCGCACCTCGAACGAGCCTTCGGACGCCCCGTGCGAGTCAATCGGTTTTCCGCAGAAATTCTCCCGATGCCGAGACTCGATATGGAAGGGATTACGGTCGGAGAAGATCCCGCGTTTGGACACGAATATTTCTTGCGCGCAGAGAGAATGCAGGCCGGCTTGCGGTGGATCGGGCTGCTGACCGGACATTTTTCATTTGGAACGATGTCCTTGACCCGGCCAAGCTTGATTCTGGTCAGAAATGCAAATGGCCGATGGAACCTCGAGGATTGGCTGCCCCCGTCATCAGCGGGGAAAACGACTGGTAGCGAGAATTTCAATTTGTCCGGACCGCAACAGCCGGCGAGCTCGAGTAATTTCCTTCAGAAAATCGAGTTTGACGATGGACGAATCAATTTCAAATTTGAGGATGAGAAACGTCCCTTCGCCTTTACCAATGTCTCAGGCGTTGTAGAGCAGACCGGACCAGGCCGTTGGCAATTAAATCTGGAGGCGAAGCCGTGGCGCAGCGGCGTATCTCTGCAGTCGGCGGGGATTCTGTATGTGCGCGGAGATGTGGCGGGGACCTCGGCGCGCCTGCGGCCGGCGAGAGTGCAGGTGCATTGGGACAAAGCGTCGTTGGCAGATTTATTCCGCTTGGCGACAGGGAATGACTTTGGAGTGCGTGGGGAATTCGGATTGGACGGCCTGGCAAGTGCAGGTGTAGCCAAAGACGGAGAGCGTAGTCCGGAACCCGGAACTTGGAACTACGAATTACAGGCGCGCGCCACACAGGTTCATCGTTGGGATTTGAGCGAGCGCGCTGATAATCCTGCGGTCAATGTGCAAGTCAAAGGTGTCTGGGACTTGCTGGCCGATCAAGTGCGCACAGGGATTCTCAGCGTCGACTTGCCCCGATCGAATTTCCACGGTACGGCACAGTTCGGGACGAAACCGAATTCTCCGTGGAGTCTTCAACTGAACTCGCTGGCATTTGAAGGCGGTGACATTTTGTCCTGGTATCGCGCGTTCCAACCAGGTGTGGCTGAGGGAGTGGCGCTCGAACAGTTCTTTTCGGGACGCTGTGCCATCGTCGGCTGGCCTTTACGATGGGATCGGGGTGAACTCTCGAGTGAAGGAGGAACGATTCGCGTTCCGGGATTTCCGGAAGGGTTCCATGTGGGACAGCTTCGTGGCGGCATTCGCGGAGATACATTTCTGGTGGAACCCGTTCGAGTCACGATCCCCGCTGCAAGGGGCGAAGTGGCGAGCGTAAAGCCGGAGAACATCACGGCTAAATCCAGGGACGCGCGGAACTGGGTGGAAATCGGTTTTCGCCACGATGTCTCTTCACGCAGCGGATTAATTCACGTGGGGGGCCGTCTGGACCATGTGGACTCTTTCTTTAGGACTGCCGGGGCGTTCGGCAAAACTGTGAATCACGGATGGGAACTGACGGGGGGAGCCGTTGGCGACCTGACCTGGAGTTGGGATCGCGCCATATCCCGCAACGGGCGCTGGAATGGCTCGATTAATTTCCTGAAGGCCGAGTTGCAGGTAGCAGGACTGAATCAGCCGATCGAACTCGAAGATGCTCGACTGGACTGGAAGGAAGGGTTGAGATCCGCGAATCTTACCAGGGCCGAAGGATTTGGTGCGACGTGGGCCGGCAATGCATACGAATCCGGATTGCCTGGCGACGGAGAGGGACCACACTGGCAATTCCGACTGCACGCGGACCATCTCGATGCGACCGAACTGGACCGCTGGGTGGGCCCTCGCGCGCGGCCCAATTGGCTGCAAAGACTGCTTCCATCGCTGCTAGGGAATTCAACTTCGGGAGGAAAGCCCAGCGAGTTGCTTCGGAGAATTTCTGCGGAAGGAGAAGTGACCGCGGATGCCGTGAGCGTGGAGAAAATCAAGCTGTCGAAGGCCCACGCAAAGCTCAATCTGCAGAATTTACGCTTGAATCTGTACGATGCGGAAGCGCAGTGGATTGGCGGGAATGTTCGGGGCACCGTGCAGGCGAGCTTTTCATCTGCGCCGACCTATGAAATTTTTGCGCAGATTGATCATGCCAATTTCGCCCTGCTTCCCTGGACCCCGGGGTGGTCTGAGCGTTGGAACGGCGTTGCGTCGGGGACGCTGCACGTCACCACTTCGGGAGTCGGTCGGGATGATTTATTGAGCCAGATGAGCGGACGCGGCGATATTCAACTGAAGAATGTGGAATTTCGGGGGTGGGACGTGCCGAGCAGCTTGGACGGGAATACCGCGAAAACGGGATCGTCCCGTTGGGCGAATGCGGAAGGCGAATTTGAGATCAAGGACCGTCAGGTTAATTTCGATGCCATTCAATTGGACGGACAGCGCACGAAGGTATGGCTCGGCGGTACGCTGGGATTTGGAAAGGACGTTACGCTAACGTTTCGTTCGGCTCCTGCCGGGTCCCGCGAGGCGCCGAGAGGCGCTGATGTGCGGGTATTACGAATCAGTGGGTCAGTCGAGTCACCAGGAGTATCTTTAGAAACGGTCGGGGCGGTTCGCGCAAAGCCATAGACCAGCCGCCTTTGATCAACGAGGACAGACAATGAGACGGAACCTGTTGGGCCAAGTGATTCCCGCTTTGCTGTTGTTGTTACATTTCCCGATGCTTTCCCGTGCGCAGCAACCTTCCGTCACCCTCCAGCAGGTCCTGAGTGCACCATTCTTGTCAGATGTGATCGCCTCGAGAACGGGAGACCGTTTGGCTTGGAGCGCGAATCAGCAAGGCAAGCGGAATATCTGGGCCGCAGAAGGGCCGTCATTTACTGCGCGGCAGCTGACAAATTACGCGGAAGACGATGGTGAGGAATTGTCCGACTTGAAATTTACTGCGGACGGCCTTTCGATCGTGTACGTACGTGGCGAGGCAAAGAATTCGTCTGGTGAATACGCAAACCCTACCAGCAATCCGGCAGGACCGGAACAAACCGTATGGATCATTTCTTTTGGCGGTGGCGCGCCGCAAAAGATCGATGAGGGGCAATCTCCTTGCATTTCAGCGCAGCACAAAGTCGCATTCGCCCGCGCGGGTCAAATGTACGTTTCCGATCTTTCTGCCGCAGGCAGAGAGAAGCCCGTACAGATTGTGGTGCGGGGAAAAAATGAGCCGCGGGAATGGTCGCCGGATGGAACGAGATTACTGTTTGTGAGCGACCGCCGTGATCACAGTTTCATTGGGATCTTTGATCTGGCGGCGAACTCAGTGAAATTTCTAGCACCATCTGTCGATAACGATGGTGACCCGGTGTGGTCAGTGGACGGAAGTCACGTTGCATTCGTGCGAACGCCCGCCGTACCTCGTGACACCCCAGAAGGGTATTTTGTGCAGCCAGACCGCTCTTTCCCATGGGCAATTTGGGTCGCTGACGCTCTAACGGGATCAGGGCACGAAGTGTGGACGAGTGGCGAAGCGATCGATGCTTCCTATCCGTATATGGCACGAGACACCGGGGCGGGCGTGTTGTCCTGGGCAGCCGACAATACACTGGTCTTCGCCGGCGAACAAGATGGCTGGCAACATTTGTATCGAATCTCGGCAAACGGCGGAGCGGCAACATTGCTCACACCCGGGAAGTGTGAAGTGGAGCAGTGGTCTTTCAGCCGGGATCGCGGGGAAATATTCTTTAACTCGAATTGTAACGATATCGATCGCCGCCACATCTGGTCGGTCAAAGTGAATGGAAGCGCGGCGCCGCAGCAACTGACGGCAGGCTCTAGTATCGCGTGGAACCCCGTTTTCCTGGGAGGTACGTCTAAGATTGCATATATAGAATCCGATGCAACCCATCCAGGACAGGTGTACGTTGCCGATGCCAATGGAAAGGACCAGAAACAGATTTCTCCGAAATTGCCGACGACCTTTACCCCGGGCGCGCTCGTTGTGCCCGAGCAGGTTGTGTTCAAGTCAGCCGATGGACTGGAAATACACGGCCAGTTATTCGTAGCCAAGACCCATCAGGCCGGACAGAAACAACCCGCTCTGATTTTTCTGCACGGCGGGCCAATGCGCCAGATGCTTCTCGGATGGCATTACATGTACTACTACGCAAACGCGTACGCGATGAACCAGTATCTGGCCCAACGTGGGTATATCGTCCTGACCGTCAATTACCGTAGCGGAATCGGTTATGGACGCGGATTTCGCGAGGCACCGGGCAGGGCGGGACGCGGGGCAACAGAATATCAGGACGTTGTGGCTGCTGGCAGGTATCTTGCGATGCGATCCGATGTGGATGCCAGCCGGATCGGGCTTTGGGGCGGTAGTTACGGCGGCTTTCTGACGGCAATGGGTCTGGCGCGGAACTCTGATTTGTTCACCGCGGGAGTGGATTTTCACGGCGTACATGACTGGCCGGTTGATAACTGGGAAGGAAAAAATATCTCGCCTGAGATGACGAAGCTTGCCCATGAATCATCGCCGGTGGCCTCGGTGGACACGTGGAAGTCACCAGTACTGTTCATTCACGGAGATGACGACAGGAACGTCATGTTCTCGCAGACTGTGGACCTGGTCGCGCGATTGCGCGCCCGTGGTGTGCATGTTGAGTTGCTCGTGTTTCCTGACGATGTGCACGACTTTTTGTTAAACAGCAACTGGATCAAAGGGTATCAGGCGACGAGCGACTTTTTTGATCGTCAATTTCAGATGCCGGCAAAATGAGCGGCTGGCCTTCCAACTCCCGACGTCGATGGTTACCGATGCAAAGGACTGCCTCGCTCTTGCTCGTGCTGTCGTTTGCTTTGCCGGCATGGGTTGCCGGGCAAAACCGGACGAGGTTCGTACCGCAACTTGCCGCAGGCCAAGTGCTACGCTACGACATTCGCGGGCATGTCCAGAAGCACACAAGGACAGAAAGTCGCGCCGTTCGGAATGTGATTCCGCAGGACATACAGCAGGATTTTTCCGCGATTCTGCAGGTGACCGTAGAAACGGCGGGAAGTGAAAACGGCAAGCCGGTGATCCGGGCACGGGCCGAGTTCAACTATCCGGAGAGTAAGACCTCCGATGCCGGGAAGGAGTCGAATGCGCCGAAGCGTTCGGCGGAATTCACGATTGGTTCAAACGGGCAGCTGAAGGCGCAGAATGGATTCGAAGAGTTGACCCCTCTTGAAGCGCTTGCGTTTGTGTCCTGGGCCTCGAAGTTTGCATTCGGATGGGTCGTTCCGGACAAAATTACGAAGTCTGGAGAGACCTGGAAGTCTGAGGAGCTGGAGAAGACCCCGGGGCCCATCGAGAAGCTCGTTTGGGAGCGCACGACGACTCTTGGGGAAAGTAGCGGCTGCCCTGTTTTCGCAAAGGAAACCTGTGCAGTGTTTCTCACGACTTCGAACCTGAGGCAGAAATCGTCAATCGAGAACCCCACGCCTGAAGAGTACAAATTGTACGACCTGAAAACGACCGGATCGGCAAAAGGCCTGAACGAATCCTATGAATCGATCTCGGAGAAGACGGGCTTGCTGATGCGCGGAACGGAGGATATGCATCAGACGATGGAGGTGGTCATCGCGAAAACCGATGGAACCAATGACGTCAAGTACAACATTGAGGCGACAAGCCATTTTGAGATGTTACTGGTCAGTAGCAATGCACCATAGATTGCTACTGTCCTGAGGAGCAGGCCGGTGCGGGACTTGGGTCCTTCTCTAGGAAGGTCAACCGGAAACGGCGATAGCGGCACAAATGCCGATTTGACGACCGTCGTATAATGGACGTTTCGGCTCTGACTGGCGAACCTGCAGGAGGCCCTGGCAATGGATTTCAAACTACATAGCGGATATCAGCCACGCGGAGATCAGCCGGCGGCGATCGATCAGCTGTGCCGTGGCCTCGATGCCGGGGAAAAGAACCAGGTCCTGCTGGGTGTAACGGGCTCGGGCAAAACGTTCACGATGGCCAAGGTCATCGAGCAGGTGAACCGCCCCGCGCTGGTGCTAGCACATAACAAGACGCTTGCCGCGCAGCTTTATCATGAGTTCAAGTCATTTTTCCCCGAGAACGCAGTGGAATACTTCGTCAGTTACTACGATTTTTATCAGCCGGAAGCCTACGTGCCTTCCGCGGATATTTACATCGATAAGGAAGCGACGATTAATGACGAGCTGGACAAGTTGCGGATGAGTGCGACGCGTTCATTGTTTGAGCGGCGCGATGTCGTGATTGTCGCGTCCGTTTCGTGCATTTACGGCATCGGCTCACCCGAAGCGTATTACGGAATGCTGGTGGTTCTCGAAAAGGGCCATCAGACGTCGCGCGAGGCGTTGCTGCGGAAATTTGTGGATATGCAGTACGACCGATCGGAAGACTTGCGCCGGGGGACGTTTCGTGTCCGCGGGGACATCATCGAGATCTATCCGACCTACGAAGACCAGGCGTACCGGTTTGAGATGTGGGGCGATCAGATCGATACCATTCGACAGTTTGACCCATTGACTGGAGAGATCCGCACGGGGCAGGAAAACCTCTCGCGCGTGACGATTTATCCGAAGTCGCATTATGTGATGCCTCAGGAGCAGCGGGACAGGGCGATTGTCAGCATTCAGGAAGAGCTCGGTTGGTGGAAGAAAGAGCTAGAGAAGCAGGGAAAATTTGTCGAGTCGCAGCGTGTGGTGCAGCGCACGATGTTTGACATCGAGATGATGCGGACGATCGGATATTGCCACGGGGTCGAGAACTACTCGCGGCACTTGAGCGGCCGCCTGCCTGGAGAAGCGCCGCCGACGCTGCTGGATTATTTGCCGAATGATTATGTGTTGTTCGCCGATGAGTCGCACGTCAGCATGCCTCAAGTGCGCGGAATGTATCATGGCGACCGCTCGCGCAAACAGACTTTGGTGGATTACGGCTTTCGAATGCCGTCTGCACTCGATAACCGGCCTCTGACCTTTGAAGAGTTTGAGCACCGGATGAACCAGACGATTTATGTTTCAGCGACCCCAGGGCCGTATGAATTGACGAAATCGGGAGGCGTAATCGTTGAGCAGGTGATTCGACCGACGGGGTTGATCGATCCGCAGGTGGAGGTGCGTCCTGTCAAGGGGCAGGTAGACGATTTGCTTGAAGAGATTCGTAAACGGAGCGAGAGACGGGAACGCGTCCTGGTGACGACCTTGACGAAGCGCATGGCAGAGGATTTGAGTGAATACTTTTCTGAGATCGGAGTAAAGTGCCGGTATTTGCACGCAGAAGTGGAAACCCTGGACCGCATCAAGATTTTGCGCGATCTGCGCAGGGGCGAATTTGACGTACTGATCGGAATTAACTTATTGCGCGAAGGACTGGATTTGCCGGAAGTTTCGTTAGTGGCGATCCTCGATGCGGATAAGGAAGGCTATTTGCGCAGCGCCACCTCACTGATTCAGACGATGGGGCGTTGCGCGCGGCACATCGATGGACGCGCCATTTTGTACGCGGACCGGCATACAAATTCGATGAATGAGGCAATTGGGGAGACAAATCGGCGCCGCGCAAAACAGGAAGCGTATAACCGCGAGAACAATATCACCCCGATGTCGATCATCAAGAGTGTGGACATGGAGTTGGCGCGAATCGTCGAAGCGGATTATGTGATGATCCCTCTCGATTCGACCGAGCTCGATGCGGCAGCTTCGAACGTACGAAGCGAAGCTCAACTTGCGGATTTGCTGCAGCAGATGGAAGGGCAGATGCGAGAAGCTGCGAAGAAATTCGAGTTTGAGAAGGCTGCGCAGTTAAGGGATCGCATACGGGCGCTAAAGGAACAGGACTTGGCGGGGACATTTGGTAAGGAGACAGCGGAGAAGCCAGCCTAGAGAACGCGCGATACATGTGACCGCAAGAGCGCATCCAGAATGACCTGGCCGCTAAACGTTGCTGCGGCGGAGGTCCTCGAGTGGGTAGAACGTGCCGCGCCAGTAGATGCCACCCTGCCGCAGAGTGATCACGGTGGATCGCAGCAGCATGTAGGTGAAAACGAGAGCAGCCAGCGGGAGCGTGAGTGCGTAAAGCGGAGAGATCCCCATCACGATATCGACTCCTGCCAGGAAACCGATGGAAACCAGGAACGCGACCGCGGCGAAAAGGCGTGCCCAGCCATGAGCGGAGAAGATGCCGAGGGCAGGTGCAACGTTAAAAACCAGCAGTGCGAACGCTTGGAGGAAGACTTGTGCAATCCTGTACTCTGCTCCAGCGAAGAAATTTTTCTCAACTCCACGAACAAGATTGCGAAAGCCTGTGTGCCAGCGAACGGAAACAGCGTCTTTGGCGATGGCAACGGCAGACCGAAATCGGCCCAGCTTGATGATCTTTCCGAGTTTCACGTCGTCGATTACCTCAAGAGCCAGACGTTTATGCATGCCGCAGGATTCGTAAACCGAGCGTTTCACCATCTGGAAGGCACCCACGCCCACATAGGCGCGGGAATGGGGATTTCGAACCTGATGCGGCTGAATCGCCAGGTTGAACGACATGCCAAAGAACGAGATCAGGACTTTTTCCCAGAACCCGATCATTTCCATTCCAATGAAAAGCACCAGGTGATCGAGATTGAGAGCGCGATTTAGTGTTGCGCAACGACGCAAGGTCTCCGGATGGAAACTGACGTCCGCGTCGGTAAAGAGGAGCCATTCGCCAGTGGACGCTTCATAGGCTCTCTGCATCGCGTGAGGCTTGCCAAGCCAACCCGCGGGCAGTTCTTTGATGTGCACGACTTTGAGGCGATCGTGAGTCGATGCGAACGCGTCGAGGATGCGCGGTGTGGCGTCCTCGGAGCGATCGTTAACGGCAATAATTTCAAGATGGGGATAGTCGAGCGCTATCAACGTGGCGAGGGCGGCGGGAAGCGTTTCTTCTTCGTCGCGGGCAGCGAAAACGAGAGAGACACGCGGGCAATCTGCGTCAGCAGCGGGCACAAAGGATTTCAACCGGGGAAGAGTTGCGGCACCGTAGACCGTTTGCAGGCCATAGGTCAGCCAGAAGAGAGCAATCAGGCCGAAAAAAACGATTCCGAGAAAATGCATAATTGGTGTCGGATGGCGCCTCAAGGTATCCTAGCATGAGATCGAAAAAGAGCATTTCGAGCGCATTTTGACCACGTGACATGGAGAAGGCATGAGCCGATTGCAGGTACCAATTCATAGCGACAAGTTAGAGAACGGTTTGCGTGTGGTGATCGCGCCGGACACCACAGCGCCAGTCGTGACCGTCGGAATTTATTACAAAATCGGGTTTCGGTTGGAACCGCAGGGACGCAGCGGATTTGCTCACCTGTTTGAACACATGATGTTTCAGGGTTCCGAGAACGCGCCGAAGATGCAGCACATCAAGTTGATCAATTCGAGCGGCGGAGTCCTGAACGGCTCGACTATGTATGACGTTACGAACTATTACGAAGCGGTGCCGTCAAACGCAATTGAACGCGTTTTGTGGCTCGAAGCGGACCGCATGCGCGCTCTCAAGGTCGATGACGATAATCTGCGAAACCAGCGCGACGTCGTCAAGGAAGAAGTTCGCGTTAACGTGATGAATCAACCGTATGGCGGATTCCCGTGGCTCGATATGCCGCCCGTGGCGTTCAGGAACTGGGCAAATGCCCACAATTTTTATGGCGATTTTGCGGATCTGGATGCCGCAAACCTGCTGGACGTGCAGAAGTTCTTCCGGACGTATTACGTGCCCAACAATGCTGTACTGCTGATGCTCGGCGATATCAAGACGGATGAGGGTTTCGCGCTGGCAAAGAAATATTTTGCAGATATTCCAGCGGGAGCGACGCCTCCTTTTGCTGACCCTGCGGAGCCGCCGCAAACTGAAGAGCGTCGCGGTCATGTGGAAGAAAAATTTGGGACGCTTCCTGCATTGGCAGTTGGTTATGTCATGCCAAAGAGAAGAACCAGGGAATGGTGTGCCATGGCACTGCTGGATCAGGCACTCCATGGCGGCAGGGTTGGCAGAATCTACCGCGAATTGGTATTGGAAAAGCAGATTGCGGTCGAGGCGGAGGGAGGCATTGACGATATTTTTGGCTACAACGGGCCGACGCAAATGACGACGAAGATTCTGCACAAGCCGGAATATTCTGATGAGCAGACGCTCGAGGCATTTGATTCGGTCATTCGCGAAATCACGGAAAAGGGAGTCAATGAGGACGAGTTGCAGCAGATCAAGGTAAAGTGGCGCTCGGATTATTTTTCAACGCTGGAGGGCGGCCGAGGGGGCTACATGCCGCGCTACGGATTAATGCATCTGCTGGCCTGTTTCACTCTGTTCGACGGCGAGCCGCAGTTGGTAAATACGATCCTCGACGACTTTCTGGCGGTGACGAGCAAAGACGTGCAAGACGCAGCGAAGCGCTATCTTCGCGAGGAAAATCGGGCGATTGTCTTTCGCACGCCCGTGAAGTCTGATGCGAAGGAGGCCGCATAATGGCGACGCAGGTAACGGAGATTTCAGATTTGGTCCCGGGATTGGCACCGGAACGGCCGGTAACCTGGCCCAAACGGACACGAATGAAGTTGCCAAATGGGATGCAGGTCGTGCTGGCCGAGGCGCATTCGATTCCGAAGTTTCATGGGGAGCTCTATTTTCGTGCGGGAAATGCCCAGGTAGCCGATCGCGGGCCAAGTTTCGCAGAAATGACTGCGACTTTGGTGCGCACCGGCACGAATCAACGAACCAGCCGACAAATTGAAGAGGACCTGCGGAGACTCGGAGCGGATCTCGGAACCCATGCGGGACAAGATACCAGTGCGATTTCGTTTGCAGGATTGTCTGAATTTGCCGAGCCCCTGTTGCAGCTGGTGAATGAGCTGGCGCGCGATGCGTCCTTCGCCGAAGGAGAGCTCGAACGAGAACGGCGGCAGAAGCTCGAGGAAGTAAAAATGGAGCGTACCTCGCCAGGATTTCTAGCAGGGGAGCGGTTGCGCAAGGTGTTATTCGGCAAACATCCGTATGCTGAGATTTCTCCGAGCGAAGCGCAGATAGCGGACTATACGAGGGAACAACTCCGATCGGTCTATCACGAGATTTATACACCTGAAAACGCTTTGCTGATGATGGTTGGTGATTTTGATTCCCAATCCATGCTGAAGATGATTGAAAAGGTGTTTAGCTCCTGGACGGGGAAAAAGCCGGCAACGAGGGAGACCCCTCGCCTGCCGGTGTTGCAAGGCAGACGGGTTCATCTCGTCCACAATCCCGGATCGGTGCAAACGCAAATTCTGGCTGGATGCCACGGGATCACACGGAAGAATCCGGACTGGCTGAGCCTTGGGCTGACCAACAGTTTGTATGGGGGTGCCTTCAATTCGCGCCTGGTGATGAATATCCGGGAGGACAAGGGATACACCTACAGCCCGCGGAGCAGTACTCATCCATTCAAGCAACATGGGTATTTCTCAGTCGCCGCCGCCGTTCGCAATGATGTGGTTGCCGCCTCGCTGACGGAGATCTTTTACGAAATGGATAAGCTGCGTTCCTTGCCTGTCCCGCAACCGGAACTGGCCGATGCCCAGAATTATCTTACGGGTGTGTTTTCGATGGGACTGGCGACACAGGAAGGCCTCTTGTCGCAATTTTCGACGGTGGAATTGAGCGAGCTGTCTGACGATTATCTGGAAACGTATCGCCAGAGGATTCGTGCGCTGGCGCCAGACGATTTACTGACCATGGCGAGAAAATATTTTGATTCGGCAAACATGCAGATTGTAATCGTCGGCGACCGCCAGCAGATCGAGGATCAGGCGCGGCTGTTTGGCGAAACGGCGGTCTACGATAACCAGGGCAATCGGGTACCGCAATAGAGAAATCCGCACATCTACGCAGTTCGGGCACTCGAAGAAGGCACGCGAACGGGAGCTCATCGTAGCCACGAGGCAGAACCTCGAAAGCAGGGTCTCCGTCTGGCAAACGTCCGTCATGCAAACGTCGGTCCGAATCATCCGGTAAAAACAAAAGGTCCCGAGCTTACGGCTCGGGACCTGGGGCTGACGTGACAAGACAGGAGGTAGCTGCTGTTTACGTCAGGAAGAATTCGCGGGTGATCACGCCCCACTTCTCGGTCGGCATCTGAACGGTGAGGTCGTGTACGGCAACTCCGCCGTCCTGGGCCAGGGCACCGGCGTAGGCAGGAACCATGCGCATCTGCAGGCGGCTGGCCGCTTCGGCCATCCACTTCCGGGCCAGTGTGCCATTCAGCAGGTTGCGGAAGTTGGTCTCGAGGTCTGGAGAAACGACGGAGACAAACCAGCCCTTGCCGTACGGATCGGTATTGGTCAGAGTGGCGTCCAGCAGCAGGGCGTCGTTTACGTTGGTGACTTCACCTTCCACTGGGGAAACCAGGTCCACTTTCTGACCGTCACGGAGCAGGGTGGCGAACTTTTGTCCCTGACGGAGCCATTGACCGCGCTTTGGCAGAACGATTCCGTCAACCTTGCCGGCCAGGCGAGCGCCGAAATCATCGAGGCCAACGCGAACCAGAGTCGGGCTTTCTTGCTGTGCCCAGGTGTGTCCCTGGTGGTAATTGCGGTTGCCGGGAAGATCAAAGCCGGCGACAAGTGTGGGCAGCGCAGGAGCAACGGCAGGAGAGGTCGCGATTTCTGCTTCTTCCGCGTGAACCTTGCCCCTCTTCATGAAGAAATCGATGCTGAGAAAAATTGCAAACATGGTGAGCATCAGAATGATTGTCATGGCCGATCTCCTGTCCCCGTATCGGGTGTCTGTTTCCACTCTCTCTAAAGGCAGTTCAGGGACCAAAGGCTAGACCGAACGGACGGAGGCGCTAAGTGACGTGCAGTGTGCGGGATGGGAGAGAGTGAACGGAAGGTGTTTAAAAACGATGGAGAGAAATGCAGCAGGAAATCGATGAGGAATTCATCAGCAGATTTCAGCGAAAATTCAGCCGTGGCCGCAACCTGCAGATTTGATGGAAGATCCGCGAGCCAGTGCCGATGATAGAAAAAACAATGGCAGTGATGAAAACTGCAGCGACGGGGAAGTTGTGCGAGGCGGGGGCAGCCAGAGCAAAAAAATGAGCGAGCCGCGTCCGGGCTCAGACGGGTTCCCGAGCGTTCGGGAAGAGATCTTAAAGTTTCTGGTGAGTCGGTTTGCGCGTCGAGAGACTCAATGGCACTTGGTCGGCGATCCGGATGCCATATCCTTCAAGGGCCACTACTTTCTTGGGGTGATTGGTGACAACCCGGATGTCCTTCAGGCCCAAGTCGATTAAAATCTGGGCACCGATGCCGCTTTCGTGCTGCACCATCCTCTGACGGGCGGGTTCGCGGTCGAGCTGTCCACGCGAGTGGAAGTGAATCTGCGGCAGGGTGCCTGGCGTCTCGGGCGTGTCAATCGAGAAGCCCCGGCCGGTGTGATGCAAGTACAGAAAAACGCCACGACCTTCGTCTGCAATTTTTTCCAGAGACTTGACGACAAGCTCTGGACAGTCGCAGGCCAGCGAACCGAACACATCGCCCGTCAGGCAGTGGGAATGCACGCGAACGAGAGGTGCGGTCGGGCCAATCAGTTCCCCGCGAATCAGGGCAATGTGCTGATCGTGGTCGACATCACTCGAATAGGCAATCATACGGAAATCGCCGAAGCGTGTGGGCAGAACCGCTTCGGCTACGCGGCGAACGTAGCGTTCGTGGTTCATCCGGTAGCGGATCAAGTCCGCGACTGTGAGCATCTTTAGATCGTGTTCGCGACAGAATTCCAGTAACTGCGGCACGCGGGACATCGTGCCATCTTCATTCATGATTTCGCAGATCACGCCGGACGGATTGAGTCCAGCGATTCGGGCGAGATCGACGGAAGCCTCTGTCTGGCCGGCGCGAACGAGCACTCCACCGTTTCGCGCTCTGAGAGGAAACATGTGGCCTGGTCGCGCCAAATCCTGAGGACGCGTTTTGGGGTCAATCGCCGTCAGGACAGTGATGGCACGATCAGAGGCGCTGATTCCGGTCGTGACGCCGAGTTTCGCGTCTACGGCTTCGGTAAACGCCGTGCCGTGCAGGGACGTATTGATCGAGGACATCAGAGGGAGATTCAGTTCATCGCACCGTTGCTCGGTGAGAGCGAGGCAGATAAGTCCGCGGCCGAACTTGGCCATGAAGTTGATCGCTTCAGGCGTAATCTTCTCGGCGGCCATTGTCAGGTCGCCTTCGTTCTCGCGGTCTTCATCATCGACGAGGACAATCATGCGGCCGTTGCGGATTTCTTCGACCGCTTCTTCGACTGTGCAAAACGCGTTAG
Source organism: uncultured Acidobacteriota bacterium (assembly GCA_963831545.1). Taxonomy (GTDB): domain Bacteria; phylum Acidobacteriota; class Terriglobia; order Acidiferrales; family UBA7541; genus Acidiferrum. Next base: position 40,565 of record CAWHQX010000004.1, read on the forward strand.
AGGTCGGATTCATCGGAAGTTCGTCTCTTTCTAGTATACCCATTTGAGGGGTTGATAACCTCCCGGGGAAGATCGGTCTCGGCACGGATTCACACGCGCGGCCGGCGAGTGAGGTTGACCCTCGTGTGTCACGTCCTACTTCGCAGCGTTCCCGGGACCACCAACGGGGTGCAACCGCGGGAGTCGATCCTCGACGGAAGCCAGTGGGGGAAACGCGGCATGCGGTTCGGTCTGATACCAATAGGCGACGGAAAAATAATTATCGGAACGACTGTTCGCATGACCGTGTTCGATCGTAGCCTTGATGGATCTGCTGAAGGGAATCGGCGAGTCAAGGTGGAATCGATAGACGGAACTGCGGCTGCCCGCCAGTTCCTGGCCAACGACAGGAGCGCCGAATAAGGCATAGGCGAAAGGCTGGCCTCCGAAACTGTACGCGCCGAGGAAGTAGTCTTCGGCGCCAGTACCGTTGATCGAAGGCTCGGAAGCGCCATCGATAAAAAACATGTCGTCACCTTCTCCCCACCAAAAATCCTGATTTTGCAGCACAGACAGGGTTACCCCGACGTACTGCCCGCGGCCGGCCGCCTCCAACCAAACATAATTATCCTCCCCGCGCAGGTTTTTCCTGTCGTTGACGACTGGATCGCCGTTGTCGGTCCACGGAGACGAGACCCCAATTGCGGGAGACGCCTGCCGATACTGAGCGTGGAAGTAAAGTGTGCCCGGAGGGAGAGCCGTGTCGAAGCTCTGGTAATCGATGTTGAAATAGAAAGCGTCCACTCTCGACTTGCCTTCGTTCGAGATCGTGATGTGCGCATGTTTTTGAAAAGGCATAGGGAAAAATGAGTTGAGAGCGCGGTTCGGTGCGACCGCCAACGGGGCAGACTGAAACGTGAAATATTCGCCGAGACCAAGTCCGAAGAAGTCACCGAGCGGTGTCTCGACACTCGGCGTGGACTCGCCGTCCCAGTAGATGCGAAGAACGATTTTCTTTAAATGATGGGGCTCATCATCGGCGAGCGTGAACCAGATGTGTGTGATATTGCCTGGTCCGGATTCGTCAAGGACGGTCAGGGTTTCACCGGGACCGATCGAGCGGTAGTCCGCGTTCCCGCCTGAGCGGTCGAAACTCGAGGCGCGCTTCTGAACGTAATGATGGGGTTGTGAAAGCGTGGAGAGCCAGTCGGGAGATTGTGCGAGGGTGGGGGATGATGTGAGCGCGATCAGGAAAAATGTGATAACGGACAGATGCTTCATCGAGCTTGCCTCTGGTGAATCGGAACGAAACAGCATTCTTCAGCAGGATCCGGTTTGAAAGCAAGGAAAGAAAAAATGCCAGAAAGTGACAAAAAAAGAGCGGCAGCGATCGCCGCTCTTCTCGAGTTTCAGCCCGGAGGATGGGCCTCAGTGCACGTGATCGTGCTCATCCGGGGCAGCTGGCGGTGCAGCGGTTGGCGTCGCCGTAGGCACTCCGCTGCTTGAGGCCAACTCGGTTTTTACCGCAGGCGAAATCTTGTCTGCGTTCTTCAGCAGGACGCTGACCTGCCATATCTTCGTTTCGCCCAACGCGTCTTTGAATCCCGGCATTCCCGTCATCCGGATCCCATCGGACACTTTCCAGTACGTTTCCCACGTTTCGTCATCGGTTACACCGACCCCCCGGAACAGCTGCGGTGGTTTTGGAAACATACCGGCAGCGATCGAAGTCTTCGGCTCTCCGGGCAAACCATGGCAGACGGCGCAATTGTCCTTGTAGACCTTTGCGCCCAGGAGCAGATTCGCCTCGTCTTCAGGCACCGAAGAATTCAGGTGCGGCTTTTTTGCCATGTAGGCATGCTGCGCCATCCTTGCAAATTTGGATTCAAAAGGCATTTCGGGAGAAGTGACGGCCACTGGCGCCTGCCCCGTAGAAAAATAAAGATATGCTCCGATAAATACACCGATGATTCCTAGGACAATTCCCAACAGGACTCCCTTTCCCATTCCCTCATCTCCTCGACCTGGATTTTTACGGGTGTCTTCAATCACAAGCGACGGTCCGCCGATAGTGTACGACGCTCCCCTGATTTCTGCACCGTGTTTCGCTCGTTACCCGTCCCGTCCGTAACCGTTCGACCTTCTCTTGCGTCTAGATAGTGTCGAACCTTAACAGGATTTTGGGGGTACACTGGTTGTGTTTATTCCCCCGTCTACCGACCATCTGCTCGCGCCCGGGTCGTACGGAATCATGAATAAAGGTTTAGTTTTGTAGGAGTTTTCAGGAAATGGCACCATACGATACGCTGGATGCGCCCGAGACGCGCGCTCCCTCAACTGTTCCATCCGCGTCTGCCGTGTCTTCCAATCGCTGGTGGGTCTGGCTGATTGCGGCAATCATTCTTGTCGGGGGCATCTGGCTCTACCGAAGCCGCGCCGCAGCATCTGGCTCTCGTGCCGCTGTAGCCGGCCCCGGTGGTCCTGGGGCCATGGCTCCGGGCTCAATGACGATTCCCGTGGTTGTGGCCACGGCCACGAAGGGTGATCTGCCGGTTTTCTACAATGGGCTAGGCACGGTTACCGCTTTCAATACGGTTACCGTACGTTCCCGCATTGACGGTCAGTTGATCAGGGTCGTATTTACTGAAGGGCAGCTTGTAAAAGAAGGCGATGTCCTGGCCGAAATCGATCCGCGGCCATATCAGGTGCAATTAGAACAAGCGCAAGGACAACTGGCTCGCGACGTTGCGCAGCAGCAGGATGCGATCGTTAATCTGGATCGCTATAAACAGCTGTACAAGGAAGGGGTCATTCCGAAGCAACAGCTCGACACGCAGCAGGCTTCTGTCGGCCAATTTGATGGCGCGATTCAGACAGACAAGGCCACCATTGACAACGCCAAGCTGAACATCATCTATTGCCGCATTACCGCTCCGATTGGTGGGCGCGTAGGACTGCGCCTTGTTGATGCAGGCAACATGGTCCACGCGACCGATACGAACGGGCTTCTGGTCATCACCCAATTGCAGCCGATCGCTGTTCTCTTCAGCCTACCGCAGGACCAGCTGCCGATCGTTTACAAGAAGTTGCGCGGCGGCCAACAACTCTCAGTTGAGGCATTCGATCGCGACAATACCTCGAAGATCACGACTGGAAAACTTCTTACGATTGACAACCAGATTGATTCCACGACGGGAACATACAAGTTGAAGGCGGTCTTTAACAATGAAGACAATGCCTTGTTTCCGAATCAATTCGTGAATGTGCATCTGCTCGTCAACACGCTAAAGGATGTCGTGCTCGTTCCCACGACAGCCATTCTCCGCGGTTCGCAGGGAGTGTATGTCTTTGCCGTTTCGAAAGATGGAACTGTAAAGATTCACGGCGTCACGATCGCGGACGCTAACGGGAATATCACCGGCATTTCGGAAGGATTGACTCCCGGCGATGTCGTTGTAACCGACGGCCAGGACAAACTGCAGGATGGTAGCAAAGTAGATCCCCGGCAAGCACCCGCGACTACGCAAGCACCGAAAACAACCGCCACCGGCACTTCCGCGAATTCACCATTTGCCTCACCTTCTGGTGGAGGACCTGCTCGATGAATCCTTCTCGGCCGTTTATTTTGCGGCCGGTCGCCACCACACTGCTGATGGTCGGCGTCCTCCTTGTCGGCTACGTGGCTTACCGCCAGTTGCCTGTTTCCGCTTTGCCCCAGGTCGATTACCCGACGATTCAGGTGCAGACGTTCTATCCAGGGGCCAGTCCTGACGTGATGGCTTCATCCGTTACGGCTCCGCTTGAACGTGACTTCGGTCAGATTCCAGGATTGTTGCAGATGACTTCCACGAGTTCCTTTGGAAGTTCGTTGATCACCCTGCAGTTTAATCTCGACCTCAACATCGATATTGCGGAACAGGAGGTTCAGGCGGAAATCAATGCCGCGTCGAATTTGCTGCCGAAGGATCTGCCAAATCCGCCGATCTACAGCAAGATCAATCCGGCGGATTCGCCCATTCTGACGTTGGCGCTGACTTCGCCAACCCTTCCGCTTTCAAAAGTGGAAGACCTTGCCGACACCACACTCGCACAGAAGATTTCGCAGCTTAGCGGTGTGGGACTCGTGAGTATCAGCGGCGGACAACGTCCAGCGGTTCGGGTGCAGGCCAATCCCACGGCGCTCGCGTCGTACGGATTGAGCCTGGAAGATCTGCGTACAGCGCTCGGGAACGCGAACGTTGACCAGGCCAAAGGCACGTTTGACGGGCAGCATCAGGCGTTTACCATTGGCGCAAACGACCAGCTGCTGACAAGCGAAGGCTACCGCAACGTCATCATTGCCTATCGCAATGGCGCCCCGGTTCGACTCTCGGACGTGGCGACGGCCGTCGATGGTGCAGAAAATGTCCGCCAGGCAGCCTGGGCCAATCGTCAGCCGGCGGTCATCCTGAATATCCAGCGCCAGCCGGGCGCCAATATCATCAGCGTTGTCGATCGAGTCAAAAAAATTCTGCCCCAGTTGCAGGCCGCCCTTCCCGCCTCGATTCAGGTCAACATTCTGACCGACCGCACCACCACGATTCGCGCTTCGGTTGCCGACGTTCAGTACACCTTGCTGCTCACGATTGCCCTGGTTGTCATGGTCATTTTCGTTTTTCTGCGCAGCTTACGTGCCACCATTATTCCGAGCGTTGCCGTGCCGCTCTCGATTGTCGGAACGTTTGCCGTGATGTATCTGCTCGGCTACTCCTTGAACAATCTCTCGCTGATGGCACTCACGATCTCAACCGGTTTCGTTGTTGACGACGCGATCGTGATGATTGAGAACATCAGTCGGTATATTGAAGATGGTGAATCGCCCCTGCAGGCGGCGCTGCGCGGTTCCGAGCAAATCGGTTTCACGATCGTGTCTCTCACCGTCTCCCTCATCGCCGTGCTGATTCCACTGCTTTTTATGGGTGACATCGTGGGCCGGCTGTTCAGGGAATTTGCGGTGACTCTGGCCGTAACGATTCTGGTTTCGGCCGTCGTTTCCCTCACTCTTACTCCGATGATGTCCGCGAAGTTGCTCCGGCACCAGCCGCAAAGTCAACAGACCTGGTTCTATCGCAAATCCGAAAAAGTGTTTGACGATGTGATTGCGTTTTATGGACGCACTCTCCGTTTTGTACTCCGCTTCCGCACCACGACCCTGCTGGTAACAATTGCGACACTGGTAGGTACGATTCTTCTCTATATTTACGTGCCGAAGGGATTTTTCCCGGTTCAGGACACCGGCGTGATTCTCGGCGTATCGCAAGCCCCCCAGAATATATCGTTTGCCGCGATGTCCACTCGCCAGCAACAGCTTGCTGACGTTATTCTTCGCGATCCGGCGGTTGAAAGCCTCTCCTCGTTCATCGGGATTGACGGCACCAATACGACGCAAAACAGCGGGCGCATCCAGATCAATCTGAAGCCGCTCGAGCAACGCAAAATCAGTGCGTCTGATGTGATTCGGCGATTGCAGCCGGAAGTGGCCAAGCTCAATGGCATTGAACTGTATATGCAGCCGGTGCAGGACCTCACCGTTGAAGACCGTGTTTCGCGCACTCAATTTCAGTATTCGCTCGAGGACGTCGATCCGAAAGAACTTGCTCTCTGGGTGCCGCGATTCGTTGCCAAACTCAAAACACTTCCGCAATTACGTGACGTTGCGACCGATCAACTGGATGATGGGCTCCTGGCAACACTGACGATCGACCGCGACACCGCATCGCGCCTGGGAATACTACCGGCAGATATCGACAACACGCTGTACGACGCTTTCGGCCAGCGGCAGGTCTCTACGATCTTCACGCAACTGAATCAGTACCACGTCGTGATGGAGGTACAACCGAACTTCCAGCAAAGTCCGGACGCGTTAAAGGATATTTATGTGCGCTCTACCACGGGACAACAGGTTCCGCTCAGCGCGTTTACACGCTTCGAACCCAATGCCACATCACTTGCGATCAACCATCAGGGACAATTTCCGGTCGTAACGATTTCCTTTAACCTGGCACCCGGTTCTTCGCTGGGTGATGCGACGAAGGTTATCGAGCAGGCCCGGAACGATATCGGTATGCCGCAAAGCGTACTCGCCACATTCCAGGGGACCGCGGCGGCCTTCTTGAGGTCACTCGCGAATGAACCGTTGCTGATTCTCGCGGCTCTCGTTACCGTCTACATCGTTCTCGGGGTCCTGTATGAAAGCTATATTCATCCGATCACGATTCTTTCTACGCTCCCGTCCGCCGGAGTTGGGGCAATTCTCGCCCTGCTGTTATGCAAGACGGAATTCAGCATCATTGCGCTCATCGGCATCATCCTGCTGATCGGTATCGTCAAGAAAAATGCGATCATGATGATTGACTTTGCGCTGGAGGCTGAGCGCAATCAAGGCAAGCCTCCGCTGGATGCAATTTACGAGGCGTGCCTGCTTCGTTTCCGGCCGATCATGATGACCACGATGGCCGCACTGCTTGGTGGCCTGCCGTTAGCCCTTGGTCAAGGGGTCGGCTCGGAGCTTCGTCGTCCTCTCGGGATCACGATCGTCGGCGGCCTGATCCTCAGCCAGCTTCTAACGCTATACACAACACCGGTCGTTTACCTGGCATTTGACTGGTTGGCCAACCGCCTGCACCTGGGCATCTCTTCTGTTGAAGAGCCTGCGACGGGAGACTAGCCATGAATTTCCAGTCCAACTTTTCCGCGCCATTTATCAAACGCCCTGTTGCGACATCTCTTGTAACCCTCGCAATCTTTCTTTCAGGCGTGATCGCGTTCCGCTTTCTTCCGGTGGCACCCCTTCCGCAGGTGGATCTTCCAACGATCGGGGTCGGTGCGTCGCTTCCCGGGGCCAGCCCCGAGACGATGGCTTCCTCCGTGGCCACTCCGCTTGAGCGACAGTTTGGTCGCATCGCGGGAGTCACGCAGATGACTTCGTCATCGAACCTTGGCAATACCGGGATCACGCTGCAGTTTGATCTAAGCCGCGATATCAATGCCGCTGCCAGAGATGTGGAAGCCGCGATAAATGCGGCGCGAAGTCAGCTTCCGGCGGATTTGCCCAGCCAACCTTCCTACCGCAAGGTGAACTCCGCCGATTCACCCGTGATCTTCCTTTCGGTTACGTCCGACACGATTCCGATTGGCGGAATCTATGACGCGTCAAATTCGATTCTGGCGCAAAAAATTGCACAGGTTCAGGGTGTCGGCCAGGTATTTGTTTGGGGATCGTCAAGCCCCGCAGTGCGCGTCGAAGCCAATCCACAATTGCTGAACAGTTACGGAATCAGCCTTGAGACCGTGCGTAAGGCGCTGCAAAACGCGAATTCGAATCAAGCCAAAGGCTCGATTGCGAGCAAGGACCGCGCCTGGGCAGTCTCGGACACGGATCAGCTTTTCAAGGCCTACGAGTACGAACCGTTGATCATCGGCGGCCATGCGGGAGGAGTTACGCGTCTCGTTGACGTAGCCCAGGTGGTCGACGGGGTGGAAGACAGTCGGAATCTCGGCATCACCAACGGCCAGCCTGGCGTTATCATTGCGATCTTCCGTCAGCCCGGGGCAAACATGATCGAGACAGCCGACGCGGTAAAGGCGACTTTGCCATGGTTGCGCGCTTCGATCTCTCCTGCGCTTAAGGTAAATGTCATTATCGATCGCACCGTGGTGATCCGCGCTTCGGTCCATGAAGTCGAGCGTTCGATGATCATCTCGATTCTGCTTGTTATTTTTGTGGTGTTTGCGTTTCTGCGGAATTATCGAGCGACCGTGATCCCCAGTGTCGCCGTACCGCTCTCTCTGGTCGGAACGTTCGGGGTGATGTATCTCTGCGGCTACTCCCTCGACAATCTTTCGTTGATGGCGCTGACGATTTCGACGGGCTTTGTCGTTGACGACGCGATCGTCGTGATCGAAAACATTGCGCGGCACATGGAAAATGGATTATCCGCCATGCACGCGACGATGAAGGGTTCGAGCGAAATCGGTTTTACGGTGCTTTCGATGAGCCTTTCGCTGATCGCCGTATTCATCCCGATTCTGATGATGGGAGGCCTCGTTGGTCGGCTGTTCCGGGAGTTCGCCGTTGTTCTGAGTGTTGCAATTATTGTGTCGCTGTTTGTTTCATTGACGACGACGCCAATGCTCTGTGCACGCTTTCTGAAGCATGACCACGAGAAAAAGCATGGCTTTTTCTATCGGCTTTCGGAAGGCACCTTCAACCGGTTGCTGCGCGGGTACGACCGCTCGCTGAAATGGGTACTGCATCATCAACCGATCGTCCTGGCAATCACGATTCTCACTGCCTTCATCAGCGTGCAGATGTTCCGTACCGTGAACAAGGGATTTTTCCCGCAACAGGACACCGGCCGTATCAATGGATTCATCCAAGCGGACCAGGACACATCCTTCGTTGAAATGGCGAGAAAAATGCGTGCGTTTACGGATATCGTTCGCGCCGACCCCGCTGTTGAATCGGTAACTTCCTTTACCGGCGGCGGCAACGGGACTAGCACATCGCGCCTGTTCGCACAGCTCAAGCCGCTTGCGCAGCGCAAAATTAATTCGGATATGGTGATCGCTCGCCTTCGCGAAAAGACTGCGAATATTCCCGGTGCGTCGATGTTTTTGCAATCGGTGCAGGATGTCACCGTTGGCGGGCGTTTCGGCGGGGCACAATACCAATATACCTTGCAGGCCGACAACCTTGATGATCTGTATCACTGGGCACCGATCATGATGGAGCGGCTGAAGCAGATTCCTGAAATTCGTGACGTTAATTCTGACCAGCAGAACAAGGGGTTGCAGTCTTTCCTGGCCATTGATCGGGACACGGCTGGGAGGCTGGGGGTTTCAGCACAGGACATCGACAATGCGCTTAATGATTCATTCGGTCAGCGACAGGTGTCCAATATTTACAAAGGGCTGAACCAATATCACGTCGTGCTCGAAGTGGCTCCGGAGTTTCAAGACAACCCGGAGGCCCTCAATTTTATCTATGTGCAGTCAAACACCGGCAAGCTTGTTCCGCTCAGTGCGTTTTCGCATTACGAGCCCTCGAATACTTCACTTTCGGTGAATCACCAGGGGATTTTTCCGTCGATTACGCTTTCCTTTAATCTTGCGCTTGGCGCGTCACTGGGTCCGGCCGTGCAGCATATTGAGGAAGCCAGACGGCAACTGGGCGTGCCCAACACCGTCCATGCCACATTTCAGGGCACCGCGCAGGCATTCCAGGATTCGCTCGCCAATCAGCCGGTTTTGATTCTGACGGCACTGGCTGCTGTCTATATCGTGCTGGGCATACTCTATGAGAGCTACATCCATCCCATCACGATTTTATCGACGATTCCTTCGGCAGGAATTGGCGCATTGCTTGCCTTGCAGCTCATGCACATGGATCTGAGCATCATTGGGTTGATCGGGATCATCCTGCTGATTGGCATCGTGAAGAAAAATGCCATCCTGATGATTGATTTCGCGGTCCAAACAGAGAGAGAAGAAGAGAAAACGCCTGAAGAATCCATTTACAAGGCATGTTTGCTGCGGTTTCGTCCGATTATCATGACCACGATGGCAGCGCTTTTCGGAGCTCTGCCGCTCGCCCTGGGGACGGGTGTGGGCTCGGAGATTCGACGTCCCCTTGGCATCACGATTGTCGGCGGTCTAATCCTCAGCCAGATTCTCACGCTCTACACCACGCCAGTTGTCTACATCTATATGGACCGCGTGCAATCGTTCCTTCGACGGCTATTTCACCGCCACCCGCAAATCGCTTCCTCGCCGGCCCATTCCGACTAATTCGCGGCACATCCGCAAAGAGTTGTGGTCTGAGACGCCTTCCGGCTGCTCCCAGAACGTTGTGGCGACCCTCCCTGCCGCCATCCCCGATTCGGGCGCCTGATTCTCCTCATCCCGTCTTTTTGGGCCGTCATTCCGGTCGTTGCAATATTTGAGGGCGTCATTCGTCTACAGTAGTAGATGAATGGCATATCTATGACCGGGATCATCGAGCAGGACCGCCAAATCTCCGAAGTCGTCGAGCGGGAACAATCGCGGCTGCGCAATTTCATCCGCAAACGTGTGCCTGACGAAGCAGATGCCGAAGACCTTCTTCAAGAGGTGTTCTACGAGCTGGTGGAGGCGAATCGTCTGCTCATGCCGATTGATCACGTGACCGGCTGGCTGTTCCGTGTCGCACGCAATCGAATTACGGATCTGTTTCGCAAGAAGCGCCTCTGGGCGTGGAGTGACGACGTGGTTGATGAGGAGGACGGCGAGTCGTTGCGCATCGAAGACCTGCTGCCTTCGCCCGATGCCGGACCAGACGCGGAGTATTTCCGCAATGTGCTCCTCGATGCGCTAAAAGTTTCAATTGGTGAGCTGCCAGCAGAGCAAAGAGAGGTCTTCGTCGCGCACGAACTTGAAGGAAAAAGTTTTAAGGAGATTTCGGCGCAAAGTGGAGTAAACGTGAACACGCTGCTGGCCCGCAAGCGGTATGCAGTGGGACACCTGCGGCAGCAATTGCAGGGTCTCTACGCGGAATTTACGAGGAAGTGAGGATCACGATGAAAAAGAAATGGATTTTTGTTCTGGGTCCGCTCGCATTGGTGTTGTTCATCTTTGTTGGCGGCGAAGTAGTGATGCACCTCTGGAACTGGCTGCTGCCGGCACTGTTCGGCTGGCATCAGATTACCTTCTGGCAAGCGTTCGGACTTCTGGCACTTTGCCGCATCTTGTTCGGGGGATTCGGCGGCCATGGCAATGGTCATGGTCGCGGTAAGTGGGGACGACCCCGTGCGCCGTTCTGGGAAAAAATGACCCCCGAGGAGCGCGAACGGTTCAAGCAGGATATGCGCTCACGCTGCGGAGACCTCGGCGCGACCGGCGCTCACCCGTCGACGTGACGGCGCTGGCGGATCAGCGATATGGGAAAAGCCTGGCTGAAGATTCCGCTGTCCGACTACGAAGGCCACATGAGCTCCGACACTGTTCGGCAGCTAGAACCGCTCGCAGAGCTATTTGGGCGCGCGCTCGAGGTATGCAAACCAAAAAGTGTGGCGATTTTGGGTGTGGCCGGTGGCAACGGTTTGGAGCGCATCGATCGCAAGGTGACGAGGATCGTCGGCATTGACATCAATCCGGAATATTTAGAAACGGTGCGCGAACGATACGGGACCCTCCCGGGTCTAGAACTCTACTGTGAGGATCTCGCGGCTCAGTGTCCCGGCGTCGGTGCTGTAGAGTTGGTGCACGCAGCGCTGATTTTTGAACACACAGGACTGCTTCGATGCCTGGGGAATGCATTGTCGCTGGTGCTGCCTCGGGGAAAGTTTTCAGTCGTGCTGCAGCTGCCAAGCGTTGCAGAAAAAGACGTAACGCCGACCGGATTTGCCGCGATGCAATCGCTTGGAGCTCGGTTTGCCCTGATCGAGATCGCGGAATTCCGTCGCGCGATGAAAGAAGCACAGTTTGATCTGATTCATGAGGAGCGGCGCGAGTTACCCGGTGGGAAGGGGCTCTGGATGGGTATCTTCAGCCAGTCCGGACCTTGAAACCAGCGGTTTGAAGCTTGCCGTAAAGCTGAAGTTTTCCGTCGACAACATTTGCGAAATAGCGACCCTTGCTGAGAAATTGCATCACTGATTTACCGGAGCGGGCAAGTTGGGCCCAACGGGATTTCGTCTTGGGATTTTGTTCCAAACCGCGTAACTCCATTCCATCAAAAACAAAATCAATCTGGCGCAACCTGGATTTTGGCGTGGTACGCACGGGAAATCTACCTGTGCCAAGAGTAACGGTTTTGGAATTTTCAACGAGGGATTGGCGCCAGACTTCGAGAAGGACATCTTCGAGCGTCATAGGAAGAAAGAATAGCGCAAAACTCGCAGTGAGACGCTCGCCAAGAGTGACTTGGGTTAAAAGATTTGGAATGTGAGTTAACAACGGATCTGCGCGATTGCCGACAGGGGATTACAGCATTTGCTCGATAGTGAGTTGCCGGGCGAAGACCGCATGCTCACTCGAGCGAGAGGCGTCCGGCCTGGTCAACCGGCCTCTCTGGAGGATCTATTGAAGAACATTACGGGGTTTTTCGCAGCCAGCTTGGTTTTTCTACTGGCCGTCTCCGCTCCGCAAGTCTGTAGTGCACAATCTCATCCTGAAGAGGGCCACCCGCAGGAAGCGCATCCGCCTCAGCAACAGCAACATATTCCGGCGCACGGACCTGCCGCGGCAAAGCCACCACAACATACCGCGACCCATCCACCCCAGGAAAGTCATCCAGGTGGAAATCCGCAGGAACAACACCGCCAGAATTACAGCGATCAGCCCGGCCATCCGAATGCCCCTCACGTCCATTCGAACGACCAGTGGGTAGGGCATGACAGCGGGCCGAACGATCCGCACTACCACCTCGATCATCCATGGGAGCATGGACATTTTACAGGTGGATTTGGACGCGAGCATGTCTGGCATTTAGCAGGCGGAGGTCCGAGCCGTTTCTGGTTCAACGGATTCTATTTTAGCGTCGCATCGTATGACATCGGCTTCGTCGATGGATGGAATTGGGATGCCGATGACATCGTCATTTACGAAGACCCGGATCATCCCGGCTGGTATCTGGCGTACAACGTCCGCTTGGGCACCTACGCGCACGTGCAGTATCTGGGGTAAACGGGCAGAAATCACCCTCACGAACTTCCGATCAGCCATCCAGTGAGGAAAACCAAGACACCGCCGACGATGACTTGGAAGGCTGCCTGAAGGAATGGCGTGTCCATATAGCGGGCGCGGATCCAGGCGATAATGCCCAGCTCGACGGCGACAACAAGAATGGCGACGCCCAAGGCGAGGTGAAACTCCTGAATTAAGAAGGGCAGTGTGTGGCCGAGGCCTCCCGCTGTCGTCATCAGGCCGGTGACGGCGCCACGAATCCACGGAGAGCCTCGGCCCGTGAGCGAGCCGTCGTCAGACAGTGACTCTGCAAAACCCATGGAGATGCCTGCACCGATGCTAGCCGCCAGGCCCACAAGGAAAGCGTCCCAGCTCTTGTGCGTGGCGAAGGCGGCAGCAAAAATGGGGGCCAGCGTCGAAACCGAGCCGTCCATGAGTCCAGCCAGGCCGGGCTGAACGTATTGCAGGACGAAGAGCCGATGATGCGATTGCTCTTCGAGGTCTTTCGCCTGTTCGGTAAGATGCTTCTCCTCGTATTGTCCTGCGGCGGCAGTGTGCTTGCGTTCTTCGTCGGCCAGCGTGTTTAGGAGTTCGCGAGTGGCAACATCGGAAGCCTTGCTGGCCGCTTGCGTATAAAATCGGCTGGCTTCCATTTCCATAATTTCAGCCTGGCGACGTGCGACTTTGACACCGAGTGGCCTCATCATCCAGACGGGCCGGCGTTTCAGGAACCCGCGTACGTCTTCACGACGGATTGGAGGGATTTGCTCGCCAAAACGCGTACGGAAAAGAGCCAGAAGTCGGTCGCGGTGGCCGGCCTCTTCAAAGCGCATCTCTTCAAACATGTCGGCTGTAGCGGGGTAGGACTCGCGCAGGCCGTCGGCAAATTCGCCGTAAATGCGTCCGTCTTCCTCCTCGTTGGCGATGGCGATGGCGAGGATCTCGCGTTCTGTCAAATCCTTGAATTTCTTGAGCATGGGTCCCTTGGTAAGCTTAAGCTGAGGGTAGAGAATCGCACAGAAGGGGACGCGAAGTCACGTACCGGGGAGAGGGAAATGAGTCGATTTCCTCAGAAGGAATTTGCGGGGTTGGTACTTCCGTACTACCATTCCATTGGGCTGTCCTACCCTTTGGCAGGTACGGACACGCTATAGGTTTTCCTCTGGTTACGCCCTACCATCTCTCTATTCAGAAGGAGTTTTCTTTCCTGGAAGAGGTGGCAGTAATGGCGTCTCCTATTGATGTAATGTTGAAGCAGCAACAAGGAAGCCCTGCAATGGCAACGTCACGTGCAACACAAACCGAACGTCGTGGTAGCCGTCGCTGCAAGATCAACCAATTGATGCGCATCAGGCCTTCGGATCCAGAAAAGGACCACTTCGATGACATTCGCGGCTCACTGAGCGTCTCGCGCAGCGGCGTCTATTTTCAATCAAGCGAGCATTCCTACGAAATCGGCATGCGCCTGTTCGTCACGATGCCTTACACCAAGGAACCAACCGCAATGCACCGCGAATACCTCGCGGAGGTCGTTCGACGCGATGTTTTGCCGAATGGCTTGTTCGGAGTAGGCTTCAAGATTCTGATGGAGATGGGGTTTCAAGGCGGATACTCCTTCGGGAATTATTCCCAGCGGAAGTAAACATCCGGTTGCGTGATCGCTAGCAAATTGAAAACAAAAGAGGCGGTTGGCTTGAGGGCCAACCGCCCTTCTTGCTTTTGGGGGTTCGGGAAACAGGGCAAAAACTATTCTTTTCCGAGGGCGACCAGCGTCTTGTGACGAAGCAGTCCGAAATGACGATTCAGTGGGTGCTTGCGTTCGAGAAAAGTGAACACCGGAGCGCGGCGCGGGGTAAGCTTGGCCATCGCAATATTCAGCCGGATGTCACGGCGAGCATATTTCATTCCCGCGAATAGAGCCTCGCGGGCATCTTCCTTGCGACCTGCAGAGATGTAGACTTCCGCGAGATTGAGATAAAGCTGCGCCTGATTGCGCTTCATGCGAACTGCCGCGTCGCACATCCGTTCTGCCTCTGCCCATTTCTGTTCGGTGCGTGCTAACGCGACACCGAGATAGGACATGTAATAGGGATTGTTGCGTTCAAGCTCGGCAGCGCGGGCAATGTGCTGCAAAGCACGAGTCGCGGAATTGTCGCGCAAATAGGTTAGACCAGTCTTGAACTCACGAAAGGCTTCGGTATCCATCATGATCCCACCTCAATTATGTTTACCGTAGACGAGGACTCCACCGGGAGGCTGACTTGAACGAGCGCGTAACCGGGCAGAATCGCACCGATCCCGCGATCGTGAATGCGCGTAAGAGACTGATTGCAAGAGCAGCGCATGCCAAAAGGCGGAAGAGGAGAAGCGATAATGCCGCTGGAGTGCTCATTTACCGGTCTTGCCTAAACTACGGACTAATGGTGAAGGAATCTACTGACCGGTGGGACAGTCGTGGTGCAAGGTCTCGGAGTTCTAAGGAAACTGGGTGAAGTGTCGCGTGAGCAGAGGCAGACACGTGCAGGTCCACTGCACAACGAGAAGCGTGGTGCCAGTTTGTCGCCCTTGGGCAGGGAATTGGCCGCGGACGGCAGGGAACTGGACCAGTTATTTTTCGAGAGCAGAGCGCCGATAGTTGCGCCGCCAGAACTTCCAGTCATCGAGCGTGACTGCAAGCATGCCCTTGGCTGCTTTGTGCAGCCAGCGGCCCTTTCGCCTGGCCAGGTCGCGCTTGACGGCGGGAATCGCCTTGTAGCTGCCAAGGTGAATGTTAGCGGTTTCCCATCCCATGTAGTAGAGCAGGCGTTCTTCGTCACGTTCTTCAGGAAGTGTACTGATTTCGATGCGACTGCAGTCGGGAGCCAGTCGGCGAACGAGCCAATGTTCGAGGAAATGAACATGGGGATCGCGGATCCGGACCGCGGTATCGATGAGTTTGTGTGAAAGCACATCGCTCGTCTTCAGTTGTTTCGCCCAGACCCAGGCAGACGGTGTGAGTTGCTTGGCTTCCCGAACGATATGGGCATCGTGCCAGATCACAACTGCCAGAATCCGTGGATGGCCAAGGCTTCCGAGCCCTGCAATGCGGGAGCGCAATTCAAAATTCTTCGCGCGAAACGGCATGGACTCCTCGATTGTCTTCAGCACATCCAAAGGTAGCTTGCCTTTATATTTGGGACACGCATTGATTTTCTGCCAGAATGTAACCGGATCTCGCAACTTATTCAGAGCGAGAAGACGAAGCCACCGATGATGTTCTGCCAGGACGAAAGGGTTGCCGCCTTTCGCCATGGACTCCCGATAGCCTTGCTCCAAAGCCTGACAGGCTTCCTTGCGCGTCAGCGAAAGATGCTCTTCGTCGATTGCCAGATAGGTGCTCGCGAGAAGCCGCACGAGATCGACCGTATAGGCTGCAGGCCATGCTTCATCAAAATCGTTTACTCCCCAGATGAGACGGCCTTCGAGGTCGCGCCAGGTTCCGAAATTATCGATGTGAAGATCCCCGACGGCCAGCACTTGCGCTGCCCGTGAAAGTTCCGGGCAAACAAGCGGCCAACACTGAGCAAATCGATAGAAAGTCGCACGGAAAAAAGAGAAAGCCGCCTCGGCCATGCTTTCGTGTTTCAGATCGACATCAGAACGGATCATGTTGACGTGGCGTGAGGCCCATTTTTCGAAATGGTTCGTGGCGGAGACTACGTCGGGCAATTCATCTTTTCGTGAAGTCATTGTCGTCGCACAGGACCAGGACCGATCCCCGGTAAGTACTGAGGTGTATCACGGGCGAGCCCTGGACTCAAGATGGTGGATAAGACGGCAGAAAGCAAACCGGCAGACTCGTTCAGGAACGGAACGAGGGCAGATGACAGTGCCCCGATCGGCATCTGCTAGACGCGGGCAGGGACGGCTGAACCTCGGAGCCGGGACTGGTAAATCGGGAAACGGGCGGCAAGATCTGCAACTTCCTCGCGGACACGCTGCTCTACGGAGGTGTCGCCTACATGTAGCAAAATATCGGCGACCCATTTTGCGATCGATTCCATTTCCCGTTCCTTCATACCGCGGGTCGTGACCGAGGGGCTGCCAAGCCGAATGCCGCCGCCCTTCATCGGAGGAAGCGGATCAAAGGGGATGGAATTTTTATTGACGGTGATTCCAGCACGGTCGAGTGCTTTTTCAGCATCGCTGCCGGTAATACCGCGGGAGTGAACCTCGACAAGAAAAACATGATTGTCGGTCCCCCCGGCAACGATCCGGAATCCCTCCCTGGAAATTGCATTCGCCAAAGCCTTGGCATTCGCCGCGACTTGCGTTTGGTATTCCTTAAAGGATGGCTCCATCGCTTCCTTGAAGCAGACAGCTTTGGCCGCGATGGTGTGTACGAGCGGACCGCCCTGCGTACCGGGAAAGGTCAATTTATCGATTTCCTTGGCGAATGACTGTTTGCAGAGAACCATGCCTCCCCGAGGCCCACGCAGGGTCTTATGGGTAGTGGTCGAAACAATGTCGGCATGGGGCAGTGGACTCGGGTGGACGCCTGCCGCAACGAGACCTGCAATATGTGCCATATCGACGAAGAAAAGAGCGTCTATGGCTTTGGCGATTTTCCCGATGCGTTCAAAATCAATGATGCGGGAATACGCACTTGCGCCCGCAACAATCATTTTGGGCTTGTGCTCATGCGCAAGCTTTTCGATCTCGTCGTAATCGATACGCTGGTCTTCCTGACGAACGTGATACTCGACAAATTTGTACATCCGCCCGGAGAAGTTCAGTGGATGGCCGTGGGTCAAGTGGCCACCGTGTGCGAGAGCCATGCCGAGGACGGTGTCGCCGGGTTGCAGCGTGGACATATAGACCGCGACATTGGCAGACGTGCCTGAGTGAGCCTGAACGTTGGCGTGTTCGGCATTGAAAAGTTCTTTGGCGCGATCAATGGCGAGCTGTTCAACCTTGTCCGCGTATTCGCAACCGCCGTAGTAACGCTTGCCGGGGTAACCCTCGGCATACTTGTTTGTGAAGATCGATCCCATGGCTTCGAGTACGGCTTCGGAGACTAGATTCTCCGACGGGATCAGTTCAAGGCCGGTAGCCTGGCGCTGCGCTTCGTCGCGCAGGAGCTCCGCGATCTCGGGGTCGACCGCGTTCAACGGGCGCTGCATCCTGGTATTTGCTTCAGTGGTCATTCAGTTCTCCTCAAAGAGTTGCGCCGGAGCGCGGAACGAGACTCAATTTCAGTGCTGCGATGCGCGTTCTGCCTGTTCTATTAAAGCAATCTTTTCGACCCGACGCGCGTGCCGCCCGCCCACAAATGCCGTGGTTAGGAACGTTTGCACCATTTCGATCGCTTGCGTGCCGTTGACGATTCGACCGCCAAGGGCGAGCACATTCGCGTCATTGTGTTCCCGGGCAAGCCGCGCCGTGTTCAGGTCGTGCGCTACAGCCGCTCGGACTCCAGGAACTTTATTTGCAGCGATCGAGATTCCGATGCCAGTGCCGCAGACCGCAATTCCGTACAGATCCTTGTGCGCGGCGACGCTGTCACCGACAGCCTTGCCGTAATCAGGATAGTCGACCGACTCTTCAGACCAAGTACCCAGGTCGTCGACAGGATAGCCAGAGTTTTCAAGAAACTGGCGTATGGTCTCTTTAATGGGAAATCCCGCGTGGTCTGAGCCAATTGCAATTCGCGGTTTGGAAGAGAGTTCGGGCATGTGCGCCTCGTAAGGCGATTCTAACGGAGTACGGGTAGAGCCGCAATGTGGGCGAGTCGTTCCGCGTTGCACGAGATCCGATAAATTTCGGAAAGAAGGGAATCAGAAGCAGCCAGTCCTCGCGAGAGAAATCGAATAGGCCAGTGTGGGCGATGAAAATCGTTACTTCGACGACGGCGATTGGCCCGACGCAACTTGCCGGCGAACTTCCTCGAGCCAGTGGATGACGACAGTCGGTTCAATTCGCGTAGCCCTTTCCTCACCGTCGAACTGGAAAGCTGCGATGTGTTGCCCGTCCGCGGCGACATCGAACGCGGTGTAAGGGAAGCGCAGAGCGATGCGCGAGAATACCGGTTGCGGCTTACCCGCAACGAAGGAGTTCTTTTCGACGGTGTAGGGAACCGCAAATATTTCCGCGCCCTCGCTATAGAAAATTTCATGACCTGTTTTCGACCAGCGCGGTTCCGAACCACCGTCCGTCGAGATTTGCCATTTACCACCTGTTGAGGGGAAGGGGACAACATACACCTGCGGTGGGCCTGAATCCGCCGAACTGTAGGCGATCCAATGACCATCCGGTGAAAACTCCGGCTCAGCGAGACTTGCGGACGTTCCACGAGATACCTCAGCAACCAGTGCAGGCTTCTCAGCTTTTCCGTTTTGATCGAAGTGCATCGTCCACGCGTCGCAGCAGGCTCCATCCACTTCAGAGAGGCGCACGAAGGCCAACGTCTTACCGTCGGGTGACCACGAGGATGGGTAGGAACTTTGCGGGCTCTCGGGCGTGAGTGGCTCTTCTTCGCCCGAACCATCCGCCCGGCGCCGATAAATTCGCTCACCCGTTCCCATCATCGACGCGGCGGTATAGGAATAGGTGAGGTATTGGCCGTCGGGTGTCCAGATTGGAAAGTTAGCGGTCCCTGACTTCAAAGCCAACGGAGTCGTTGTCCCGCGAACTGTGTCGTGAATCCAGATTCCGCCCACGGCTTTTTCAAAGGCGACCTTCTTGCCGTCCGGAGAGATACGGGGAGAGGTAGCGTCGGACGCACTTTTCAGGAGAATCTGTGATTCACCTTTGCGGTTGATGAGCACGAGGTTGAGATTCTCTCTCGAAGTGGAACCGGCCATATACATGGCCATGCCGTTGTCCGCAACGCTCAGTTGGACGCTGCCATTGGAAATGTCGAACTCGACACCCTGCAGAACGGGAACGGCTGTTCCCGTCAGCTTGAGCGCTTTTGCGTCAAATGGAGCAACAAACAGCGTGCCTTGCGAGCAGTAAGCAAGATAGCCGCCGGGAAGGTAGCGACCGAAGGAAGCATTTTCGACCAGTACCTTGGCTTCGCCGGTCGCAAGCGAGGCGGCTTGCACGGTGGCCTGACCAAAAAAGTTGTTGTTGGAAGATGCCGTGAACAGGAGAGATTTCCCGCCCGGAAGGAATTGCGGCCAGCGATGTGTAGTTTCCAGGCGTGCCGCATTCAGATGAGTGACTTCCTGAGGCGTACCGCCGGCTGCCGGCACACGGTACAGCGCACTCGTGAATTTAGTAGGGAAAATAATGGTGTCGTCTTCGCCCCAGGTCCCGCCGCGATAGCCGGAGACGGACGCTAACGTGACCGGAGCACCGCCATGCACGGAAACCTTCTTCAATTTTCCATCACCAAAAAAGCCAATCCACTGGCCGTCGGGAGAGAAGAAAGGAGCCGCAGCACCGCCAATATTCTGAACATTCGCAAGGACGGCAGGAGAAGATTTGTCCAGCTCGCGGATCAGCATCTGGCCAACGGTCGATCCTGACTCCTCGACAACGTAGGCGATGCGCGAACCATCGGGAGAAATGGCGAAGGCCGTTCCATTATCGGAGCCGAGTTTTTGACCGGAAGGCAGATAAAAACTGAGTTCGATTGGCTTGGCAGAGGATGTGGAAGGTCGGCTGGAAAGAAACGTGGTGAACAGCAGGCCAGCACTCAGTGCCGCAATCACAACCCAGGGAAACAGTCGCTTCCAGCGAGGAGCGGCAGGTGGGGCGGCCATTTTCTGTTGTGGCGGAACCGTTGGATCCGGTGCACCGGAAAGAACTTCGTCAATTGCAATGCGAGCGTCGCCGATTGCCTGGAGACGCTGGCGCGAATCCTTTTGAAGACACCGCTCGACGAGCACGCGAACTCTCGCCGAGGTGCTTGCCGGGAGCAGCGAATAATCCGGCTGCTCCTTGATGATGGCTGCAAGGGTGTCGGAAATCGTCTCGCCGCTGAAGGCCATTTTGCCGGTAAGCATTTCATAGAGCAGGCAGCCGAAGGCCCAGATGTCGGCACGACGGTCGGCTGGTTTGCCTCGGGCTTGCTCGGGAGACATGTATGCCGCAGTACCGAGAATCATCCCGGCCTGCGTCGCCATGCGGCTCATCGTGGGGGAACTGCCGATGTCAACCGGAGTGATTTCGGTCTCGAGAGCTTTTGCCAGGCCAAAATCCAGCACTTTCGCGGTGCCCTCGGGAGTCACTTTTACGTTGGCCGGTTTCAGATCGCGATGAACGATGCCGCGTTCGTGAGCATACTCGAGCGCCTCGCAAATTTGTTTGGCGACGGGTAGTGCTTCATCAGAAGGAATCGCGCCAGACTTGATACGAGCGGCCAACGTGGGCCCTTCGACGAGTTCCATCACAAGCGCGTGGGTGCTACCGGAATCTTCAAGGCCATAAATGCTGGCGATGTTCGGATGATTCAGAGCGGCGAGAACCTTGGCTTCGCGGCTGAAACGAGCCAGCCGATCAGTGTCGATGCCAACGGAGGAGGGTAACACTTTGAGAGCAACATCGCGGCCGAGCTTGCTGTCGCGCGAGCGGTAGACCTCTCCCATTCCGCCAACACCGAGGAGCGACGCAATTTCATAGGGACCAATTCTGGTTCCGGAGCTGAGAGGCATGAGTATTGCAAATTATAGGGTCGGTTGAGGTTGCGTGCAAATGGACTGACGTGTGAGTGTTTCCGTCCCGAGGGACTTGGGCTGTTTTTGCAGAAGGTGACCACTCAAAGTTCGTTTGATCTGACGCCAACGGCAACTCAAACCGCTTTCTTCGGTGGCCACGCGATCTGCCCGGTCCCGCGGTAGGCCAGATTGGCGATGTGGCCGGCGCGGGCTGAAGCAACTCCTGCTTCGACCGGGGCGTTCGGTTCTTTGCGAGACTTGATGCAATCAAAAAAATTCTGCATGTGATCAATCGTGCCGTCCCGAAAACTGTCAGCCTTGACGACCGGATTGGATTGCACGCCCTCGTGGTAAACACTGAAGCCGCTGCGATTGAGTTTTAGGGTGGCATCGGTGCCACGAAACTCCAGGCCTCCGTCGTCAATTGAAGACGCCATCATGCCTTCGTAAACGACATCGAATCCGGGATAACGGAGCGCGGCCTGGACAGTGTCGGGGCATTCCCACTCTGTAAAAATGTAGTTATTCCCTAGCATTTGCGCCGATTTCGGTTCGTCTGTTTTCATCGCCCAATGCGCGACGTCAATCCAATGACTAAAGAGGTCGGTCATGGCACCTCCGCCAAAATTCCAGTACCACCGCCACCGGTAGAATTTTTCTTCGCTAAACGGCTGGTCCGGGGCGCCGCCCAGCCATTGTTTCCAATCCAGACTCAGCGTGTCGACAGGCCGCGGAGCCATAAAGACATGATAGTTCTGCCACCAATAGGTTCTTACCTGTGGAACACGTCCAAGGCTGCCTCCCTCTATCAGATCGACTGCGTCACGAAAATGACTCCAACTCCGCTGTTGCATACCGCATTGCAGGATTTGCTTGCTCGAGCGAACCGCGCGAGTCAGTGTCGCACCTTCTTCGAGGGCGTGAGTGACCGGTTTTTCTAGATAGACATCTTTGCCAGAAGACAAAGCGTCAACCGCCATGCGTACATGCCAATGGTCGGGAGAGGCAATGATGACCGCATCGAGTTGCTGTTCGAGAAGCTCGCGATAGTCCGCATAAGTCGTCGCAAAGTTGCTCGTGCGCTGTCTGACCGCATCGCGCCGTGGTGTATAGACATCGCTGATAGCGGCTACCTGGTATCCGCCGACCTGGTCGGCAGCGTTCAGAAGGCCACCCATGCGTCCGCCCGCGCCGATGACTCCGACACGCAGCAGATCGTTGGCACCGAGGATTCTTGTTGAGGCGATTGCGGTAAGACCGCTCGCGATCAGAAAACTGCGTCGACTGGGTTGGTTGTTCATGGCGTACATAGTAGCGAGCCCGTGTCTTCGGGGAAAGCGATCGATCGCAAACGGGGGAGATCTGCACATAAAGCGCGGGATTGCGCGTAAGTCCCCTGATTCTAGACACTTGGGGACCGGCCTGGCGCTCGGTCCCAAAATTTACAACTCTTTACAAACGTTTGCTGCGCCTTGACACATTCGATTTAGCGGTTCTTTATATTCTTGTCAGTCCAGCGGTGAGTGGAATGGCAGGAGAACGAACAATGGCTAAGAAGTGGCGATTAACGGAGCGAACGAGGACGCTTTTAACCATCGAGCTGGCTATCGTGTTGCCCGCAGCGGCGCTCATGGCGTTTAGCATCTGGAATCTGAACCACATTCAGCGCGATCAGGCCATTGAGGCTGCGATCCAGCGTGATTTTACCTATGTTCTGAAGATTGCCGAGAAAAAGACGTTGCAGCACGCCAACGAAATCGTCGAGCCTGTGCGAAAAGAGTTTCCCGGACCGGACGATGGCGCAAAAATTAAATCAGAGCTCGATCGCATTCTGGCGGATCATCCCGAGTTTTCGTTTGCTCTCTTATATGACAAGGACACGAATTTGCTCGTGAGCCGAATGCAGGGAGGCCGGGAAGATGATCCCGATTTCTGCCTTCGTGCGCAGGAAGGCCTCAACAGTGTCCAAGGCTGGCTGCCGCTAGAGGCTCCAATCATGGCGCACAACCTGCGAATGATGGAAAAAAAAGGAGACCACTCGCCGGATTTCTTTGGCGAGTGGGTAGCAAAAGGGGATCGTCGCATCTATGTGAACGGAGCCTACTTCATTTCGCCCGGCGTCGGACCCGACCGCGCGACGATTGGCATGGTCTCTTTCGACGACGAATATCTGAAGAAGACCTTTTTCCCCGCCGTAATGAAAGACGTCTTGACGAGCAAGAGCGCGATGCTCAGAGCGGATATGAACCCGCCTGCCATGATGATCCACCAGTCGAGGGACATGTCACCTCTGGTCGTCTCTGCTAATTGGGACGGGGGCAAACCGGAAGTGGAGCGGCCCTTCGCTGATGTCTTTCAGGGGATGACATGGGGTATCAAATACCCAGGCACAACGATCGCCGACATCGGCGCGAAATTCCTCAGATACAACTACGCGGTCCTTGCTGCACTCTCCATGGTGATGATTGGTGGCATTTTTCTCACATTTAGAAACGTATCGAGAGAAATGAAACTGGCGAGACTGAAATCCGATTTCGTCGCCAATGTTTCGCACGAATTGCGGACACCGCTCGCGCTCATCCGGCTTTATGCCGAAACCCTGGAACTTGGGCGCCTGAATGCAAAGGAGAAGTATCAGGAATACTTCCGGATTATCCGTGAGGAGAGTGAGCGCCTGACCGCCCTCATCAATAACATCCTGGACTTCTCACGTATCGAAGCCGGGCGCAAGGAATATGAATTCAAGGAAACGAACTTGCCTGAACTGGTTACCTCGACTCTCGATTCATATCGTTTCCAGATCGAGCAACACGGTTTCGCCTTTGAAGAGAATATTTCACGTGATATTCCTGCAGTAAATGTGGACCGCGAAGCGATCGCGCGGTCGCTTCTGAATCTGGTGAACAACGCCCTGAAGTATTCAAAGGATAAGAAATTCATTGGCGTCAATCTGTACCGCACGAACGGTTGCGTGAAGCTGGAGGTTTGCGACCACGGCATCGGCATTCCACCTGCCGAGCAGGAAAAAATATTCGAGAAGTTTTACCGGTGCGGAGATCCCCTGGTCCATAACATCAAGGGCTCGGGCTTAGGTCTCTCGCTGGTGCGTCACATCATTCGCGCGCACGGCGGGGATGTGCAGGTGGAGAGCGCCCCGGAGAAGGGCAGCAAATTCACGATTGCCTTGCCACTTGACCCATCATCGGGTGCAGGGGCAGCAATCGCATGAATATCCCGGGGCGTAAGGTAGCGGATTATCTGGTGAGGGTTGCGAGGGAGAGCTCATGAGCGCGAGCAAAATATTGATCGTCGAGGACGAGCCAAATATGGTTGCAGGCCTTCGCGACAATTTTGAATACGAAGGCTTTCAAGTCATCACAGCGCTCGACGGGGTTGAGGGTCTGGAGCGCGCACTGAAGGACTCGCCCGATCTCGTGGTGCTCGATGTGATGATGCCGCGCATGAGCGGACTCGACGTTTGCAAACAGCTCAAGGCCAAGAGGCCTTCGATCCCCATCATTATGCTGACGGCGCGCGGTCAGGAAGTAGACAAGGTCGTCGGTCTCGAGCTGGGGGCGGATGACTACGTCACAAAACCTTTTTCAATCAGGGAACTGCTGGCCCGCGTGAAGGCAGTTCTGCGGCGGACCCACGCACTTCCGAAAGAACAGGAAAGCTATTCCTTCGGCGACGTGGAAGTGAACCTGCGCAGCTATCAGGTGAAACGTGGCGGCAAACGAATCGAGTTTTCGAGCACGGAGTTCGACTTGCTCAAGCATTTCCTGTGTCACAGCGGAGAGACGCTCAGCCGCGACAGGCTCCTCGATGAAGTTTGGGGTTACGAAAATTTTCCGACAACGCGAACCGTCGATGCTCATATCGTTCACCTTCGACAGAAACTGGAACCCGTTCCGGAGGAGCCCCGTTACTTTCTGACGGTGCATGGGGTTGGGTACAAATTCGTAGGATGAAACCATGATAACGAACACAAGTGAAAGAATGCTGAAAACCAGAACGAGCGAACTAGGTGGTCGCCTCGCCAAATCGATGCAGGATGCAGATGGTAAAGCGGCCACGAAATCCCTCGCGGCTACCGGTGGCAGTCCAAAACAGGAACTGAAATCCCTCCGCGAAGAGCTCGACGGGTTGCGCCGGAATCACGAACAATTACAGCAGGCTGTCTACGAGGCAGCCCAGGTTCAACGGAGGCTCTGCACGCCCCGGGAACTCACCAGCGGAGAGTTTGAAATTGCCGGGGAGATTTTTCCGGTCCGGCATCTCTCTGGGGATTTTTTCAAAGTCATCGAGATGGGTTCAGACCTCGCTGTGATTCTGGGCGATATTGCCGGGAAGGGGCTGACGGCCGGTATCTGGCAGGCTCATCTGATGAGCCTGATCGAACGCGCTGCAAAAAATCATGCAAGCCCGGGCCATGCGGTTGCACAGGTGAATCACGAGTTGTGTCATGACAGCAGTGAAGCACCACTCACTGCACTATTTTACGCAAGGATTGATACCCGCACGAATGAACTGGTCTATTGCAATGCCGGGCTGCCTGCCCCGCTCGTGTTGCGGAAAAACAAATCACTCGAGCGATTGGAAAATGGCGGGCCAATGCTCGGCGCCGTGAAGGGCGGCTTGTTTCAAACAGGCAGCGTCACGCTGAACGATGGCGACATGCTGGTTGCCTACTCTGACGGAGTCACTGAGTGCCGGAACGCGGAGGATGAGGAGTTCGAGATGGAACGACTCATTGGGGCAACAAAAAAGGTGGCAGGTATACATGCGAGCAAAGCGCTGTTTTCGCTCTTGGCCACTGTTCTTGATTTTGCCGAGTCCTGCTCGCAAAACGATGATCTGACGCTACTCGTTGTTCGCCGGCGTGACCTCATCAAAGAGCAATTCCTTACAAGCGCCAGGGATCTCGCGGGTTCGTCCAAGAGATTCAGTTCGGGCACGCGGCCGAAGCGTTTCGATCAGGAAGGGAAAGTCCAGAGCACGTAAAAACACGGCATTTCACCAGTGTCTAGGAGTTGGCCGACTTCGTCACTTCGCTGGTGGTGTGTCGAAACTCATTCACAGAGGGTGTGACGATGGCAACTCCATTCAACTCACTGATGCTCGAAGATACAAGAATCGGGTCAGCAATGAACGAGGCCTTGCATACTTGTCCTGAAATCCTGAGTTCCATTTATACCGCGCACTACCAGCACGTGTTACAGGTCTGTCGGCGCTTTTTTCGCCAGCGAGAAGACGCCGAAGATGCCGCCGCGGAAGTGTTTTTGAAATTGCACACGGTGCTCGATAAAAAGGACGAGGAGCACCCGTTCCGCCCCTGGGTCTGCCAGGTGGCCGGCCGGCATTGCATTGACAAGCTGCGCCGCCGCAGGCGGGAAGTGTCGTCCACGATCGTCAAGGATGATCTTCATTATATTCCGGACGGTTCCACGCCTTCGCCTCTGTCCCAGGTTTTGCGCAAGGAGACCAAACGCGAACTTGCAGAACAGCTGAGCCGATTGCCGGAGTGCTACCGGCTGCCGCTGATGCTTTGCTATTACCAGGGAATGACTTATTCCGAAATCGCCCGAGCGCTCAATCGGCGTGTGCCAGCGATCAAGACCAGTATTTTCCGCGCGAAAAATAAACTGCGTCAGAACCTCCAAAAATCTGCAAAGCCCTGAGGAGATACGCCTGCTGGCAGGGCAGAGTCAGGCAAGTTGGCACGGGCTTCGGGCGAACTTGCGGGCGGCATGTTTGGTATTCCACAACACCGAGCCGTGTGTCTTATACTCTAGAAAGCTGTTCCCGATACAGCAAATCCAATGGATAGAGGTTCACCATGGCAAATGTATATGCCGACAATTCGTTGAGTATAGGAAGAACTCCACTCGTTAAGTTGAATCGCATCACGGATGGCGCGAAAGCCACAGTGCTGGCGAAAATTGAGGGAAGAAATCCTGCATACTCCGTGAAGTGTCGCATCGGGGCGGCAATGATCTGGGACGCAGAAAAGCGCGGCGTATTGAGGCAAGGCATTGAGATCGTTGAGCCTACCAGTGGAAATACTGGAATTGCGCTGGCCTTCGTCGCTGCCGCGCGGGGATACAAGATCACTTTGACGATGCCTGAAACGATGTCACTCGAGCGGAGACGGGTCCTGGCGCTGCTTGGAGCAACTCTCGTCCTGACACCGGGGCCGGAAGGGATGAAGGGCGCGATTACCAAAGCGACCGATATCGCAAATTCGGACACTTCACGCTATTTCATGCCACAGCAATTTGAAAATCCTGCGAATCCCGCGATTCACGAGACAACGACAGGACCGGAGATCTGGGACGACACGGGCGGTGCCATCGACGTCTTGGTCAGCGGTGTCGGAACCGGTGGCACAATCACCGGTGTGAGCCGCTACATCAAGAACACCAAGGGCAAGAAGATCGTGAGCGTCGGCGTTGAGCCGGTGGCGAGCCCGGTCATCACACAGACTCGCGCTGGTGAGCCCTTGAAGCCGGGTCCCCACAAAATTCAGGGAATCGGGGCTGGCTTTATCCCGAAGAACCTGGATTTGAGTCTGGTAGATCGCGTCGAGCAGGTGACAAACGAAGAGTCGGTGGAATTTGCACGGCGATTAGCCCGCGAAGAGGGAATTCTGGCAGGTATTTCCTGCGGAGCTGCCGCAGCTGCTGCGGTACGCCTGGCAAAGCTGCCGGAATTTGCCGGCAAGACCATCGTCACCGTCCTGCCCGATACCAGCGAGCGGTATCTTTCCACGGTTCTGTTTGAGGGAATCGGCTAACCAGCTGCGAAGATTGAGAGTGCCCCCGAGTGGCGGCAATTATTGCCGCCACTCGAGCCGCATTTTTCCATCTTTTCGGGTTCCAAAACACGATGACTACACCGAATAATGAGTTGCGATCTTTGGCGAAAGAGTTTCGTTTGGCCCTCGAAGCGCGGATGGGCGACGCATCCATGTGGGAATACCGGCTGCCGTCGAAGGATGAAGTCGGAGAATTCTGCCGGACCTATCTCGATGGACTGTTCCCGCTTTATTACGCGAAAGAGGATGTGACGAGCTCGGACGCAACCGGATTTTTGGCACAGCTTGATTTGCAGTTGGCCGAGCAGATCGTCTATGCCATGCGATTCGATTTTCATTGCTGCGGAAAGGAAGTGCCTTCAGAGCTCTCCGAGCGGGCCAGTGACCTTGTACAGCTTCTCCGGGGGAAATTGCCAAAATTGGCGCAGTTGCTGGCAACCGACTTAAGGGCAGCCATCAAGAATGATCCGGCAGCCAGTGGGTACGAAGAAGTCCTGCTGAGCTACCCTGGCGTCGAAGCGATTACCGTACAGCGATTGGCGCACGAATTGTACTTGCTGAAGGTGCCGTATCTGCCGCGCATGATGACGGAGATTGCGCACAGCCGGACCGGGATTGATATACATCCGGGCGCAAAGATTGACGAATCCTTTTTCATCGATCACGGCACCGGTGTCGTTGTTGGCGAGACTGCGACGATTGGGAAGCATGTGACGTTGTATCACGGCGTGACGCTCGGAGCGTTCAACCCGACGAGCAAGCGCGAACCGGACGGCGAACTCGTCCGCGGACTGGCAAACAAGCGACATCCCGATATCGAGGAAGGCGTCACCATCTATCCTGGCGCGACCATTCTCGGTGGTGACACGCGCATCGGCCACCATAGCGTCATTGGGGGAAACGTGTGGCTGACCCATTCGGTCGCGCCCTACAGCCGGGTGACAATGAAAGACCCGGAGCTGCTGATTCGCAGTAACTCCAAAGGCTCGGACGAGGAATGGTTCCTCGGCAGTTCGATCTAGAGCTCGCCGACGGTTCGCGTTAAGGGGGAAGCAGAGGCATTCGTTGCCGGTCCTTCTTGGGTCACCAGAGCGATCTGAACTCGGATCACTCGAAATGGGTCCTGGCGCAGTTTGGTGTTCGCTCGACTCCCATTTTGGCAGTTGCTTTTTCATCCGAGTTCGTTTTCCGGACCTGGCCTCAAACGAGGTTTCGCAATCAAATCCACGGTTCGTTGACAGTTCGCGAGTGTGTCCGTTACGCTCAAAAGCTCGCATACGCGCGCAGGAATGGACAGGGAGAAGCATGGCTGACGAGAAGTTACCGACAAGAGCGGCAGATTTTTCGGAGTGGTATAACCAGCTGGTATTGAAAGCGCAGTTGGCCGATTACGCGCCGGTGCGTGGATGTATGGTCGTCCGGCCCTATGGCTGGGCGCTTTGGGAAAACATCCAGGCGGGGCTGGACAAGCGTTTCAAGGCAACAGGCCACCAAAACGTGGCGTTTCCGTTGCTCATCCCGAAGAGTTTCATTGAAAAAGAAAAGCATCACGTAGAAGGTTTCTCGCCGGAACTGGCCGTTGTGACGATTGGAGGCGGTGAAGAGTTGGCTGAGCCGCTGATCGTGCGGCCGACTTCGGAAACGATCATCGGTCACATGTGGGCAAAGTGGATCCAGTCCTACCGTGATTTACCCGTGCTGATGAATCAGTGGAACAGCGTCGTGCGTTGGGAACTCCGCACCAAGCTGTTCCTGCGCACGCTGGAATTTTATTGGCAGGAAGGTCACACGGCACATGCAACTCGCGAAGAAGCGGTTTTTGAGACCAAGCAGATGCTGGACGTATATACGGACTTCGCCGTAAACGAAGCGGCGATTCCCGTGATTCCTGGCGCAAAGTCCGACGCCGAGAAATTCGCGGGTGCAGATATTACCTATTCGATCGAAGCGATGATGGGTGATGGCAAGGCCTTGCAATCGGGCACGTCGCACTTCCTGGGCCAGAATTTCGCCCAGGCATTCGAAGTGAAATACCTTGACCAGACCGGCCAACTGCAACACTGCTGGACCACATCGTGGGGACTTTCTACACGGTTTATTGGCGCGATCATCATGGTGCATGGCGACGATCAGGGGTTGGTGATGCCACCGCGTCTGGCTCCCACGCAAGTCGTCATCGTACCCATTTTTAAGACCGAGGACGAAAAGGCTTCCGTTCTTCCCGTTGCACGCGACCTCAAGGCGCAACTGATAAAAGCGAATTTGCGGGTAACGCTCGATGAACGCGAGGGATTCAGTCCCGGCTGGAAATTCAACGAATGGGAAATGCGCGGAGTGCCGGTCCGCGTGGAACTCGGACCGAAGGATGTAGCCAAACAGGCGGCGATGCTCGCCCGTCGGGATCGTCCGGGGCGCGAAGGCAAGGTCAGCGTGCCACTTGCCGAATTGCCTGTGGCAATCGAGGGGCTCCTGGCAGACATCCACAAGTCGATGTTTCTGAAGGCTCTGGCATTTCGACGGGCGAACACACATGAAACCCAAACCTATGACGAGCTCAAGCGCGCTGTCGAGACCGGTTTTGCGTTTGCGCACTGGTGCGGAAGCGGGGAGTGCGAAGAGAAAATCAAGGAAGAATCCCGTGCGACGATGCGTTGCATTCCACTCGATCAGGCGGATGTGCTTGGGCGTGACGGGGGCAGCGGAAGCGGAACCTGCGTCTGTTGCGGGAACGCAGCGACGGAACGGGCGATTTTTGCTCGAGCATACTGACCTCGCAAGAGCCGCGATCACACTCCGACAGTTCCCCGGGGCCCCGTCCGACGCACGCACAAGAGCATACTAACGGCCGGTAGAGAGTGGCGGTCGGGTTTCTGACCGGACGTTATGCCTAGAGAACATGGGTCTGGAGCAATTCTCGACAGGGTCCGAGCGCGGTGCTAATTTGGGGACATCGAGTTTAAGATGAACCGCGCCAGCGAGTTGCGCGGATCTGGAGAATTTCCTTGAATTCTGGAACCAAGCCTTACCATGCCAGCGAGCGCGGCGAAGGGAAGCTCAAAGCCCTCATCTACACGCTGATTTTGATTGCCGGCGTCTACATTGCGTTTAAATTGGTCCCTGTCTACGTTGCCGAGTATCAATTGAAGGACAAGATGAGCGAGCAAGCTCGATTCGCCGTTGTGAATCGCTATACGGAGGACCAGATCAAGGACATTCTCTTTAGGACAGTGCAAGATCTGGACATCCCGGCCAAACGCGATGACATCAAAGTTGTGAATACCGGCCACGGCCTAAGCATCAGTGTGGTGTATACGGTGCCCGTGGACTTGCTGGTGTACAAGACGGACCTCACTTTTTCGCCGTCGAGCGAAGGCATCGATATAATGAAATAGCATGTGCCAGTAAAAATATCGGGGAGCGAATCGCAGCATTTTTCGCCCTCTACTTCCCACCGGCCTGTCAATGCGTCACAATGATTGAGAACACCAGCAGGGAGCATATCTTTGCGCTTTCGTTTGAAAATAGGGTTCTGGACTTCAAAACTCGGTCTGGGAATACTGATCTCGGTCGCCGGCTGCTTCCTCATCGCCGCCAGTATCTTCACCTATTACTACATCCAGTTCTCGAAAATCATTGATGCGCGCCTTTCCGGGCACGTCCTGCAGAATACGACTCAGATTTTTTCCGCGCCTGAACATATCTCCGATGGGGAAGCCTGGGGCGTTCCCGAGCTGGTGACCTATCTTCAAAAAGTCGGGTATCGGCCGGGTTCTGACGAAAATGCACTCGGTCAATACACGGTCGAAGGCAATACCGTGGACATCCGCCCGGCCAAACTGTCTTATTTCAACGGAACCAACGCGCTTGCGGTTCAGTTCAGTGGAAGTGTGATCAAGTCAATCCGGCCTCTGGGCGGGGGAACCGACCTCGGAACGGCAGAGATTGAACCTGAACTGATCACCAACCTTTTTGACAGCGCTCGCGAAAAACGGAGACCGGTACGTTATGAGGATTTGCCCCCGACGCTCGTACACGCGATTCTCTCCGCCGAGGACAAGCGCTTTTTCGAGCATCCGGGCTTCGACTTTATCCGCATTTTCGGCGCAGCCTGGGCAGACCTGAAGCACAGCCAACACCTTCAGGGTGCGAGCACGATTACGATGCAGGTGGCGCGGACATTCTTTTTGTCGACCGATCGAACCTGGCGCCGCAAGCTCTCCGAGGCGATGCTGTCGTTCGAACTCGAGCAGCGATTCACCAAACAGCAAATCTTTGAGATGTATGCAAACGAGGTTTACCTCGGCAATCGCGGGAGCTTTGGGATTCGCGGATTCGCGGAAGCCAGCGTCGCGTATTTCGGCAAAGACATGCGGCAGTTGAGCCTTCAGGAATGCGCGTTCCTTGCTGGACTCATTCGCTCGCCAAACTACTATTCGGTCTCAGACCGGCATCCCGAGCGTGCACCGCAGGCCAGGGACCGCGTACTGACGCAAATGCTCGAAAACGGCTACATCACCGAAGCCGATGTCCAGGACGCCAAACGCGTTCCCCTGAAACTGGCGCGCGGGTCGGTGGCCGGGAACGAAGCTCCTTACCTGGTGGACATGGTTCGCGACCATCTGCTCGAGAATTACACCGAGATCGAGCTGCAAAGCCAGAACTACCGGGTCTACACGACGCTCGATCCTGAACTGCAGCGTGCGGCTGCAGCAGCGGTCGAAAATGGCATGAAGAATGTCGACGCGCTGCTGGAAAAGAAGTATGAAAAGGCCCGCAAGGCCAAGGGGAAGAAGGCCGATCCCGGCGAACCCGTTCCTCAGGCCCAGGTTGCACTCGTCGCCGTTGATGCTCACACGGGTGAAATCAAAGCAATCATCGGCGGGAGGGATTACGGTCAGAGCCAGTTGAACCATGCCTTGTCCCACCGGCAGCCCGGATCGGTGTTTAAACCCTTTGTCTACGCCGCGGCATTTAACAATGCCATCGATGGCGCACAGCCGATTGTGACCCCGGCGACAACCGTTGATGATGAGCCGACGGTGTTCGAATTTGACGGTCAGGAATACACGCCAAACAACTATGGTGAGAAATTCATGGGCCGGGTAACCGCGCGGCAGGCGCTCACCAATTCTCTGAATATCGCCACGGTAAAGATTGCAGAACTGGTCGGCTACGGGCGCGTGGTGCAGATCGCCCGGCAGATGGGCGTCCCGGGAAACGTCCGGCCAACCCCGGCCGTTGCGCTTGGTGCGTATGAAATGACCCCGCTTGAAGTCGCAGGTGCGTATACCGGATTCGCCACCGAAGGAACGAGAGCCGAACCGTATTTCATCAAGAACGTAACGAGCGCGGGCGGGAACACGCTTGAGAAATTTTCTCCGGTAAACAAGCAGGTGCTGGATCCACGCGTCGCCTACCTGGTCGATAGCGTGCTGCAGGACGTGCTCGCTCGGGGCACCGGTGCAGCAGTGCGGCAAAAGGGCTTTACCTTGCCGGCTGCAGGGAAAACAGGAACTTCGCGTGATGGCTGGTTCTCCGGGTTCACGACGGACCTGGTTTGTGTGATCTGGGTCGGCTTCGATGATAACCATGATTTAGGTCTGACAGGTGGAGTGGCGGTTGCTCCGATCTGGGCCGATTTTATGATCAGGGCTACCAAGCTACCTGGATATCGCAATGCCGGACCCTTTGAGAAGCCCGAAGGGATCGACTCAACCGTGATTGATCCGGAGTCCCTCGAGGTAGCCACTCCAAGCTGCCCGACCACGCGCGAGGAAGTGTATGTGGCGGGGTCGGAGCCGAGGCAGCTCTGTGAACTTCACGGCGGTCATGGGCCTGCCACAGCGTCCGGATCGTTCCTGTCGCACATCTTTGGAGGAGGATCTCCGAAGCCCCCTCCGGCTCCCGGGGACCCCAACGCGCCGTCTGCCGATGCAAAAACGCCTGCCCAGGGTGACGGGAGCCAGGGCCCCGAGGCGGCCAAGGCTCCGGAAAAGAAAAAGAACGCTTTACAGAAGATTTTTGGTATCTTTGGGGACAAGAAGAAGAAGGAACCGGAGAAACCACCTCCGGACAAAGGAGACTCGCCATGACAAGGTATTCCTTGGCGATTCCGGTAGTAGCATTCGCAGTAGCCCTCTCTCTGCATTCTCCCTCTCTTGCGCAGAACTTCCTCGACAACCCGCGGACTCAAATTGGCAGTAGCAGTGTTGCGCCTGCACACGCCGCTCAAACCGCACTGAGCGACGAGGACATGGCGCGGCTGTTACTCGTTCGTAGGGATTACCGTGAAGCACAACAGATGTTTTACAAGCTGACCGTTCAGGAACCCAAAAACGCCACCTATTGGAATGAACTGGGCATTTCGCTGCACAGTCAAGCGCAGCTGGCCGCCGCACTGAAGTGCTATCAAAAATCGGCGAAACTCGATTCCCATTACCCCGATGCAGTGAACAATGCGGGAACCATCTGGTATGAAGAAAAGAAATACGCGAGAGCGATTCGCGCATACCGCAAGGCCATCGGAATCAGGCCTGACTTCGCACCGTTTTATGTAAACCTCGGTTACGCCTACTTTAATGACAAGAAGTACGACGATTCGATCACCTCTTTCCGCAAAGCGCTCGAGATTGATCCATCGGTCTTCGACCCCAGCCGGTCGAGGTCAGGCACCGTCATTCAGGACCGTTCCGTAGGCACCGACCGCGGCCGCTTCTATTTCATGCTGGCAAAATCATTTGCAGAAGCGGGCAACATCGAGCGCTGCATTATCTATCTGAAGAAGGCCAAGGATGAGGGATTCGCCGACATCAATTCTGTGAAAACCGATCCGTCATTTGCCGCAGTGATCAAGCTCCCGGCACTTCAGGAAGTGCTCGAGCCAAAGCCTGTCGCGGAAGCTGTTCAGCCCTGAAACGTCTTTAGACTGCGGAGAATCAGAGCCAACATGCGCGTACGTCGCTCACTCTGTTAGAATGCTGACAGATGAAGCGGCTACCATTCTTCCGCGATCTCGCACTTTTTGTTTTCCTGACGACTCTTATTTTCTGCCCGTTTGGGGCTTCTGCTGCGGCCCTCGATGCGCCTTCGCTCGCACAAAGCCACACGCATAGCGAGGATGGAATCTTTCTCGTTTTTCCGTTTGAGAATGTCGGGGCTTCACCGCGACTCGACTGGATCGGAGAAGGCCTCGAGGAATTGACGATTCAATGGCTTTCGAGCGCAAAGCAACTGGTCTATTCGCATGATGGACGGCTGAATGAGATGGACCGCACCGGACTGCCTTCGACGGGAAAGTTGAGCCGGGCAACCATGCTGCACGTGGCTCAAGAGATGGACGCCGATTTCATCATCTTCGGCAATTTCACTTCAGATGGAAAGACACTGACAATCAAGGCACGCGTTCTGCACGTAAACCCGGTAGGGCTGCTGCCGATGGTTCAGGAGAGTGGCCCGCTCGAATCATTGATGGATTTGCAGTCGAAGGTGATCTGGCGATTGCTCGGCACGAACGACCACAACTATTATCTGAGCTTTTCGGAATTCAGCAAACTGCAACGACCGGTGAGGCTCGACGCGTTTGAGCAGTACATTCGGGGATTGCTCGCGAATGAAGACGAGATTCGGATCCGTGACCTGAAAGAGGCAGCGCGTCTCGAACCTGAGTGGCCCGAGCCTGCCTTCGCTCTGGGCGAAACATATTACGCACGAAATGATTGTGCTGCAGCGCTGCCGTGGTATGCCCGTGTCCCGGCCACGCACCAGAGGAGTGTCGAAGCCGTATTCGCCACAGGAGTCTGCCGGTTGAAATTGGGCCAGCCGGACAGGGCAGAACAGACATTTGCATCACTGCAGCAGGGTTTGCAGCATAACAGCCTGAGCGGAGCGGACTTGCCGGAAATTCTGAACAACCTGGCTTTGGCGCAAATACGATTGGGCAATCTGCCTGCGGCCCTCGGCGCGCTCGGACGTGCCCGCGACATCGACCCCGATGAGGATGATTACCCGTTCAATCTCGGACTGGTTTCAATCGAACAAAATGAGTTTGCGAGTGCTGCTGCTCATTTTTCGGAAGCCGTGCGGCGCGAACCCCAAAATGCCGAGGATTATGCCTTTCTGATTTATTCGCTCGAGCGATGCGGCAAAAAGCCCGAGGCTCAACAGGAACGTGTGATGGCAGAAGAGTCATTCGGTGAGAGCGGTCTGCCCACGATAAAACTCGATGGAAAACCGGAATCATTGAATAAATACGAGAGAGTAAAGAGGGAATTGGATCCCACGTCTTTGCGCCTGGACTTGCAGGATCCGCGTGCGCAGCAGCACCCGGTAGCCGCGACAAACGGCGCCCCGGAGAAAGAAGCTCCGGCGAGCCACATCCGGGCCGGTCGACAGGACTTGAACGCGGGAAGACTGGACTCTGCCGATGCGGAATTTCATGCCGCGCTCGAGATTGACCCCAATAACGCAACAGCGCACCGCGAAATGGCAGAAGTGTATCGAAAACGGGCGAAACTCGACGACGCCGTGCAGGAATTAAAACTGTCACTTGCGGCGCGGGATTCGGCGGCCGTCAGAATTGTACTGGCGCGGATTTACCTCGAGGAGAAAAAAACGGATCTGGCACGCGCGGAAGTGGAAAAGGCCGTCAAGCTGGCGCCGAATTATGCGGACGCGAAGGAATTACTGGAACACATCGATCGGACGAAATCCACGGGAGGTGTTCAGTGAGCGCTCGTGGTAACTGGATCTGGAAAAACAGGTTATCGCTGTTGGGGTGGATCGGACCGTTGCTGGCACTGCTCGCCTCCCAGTGGACTGCGCCAGGAGACGTCAGAGCGGATGAGCACACTGCTCCTCTCATTCTCGAACTAAAACTGGATGGCGATGTCGAGCCGATTCTTGCGACGTATATCGATGAAGGGCTCGCCGATGCCGTCAATCGGCACGCGGCGTTGGTGCTGATCACCATGGATACCCCGGGCGGCCTCAGCGACTCCATGAAAGACATCATTCAGCACATCCTCGAATCCCCGGTTCCGGTTGCCGTGTTTGTGGCCCCAACGGGTTCGCGCGGTGCTTCGGCGGGGTTTTTCATTCTGCTTTCGGCCGACATTGCCGCGATGGCGCCTGGTACGCATGCCGGCGCATCGACACCGATTTTCATCAACGGCGGA
The DNA here is from genome assembly GCA_963831545.1 of uncultured Acidobacteriota bacterium. Taxonomy (GTDB): domain Bacteria; phylum Acidobacteriota; class Terriglobia; order Acidiferrales; family UBA7541; genus Acidiferrum. Next base: position 77,878 of record CAWHQX010000004.1, read on the forward strand.
TTCTCCATGCCGATCGATGAGGTCCTCCGTAAGAAGGTGAACAATGATGCGATGGCATTCTTGCGCAGCTATACGGAGAAGAGGGGACGCAATCCGCAGCTCGCTGAAACCGCGGTGACCGACGCCCGCGCCTTTACGGAGAAAGAAGCACTCGACGGAAAGATGATTGATCTGATCGCGAACAACCGGGATGACCTGCTCAGCAAGCTCAACGGGAGAGAGATCACCCGTTTTAGCGGAAAGACAGAAAAGCTGTCGCTCGATCATTACAATCTGGCGGAATTCCATCTGTCGGGCCGGCAGAAATTTCTTAGCCGCATCGTCCAGCCAGACGCGTTCTTCCTTCTCTTGATCATCGGCGTGCTGGGGTTGTACACCGAATTTACCCATCCAGGCGTGGTGGCCCCAGGAGTTGTGGGCGGTATCTCGATCGTCCTGGCTCTCTATGCGATGCAGTTGCTGCCTGTGAACTTTGCCGGACTGCTGCTAATCGGGTTGGCGATCGGCTTGTTCATCCTGGAGGCGAAACTCACAAGTCATGGAGTGCTTTTGGTGGGAGGAATCGTTTCGATGTTGCTCGGCGCAACGTTTCTGGTGCGGTCTCCGCTGACTCCCGGCGGTGTGAGCGTCGGCGTTGCGCTTGTCGCAACGATCCCGTTTGCATTGTTCTCTGTTTTCCTGGTGCGACTGGTACTGAAGTCGCGCAAGTGGAAAACGAGCACGGGACGGGAGGAATTGCTGGGTGAACAAGGAGTGGTGACGACAACGGTGCCGGCCGGGGGCGAGGGAATGATCCGAATTCACGGAGAGTTGTGGCAGGCCAACTCCAACCAGACGATACAGCAGGGAACAACGGTCCGCGTTTTGCGGGTAAACGGGTTGCGCCTGGAAATCGAACCGGTCGCGGGTGGCGTTCCGAACAAGGTCTAGGAAATTGAAACGGAATTAGGAGGTTTCACATGTTTGAACTGTTTGGATTGGGTGGAATATTTGTCATCGGTCTTTTGCTGATCTGGTTCTGGAATTCGCTTTATATTATCAAGGAGTGGGAGCGGGGCGTCGTGTTGCGTTTGGGAAGGTTGATGCCCGTCGCGAAAGGTGCCGGAATTCAGTTGGTGATGTGGCCTATTGAAACCCTGTACCGCATCAATCTGCAGCTGGTTACGCTCGACGTTCCGCCGCAGGACATCATCACGCGGGACAACGTTTCCGTAAAAGTGAACGCCGTATGCTACTTCCGTGTTGTGGACGCGAACCTGGCAATGTCGCAGGTCGTGAACTATCAATACGCGACTTCACAGCTGGCGCAGACCACCTTGCGCAGTATCGTTGGACAATTCGAACTGGATGAGATTTTGTCACAGCGCGACAAGGTGAACGCCAAGTTGCAGATTATTCTCGATCAGGACACTGAACCGTGGGGGATCAAAGTAAGCAAAGTCGAAGTCAAACAGGTCGATATTCCAGAGCAGATGCAACGAGCCATCGCGAAGCAGGCCGAAGCGGAACGCGAACGACGCGCCAAGATTATTCACGCGGCAGGTGAGTTTGAAGCCTCACAGAAACTGGCCGATGCGGCCAAGGTTCTGGAGACGGAACCCTCGGCCATTCAGCTGCGCTATTTGCAGACCTTGACGGAGATAGGTGTCGAAAAGAACACAACGATTGTGTTTCCGCTGCCTATCGATATTATTAATAAGTGGACACAGGCGCTCGGGGGGGCGTCGAAATAAATATGGCTTCTGGAAGACGCAGTGCAGGCGAACGTGTGCTCGAAGGGAAGCATGTCATCGGCCTATTTTTGCTGATGCTGTTATTTTCGGGGGTATTTTTTACTCTTGGTTACGTGATGGGGCGTAACTACAGTGGTCAAGTCAGCGCTGAAAACAGGATGCCGGGCGTCGGCGAGCCCCATTTTCTGCCGTCGACGCATAAGAGTGAATCTTCGGCGAAGAAAAGTCAGGAGACATCTACTACCGAGCCGGCTTCCGAAGAATCGCCCGTCACAAACCCGGACGCACCGATTAAGGGTAACGCCTGGGGCAACGCCGAGCTAGGGTCGTCAAAGACCGAGCCGGCACCTCTTGAACCTGCACCGAAGGCAACCCCCGTCTTGCCGGCAACTCCTTTAAAAGTGGCTAGTCCCAAAGCCAAAGCCGAGGCACCCGCGGTTGCGCCAAAAACAGGGAAGGGAGCTTCCGCAGCACCGCTCATTCCGAACGGATCCTATCTGTTGCAGGTTGCGGCACTCAGCAAACAGGATGATGCGCTTGAAGTTGCCGGTAGCTTGCAGAAAAAGCACTTCGCGGCTTACGTTCAACCTCCGCAAAAGGACAAGTATTATCGCGTGCAAGTCGGCCCCTTCAAGGACCAGAAATCTGCAGATACTGCGAAGAAGGGGCTCGAAGGCGCAGGCTATAAGGCGTTCTACGTAAAGCACTGATGTCTCGACGGTCCGGCCCAAACCTCTTTGCAGGAATTCCAACGAGTGCGCGATTCTTGCTTGCCGCGACGAGCGGAGCCGTTCTATCCCTTTCCTACCGTGGCGAACACTGGAGCATCTTCTCCTGGTTCTGCATTGCAATTCTGCTTGTCACAATTCTCGATGCAAAACCATGGGTTGCCTTCGGCTGTGGATTTCTGCACGGATTGATTTTCGTGCTCACCTGCGTGTCGTGGATTGCCGAGACGCTTTCCGTTCATGGAGGAATGTCGGCAGCAGCTGGGTGGGGCGTTTTACTGCTGATCGGGACCGTCTGGGCAATCATTATTGGATCATTCGCCTGGGGTGTCCGGCGAATCGCGAAGCGTAGTCCGGCTCTTGCCCTTTTCGCTGCACCATTTCTGTGGGTCTACACGGAAGTGGTACGGGCGTACTTGCCGGAGATCAGCTTTCCATGGTCCTTGCTTGGCTATCCGGCAGCGGGAAATCCTGCGATCGTCCAGATGACCACGATTACGGGGATTTACGGTGTTTCGTTTCTGGTCGTGGCAATGAATGCGTTGCTCGTGTGGGCCGTCATCGCAGGAACCTCAGGCGAAAGAAAACGAAGATTCGGAATTCTTGTCGCGGCCGCTGTGGTACTTCTGCTGATCGGAGCCGTCGGCCCGCACTTTGTCCCGACGGCAGTCGGGACGCACCTGGCACGCGTTGTGCAGCCAAATTTCCCTGAGAATACCCAATATGTCGGCGATTGGTACGCCGAGCATAAAGTGGATATGGCCGACCTCGAACAGCTCAGCGTGCGGCCATCGGCCGGAGACCGGCAACCGGACCTGTTGATCTGGCCGGAGGCGCCTGCTCCTTTTTCCTTTCAGGATCCACACTTCGGCCCGACGATGTCTCGCATCGTCGAGCGACTGCATCATCCGGCAATCGTGGGCATTATCGAATGGAAGCCCCAGCAGATCATGATGAACGGAGCGCTGCGCAACGGGGCTGTCCCGTACAACAGTGCGGCGATGATTGACGAAAATGGCCAGCGTAGATTTTCCTACGACAAGATCCATCTCGTGCCTTTCGGCGAATACGAGCCCTTTCCTCTGATCCACCAGGTGGTATCAAGCGTTTCAGAAGAAGTCGGTGGTTTTCACAAAGGCAAAGAGCGCAACGTTGGAACGTTTTCGAACGGCAATACATTTTCGGTCTTCATCTGCTACGAAGCGATTTACGCGGGAGAGGTCCGCGAGTTCGCCAATCGGGGCGCCGAATTGCTGATCAATATATCGAACGATGGATGGTTCGGAACCTCGCACGCTGCCGAGCAGCATTTGCGGATGGCCCGTGTGCGCGCCGTCGAAAACCGTCGTTGGGTGATTCGCGATACCAACAATGGCGTAACGGCTTCGATCGATCCGTACGGAAATGTGCAGCGCGTGATGCACCGCGACGAACGGAATTCCGCTGATTTGCCGTATGATTTTCGTACGGACAAGACGATCTATACCCGCCTTGGCGATTGGTTCGCCTGGATGTGCGTAATTGTTTCCGTTATTCTTGTAGGATTAACATTTCGAAAGGGAAAGTAAACCCGTATCCGTCTGCGGGTATCTTGCGCGACTATGATTCTTGAAGACTTGCAGCATCAGTATGAAGGCTTGAAACAGCGGATCGCCCTTGTGCGGAGTTATCTTTGACGTTGCGCAGAATCGCGCGAAGCTGAAGACCCTCGAGGAACGCGCCGCAGATCCCAATTTCTGGAACAATCAGGAGGCAGCCCAGAACGTCCTGCGCGAGCGCAAGCGCGCTGAAGCGCCCCTCGCCGCTGACGAGAAACTCGCCTCGTTGACGGGGGATCTCGAAGCCTACATTGAACTCGCCAAAGGCGAAACCAACGCCGAACAAAAGGAAGACCTGCTGAAAGACCTGAACCGCGAATTGAATGCCGCGGACACGTTCGTAGGCGAGCTCGAAACGCAGACCCTGCTTTCTGGCGAAACCGACCACCTGAATGCGATCATGACCATCAAGCCCGGCGCCGGTGGCACGGAATCGCAGGACTGGGCTTCGATTTTGTTACGCATGTACCTGCGATGGGCTGAACGTCGGGGATTCGGTTCAGAAGTGCTCGATGAAACCCCGGGCGAGGAAGCGGGAATCAAGAACGCAACTGTGCAGTTCACCGGAGAGAACGCCTACGGCCTGTTGGCCGGCGAAACAGGCGTTCATCGCCTGGTGCGTATTTCTCCGTTCGATCAGGCTGCCCGGCGTCACACCTCGTTCGCCTCCGTGTTCGTGATTCCGGAAATCGACGATCGCATCGAGGTAAATATTCGTCCGGAAGATATCAAGCTCGACACCTTTCGTTCGGGCGGTAAAGGCGGACAGAACGTCAACAAGGTGGAAACCGCCGTGCGCCTGACTCACCTGCCGACCGGGGTGGTGGTTGCTTGCCAGGCGGGTCGCAGTCAGCACAAGAATCGCGAAACCGCCATGAAGATGTTGCGTTCGAAACTATATGATCTCGAAATGCAGAAGCGTCGCGACCAGACCGACAAACTCGACGAATCAAAGATGGAAATCTCCTTCGGCAGCCAGATCCGCAGCTACGTCATGCAGCCTTACCGGTTGATCAAGGACCACCGGACAAAATTTGAAGTCGGCGATGTCGACAAGGTGCTGGACGGCGATATTAATCCCTTTATCCGGACCTACCTCATGGCCAAGAAGACCAAAGGCAAGCTCGTCGTTGAAGCGGACGACACGGATATTGACGCAGCCTAGATTCGTTGCCAGAGCGGTCATGAGCTACGAGACACTGCAATCTGAACAGGGTGTGCCGATCAAGGCATGGGTCGATGGTGTGCCTCTAGAGGATGCGGCGCGGAAGCAGCTGGTAAACGTGTCGCAGCTGCCGTTCATTTTCAAATGGGTTGCAGCCATGCCCGACGTGCATTGGGGAATTGGCGCAACCGTCGGCAGTGTCATTCCGACCAAGGGAGCCATCATTCCGGCCGCAGTGGGCGTAGACATAGGCTGCGGCATGATGGCGTCAGAAACCGATCTGCGCGCAAGCGATTTGCCGGACAATTTGCATAAAATCCGATCTGCGATCGAGGCGGCGGTTCCGCACGGACGGACGAGCCACGGCGGCGGGGGCGACAAAGGCGCCTGGCAGCGCATACCCGAGCGAACTCTCGATATCTGGGGTGAAAAACTCAAGTCCCGTTACGAATCGATCCTCGACAAGCATCCGAAGCTGGATCGCGGCAATCATTCGAACCATCTCGGCACACTCGGGACAGGAAATCATTTTATTGAAGTGTGTCTCGACGAATCGGACAAGGTCTGGTTCATGCTGCATAGCGGTTCACGCGGTGTCGGTAACCGGATGGGAACCTATTTTATCGAATTGGCAAAACGCGATATGGGGCGGCTCGTTGGCAATTTGCCGGACAAGGACCTCGCCTATCTGGAAGAGGGAACCGAGCATTTTAGAGACTATGTGGAAGCGGTCGAATGGGCGCAGGATTTTGCTCGCACCAACCGCGACTTGATGATGGAACAAATCATAGCGGCCGTGCAGAATTCAGGCGAAGTTCGTCCGTTTACCGCGCAGATTCAGGCTATCAATTGCCATCACAATTATGTGGCGCGAGAACGCCACTACGGACAGGATATTCTGGTGACCCGAAAAGGTGCGGTGCGGGCCCGCGAGGGCGACCTGGGCATCATCCCCGGCAGCATGGGTGCCCGCTCCTTTATCGTCCGCGGCAAGGGCAATCCCGAGAGCTTCAGCAGTTGTAGCCATGGAGCTGGCCGGGCGATGTCTCGTACCGAGGCCAAGCGCCGTTTCACGATCGAAGATCACAAGCGGATGACCGACGGCGTCGAATGCCGTAAGGACGCGCGAGTGATCGACGAGACTCCCGCCGCCTACAAGTCGATCGACGCGGTCATGCATGCACAAAACGACCTCGTCGCCATTGTCCATACGCTTCGCCAAGTGGTGTGCGTAAAAGGATGAGTCAGCGGTCGTCAGGCCTCGATTGAGACCAGGTAGCCGCCTAATTCGGTTCGGAATCAGGAAATAATCTTCAGATCCCCATCCCCATTGGAGTTGTGCCTTAGACATTTGGAGGCCCGGAATACGCCACTCAATGCAGTTCTAAGCCTTTCAAAATCAGTGGGTTGATTCCGGAATAGGGCGATGGTAGGCTTTTTAGGACCTGAGTTTGCTCTAGCAACGGGCAGACGGTTTGTCGTGTGTGTGTTTCCCACCCGCCCGACCAATTGAGACGAGTTCATAGGAGAGTTGTTTTGAGCGAAGCCAAGAGGAATTTCCTGTTCACATCCGAGTCCGTTACCGAGGGCCACCCGGACAAAATTGCCGACCAGATTTCTGATGCCGTTCTTGACGAAGTGATGCGGCAAGACCCCAAGGGCCGGGTCGCGTGTGAGACGTTGGTGACCACTGGCTTGGTCGTTGTTTCTGGCGAAATCACAACCACCGCCCACGTCGATTACGACGAACTGATCCGCAAGACAGTTGAACTTGTTGGCTACGACAACGCGCTGTTCGGGTTTGACTCGACGACTTGCGCGGTCATGTGCACGATCAAGCGCCAGTCGCCAGACATCGCTATGGGAGTGGATACCGGAGGCGCAGGCGATCAAGGGTTGATGTTCGGATACGCTTGCGATGAAACCGAAGAGCTCATGCCGATGCCCATCCAGTTGGCTCATCGCCTCACGCAACGTCTCTCTGAAGTTCGCAAGTCCAAGAAAGTAGACTTTCTCCGTCCTGATGGAAAATCACAGGTCACTGTTGAATACCGCGATGGCAAGCCTGTACGTGTGGATTGCGTCGTGATCTCCTCGCAGCACAGCGACACCGTCCCCAACGAAGACCTGCGCCACGCCATCATGGAGCACGTGATCAAGCCGATCATTCCGGCACACATGCTGGATGCGAAAACGAAATATCACATAAACCCGACGGGGCGTTTCGTCATTGGGGGACCGATGGGCGACGCCGGGCTCACCGGGCGGAAGATCATTGTTGATACGTACGGCGGTTACAGCCGTCACGGAGGCGGTGCTTTTTCGGGCAAGGATCCTTCAAAAGTTGACCGTTCGGCATGCTATATGGCCCGTTATATCGCAAAGAACATTGTTGCAGCAGGACTTGCCAGCCGTGCAGAAGTACAATTGGCATACGCCATTGGCGTTGCAGAACCTGTTTCGGTGATGGTCGACACGTTTGGCACCGCAAACATTCCCGAAGAAAAGATCACCGCTCTGGTTCGCGAGCATTTCACGCTTACACCGAAGGCCATCATCGAGACTCTGGACCTGCGCAAGCCGGTTTACAAGGCTACTGCGGCTTACGGCCACTTCGGGCGCACCGGTCCCGGCTTCACCTGGGAGAAGACCGACCGTGCAGACGCCCTGCGCAAGGCGGCAGGCCTCAGCGCGGCAGTCGCAGAAGTTGCGTCGCGCCGGTAAGCGTCCTTTCGGGTTTTTAGAACTTTTTCTCTCGCTTGCAGGTGTGTCCCACTTGCCGGTAGGACAGTAAAACAGACCGCCCCGGATAGTTCGAATCTCAAATTCTAGGAGTTTACGAATGGCTACGGCAGAACTGAAAAAAGGCGATGTGAAGGATATCGGGCTTGCAGACGCGGGCAAGCGAAAGATTGAGTGGGCAGCCCAGCAGATGCCGGTGCTGCAGCAGATTCGCAAGCGATTTATTAAGGAACAACCGCTCAAGGGGCTGCGTGTTTCGGCTTGCCTGCATGTGACGAGTGAAACGGCGAACCTGATGATTGCGTTGCGGGACGGCGGAGCGGATATCGTTCTCTGCGCTTCAAATCCTTTGTCTACCCAGGACGAAGTTGCCGCTTCGCTCAACAAGGACTTCAACATCCCCACCTATGCCATCAAGGGCGAAGACAACAAGACCTACTTCGAGCACATGAAAATTGCAGTTGAACACAAGCCGCAATTCACGATGGACGATGGTTGCGACCTGGTCACGATGTTGTTGACCAAGCGACAGGATCTGGTGGCCGACGTTCTGGCTGGTACGGAAGAGACAACCACCGGTGTCATCCGCCTGCGCGCGATGGCCAAGGACGGCACGTTGAAATATCCCGTCGTTGCGGTAAACGACGCGATGACCAAGCACTTCTTTGACAATCGTTATGGAACTGGCCAATCGACCCTCGACGGGGTCATTCGTGCGACGAACGTATTGCTCGCCGGACTGAAAGTGGTCGTAGCCGGGTATGGCTGGTGCGGACGCGGCGTTGCCATGCGCGCGAAGGGTTTGGGCGCTGATGTCATCGTCACCGAAATTGATCCGGTGAAGGGAATCGAAGCCGTGATGGATGGCTTCCGTGTATTGCCGATGGTTGAAGCTGCAAAGGAAGGGGACGTTTTCATTACCGTTACCGGGAACAAGAACGTGATACGCCGCGAACACTTTGAAGTGATGAAGGGTGGCGCAATCGTTTGCAATTCGGGCCATTTCAACGTCGAGATCGAAATTCCTGCGCTCGAATCGCTATCCTCGGGCAAACGTGAAGTTCGTCCGCTTGTCGATGAATTCATTCTGAAAGATGGCCGCAAGATTTATCTGATCGCCGAAGGCCGGCTGGTCAACCTGGCAACTGCGGAAGGGCATCCCGCTTCGGTCATGGATATGAGCTTTGCGAACCAGGCGTTGTCGGCTGAATACCTGATGAAGAACTACAAGAACCTGAAACCAGAGGTGTATGTGGTTCCCGAAGACATCGACCGTGAAATCGCGCGTCTGAAGCTCGAGTCGATGGGCCACCGCCTGGACAAGCTGACTGCCGAGCAGGAGCAGTATCTTGCATCGTGGCAGGAAGGCACCTGATTTCAGGCCATCCGGTTGTAATTCAGAACGACAAATCAGAAAAATAGGATAATCTCTTAAGGGCACAATTCATCGTGCCCTTCACTTTTGGTGACGGCGATGTGGGATTACTGTGGACATTCACTGGACATTGCAAGGCTGCGCGGCGCAACCTACGCCGACGTACGCGTCATGCTTCATCGTCAGCGCGACCTGACCACCAAGAACGGTGCCGTGGGAACGCTGGGCCAGAGTGAATCGATTGGTTTGGGAATTCGTGTCGTGGCCGCAGGTGCCTGGGGATTTGCATCGACCGACCGGATGACGCGCGAAGGTGTGGCTCAGTGTGCGGCGCAGGCCGTCGCCATTGCGAAAGCGTCGGCAAGGGCAAAAAAAGAAAACGTCCGACTCGCGCCCGAAGGTTCCTATATTGACAGCTGGCAGGGGCCCTGCCGGAAAGATCCATTTGAAATTCCGCTCGAGACACAACTCGCGCTGCTGCTCGCTGCGGATGCGGCAATGCGCGGTGTAAGGGGTGTCACCCTGACCGAAACGGACATGCAGTTCAGAAAGATCGATTCCTGGTTTGCTTCAAGCAGTGGTTCCAGGATCCATCAACGGCGCGTTACTTCAGGTTGCGGAATTGCCGCCACCAGTTTTCAAGGCGATTCCATCCAGAAGCGTTCCTATCCGAACAGTTTTGGTGGCCAACACATACTGGGTGGCTACGAACTGATCGAAGCGATGGAGCTCGTGAAGAACGCACCGCAGATCGCGGAAGAATCTGCGGCATTGCACTCGGCCGCGTCCTGCCCGCAGAAAACAGGCACATTGATTCTTGGCGGCAGCCAGCTCGGCTTGCAGATTCATGAATCGGTCGGTCATCCGATTGAACTTGATCGCGTGTTAGGCCAGGAAGCGAACTTCGCCGGGACAAGCTTTCTGACTCTGGATAAGCTGAACAATCTGAAATACGCTTCGGCGGTCGTGAATATTGTTGCCGATGCGAGAAGCGAACACGGCCCTGGTCTCGGCACGTTTGCCTACGACGATGAAGGCGTTCCGGCGCAGTGCATCGACATCATCAAGGACGGGGAATTCCGTGGCTATCTTTCAAGTCGCGAAACCGCACACCTTGTCGGCCTCGAACGCTCCGGAGGCACCGTACGCACCGAAGGTTGGAATCGTTTGCCGATGATCCGCATGACCAACATCAGTCTCGTACCGGGCACCTGGAAGTACGACGACCTGATTGCCGATACGGACGAGGGGATTCTGCTTGAGACCAACCGTTCGTGGTCGATTGACGATCGGCGCTATCAGTTCCAGTTTTCCACTGAAATCGGCTGGGAAATCAAGAATGGCAAGAAGGGCCGGATGCTGAAGAACCCCAGCTACAGCGGCATCACCACCGAATTCTGGAATTCTTGCGATGCGATCTGCGACGCCCGGCACTGGGTCTTGTGGGGAACACCCAACTGCGGCAAGGGTCAGCCGATGCAGACGATGGGCACCGGCCATGGTGCCTCTCCCGCCCGTTTTCGCAACGTTAAAATTGGAACCGCATTTTCAGACGAATGAGCGCCAACAGAAAAAAGATCAGTCCTCACGTCAAACAGGCAACGACGGGAAATCCGCAGTTGCGCGCGGAGCGCGAGTTGCGCCGCATCGCGGACAGCGTATTGCGCATCGCCAGCTTGCGGGGCGTGCCAGAGACTGAAGTCCATGTTGAAGAAGTGATCGACGCGCTCACGCGATTTGCCAACAACACCATTCATCAGAACGTCGCTGAACACGGCCTGACTGTTTCAATCCGCACCGTGCTTGACGGCCGTACTGCCCGCACGACAACCAATCGCGTGGACGAGGATTCCTTGCGCGCAGCAGTTGAAACCTGTTTGTCGATTGCCTCGAGCCAGCCCGAAGATCCCTCTCTTTTGCCGCTGCTCGGGAAACAGACCTACCGAAAGGTCAATCGCTTTACCCCTGCGACGGCGAATCTTTCCGCCGACGAACGGGCTCGTGCCGTGAAGCGCACCTGTGAACTGGCAGAGAAGATGGGCCAGGTGGCTGCGGGTATTTTTTCGAGCGGTCAGAGCCAGTCCATCCTGACCAATTCGCGCGGGCTTCTTGCCAGTTATCGCCAGACCCAGGCCGAGTTCTCGGTCACAATGCAGCAGGGTCCGGCTGCAAGCTGGGCCAAGGGAAATGCAGGCGACGTGAGGCGCATCGACCCGATGGCCCTTGCCAAAAGGGCCAGCGAAAAGGCGGTGCGGGCGCAAAACCCGGTTGAGCTCGAACCCGGCAAGTACACCGTCATTCTCGAGCCTGCAGCGGTCCTCGACCTGGTCGGTTTTCTGTTTTACGATTTTTCCGCAACAGCGGTCGATGACAAGCGCTCCTGTCTCTCCGAACGGCTGGGTAAGGCATTGCTCGGCAAGAACATCACGATCACCGACGACGCCTTCCACCCGGAGCAGCTGGGAGCGGCTTTTGACGGCGAGGGGCTGCCCCGGCAGCGTGTGACGTTGGTCGACCAGGGCGTCATCAAGAACCTGGTTTACTCCCGGCGTTCGGCAAAAAAGGCGCACACCAGGCCAACGGGTCACGGTTTCGCCCTTCCCAACGAGTATGGCGAGGCTCCGATGAACCTCGTCGTAGCCGGAGGCCAGTCCTCCGTCAAAGAAATGATTGCCGCAACCGATCGCGGCCTCCTGGTTACCCGTCTGTGGTATATCCGCGAAGTTGACCCCTACGAGAAGATCATGACCGGTATGACCCGCGACGGCTTGTTCCTTGTAGAGAACGGCAAAGTCAGCAAGTCAGTGCGGAATTTTCGATTTAATCAATCTGTTTTGGAAATGCTCCGCAACGTTGACCTGATCGGGCCCGCTCATCGGGCAAGCGGAGAGGAATCCTTCGAAATGGTGGTTCCCGCAATGCGAGTCACCGGATTCCACATGAGCGAAGTAACGAAGTTCTAAAGTAATCGGCTAGCCAGTGCCTCCGCAAAACCGATTCATCGGATGAAAAATCTGCATTGTACTTTCCGCGTCGCGGCGAATTAAAACACTATGCATGTGTAGTTTCGCAGTGCCACGGTCCGCGGGTCGCCAACCCAACTGGGGTCACCCGGACCATGACGCCTGCGGAACGGGTTTTATCGCCGGCCTGCACGGCCCCGCTCGTCACGAAATCATTCAAATGTCCCTTCAGGCACTCGAACGGCTGTCGCATCGCGGCGGAGTCGATGCCGATGGCGCGAGCGGCGATGGGGCGGGCCTGCTCACGTCACTGCCGGTTGAGTTTTTTCGCGCACGTGCAGTCGAAGAGCAGCTCTACCTTGGAGAATTATTTGGCGTTGGCATGCTGTTTGTCCCCCCAACCCGGGTTGGCGATGCCCGGGCTGCCATCGAGGAATCGATTGGCCGCAGCAAGTTGCGCATGCTCGGCTGGCGGCGGGTTCCTGTGAATCCGAATTCACTGGGACAGCGGGCGTTTGAGACCATGCCGGAGATCTGGCAGTTTTTCATCGGCCCTGTTTCGCAGAAAACGGATGAACTGAGCGCGGCGAAATTTGAGCGGGCCCTGTGGCTTCTGAGGAAGAGAGCAGAAACATTGCTTCCGGAGCGCAGCTACATCTGCTCACTTTCGTCCCGCACCATCGTGTACAAAGGGCTCTTGACCCCCTGGCAGTTTCCGCGTTATTACGAGGATCTGCGAAGCCCGGAATTCACCGCAAAGTTTGCGATCTTTCACCAGCGCTATTCGACCAATACACAGCCGTCCTGGCAGCTTGCGCAGCCGTTCCGCTACATCGCACACAACGGCGAGATCAATACCGTCATCAGCAATCGCCGCTGGTTGCGCGCACTCGAGCGTGATATTCGCAAGCGCATCGGGGTTGGCAAGTGGTTCCATCTGCTTGAAGAGAACGTCAGCGATTCAGCCAGTTGTGACAATGCACTGGAAATCAAGTTGCTTGAAGGAAAGAGTGTTGAAGCGGCAATGCTGGCTCTGGTGCCGCCGGCCTTCCTGCACGATCCGTTCTTGTCCTCCGATGTGAAAGCAGCTCTCGAGATCCTGTCGCGCGATGGCGCGCCCTGGGATGGTCCAGCCGCGCTGGTCTTTAGTGATGGGCGTTCTGTTGGCGCGAAGCTGGACCGCAATGGCTTGCGGCCGATGCGGTACACCGTTACCCATGATGGCTTGGTGATCGCAGGGTCGGAAACCGGACTGGTCGATCTTGAAGAACACCGGGTTGCGGAGAGATCTCGTCTTGGACCCGGGGAGATGATCCTCGCAAATCCATCGAAAGGTGTCCTGCTGCGCTGGCGGGAAGTATTGAAGGCGGTTGCGCAGCAATATCCTCGCAAGACGGCCGCACAGCCGAAACGCGTTGAACTTGAAACATCTCTGCCGCGACAAAAGGTAGAGAATCCACGGCGTGTCGCTGGAGCCGCCGGCTGGACGGACGATCAATATAAGATCTTGTTTCGTCCATTATTGAAGGGCAAAGAAGCGGACTGGAGCATGGGCGATGACGCTCCTCCGGCGTTTCTTTCAACCTTCGAGCGCCCGTTATGGGATTACTGCAAGCAGCGTTTTGCCCAGGTTACAAATCCGCCGATCGATCCCCTGCGTGAATCGCATGTCATGTCACTGGATGTGCCGCTCGGCCATGGACAATTTCTTACTTCGCCGATTTTGAGCTCTGCCGAGCTGCAAGTTCTCGCAGAATCGCAGGCACCGGTGCGAACGGTTGATTTCAGCTTTCCCTCCAAAAACGGAGTCGCGGGTGCACGCCGCTGTTTGACTCAGTGTCAAACTACCCCACTGAGTGGCGACGAGCACCCGAGGCTCCTCCTCCTGACGGATCGAGGAGTAAATCGGGATCGTGCGGCCGTTCCTTCGTTGCTGGCAGTGGCCAGCCTCTGGAAGAGCATGGTGAAAGAGGGTCTCGCGGGTGTTCCGCTCGTCGTTGAAACCGCACAGGTATTTGACACTCATCATGTGGCCATGTTGATCGCCGCGGGTGCAAGTGCCGTCGTTCCGTATCTTGCTGAAGATTTTGCCGAGAACGAGGAAGAGGGTGCGTTTGAAAAGGTTCGCGCGGGAATGTTCGCGGGTCTGCGCAAAGTTCTGGCGCGCATGGGAATCTCGACACTTTCCAGTTATCGCAACAGCCACCTGTTTGAAGCCCTTGGCCTCGACGAGGATATTTGCCGGGAATATTTTGAAGATGCGGGCTGCTATCCCGGTTCGAAAACGCTCGACCTCTTGCTCGAGGATTATTTAAAGATGCACGCGGCTGCCTATCATGCAGTAAACGAAGAGCTTGCCGATCATGGGTTGTATCGCTTCCGCAAAGGTGCGGAATTGCATTCCAGTTCACCTGAACTTGTGCGACGTCTGCATGCCTTCGTCAAGCAACCGATCGATAGCCATTTCGCAGCTGTTGAACAGCTCGCCGAGACAAGTGGCGTTACCTTCTTGCGTGATTTACTAGAAATGGTTTCGGATCCAGCCGTGGATATCCGGGAAGTGGAGCCACTCGATTCCGTCCTGCGGCGCTTCAGTACGCAGGCAATGTCGCTCGGCTCGCTCAGTCCGGAAGCCCACAAGACCCTATCACTCGCCATGAACCAGATGGGAGGCCGCAGCAACACAGGCGAAGGCGGTGAAGACCCCGATTTGTATCTGGCCGTCGATGCTGCGAACAAGATCAAGCAAGTTGCATCGGGTCGCTTCGGAGTGACGGCCGAGTACCTGGTGCGCGCCGAAGAACTTGAAATCAAGATGGCGCAAGGCTCGAAACCCGGTGAAGGCGGTCAGTTGCCCGCAACGAAGGTTACCGAGTACATCGCCAGGATCCGCCACGCGACACCGGGAACGCCCTTGATTTCCCCTCCGCCGCATCACGATATCTACAGCATCGAGGATTTGGCACAACTGATCCATGATCTGCACGCGGTCAATCCGCACGCACGAATCGGTGTGAAACTGGTTTCGGGAACGGGAATTGGGGTCATTGCCGCTGGCGTTGCAAAAGCGGGTGCCAACGTCATCACCATCAGTGGTCACAACGGCGGCACCGGATCCTCGCCGCTCACCTCCATCAAGAATACCGGGCTGCCTTGGGAGATCGGTCTTCGCGAAACACATGAGACCCTTTTGCGCGCCGGCCTGCGCTCACGAGTCGTCCTGCGCGTGGACGGCGGTCTTCGTTTCTCCCGCGACATTCTGATCGGCGCTATTCTCGGCGCAGATGAATTTGGATTTGGCACTGCCGCGCTACTCGCGATTGGCTGCGTCATGGCCCGTCAGTGTCATCTGAATACGTGTCCGGTTGGCATTGCCACCCAGGATGAAAAGCTGCGGCTGCGTTTCAACGGCAAGCCAAAGATGGTCATCGACTATTTCCGCGCGCTCGGCGAAGAGGTGCGCAAAGGACTTGCGGGTCTTGGCGTCCGCTCGCTCACGGAACTTCGTGGCTGGTATGAACGGCTTGAGACACACTCTGGCATGGACGCGTTGCTCGTCATCCCGGCATCCAAGCCGCGGAGCGTCATGCCGCAACAGTCTAGCGTTCTTGATTCGGAAACACTCGAGACAGAACGCCAGTTCGAGCAGCCACACCCGGACAATGCAGAAGCGGCTACGATCCACAACTATCACCGAAGTGTTGGCACCCAGCTGAGCGGCGAGCGAATGCGGCAACGCATTCACAACAGCGCGCAGGAGAGGAGTGTGCGCGAATTCCACGGTTCCGCGGGTCAGAGCTTCGGCGCTTTTCTCGACAAGGATCTCACTCTGAAATTATTCGGCGAAGCCAACGATTACGTTGGCAAGGGAATGTCGGGCGGCACAATCATCGTTCGTGCCGGAAAGTCGGCCTCGAAACGGGGCGACGTGCTGGCGGGAAACACCGTCCTTTATGGCGCGACCTCTGGGCATCTGTTTATCGCAGGACAGGCCGGGGAACGTTTTGCTGTCCGCAATAGCGGCGCGATTGCAGTCGTCGAGGGCGTCGGCCAGCACGGTTGCGAATATATGACCGGTGGTATCGCGGTCGTCCTCGGTCCGGTAGGACTGAATTTCGGATCGGGCATGACTGGCGGGTTAGCCTACGTTCTGCGCAGTGAAGCCGACCACGTCCTAAACGGCGAGTTTGTGCAATCGCATGAACTGGAACTTGCGGAAGAAAGGGATCTCCGCCGCTTGCTTGAAATCCATGTCAGCGAGACGTCGAGTCCAGTGGCTCTGCGACTGCTCCTGCAGCCGGGCATGCTGCCCCTCGTTCGCGTTCAACCCATCCATTTCCAGGGGACGCTCCGATCGGCATGGCGTTTTCTTCCGGACGCGCCACAGGCCTCTCTCTCTGGCCAGACTCCCGGTCTTTTAGCTGTGCCATCTGTCACACTCCCGCACTATGCTTGAGTTCCACAGGAAGTTAACCGTTTCTTTATGCAGATTAGGTATACTTTTACCCGAGAACCTAACCTATGGACTTTGACCAACTAACTACTTTCGTTCAGGTCGCAAAGTTAAAGAGTTTTTCAAAGGCTGGCCAAAAAGTATTCCGCTCTCAATCCGCGGTGAGTGCACAGATCCGCCAACTTGAGCAGGCGTACAAGGCCAAGCTTCTGGACCGATCGGCGAAATCTGTCGAACTGACGCCGTCCGGCGAAGTGCTGTTTGAATTCGCCGAAAGACTGCTCCGCTTGCGCGATGAATCGATGCAGGTGGTTGCCGATCGCGGCAATGTCGTACAAGGACCTGTCGCGTTTGGCGCGAATGAAGCGACCTGCCTTTACCTGCTTCCCGATATTTTTGGTGAATTTCAGAGGCGCTATCCGCTGGTGAACATCAGTATCTATCGAAACTTCAGTCACAAGATACTGCAGCGTCTCGAAGAAGGCTCACTCGATCTCGGTATCGTCACTCTGCCGGTCAAGTCGCCCAATTTAAAAATGCATGTCATCAATCGTGACCGGTTGCGCTTCATGGTCAGTACCAAGAACCCGCTTTCGCAAAAATCGCATTTGACACTCGAAGAGGTTGCGTCCGCGCCTTTGATTTTCCCGAAGACCGGTTACACCCGGCAGGTTTTGGACAAGCTATTCCGGCCGTACCGTTCCCGTCTGCGCGTCCCGATGGAGTTGCCCAGTATCGGCATGATCAAAACATTCGTTGCTGCCGATGTCGGGCTGTCCATCATCAGCGAAAGCTTTGCGCGAGACCTGGTCAAGAGCGGAGAAGTGAAGCTGCTCAATGTGGATGGGGTAGATCTCTGGCGTGAGCTCGCACTGGTTTATCGTCGCGATCGCAGCTTGCCCCGTGGAGTTCAGGCGCTCATCGGCATGATCCGGGAACTACGCAAGCCGCAAGAGATGCACGCAGACTGAGCTTCAGACCAACATTCCTCCTCGGGCGGCTTCCGGCCGCCCTTTTTTTTACGTTCTCCCCGGCCTCTTCCGGATGCCTTTTTGCCGCCTTCCCACATCAAATTTGCTATGGAACGCAGGCACTTCATCTCGATTGGCGGCGGCATTGGTTTGGGGCTGCTCATTCCCGGTCTTTTTTATCGTTACGCGATGAACGGCGTAAACGTTGGCGATGCGAATATCCGCGCCTATCTGAAAGATGGCCCGCAAGCTGCCCTTCGAGCAATTACTCCCACTGATGATTTTTATCAGATGGCTTCCCACGGCGAACCGGCCGTAGATCCCAGGTCCTGGTCTCTCAAAATCGATGGTCTGGTGAAGCATCCGCTACACTTCAATTACGAAGAAATCCGGGCTTTACCGGTTTATGAGACCACACTCACGCTCGAATGCATTTCAAATCCTGTGGGAGGCCGTTACATCGGTAACGCCGTTTGGAAGGGAACTCTGCTGAAGCCGCTCATCGAGCGTGCAGGACTTCTAGGGGAAGCAAAGTACGCTGTTTTTTACGCTGCAGAAGGGTATACGACCGGCCATCCCCTTGAGCGCCTAGACGACCCCGCCAATTTTCTGGCTTACGATATGAATGGCGCTCCGCTGCCGCGGGCTCACGGTTTTCCCCTGCGGGTGCTCATGCCCGGCCGCTACGGCATGAAGATGCCCAAGTGGCTTTCGCGCATCGAATTTGTCGACAAGGAATATCTGGGTTTCTGGGAGCGCCAAGGTTGGTCCAATGTGGGTGACCGCCACGTGCAGGCGGTGATTGATGACCCGCATACCATGGGCAAAATCCAGGGCCAGACATTCGTCGTTACCGGTTACGCGATCGGCGGTAAATCAGGGGTCTCGAAAGTGGAGATATCGACAGATGGAGGCGACAGTTGGGAGCCGGTCGAAGTCTTCAGCAACCCACAGCCTTCCCAAATGTGGGCGTTCTGGAAATACGTATGGAAGAATCCGCCGAAGGGCAGGCAAACACTGAAAGTGAGGGCTACGGACGGCCGCGGCAACGTCCAGACTTCGATTGAGACACCAGAATGGCCCTCAGGCGCCACCGGTTATCACACGATCGACGTCACGGTCGTTTGAGATGCGTTATTTGGAATTCAGATCCACGCTGGCAATCGAACGTGCAATCACATTTTCCTGAATCTGTATCAGGTCCGTATCGGCGAAGGTCATTCCCAGAATTGTGAAAATATCGCCGCCTCGGGAAACCACCACCAGCGTGCCGGACCAGTCGTGGCTATCGGCCATGCCGCGGTAGTGATATTCAATGGCAGGCTGGCCCCCGACAACCGTCTTTCGCTCTGAAATCAGGCGGTAGTTGTCGTACACCTCGCGCATGCGTTTTTCCACCGTAGCAGCGGCTGATTCCAGTGGACCTTTGGTATTCTCCCGGCCAATGACCATGAGTGTGGATTCATTGCTCGTTCCCATCGCCACGATGGCGTTCGGCAGAGTTTGTCCTGCACCTTCAATGATCTGCCAACTCGGCGCTTTGTACATATGGAATCCGTACTCGTGGTTGATGTACAGATTCCCCTGAATCTCTTCCCGGAGTGGAGGCGGCTCCTCCTTCGGCGGAGGGGGCGGAGGCGCTGCACTACCTAGAGTGGTTTTCGGCGCATTCCTTGGCGTCTTCATTGCCGGGGCATTTTCTTCAAGCGATACCGGAGTGGCCGTCGGAATCTCGGGTCTTGCATTGGCATGGGTGATGACCGCAGCCGTTTTCTCACGTTTTGAGGCCGTTGATGTGGAATCGGCGGTTGTTTCGACCACTGGTTCAACCTTAGGAACCGCTTCTGCAGACGGCTTGCTGGTTGTAGCGGCCGGTTTCGCCGCCTCGCCTGGCGTGGTGGAGCTGGGAATGATCTGCGCGATCTTGTCCTTTTCAACGAGCACGTAGCCGAAGTCGGTCTTTACCTTGAACATGTTGTCGTCGTAGCCGACGATCACGCCGTAAAGTTTTTTGCCATCTTTCAGGCGAATTTCATCGGCGTGGATGACCTTTGCGCACACACCGGCCCCGACCAGTGCGAGCATGATCAATCCGATCCGGGAAACGGTGGGTCTGCCCATGCCAAAAGTATGGAGTGACCCGCTGCCGGCTGCAAGACTCGCCGCCTGCCTGGTGTCCGGCGTGCTACCTCTGCCAGGATGTCCGGGTCTTGAGCGATGTTGGTAAGTTTGGTCCGTTCACGTAGCTCTTTTCCGTAGTGCGGATTGCCAGTCGAAACATGATTTTCCTCTGGAAGCTCTGTAGGGTGTCGCGCTTAGGCGTCAGATGACGGCCCGGACGAAGCAGCGCAGTCCAAGCCAGAGAAAGGGAAGGGGGATCTTTTCAGAAGCTCAGATCAGAGACGAGCCATTCGCAGTCTTTCGGGCCCGATGTGAGAGAACCTAATCGGCAGCGACCGATTGGCTCATGGCTCGTGTCATATCTGCGTGCAGCAGCCTATGGAACAGGTGCTCTCCGGCTTCACGCCGGACGGACAAACGTCCCGCAACATAGGCTCGGGAAGAGAGTCCTCGCTGCACCGAATCGCAGATCGCCATGTCTTCGTCCTGCACTTTTTCGCTGACCGCGATGCTTTCCTTGTGATGCTCAGACGCCGCCGCGCCGATATCTGAAAAATAGTAATCAAAGATGACTGCGCACTTGTCGACGCCGAGGGGCAGGACCAGATTCGTGTCCATCACGCCCGAATAGGCATTGATCATGAAGTTCGGATAGACCCACAAATAGAAGGCGTGACCCCGTCGAGTCGATCCGATCGCCGACTCCGAAGCAGCAGACGAGTCGAGCGGGCTCGATTGGAGACAGGAACGCTCAAAATTCTCGATTGTGTACTTTGTGTACTCCACTACGCTACTCAGTCCCTTGTGGGCGTGTGGTACGTGGTATCCGCCATCGAGATAATTGTCGACATACACTTTCCAGTTACAGTTCAGTGTGTAGATCCTGCGATCAAAATAGTGCAGGCTCTCCTTCAGTTTCAGTGGCGCCACCAGTTCCGGCACGCGGCCTAGAAAATCATTCAGTGGCATGGCCTGCCCGTCCAAATTCACAAAGATGAAGTTTTCCCAGGCGTCGACGCGCACCGGCACCAGTCCATTGTCGGCGCGATCAAAATTGCATACCCCTTCAAATTCCACCATGCCTTTCAGCGCGCCATCGTTCCCGTAGGTCCAGCCGTGATACGGACAGCGGAACTGCTTGGTGCAGCCGGCTGCCTCAGGCACAACAGCTGCTGCGTGATGGCGGCATACGTTGTAAAACGCACGGAGCTTTCCGTCTTCGCTGCGCACGACCACGAGCGGTTCTTCATTGACATCGATCGTGAAGAACTGGCCCGGTTTCTCCACCTGATCCAGCCTGCCGACCGCTTGCCAGTTCGAAGCGAACACGCTGTTGCGCTCCAGCCGCTCGATGCGCTTGTCGAAATACCACGGTGCGGGAATCGTATGCGCCCGTTCAAGAGGATCGCCTGGATTGTAGAGATTCAGTACATCACGAATGTTGCGTTCAAGCATGGACAGAACTCCCAGTATCAAATGAGAAAAAAATGTTGAACTCATTCTGGCCAAAAACGTGCGTACGCGCAAGCTTGGGGACAAGAAAGTGGGACGTGGTCGGACGAAGAAATCTAGCGCTCGGCAGAGGACCCCGATCGGGATGTATCGGTGGATTTCATAGACGTCATCTGCCGGTAAGGGGCCAGTTCCGGAGAGCGTGCAAGCCGTTGTGGAAAATCCTCAACGTATCGCTTCATATTTTCGTGCCAGTGCTCTTTGAAATGGAATGCTCGCATTTCTTCAATCGCGTGATCGGTGGTCCACCCGTCAAATGCAATGCGGTAGGCTGCGACAAATATGCCCACACGGTCGCCGCCCAGCCAGCAATGAATGAATATGGTTCGCTTGGGCTTCTCGTTCACCAGTTCAAAAAACTGCGCCATTTCTTTGTCACTCGGCGATGCCCAGCCATAACCAGGAATGTTGACGAGCCGGATGCCCAGAGATTCGGCGTGCTTTCGCTCTTTTTTCATCAAACCGTGCCGCTCGCCTCGCAGATCGACGATGGTGTCGATTCCCATCTTCTTCAGCTCATCGATTCCCTTTGTTTTAGGCTGCGCACCGCGGTAGATGGAATTGTTGACCTTGCCAAAATCCGGTAACCCCGAAACCGTCATTCTCTCGGTCGCAGCAATCTCTTTTGGGGTCGGGCCAGTAGTGTGCCTCGTGGAACAACCCGCGAGACTCGCAGCTGAAATAAGCAGAAAACCCAATAAACGGTTGCAACTGTGCCGGTTCATGTAACTTTAGATGCAGTACGAGCTGAGTTTGTCGGTAGTCGATAGTCTGGCGCGGAAATCTTGTGTTTGTGGCTACGTCGGTTTATCAAATCCTAATCGCTTTGGCGCTTTGCGGTGGCGATCAAATTTCTTCCCGCTGATCGCTATTTCGACTATTGTCAGGTTATTGCTGTAGTCGTGCGCACTCGGTAATGAGTTCGCACGAGGAAGAGACGATATGAACCAGACCGTCCTGTTTTGCATCTTGTCGCTGGTTATCACGATAGGGCAAGTGAAGACTGCGCAAACTGAAATGCCTGATGTGGAGTCCGGCAAGCAGACGTATCGAGAGTACTGCGCCTCGTGTCACGGCGCGAACGGCAAAGGCATGGGACCAGCCGCAGCCGAATTGAAGACGCCCCCATCGGACCTCACGACACTCGCCAAGAGGCATTCTGGCAAATTTCCGGAAGACTTTGTCGCCGAGATCGTGCGACTTGGCAAGCCCCTCCAAGCGCATGGCTCGTCGGACATGCCCGTCTGGGGTCCCGCCTTCCTCGCTCGTGATCAATTCAACGAGGTGGCCGTGCGGCGGCGCATCAAAAATCTTTGCGCCTACCTGGCAACTCTCCAGGAAAAAGAATCGTGAGCGCGTTCATGCGCAGACGGTTGCCTCACGCAAACTCTTGTTGAGTAAACAGAATCCGTCGTTTTACGCGCCCAGCATAATCCCGTTTGACCAAGTCTGAAGCGGCACGTGCTGGAAGTGGAGTTCAACCTCGCATTCACTCGGGCTTTGCCAGTTTAAGGAATATACTTGAGAAGAGCAGGGGCGTGCGGCAGGCCGACTCTAAGCCCAGAACTTGCCGTGAATGACTGCGAGAGTCAATTGGTGCGGGAAAGAGGACTTGAACCTCCACGACCTTTCGGCCACAAGATCCTAAGTCTTGCGCGTCTGCCAATTCCGCCATTCCCGCACGTTGAAATTAAAGCGCTTACTTGCCTGAAACGATGGCAACATTCGAAATTGTACTCGAATTGCCCTCGAAGGTTAAGCCCGGAATTTGAGAAGTATCTGGCTCTTTTGCCAAAAACTTCCAATTGCGCCACGGCCGCCCGCTGTAGTCTTCTGAGAGTATCAATGGCGGGCTTGTAATAGCGCTGAGTCTTCTCGGGACAGATGTGGCCGACTATGGCGCGAACGGCTTCAGGTGGCATCCCGCCAGAAAGCAGACGCGAGACTGCTGTCCGTCTCAGGTCGTGGGGAATCGCCGGACACCACGTTGCATTCCCCTGGAGGTCAATCTCCGAGTGACCCGCTTTGGCCGTCTCCACAATCTGCTCCCAGCGCTTACGGAAGTCCAACACACGCTTCCCATCCGCCCTAGTTAGTACAAAGTGTTGCGGCATCTTTCCGGTCATGCACGTTTTGAGCAGCGGGATTTCTTCCGTCAGAGATTTCGCATCCGTGCGGAACCGATCCGGCGATTCAGGGCGAGTTGTCGGCAATGCGGGAGTAATCCGGGAGTCCTCGGCACAGTTCCAGTTCCGGTTTGGACGAAGCGCGCCGTTGATGAGTGGACCGATTCAGCCAGAATACGTGCAGGTGCAATCTTCCGGCGAGTAGGCAGACTAGGAAAGATATGGGGCACAAGGCTCACGCCGAAAGCTATCTGGCACATTGTCAAAGCGGCTGCGAAACGTGCCGACATTAAGAATCTCACTCCGCATGATTTGCGCGGCACCTGCGCACGACTATGCCACTTGGCTGGGGGAGAACTTGAACAAATTCAGTTTTTGCTTGGTCACGCATCAGTCCAGACAACCGAGCATTATCTGGGATGCAAACAGAAACTACGACACGCGGTGAATGACAATCTGGGACTGGAAGACGTCTGACCGAGAACTTACCTCCCCGAATGGGACTTTTCGGGCGGGCGTCCGAAAGTCAAGTAACAGTTGCGAGCTGGGCGTTCGCACTAGAGATCCGCTCGGCATCGCGCCGCTGCTTGACTTGCTCTTCGTCTCGGTCTTTAATCACTCAACACTTCTTTCTTTTCGCTCGCGCAATTCGGCCACAATGACTTTAGGAAAAAGTGGATCGGGATTTTCTGGAGATCTCATGAAGTTGCGCTTTGGCGTATCGCTAGTCGGTTGCTGTTCTATGGCACTCTGTATGACTCTCTTCATCGATGGTTGTAAGAAATCCTCTCCGACAATTAAGACAGATTCAGGCGCCGACTGGACAACTTACGGTCGAACTAATGACGAACAACGATTTAGTCCTTTGAATCAGATCAACGAGCAGAATATCAGCCAACTTGGGCTCCTTTGGAATCGCGAACTCGGCACTACTCGTGGACTGGAAGCAACGCCGCTGGTCTCGAATGGCGTGATTTATACGACGGGTGAGTGGAGCGTTGCGTATGCACTGGACGCAAGAACTGGCGAAATCCTATGGACTTTTGATCCCAAGGTTCCTCGTGCACGCGTTCGCACCATCTGCTGCGACGTTGTCAATCGCGGAGTGGCCCTCTACAACGACAAGGTCTATCTCGGTACACTCGACGGGCGGCTAATCGCGCTCGATGCCAAGTCCGGTAAACCGGTTTGGGATGTCATCACCGTTGACCAATCCAAGCCTTATGCGATTACGGGCGCTCCGCGAATCGCCAAAGGAAAAGTCCTCATCGGCAACGCCGGGTCAGAATTTGGTGTGCGCGGTTATATCTCCGCTTACGATGCCGAGACCGGCAAGCTCCTCTGGCGTACCTTTACCGTTCCCGGCGATCCTGCCAAAGGCTTCGAGTCCAAGGCCATGGAGACCGCCGCGAAAACCTGGCACGGCCAGTGGTGGGTTGCTGGTGGCGGAGGTACGCCGTGGGACTCCATCGTGTACGACCCTAACCTCGATTTGGTGTACACCGGCACCGGAAACGGAATCGCCTGGTTCCGCGATCTCCGCAGCCCCGGCGGTGGCGACAACTTATACCTCGCGTCCATCTTGGCGCTGCGCGCGAGCGACGGCCAGCTGGTTTGGCACTATCAGGTTACGCCTGGAGATAACTGGGACTACGACGCCACCCAACCTTTAATGCTCGCGGATCTCACCATTGCTGGGGCACCGCGCAAAGTCATCATGCAAGCGTCGAAGAATGGTTTCTTCTATGTGCTTGATCGCCAGACCGGCCGGTTCATCTCCGCAAAAGCATTCGTCAATGGCATCACTTGGGCCACGGGTATCAATCCTGAAACAGGGCGTCCACAGGAATCGCCGAGCGCTCACGTTGGCTGGCAGGCCGTACTTGTTTCCCCGGCGCCTGGTGGCGGACATAACTGGTACCCCATGGCGTTTCATCCCGTCACTGGCCTGGTCTACGTCCCGGCAAGAGAAAACTCCGTCTTCCTCAGTGCCCCGGACAAAAACTGGAAGTCGAACCCCAGGCTTTGGAATCGCGGTGAGGATGCCGCCTACGATGGACCAGTTACGCAAAAAGCTCTTGCTGCTCCGCCCATGACCGGCCATCTAATCGCCTGGAATCCGGTCGAGCAGCATGAAGCGTGGCGCGTCGATCTTCCACTGGTTGAAAGTGGGGGCGTACTGGCGACTGGCGGCAACCTCGTTTTTCAAGGCAGATCAGACGGAGTCTTCTGCGCCTATCGCGCCACGGATGGCAAGAAGCTTTGGGAGTTCGACGCGGGGACGGGTATTATGGCTCCGCCCGTCACCTACCTTCTCGACGGAGTTCAGTACGTGACGTTGATGGTTGGCTGGGGAGGAAACGCGGGACTAGTCAATCCCCCCGGCAGTGGCCCGGTGAAGCGGGGATTTGGTCGTGTACTAACTTTTTCCCTTGGCGCCAACACAAAACTAGACGTTCCGCCGTTCGGGCATAAGGACCCGCCGTCGCCCGCGATCCACATGAACGCCACACCCGCCGCGATCCACGAAGGCGCAGGCCTGTACATGCGTTATTGCCTCTACTGTCACGGAGTCGGTGTCATCTCTGGCTCCAGTGTGCCTGACCTTCGCTATGTCACCGCGGAGACCCACCACCAGTTCCAGTCCATCGTGCTGGGCGGCGTTCGCGAATCCCGCGGCATGCCCTCTTTCCATGACGCTCTGAAACCCGATCAAGTGCGCGCGATTCAAGCTTATGTTTTGTCGCAAGCTGCAGCCGCGGCCAATGCGGCATCGAACAAAGCATATTAAAGGTGATTTGCGTCGATCGAGGCGATCTGCTAGGCGCGTTCATAACCACGAGCCACTTCGGCGAGTTGCTAGACTTGCACGGCCTCGGCAAGGATCGCGAACGAAATCGCTCCTTCTGCCTTGTGCACCTTTATAATTCCCCGACGCGATGGGACTCTCGGTTGGCATAAAGCTAGGATCATCCCACGAAATTGTTTCTCCGCTGGGCGCGGGCGGGATGTGTTCACGGGATGGATCTCTGAACAACCGAACCCCTGAAAATGAGAGCGATAAATCGAACGGAAGGCCCGATGTGATCGAGCCTTCCGATTTTTCGACGAAGCAGAGAGAGCTACCTTGAGGACGTGGCGACGGCTTTAGCTTTGGCCAGTTCGGGAACAACGCCAAGCTGCTGCATAAGGCCCAAAGCGTCCCAGTTGACATAGCCTTCCGTCATTTTGCCGTTCGTAAACCGGACAATACTTATGCCGGTCATGTTGACTTGCTTCCCCGTTGGCGCAATCCCGTTGAATTCGCCTTTATGGGTACCGCGACAAGACCAACGAGCCACTACGGTTTCGCCGTCGGCGATGAGGTCCTCGATCGTGAGTCGCATGTCAGAGAATGCATTGCGGTAAAAAGTCGCTCTCTTCTTCTCACTCTCGGGTCCTCGGCCAACATCCTATCGGGAAAGCCCTTTCTGTAGTCCAAGAGAAACCAATCGTATCTGAACTTGGGCATGAGAAATTCTGCAGACTTCATGCTCGCGGCCCACCTTTGCGAAAAACCGGCAAAGAGTAGGCCGCCTAGGAAGCTTAAAATGCTGCGAGGAGCTGATTCCAGAAGCGCTCCAGTGAGTCTGTTCTCTAGAGGCACTAAACTACGGGACTAATCGTCCCATCGTGAAGGGCGGACTCGCTCGGCATCGCTTGTGACGGCGACGCCCGTGTCGGTTACCACCGTGTGGATCTGTTCACCCGCACGGCTCACTACGATCGCCAAGTGAAGAGTTGGCTGGCCGGGATTAGCGATGGTCATGGTGCCGGTGCAGTCAGCGTTTACATTGTAGGTGCCGGTGCCGGGTCGCCAAACCTGCCCTATTAGTCCATTCTGAGCTACAGCATCGACCTGCGTGAGATTTCCCTCGCCATCGAAGGTAGTTCTTGCGATGCCATCTATAAGAATTGGCCCGTTCGGGGTAAAGATTTGCCCGTGGATCGTAAAGGCATAGGTTCCCCGAATCGTGGAATCGGTGCATTCGTTCGGATGGGCCTTTGCTGCTGAAGACATGGCTAAAGCTGCGACGAGCAGAATGAGAGAGATGCGGAATTTCATGATTCCTCCAATTTTTCCTAGTGACATGTGGCTCACCAGAATTTGAGGCCTATCTTGGAGTTCCCGCGTAGATTCGGCAATGGAGAGGGGCTGTAGGTTATCTGTAGATAAAGCTTGTACAATCAGTACGCGTGGTTGACCCTGGGTATGCTCGACAACCGGCCCTTCGGCGGACATGTAATGTCTTCGGAAAGAATCCAGTTAGGGCAATTCGTCCTGGACGTCGACAGGTACGAACTGACGCGTGACGGTAAGGCGATCCACCTCGAACCGATCCCGCTCGATTTACTAATCCTGCTGGTTCGCGAGCGAGGGCGACTGATCGTTCGAGAGGAAATTATCGAGCGACTATGGGGCAAGGGCGTCTTCTTTGATACCGACAATGGCATCAATACGGCGATCAGAAAAATCCGTCGAGCTCTAAAGGAAGATTCAGAGAATCCCCTGTATATCGAAACGGTTCCGGGGAGGGGTTACCGCTTCAAAGGCGGGAAAGAACTATCTCAGGCTCAGAGCGAAACACCACGTATTATGCTGGCAGTACTTCCCTTCGAAAATTTGAGTGGCGACGCGACGCAGGAATATTTCAGCGATGGCTTGACGGAAGAAACCATCATGCGCTTCGGGAAAATGTCTCCGGAGAGCCTTGGAGTAATCGCCCGCACGTCGTCCATGGCGTACAAACGGACGGAAAAGACGGTGCTGCAGATCGGACAAGAACTGGGCGTTCATTACGTGCTGGAAGGGAGCGTACGGCGACAGGCGGAACGCGTGCGGGTGACTGCGCAGTTGATCCGGGTGCACGATCAGGTGCAGCTGTGGGCGCAGAATTTCGATTGTCCCTCGCAAAATGTGTTGGACATACACAGTGAAGTCGGCGCCGCAATCGCCGAGCAAGTGAAACTGGAGCTGACACCCGAAGAGAAAATGCGATTGCGATCCGGTCAGAACGTAGAGCAGGAAGCCCACGATTTCTATCTTCGCGGGCGCTTCCACTGGGCCAAAAGCACGTATCCTGAGATGCAAAAGGCGACGGAGTATTTTCGTAAAGCAACGCAACGTGATCCAGGCTATGCCCTGGCGTTCTCAGGTTTGGCCGATACCTTGATGATCTTGCCGATCAACAGCGATGTGCCTCCTAAATCAATATTTCCGGAGGCGAAAGCCGCAATTGCGAAGGCGCTGGAGTTGGACCCCGAATCTGCCGAAGCGCACAATTCCGATGCGACGAGCAAGTTCTGGTTTGACTGGGATTTTAGCGGCGCCGAAGCAGCGGCGCGGAGGGCCATCCGGTTAAACCCAAGTTATTCGCTCGCATACCTTTACCTCGCTCACGTGCTTTCGAACACTGCTCGCCACGAAGAAGCTCTCGGGGTAATTCGGAAAGCGCGGATGCTTGATCCATTCTCACTAATTACCAACGCGATGTACGGGCAGTTTCTCTACCAGGCGGGAGAAGTTGAGGATTCCATCGAGCAATTCGCGGCAAATGTCGAGATGGAGTCCAGATTTTGGGTAACCCACATTTGCCTGGCGAAAGCGTACGCGCGACAAGGCCGGTACGACGAAGCGCTGGTGAGCTGCGACCGGGCTAGGGAATTTTCGGGAGGTAACTCGGAAGCGGTGTCGTTGGCGGGTTACGTTCACGCGGTTTCCGGCGAACGGGGGAAAGCCAAAGGCAAGCTGCAAGAATTGGTGGAGCAAAAAACAAAGGCCTACGTGCCCCCGTACAATTTGGCGCTGGTTTGTGTGGGCTTGGGAGAGACGGAAGCTGCAATCGAGTACCTGCAGGGGGCATTTGAGGATCGGGACGTGCATATGACGTTCCTGCTGGATTATAAGTGGGACAAAATGCGGTCGGATGAACGATTTCAGCTTCTCGCGTTACGGGCTGGATTCTGAGGGACCAGAAACCTTTATGAATCTTCATCCACTCTTTTCCGTCGTTGCGGTAAATCCCTTTCTTCCGCTTGGCAACAATTCCCTCTAAGTCCTTCGCGCAAATCGCTTCGAACTAGGCAATACCGTCACGTTCGATGTGGTGCGCGAACAACAACTCTGTGCACCGATTCTTCTTGACCAATTTCTCTAGGCGCTTTTTTCTCTCGATTGAGATGGCGTCCTAAAGCACGGCCTGACGGGCCCGAGGAATCGTCGCGGCATGACATTCGCGATGCTTATTTTTTCGCAGCTTCCGTTTCTGCTTCGAATTTAGTTAATGCTTCCCGCGTAGGCAGCTGTGGCGGCACTTTCCGAAATGTGCTACAAGTATTGGCGTAGCTCCCCTTTCCTCCACAGACAATGCCACTGGTGTCCGGGTTCATGCAGCCGTAAACGCCATTTCGCATTTTGCTGACGTAGACACCGCCTGCCGCCGCGCAGTCACTCTTGACTTGACTCTTAGGCTGCAAAGGGACGGTGTTTGCTCCGGCCTGATTGGCGAAATAGCTGAGACCCAAACCCATTACGATAACGGTTAGCCCGATGTCATAGCCTTTCATACCGTTCTCTCCTCTATTCGATCTCGCGGCGGGCGGCCTATTATGCTTTCGTGAACGTCAGAAAACAATACCTTTCCTCTTAAGTAATATGAAAATGGGTATTTTCGGGCTGCTCGCTTCTTCGAGAAGAATCGGTCTAGCTCCGGACTAATCCGTTTCCTGAAAATCGGCACTAGTCTCGACCTTTCCGGTTGCGCCGTTCCTCAGGAGCTATAGTTAAACCGAAAAAAAAGGCAGCCCAATTAGAGCTGCCTTTTTACATGAAGACGGGTCTACGACCCTGTTTCGTTCCTGGTTTGAAGTTGCAGTTATAACCTTGAGGAGTGGAGACAGTCAGGCCTTTGTCGAGCTTGACCACTCGGTATTTCCAGCCAGCAGGTGGCTTCAGTTTGTCGCTCAATTTGTTGAGCGTGTCGTAAGTCAGCGTCGTATCTACGAACATCGCGAACACCGGGCGTCTTTAGCTTATCTATGACCACTCGATGAGCAAGGATGAGCAATCGTGAGAGCGCCCCATCCTTTTTTGTCCAAAGCGAAGATAACCCTTGGTTTTGCTTCTCTATCGGTGAGGGCGTTTGAATAGAGGCTATACGCTGAATCCTAAATCTTGCGCGTCAACTTCACTGATTATATACAAGGGATTCGTTAGCTGTGCACCTAAGTGCGGGTTCGGATTAGTCACGTATACCCTGGAGTGTTCGAAAGCTCAGCAGGGTCCGTTTTTCTCGGCGAAGCGCAGCAGGTTCAAGTTCAGCTTCGTTCTCGATGTTACAACGACCAAAATGCCGCGTGCTTCATGGTGGCCTCCGAAAAAAACAGTAAGGTGTTATCCTCAGACACGTGCCGGGATACGACCGGCCAAGAGGTCATTCTGCCGGAGATACTGCATGCTCAAGCAACTGTCTAACAGCCTCATGGCTTCTATTCTGCTCTCCGTTCCCCTGATTCCTCGTCCCACGCATGCGCAAGTGGCTGACTCCTTGGCCAAGGCCGACGGACTATTCCACGCGGGGAAGTTCGCCGCAGCGCAAACGCTCTACTCGAGATTCAATGCGAAACATCCCAAGGATTTCAATTCGGCCCTGCAACTTGGGCGCATCTTCATGCTTGGCAATCAGTTTGAACCTGCGCAAAAGTGGTTAGAACGCGCATTGCTCCTCAAGCCGAATGATCCTGACGCTAAGATCATGCTTGCCGAAGTCTTTTATCGACAGGACGAGTTCGGCAAGGCTGTCGTGGCTCTAGCCGGGATCGATTCGCAGGATGCAGACAGAATGAAGAGTTACCAGACGCTCGTCGTGCCAAAGCTCAAGGCTTTTGAAGGACAGATCCCCTACGAACTTCATGGTGAAGGTGATGTGACGCGCCTGAAATTCGTCAAGCTCGATCCTCTTCCGCTCGTTCGCGTCCGCATTAATGGAGGGCCCGAAGTCGTCTTTTTCATCGACACAGGAGGATCCGAACTGCTGCTCGACACGCAATTCGCGCAGGAACTCGGCGTCAAGAGTCTTGGTTCTGTCGAAGGTACATTTTCCGGTGGCATGCATGCAGCAGTAGGCAACGGCCGAATCGATTCGCTCACGCTCGGCGCCTGGACCGTGAAGAATATTCCAGTGGGAATCATCGCGCTCCGCACGTTGTCGGAAGGATTCGGAATACCGCAATTAGATGGCTGCATCGGAACCAATGTGCTGTATCACTTCCTGGCCACAATGGATTACCCGGCAGGGGAATTGATCTTACGTCAGAAAACAGCGGACAATTTGGATCGATTCTCAGCTTCTCTCACCGCGAACGATCGTCAGATCCCGATGTGGATGGCCGGAGATCATTTCATGGTCGCCTGGGGCCAAGTGGATCAAATTCGACCATCGCTCGTTTTCATCGACAGCGGACTGGCAGGCGCCGGCTTGAAACTTGCGGAATCTACGATCGAGCACGCAGGAATCAAGCTGCAGGAAGACAAGGCAACGGTCGGCGAAGGCGGTGCCGGCAAGCTTAAGATCGTTCCTTACGAAGTCGGCGAATTTTCGCTCGGGCCCGTGAAACGAGAAAACGTTCCGGGGCTGTTTGACGGCACATTCCCATGGGAAAGTGGTTGGGGTTTTCATGTCGATGG
This sequence comes from uncultured Acidobacteriota bacterium, assembly GCA_963831545.1. Taxonomy (GTDB): domain Bacteria; phylum Acidobacteriota; class Terriglobia; order Acidiferrales; family UBA7541; genus Acidiferrum. The sequence goes on from CAWHQX010000004.1 coordinate 110,090, forward strand.
CATGGTAGGCCACGAGTTTCTCAAACACTACGCAGTGACATTCGACTTCACGAACATGCAGATCATTTTTCATTGATCGTGTTGCTGGAAAATCAAAGTAACTCAGTACGCGGCGGCGTGGCGCTTATTTTGATTGATCAATGTTTCAATCCTGCCGACCGTCTGAATTCCGCCCCGGGCACCGACGGCAGTACAGTTCAGCGCAGCAGCGGCACAGGCAAATTCCAGTTGGCGCCGCAATTCCCAGCCCTGCAATAGCGCGTAAATGAAACCAGCATGAAAGGTGTCACCCGCGCCTGTCGTGTCGGCTACTTCAACTTGGTACGCAGGTGCATAGGTGAATTGTTCGCCGTCAAAGGCAAGGACACCTTCCTCGCCGAGGGTGGCCGCGGCGAGTTTGCAACGGTAACGGCGCGCAACTTCCGGCAATGATGTACGCAGATCGGTTTCGTTTGTGAGTCGCGACGGGATATCCCTGCTGGTGATGAGGTAGTCAATATTTGGGAGAAGCTTTTCATACCCTTCATAAAGATCATCGAGGTCAGCGACGACCGGAACCTTGGCGGCGTGGGCCCACTGTGCGGCTTGCGTGGCGGCCGCGGTGTCATGCCCATCGAGATGCAGCAGGCTGGCGTTCGTGATCCACGCACGCTGCAGTTCGTCGCGAAGGAGCGTCAGGCGGCTATCGCGCTTCCATAACACGGTGCGCTCCCCGCTGGGATCGACCAGAATAAATGCCTGTTGGCTGTTGCAACCGGGCGCAGTGAAAAGGTGCGCCTCGACACCCAAGCGAGAAAATTCCGCGCGATGCATATCGCCGTAAACGTCATCGCCGATTTTTCCGACATAACGTGTTTGCAGTCCCCATTGTTGGCATGCGGCCATGGCGCTGGCCGTCTGCCCGCCGAGCAAGGCGTTCGCCGACCGGATCTCGACTTTTTCGCCGATAACGGGAAAATGGGGAACTGGAATCAGAGTGTCAGTTGCGTTTAATCCAACGCCGACGACATCAACTTGAGGGGTGCTGGTCATTGTCCGCAGAACACTCTATCAGTGAAACCCGGTCGTACGCCAAAGTTTGCGACCGCAGAGCACGAGCAGAAGCAACGAGACGACTGTGAGGACGAGCGCTGGTCCCCAGTTGAAGGAAAACTGCGGAACGCGGGCAATCGTTGCAAAGCCGACAAGAATGCCCGTTGCAATAGCAACCAGCAGCCAATCGATCGCACGACGTTTCGGTGCTAGCTCGCCTGCCGCTTGACGGCCATCGAACCGAGCCGCAACAAACTCTTCGGCCACTCCATAACGATCACTTTCGCGCTGAGCCGCCTCTTTCCAGTGTTTCTGCTCTTCACCGCCGGCAGAAGAAAACGAAATCGCAGCGACGCCAATCATCATGAGCAGGGAACCGCCAATGACCAGCGTATAGGTAGAATTGCTCTTGCCGTGCAACTCACCGAACACCAGGATTCCCCAGAGTAATCCCCACAATTGATTCGTATTGGACAAAGGGATCCCTCGGCTGATCCCGACATATTTTGCGGCGTACTGCTGGAAGAGATCGCCAATGACCCAGATAAATCCTCCGAGCATCAGCCAGAAGACGATGTTACGTGCCGCGAGAAGCTGATCCCAGAGCGGAGTGAAGCCGATGTAGATGAAGGCCAGCGCGCTCATCATTCCCAACTCGCCAAAGGTGAAAAACGTCACGAAGGACAGAGGATTCATTCCAGTCAGGTAGGCTTTGCGGTATGGAATGTACATCGTGCCCCAGAGGACTCCCGCTCCGAGCGCTGCCCATACTCCGTTCAGGGAGTGGCCCGAACTGTTCTGCCCGGCGGAAGCGATGGCAAGAATTGTCGCTCCGACACACATAACCAGCGCTCCACCAAGAACCCCTGCCCATCGACGCCAGCCGGCCTGGCGAAGTTCGTTGAAAAACAGGAAGCCCCAGAAAATTCCGAGGAGGCTGTTGGAATTCCAGAGCGGGAAGGCAATGCTCAAGTCCGATATCGCGGATCGCGAATATTGTTAGGGTGTTTGCAACGGCCCACAATCCGCCTGCAAGGAGAGCCCAGATAATCAGGTGCGGGGCGCGCTGGACATCAGCGCGTACGGAAGAAGTGCCCAGAATGAGTGCGGGAAGGCTCCATCGTGCCAGAAAAACCCCGATGACCATGATCAACGAAATGAGGATTGGAGAGACACCAATCGAGACGAGCTTGGTGGGGGCCTCAGCCGCTCCGAGCCAGGCCCCTGCGGTGAATCCGCAAAGGATTCCGAGGAGTTGCAGGCTCTGGCGACGACCTGAATCGTTTGAACCGGCCGCGGATTCGTCCGCCATGATCCTCCATCGCAGGAATTAGTGAATGAATCGCAAAAGCAGCAAACCAGCCAGCAAGATCCCAGCGGGCACCCAGAAATGGATATCAGTAAAAATGCTAGAGATCCGTTTGCGCGTACTCTGAGTCGCTGGCATGTGGTTGTTCCGAGCCCCTCGTCAAGCGTCGGTAGAACTCAATTCGAGCTCGATCTGACGCTACGCGCCGGATTATACACTGCCATACCCTCAAATCCATTTTAGGGTCGTCGATTCCACTTTCTGAAAATACAGGTGGGGGTCCGGACTGCCTCGGAGGATAGTGGATTTGTTAATTTGATGTGATCTTCGTTTGACTGCTGAACACCTTGTAGTTCGTAAACTGCCCACGGCACCAGTAAAGCTTGCTGTTATGTTCAGCCTGCGTGGAGATAGTCAGAGGAATCAGTCGCGCCGAGTCATCGGAACGACGAATCCAGCCGTAGGTGACGATCGACTGGTAATCCTTCCACTTTCCGGGCATGTCATAGCGCTCCGAGATGCGAAGGATATTGCCTTCTTCATCGGACCAGACCTCGCCGTAACACGCGACCGAGACAATCTTGCTGACTGCAAAGAGGCCGAAGTCGGCGCTGGATTTCCACCTGCAGATATTGTCCTCAGGCCCGGCTCGGTACTGAAAGACTTTTACCGGTCTGTCGTTAATGATTGCGTCCGAAGCCCGATGAATTTCCAGGCGGAGGTCTGTGCCTACCATTTCCGGAAGTTGTGACCACTCCCCGCCTGGAACAACGGCCGTGTTCAAGCGCGGGAAGGGTACGTCTTCGAGTTCTCTTGTGCCGTTGGGGTATTCGCGGAACCGCTGGTAACCATCGAGCACGCGAACTTCGTATGCCGATTGAGCGGAGGGCAGCTTATCTCCCGAGCCCCAGGAAAACGTCTCGACAGCAATGAAGTTGCGCATGCTATCGGCGAGCAGTTGCGCGTTGTTGCGCAGGATTTTCACTTCAGGCGACTCTTCCGGTCGATGCCGGCAGTCGTTAGCGATCGGTCGTTCGTATCTTGGGTAGAGGTCCGATGAATAAGACGTTCGTCCGATTGGACGCGAGAATAACTGCAAGGCAAGAGAAGGCTGCACTCTGCTGACAAACCGAGCCAGAGCTTCGACCGGGAGTGCCAGCACGATCGGCTGGCCGTCAATCGCAATTTCGCTCAGCACGCCGACGATCTCTTGGGTTCGGGAGTTGACGACAATACCGCCACTCGCGCCTGGACGAATTGCATGACCCGCCGACACGTTGTAGTGAAATCCGAGGAGGCCTTCGGGAGTTTGCCCCTCAAAAGAACCGTGAAACGCCTGGAGGTGCCGGACGGGATTAGAAGATTCTTTCGGAAACGAGTAGATATCGACCTGCTCTCCAATCTGAAGATCCTCGAGGCTTAAGGTTGCGCCCCGATACTTAGAGAGTGGATGCTGTAATTCAAAAATGGCAAGGTCTCGGCTGAGGTTAAACGCCAATGGTACCGCGTCGGGCCCATCGTTCAGGGTAGCGCCTTCATCGGTGGGTCCGGTATCAAGATAAAGCTCCCGGATTTTTTCTCCATTGATTCTTTGCGGTTGGGCCATCATGGCAATGTGATAGTTTGTCGCGATAAACCGACAGTGAAGGTCCAGGCAGAATCCAGTACCGAAAGCGGCTTCCACTCCGATACCCGTCAATCTGACTGAAGTGATTGGCAAGACGACTTGACCGAAGTCCTGACTAGGTACAATCGCGGTAGCACCCACGAACGGCGTGAGAATCCCGCGGCTACTCGACCAATCACGCGGAAACTCGGGGTGGTTTTGAGCACGTTCATTCGCAGCTGTGGTTCCCGGTCCCACGAGCAATGGGGAAGGACAGTCCGTAAGGGATTCCTGGCCGAGCGCGGGGAACGGAGACGGCATGCAAGAGAGCGCGATGATTACCAAATGACAAAGAATGCCTCCTCCGCGCATACGTTGTGCCCTCCAAGGTGCACGGGTTCGTTGGCGCGCGAGAGCGGGCAATCTAAAATTGGTTCCTGCTTCCCATCGTCCTCGGGTACGGACCTCTCGCCCGGCGAGGAAGTAACAGTGCAGATGTCTGGCCAGAATCCTGTTCAGATGGCATGCGAAAGGGAATCAGCGACTTACGGACGTGAGCTGTCGGAACACCGCACTATTCTGTGATTCGTTCCAGTCTCAGGAGATAGAAAGATGCACGGTTTTTGCACGGATTCCAGAAACTAGCCGCCGAATCAGAAGGGAAGACCACGGTCATCAAGACCTAGTTTGGTTTTTGGTCAGCTTCCGAGCGCTTCTTGGCATCGGCAACGATCTGATCGAACTCCGGGTTGCCGTGAAGTGATTTGAGATCGGGGTCAGTAGCGATTTTCAAGACAGTTGCAGGCCTCAGCCCTCGAGCAAGCGCAAGCCGCAGCGAAGAGAGGGAACGATCCGGCATGCCTTTGAGCGCCTCGATACAAGCGAGATTGTATGTGTATCCGGCCGTGGCTGGGTGGTTTGGTCCGTTGATCCGTAAACTAATCTCGAGAATTTCTTGAGCCATTTTTTCCGCTTCGTCGTAATGTCCTTCGTCCGACAGAGTGTCTTCGAGCGCGCTCATCATTCCAATCGTGGCCGGATCCTCGTTTCCAAAGATGCGGCGACCACGGTCGATGGCTTCGCGATTTAGCTTTTCCGATTCGGCGTATTTTCCTTCTTCCCCCAGGATTGAAGACAGGCCGAACAGCACATTGACGGTCTCCTTATCGTCGGCGCTGTTTACGCGGCGAGTGTTGACAAGCGACTCCCGCGCCAGTTTTTCCGCCTCCTGGTGGTGGCCCTCGTCCTCGAGCGTGAGGGAAAGGTGATACTCCAATCCAGTCGTGGCGGGATTCGAAGGCTCATATGCCCCCTGGCTCACACCGAGAGCTTCGCGCAATACTTTTTCCGATTCGGCATATCGCCCTAAGCGCCGGAGTTCGAATCCCGTCAGGGATTGTGCCTGGAGGGTGCTTGTATTTTTTGGACCGAGGACTTGCATTCGAATGTTGCTGGCGCGCTCCGCCAGAGATTCGGCCTTCGCGTACAGCCCAAGTCCGTCGTACACCCCAGCCATAACGTAGATCAATTGAGCCTGAAGTTCTGGTTCTTTCGCGAGCCCGGTGTCGATATCCGCCGATGCTTTGTCGAGAACTTCCCGCGCGGTAATGGTATTCCCGCGTGCTTCGCTTGGATTGGAGACCCGAAACATACTGGTCATAAAATCGGTGATCCGGTTTGCCCTGTCGCGCTCCCTTGTGATTCGTTGCAATTGCACAGACTGGAGGACGGTGAACCCGGCGAGCAACACGACCAGTCCCGCGGCAACCGAAACTCCGACGCGGTGTCGCCTGACATATTTCAACAACCGGTAACTCGCTGTCGCCGGCCGCGCCACGATCGGTTCGTTATTCAGGTAACGTTCGATGTCAGCAGCGAGTTCGGTCGGAGTTCCGTACCTCCTTGCGCGATCCTTCTCGACCGCTTTCAGGGTGATCGCATCCAGATCCCCGCTGAGAAGTCTCACCAGTTGTTTTGGTTCAATCCCGCGTCTCTCCGCTACGGCGTTTGTAAGTTCCTTGCGCAGATCGAGTTTTGTGCTTGGACTTGGGGGGTCTTCCTCCCGCAACTCCCGCAGGATTTCGTCGATCGGCCTCTTCTGCCACTGGCCCGAGTCAAATGGCAGTAACCCAGTGAGAAGCGCATAAAGTATTACGCCCAGTGAATAGACGTCGGTGCGCGTATCTACGTCCTGGATACCCGGATCGGCCTGTTCGGGGCTCATAAATCCCGGTGTGCCGACCATGGCGCCGACCTGCGTGAACATCGTCTGCTCAGGGCTTGCGTGGGGCGAGAATTCCTTGGCAATGCCGAAATCAATGATCTGCGGAACAGGCTTTCCATCCACTTCAGCGATCAGAACGTTGGACGGCTTCAGATCGCGGTGAATAATCGCTTTCTGGTGCGCGTGCTGCACGCCTTCACACACCTTGATGAAAAGTTCCAGCCGATCCCGGATGTTCAGTTTCTTGTTGTCGCAATACTTTGTGATTGTCGGACCGTCTATGTACTCCATCACGAAGTACGGCTGTCCATCAGGCGTCGATCCCGCGTCAAATACCTTTGCGATCGCCGGGTGGCTCATCAGCGCCAAGGACTGTTGCTCGGATTGAAATCGTTGCAGAACGGAATCGTCATAGACGCCGACCCGGATCAGCTTGATGGCCACTTGACGGCGCACCGGGGCCGCCTGTTCAGCCAGCCATACTTGTCCCATTCCGCCTTCGCCCAATTTCCGCACAAGTCGGTATGGCCCGATCAGTTTCCGGTCGGTGGGTGTCCCGTCGACCCCTGCCGCACGGGAGTCGATCGTCGTCTCGCCACCGATCACCTCAGAACTCTTTTGAGAGTCCGAGTCAGACCTCGGGCTGGGTTTTTCGTTATTCACGGGTGGCCTCACAACGCGGCTGGGCAGAAGGATTCGTGAGCATAACACCTATGCCTTTCACCTGCTAGAGTTTGCGAGGTCCAGCAGAGTGCTGAAACGTCACGGCTGACTTGTTATTCAGGCTCGTTCTTCAGTTTTCTGAGTTACCAGATTGGCAGACACGGTTTGATGAGAACGTGCGACGTGCCGATCCAGAGTTGACGCAATAATGGGCGCACGGTGGATCAGACAGGAAGGGCCCGGGCCGGTTTGGTTCGCTTGGCGAGCAAATCCACGCGTTCGTTGTGACTCATCGGTTCCCATGGAACGAGTTTTTCGGCGAGGACATCGATGCGCCGAAGAAGGGTCAGCTCGACGAAAAGCTCCATAAAATCCATGTCGCGGAAGATCAACGAACCGGATTCTCTCATCTTATCGCGCAGCCGCTCGAAGTGAACTGGCATTTCAGTCCAATGGAGCGCGGAGCGGTGGTGATGGCAGAGATGATAGCCTTCATTCATGAAATTGAAATCGTCGTAGACGGTGACCGTGTTTACGAAATAGTCGTCTGGATTCTCAGGGTCGCAGAACGCGTGCTGAACCCACGAGGTGATCGCCATGATGAGATTCATCGTGAGAAGTGGAATCAGAACGAAGAAGATTCCGATCCTCCAGTCGTAGAAAAACACGGCAGCGAAATAAATGACGTAGCGTGTGATCCCCCAGAACATGCGGCTGCGGTTCTTCAGATCGCCTCTGGCCCTGAAGTAGGCATAGGGGACCACACCAAGAGCCGTCCAGATATTGTCTGAAAGATATAAGAAGAAATGCAGCGGATTGGTCCTATTGTACTTGCTGGTGTAGGCATTGTCGTCGGGTCCGCCATTTTCTTTATGGTGCAGACGGACGTGAACGGTGCGGCCAAGTTCTGGAAGATCGCCGTACAGGTATCCCAGGAAAAATTCGACGTAGCGGCCGAGGAACTTTTCATACGTATCGTTGAAATAGCCGCGGGGCCGATGTGCTTCCATGTGCTTGGCGCTAAACATGCGCACGGTGCGTTGGAACTTGACGCCGGTGAGTGAGAGATAGAAAGCGATGATCAGCAGAAGGCGAGGTTTTCCGACGATGAGTTGGATCACGAAGATGGGTAAAGCGGTAAGCGTCAGAGAAACCATGATTCGCAAGGCCGGCGTATCACGGGAATCGCGCAGAACCTTCTGACCAAGACGGTCGATGAAGCGGTCGTAGGAACGGGAGAGAAATTGATAGGCATCATGTACGGGCCGGATCTTATCGAGAAGCAGTGCAGCACCAAAGAAGCCCATGGAGATCGCGCCCTCAATCGGCCAAGGCAACGATGCTACCGACGGCGACGATACTACCCAGGAATCGGCCAATGAAGCGAAGGATCGTGGCGCCTAAGCCTGCGCCCGAGCGAGCCGTGACGCGCGTGCCATTTTGCACGTCGTTCAAAAGAGGTTCGTCTAGTTTTCCTACGAGTTGCATGATCCTCGTTGCGCCTATTGACAGTTCGATCGACGTTGTCTAGGCGAAAGAATCGTACACTCATGGGTGCGAAAGTTCCAGCGCCGAACGGTCGGGGGCGATCTTGGCATCTCGAGCAAGCGAACGGATCTAAACTCGCCGGATTTGTTGGTCATAATCCCACTGCAGGGACCTCTCCTGGCTGCGGATTGTTCGTCACACCGCACGCACCGGCCGGCTACACTCCCGCCAGAGCCAGGAACACGCCAGAGAGCGAAGGTCCTATCGTCGATCGATTAGAACAGCAGATGCATGACGAAGTATTGGACGTAAGGAAAAATTTGGCGGAAAACAACGAGACCGACGAGAAGCCCGGCGATGGCGAAGCTGTTGCCTCTTAACCAGTCCAGATATTTCTGGGCGCCCGATTCGCTCATGAACAGCATGATGGCCGCACTTCCGTCAAGCGGAGGCACCGGGAGAAGATTAAACGTTCCGAGAAGAAGATTGAGCATGAATGTAGTGACCAGAACAGTGAAGAGAAAGCTCGAACCGCCGCCTGGTTGCTGATGAAAGAGGTCCATGGCGCGACCAGCCTTGATCGCGAATGCGGCAAGGAGCATAAGCGTGAAGTTGGCAGTCGGTCCGGCAAGCGCCATCCAGGCCGAACGCTTGGGATAGCGACGTTCCCATTCCGGATTGAAGGGAGCGCTGGCCCAACCGATCATGCCGCCTGAAAAGAAAAAACTAAGAATAGGAACGATGACCATGCCGAAAGGCTCACGGCGTATATGGGGAATCGGATTGAGTGTGACCTGACCGCCGAGCGCGGCGGTAGTGTCGCCACCGCGTTTTGCAACGAAGGCATGTGCGGCTTCGTGGCAAGTGGTGGAAAAGAGAAAAACAACGTAGGTGAGGAACGCAGTGACGAGAACTTCCGGAGTGAGGTCGGGCATAAGTCAGTCAGGTTATGGTGTCTCGGGATGGAAAGCAAGTGCGGTCGAAGGTCCACGTTGAACGTCAAAGAAACGCAAAACAAGGTACCGCCGGTCTCCCTATTTTTGAAAATAGTGAGCCGTTACGCGAAGACTCTAGGCCGTTTTGACCGGACTCTGGTCGGCAGGAAGTCTCTTAGCCGAGAAGTAGGAAGCAGTCTCGGGGAGAAGAAGATAAATCAGAACGGCCAGATTCAGGAGAGCGAAGAGAGTCGATACGGGCCGAAGATGAATGGCGCGGGGAAGCAGGACGAGAACGCCCAAGGCCGAGAAGACAATGGTCAGCAGGCGGGCCCAGTTTTGCTGAAGGAGAAGGCCGATTCCGGAAACAATCTGGACTGCTGCATAAATCAGCAGTGCGACGCCAACAAAATGACCGAGGCCGCCAAGAAATTTCTGGAGGTTGTTGCCCTCGGCGGCGAGAGCGGCGAGACGCGAAGCCATGCCGCCCACGAAGAAAATTCCTGCAGCGAAAAGGGCGACGATGGCGCCGCGGAAAAATTGGAAATACGCAGTGAGAGTGACGCCAGTGGGACGCATTCTACCTCCGGGGTGGATCTGGGGATAAGCCTACCGTAAGCGCGGGAGACTGCAAGACGAATTACTCTAGAACCGGGCTGCGGGCTATCCGGGAGCGCGTGTTTAGGGTATTGTAACTGTACTACGTGTGTTGGCCGCCATATTTGCGTAACGCGGTCTGTAAAGCGTCTCTAGGTATCCTCGGGCCGGAGGGGTCCGAGGATACTCCTGATTCCTCCGCGGTATGGCCGCTGGCTTACCTGTTCTTCCCCGTCAAGCATTAAAAAGTTTATGTGGTGGGAGCGAGTTACTGTTGCTCGGAACGCGACGGACCACAGCGCAGTTTGCTGCGGACTCGGCTGATCCCAGCGACGAGATGGAGATCGGCAGCGGAATTGAATGTAGCGTCTGATGCACCTTGCGAAGGAGAGTTTCGCGGGTGAAGGGCTTTTCGAGATAGAGGCCACCGGCCATGAGGCGCTGGCTCTCTTCGTTGTGTTCGATATAACCGGACATGAAGACGATCCTGATTTGGGGAAGAAGATCGCGGAGCCAGACGGCCAGTTCGGTGCCCCGCATGTTGGGCATCACGATGTCGGTCAGCACGGCAATGATGGGCTCCATACAGTGCTTGGCAATGGCCAGCGCTTCGACGCCATCTCTTGCCGCTCGAACGCGATAACCGGCGGAAGTCAGGAAGCGGACGGCGAGCTCGCGAACGGCAACATCATCTTCAACCACGAGGACTGTGGGCGAGCCGTGAACAGCGGGGAGTGCCGTTTTGTTCGAGTCAGACAGATCAATCTGTTCACTGATTTTTGGAAGATAGACTTCGAAGCAGGTGCCTTTGCCTGGGGCGGAATCGACCCAAATGAATCCGCCACTTTGTTTGACGATTCCATAGACCGTGGAAAGCCCTAACCCGGTGCCTTTGCCGACGTCCTTGGTGGTGAAGAACGGTTCAAAAATGCGGGCTTTGGTTACTGCGTCCATGCCGTGCCCCGAATCTGTTACCGTCATCCGGACGTAGGCGCCCTCGGCCAAGGCCGGGACGGGATCGCGAAATGCTCTCATCAACCGTTACGTTCGACGTCTCTACGGTTAATCTTCCGCCACTGGGCATGGCATCGCAGGCATTCACGGTGAGGTTCAGAAGGACCTGCTCAATCTGACCTGGATCGGCTTTGATCGGGCCGATTGGTTGGCCGGGAACAAATACAAATTCCACATCTTCGCGAATCAGGCGCTCAAGTAGCTTGTCCATCTCTGTGACCAGGGCATTGAGGTCCAGTACCTTGGGCTCTAGAACCTGCCGGCGGCTGAAGACCAATAATTGCCGGGTGAGAGAGGACGCACGGTCCGCCGCTTTATGGATCTGCTCGCAACTCTTGTGAGGCGCGTCAGTGGTTTTCAGCCAGTCGAGAAGCAGGTCGCTGTGACCTTTGATGATGGTAAGAAGATTATTGAAATCGTGAGCGACGCCACCGGCGAGTCGGCCGAGAGCCTCCATTTTTTGCGATTGCCGAAGTTGCTCTTCAAGCTGTTGTCGCTCCGTAATATTTTTTTGCAGGGTAGTGCGCATCCGATCAAAAGCTAAGGTCATCTCGGCGACTTCGTCACGGCCTTCGACGCTCAGAGGATAGTCAAAATTGCCGTGTTCGAGTGCGTAAACGCCTCTGACGAGCGTTCCAAGAGGCCGGGTAAATGTGTGCGAGATTAGAAACGCCAGGCAGATGCCGGCGAGGATTGCGACAAAGCCCACGCGGAGAAGAAGACGATTGATACGGTCAAGAAAAGCGATGGTATCGGCGTCGGAGCGAAGAACAAAGAGCATCGGGCTGTCGGAGAGCTCCGGGGACAAGCTGAGAGAAGCGGCGAAATACCGTTCGTTGCCTACATGCAATTCGTCAGAGGATGCTCGAGTGAGCTGGGAGGAAAGTTGACTCTGGCGATAGGGATCAAGGGTACTCGAGAGAACCCGCCCCTTGTAGCGCAAGGCGACTTCGCTCGAGAGAAGCTGCCCTAAATCGCGTACGGAGGATTCGTCCAGTTCCTGGCCGACGACTACTGTGCCGGTTTGCGAGTCTTTGGAGCCGCCGACGGGACCGATCGGTTGCAGGATGACTTGATAGAGATGACCGCCCGCGAGCCACCAGTCAGATTTCCGATTCGTGTGGAGCGAATTCGCCAGAAAGACTTCGGCTGATTGCGCCAGAAATTCCGGATGCCGGGTGTGGAAGGCAGAGATCGTGCCGGCACTGTCGGCAAGCGCCATCAAGTCACTCTTTGAAGTATCGAGAGGGTTATCGGTGGAGTCGGCGAATGAGGTAGCGTCGTTATTTGAAAGAAATGCGGAAGTGGCAAGAAGGTCGGCTTTGCGACTGGCTGCTAGCTGCCGCTCACGTTGAAGACGCGCGAGCATCATAAGCGAATTGTGAACGTCAGAGGTGAGTTCCTGGCGGGCATGATCCTGAACCGTATGACGAACGATGAGAAGAGAGAACCAGGTGAGCCCGGCGATGACAAAAACCATGGAGAGCAGGAATTTCGTTCGCAATCTCAGATTAGCGAGAATTCTTCCCATAACCAATGACCCTCAGATTCACTCATTCGAATAGGCTTGCGTGAGGGTGAGAATGGCATTCCCCGGCCATCCACGTAAATGGAACTACAGTACTTACTGGGGATAGGGGCGGTACTAAGGTTCTATCTGTATATCGTGCGACGGGAAACAATTTCGCAATGCTCAAAACGGAGAATGATAGAATCCGCATCATGGATCGGCGCAAATTGCTCCAGATGATTCCAGCCATGCTGGTGCCAACACAGTTTTGGAGAACAACTCCTGGCACAGGAGGTCTAGAAATGAGTGGTAACGGCTCAGAGGCGTCGGTGGTTTATGAGCTCAGGATTTATCAGACATATCCCGGGAAACTGCCGGATTTGCTGACGAGATTTCGCGAGCACACGACGAAGCTGTTTGAGAAGCATGGCATGAAGAATCTCGCGTATTGGACGCCTGTGGATGATCCGAAGAAAAGCAACACGCTGATCTATATTCTGCTGCACCCGAGCCGGGAGGCGGCGACAGCGAACTGGAAGGCTTTCCAGGCCGATCCGGACTGGATCAGTGTGAAAGAGAAGTCTGAAGCGAATGGAAAGATTGTCGAGCAATTGGAATCGACGTTTATGGCCCTGACGGACTTTTCGCCTCAGGTGAGCGCGTGAGCTTGGTTCATTTGAACTCGGACCTAGGGGTAGCCAGTACATCGTTGTGTTGAAGAACGATCAAGAGGCCGAAGGCATAATTGTTTTTACACTTGCATCAGTTCTTCCTTCTATGCGACTACTCGCAAGTATCTCTTCGGCATTAGCACGTATGCCGGAGAATGGTGCACAGCCTGCGGGAAACCGGGTCCGGAAAGCTCATCCCTCCTTAATCAGCTGAAGCGAGTCAGGAGGCGACAGCACGTCAGGAATAGGTTCGGGGAGGAGTGCGGATTATCTGGTGATGAAGCGATCCTGATGTTTCGGTTTCAATATTCGAGCAGGTCAGCCCCTCGCGCGCTTGCCGCCAACGGAGGGGTGCACAAGGTGATCGCTGCCATTGTCGTTCAATACGGATCCTTTGGCAGGGTGTGGAGACACCACTATAAGCGAATACCCTACCGTTACAATCGCAGCTGTCCACGGTAGAACAGAGGAAAGCCAAAATGCCTCCGGAGTGAGCCGAATTGTAGCAATCCAAAGTAGAAGGAATAGTGTTCCGCAGAAAATGGCGAGCACGCGACGAGGATTCCCAAACGAACCTTCTCCAACACAAACCTGCCATACAATAAGGGCGAGTGGAAAGGCGACAATTACGTCTACAAGATAATGCTCGCCTACGATCATGGTTGAGAGAGCAGTGAATGCGAGGAAGAATCCCGCAACCCAGCGTCCCCACCTGAGATCGCGACAAATCCAGAATGTCAACAATGCCCAGGTCACGTGCAGGGACGGCAGACAGTTGCGTGGCCACTTTGGGTCAACCACAGAGGAATTAAATAAGCGCGACTTATCTAGAATCAGCGTTCCTAAATTCGAACAGAACGCGCCACAGTCGCCAACGAAGTGATCTGTGCCCAGTAAAAAGATAGGACCCGAGGCCGGCAGCACGGAATAGAGCGGCACGCCGATCAATGCAACCGTAAGTACAACAGGGATATAGAGCAGCCGCTTGGATTTAAAGTGCGCCACATACGCAACTGCCATCGCGAGTGGAAGTGCGTCATAGATAAAAGTGAAAAACCAAAGCATCCGAAATCTGTCAACGGCGTGCCTTAGCCAGATGCTGGGTTCGAAACCGAAGCTCCGATCGACGGACAAAAGGCAAAAATCATAGGTTCGAATGTCGAGATAAAGTCTGCGGCCCGATGAGATGCTAAATCCGAAGGCGGCCTGTAAAAAGGCAGGAGTATAAATCTGGTGCCCCCAGATATTGAAACAGCCAAAGGCAGCCTGTAAGAACGCCGGAATCAATGACCATGCCGGCAGTTTGCGATACCTTGGGAACCAAGCCGCTAGAATGACAAGAGGAGCTATGGTCAGATTAAAGAGCTGGTCCCAAATGCCCCACGACAAATAAGCCATCAAGGCCACAAGCGTTATGGTTGCGGATAAGACGGCGTATTTAATTGAATTCTGCAACGAGATTTCCTTTAGCCGGTTGGCCAGCGAGATAAATTGACCGAGCGCTCACAATGTGAGCGCGCACGAGTGGTTTGCTGTGCAATCATCCACAAGCCCAAGAAGACCCAATTGACCTTGACTTCGACTCTGCAATAGAAATGCACAACCAGCCACGCGATAATCAGCTAAGCATGACTAGTGGACACCGCGAGTGACCACGATCACTAGAGGTGAGCGTGAGTCATGCAGCGAGATGAAGAATTCAACTCGACGATGTGTGATTTAGCGTCACATATGGGGTATATCACCCAACCGGCGCGGCTATGACGCAAGCCGGCTGTGATCAGCATCACAAAATAATCGTAAATAACTGGCACGATTTGAACAGGTTATCATTAGCCGAGCATGATGTCTGAGTATATTCCAGATTCTGTATTGCTTCGGCACAACAGATGCAGTCTTAATGATGCCGACGGCCGAGCCGAGGCGCAGGAGCTGGTATGAGTTTGAGGATGACAAATCGCTTTCATCAAGCTATGTATATGGTGACTCTCTAATTTTAGCTGTGGCGCTGACGACCGCCTTGGTTGTAGCGGCAGAAAGGTCAAGCGGCAGCGATGGGAAAGCAACATCCGAGGTTCAAGCGCCAGCGACTGGACGGCTTGGCCTATCGGTATGCGTGTGACGAAATTACGTACGCTGCTTTTGACTACCGTAACGGTGCTGGCAGGATTGCTCTCATAGCTGTTACTACGGCAATGGCGGACATCCACCCGGTTCCGCTAGAGAAGAATGTAGACTCCGCGAAGTGCTTGGAATGCCACGCGGACAAAGCCAAAGGTAAGTTCGTTCACACAGCAGTCTCTACGGGATGCACGAGTTGCCATGAAGTGCGCGTCAACAAAGACATTACGCGGGTGAAATTAATTACGACGACGCCTGCGTCGCTATGTTTCACCTGCCATGCGGACAAGAATCCAGCAGAAATCAAAGGCGTGGTTCATCCCCCGGCCAGGCGTGATTGTTTGAAGTGCCACGACCCACACGAATCTGACAACAAATTTCAGTTGCTGAAGCCCGAAACAGGGAATCAAAAGGAAAACTTGTGCCTCGGTTGCCATGCGACGGGCCTGAATGTTCCCGAAAAGGGTAGCCGGCACGTGGCGTTGGACATGGGTTGCGAGACTTGCCACGTTACCCACAAAACGGGAGAAAAAGGGAAGCAGGAATTCGATTATCACCTAACGAAATCGACTCCCGCGTTGTGCATTGATTGCCACGACGTGAATGATGCGAGCCTGCAGAAGGCACACCACGAACAGCCGTTCGGCACAGCGGACTGCGTGCAGTGCCATGATCCGCATCAATCTACATTGCCGAAGTTAATGGCGAAGTATACGCATCCTCCGTTTGCTGATAAACAGTGCGACGTGTGCCATTCACCCGCGAAGGACGGAAAAGTGGTGCTAACGCAGAACATCGAAGACGCTTTGTGTGATGTGTCACGATGAAAAAGCCAAGCAGATTGAGACTGCCAAGGTTCAGCACCCTGGTGCGGCGGGAGATTGCACGGACTGCCACAATCCACACGCGAGTAAGTATCCCGGACTGCCAAAAACGAACGGTGTTGAGATTTGTCTTGGTTGCCATAGCGATATCGCGGATCTCGCGAAAAAGCCAGTCCACCATCAACCGGCGTTCACCGAGGGGTGCGGAACTTGCCACGAGCCGCACGGCGGAGATCGTGAGAAGTTGCTGCGGGCGGATGGAAACAAGCTCTGCCTGGAGTGCCACGGACCGGATTCGATTCCGGTGGAAGATAAGGCCAGCGGGCGTCTACAAGATCTTCGACGGTAAAGTGCTGCTGCCCGACGATTACTTCAAGAAGAACAAGGTTGTGGTGTTGCCGTTGAAGTACGGAAAAGGGCATCCAGTCGAGGGGCACCCGGTCTCGGATGTTGCCGATCCTACAGACATTACGAAAGTCCACGCGAAGATCAGCTGTCTGACATGCCACCAGCCACACGCTTCGCTGCATCAGGACTTGCTGGTGAACGATCAGCAAAACGGAACGGCATTTTGCGCGACTTGTCACAAGGACCTGACGAAGACGCTAATTGTAGTTTGGGGGAGAATTCCATGAGAGACGTTCACTTCATGAGGACATCATTCTGGCGCAAGCCGGAATTACGCTTGACGGCGCTCGCGGCGATCGTGTTCGCGCCGCGGTGGGGTTGCGAGCGGACCAGAAGAAGAAGAAGAAGGATGTCGCTGCTGGAAATCGAGGCAAAAATCAAGGCGATCGATTATTCCTATATCGTGTGGCCGAATCCGCCGGCGATTGCGCGCATCAAGTACGTGAACTGGTACTCTTCGGACAAAGTAATCCGGAACTATAAGGGAGAGGCGCAGAAGAAGTCGGGCTGGATGGACCGACTGGCGGGAACGCAGAGTTCTGATGAAGTTTACGGCCGGCCATTTGAGCTCATTCAGCCATACGGATTGGCAGTGGATTCAAAAGGCAATTTGTACGTTGCCGACACGAAGGTCGGAGCAATTTTCATCTTCAGCACTTCGAAAGACCAGCCCAGGTGGACTCGATCAAGAACGGCATCCACGCGCACTTTGTGCGGATCATCGGTTTGGCTATGGATGACAACGACCGTTTATTTGTGTCTGATCCGGGACTCAAGCACGTTCTGGTTTTTAACAAGGACCACAAAGCGGAAGATGTTATTACGGAGGGCATGGTCGAACCCGGAAATCTGGCGATCGATACGCAAAATCGACTTCTCTATGTATCCGACATCGAGTTAGATCAGGTTCTGGTATACGACGCGGATACGTATAAGCTATTGCGGAAAATCGGGACGACTGGCCACACCATGAACTGACTTCACCGGGAGATTTCGCGAAGCCTTCAGGGCTCGCGGTGGATGCGAGAAGGCAATCTGTACGTGGCAGATACGCTAAACAATCGGATTGAGATTTTCGACGCGGATGGGCAGTTTATCAGCGCGTTCGGGAAAAACGGTGACGGGCCAGGCTATTTCGCGCAGGCCGAAAGGTGTGGCGATCGATAGCGATGGACATGTCTGGGTGGCAGACGGTGTTCAAGACCGAGTCCAGGTGTTCACGAAAGAAGGCCAATTGCTGATCGCCTTTGGTGGGACATGGAAAGTTGCCAGGTCAGTTCCAAAGTTTGGTTAATATCTACTATCGATAAGAAGGACCGGGTGTTTACGACCGAAATTTTCGCTGGGCGTGCGCAGGAGATGCAATACATGACTGATGCGCAGGCCGACCACGAAAGGGAAGAACGGGCGGCGGCTCGGGAAAAGAAGGCAGCCAGCAGTAGCGCGCCTGCGTCTTCAGGCGCGCCAGTATCGGCGGTGGTCGCAGCCGGGGCCGAGCCCACAAAACCATGAAAAATGTAGTCGCAAGTGCTCAATGCACTGGGAATTCGATCGCGCTGTTTAAGCCGGTGACCAGATGTTTGGATAATCGCAGAAGCGACGAGAAGTTATTCGTCGCTCTTGTGCGCGCCGCGGCACACGATTATGCGGCACCCTTGATCGCTTGAAGAACAAAGATATGTTTGCCTAAACATCATCTGTGTGACCTGCGAACACAACTAAGGTGTTTATTTTCAAAGCAGTGCGATGTGTGATTTCGCATCACAATTGGGGGATATCACCCAAAAGTCGTACGGCGTGGGCCCTTGGGGGTATCATGCGATTGCGGAGTCGAACGTTAAGTCACGCTCTTTCATAGCTTTAGAGGCCGAGTGCTGAATATTTCAGCGTTGGCTAGATTCGGCACACAAGGTGCATATCATGACCTCGAAGGACGAGGCCCAAACCGGCCAAGACCAAAAGCACGAAGAAGTGGAAAAAGCCTTAACAGGAAGACACACGGAGGTCTTACAAATTTTATGAAAAAGGTACTGATGTTGGTGGTTCTTGTACTCTTTACGGCCGGAATGACTATGGCGCAGACATGGTCATCTAAAGTCGACGTCTTGGGTGCACATAATAATCAGGGCCGCGGTTGCGCTGGCTGTCACGCACCACATAGCGGTTCCTTTGGTTCAGGGCACGGCGGCAAGTCTGACGCCGGTAATTACGCATTGTGGGGGCAAGATGCCAGCCCGTTGTACGGCGCATCGCTTGCATTTGGCGACGGCGGCAGATATGTCGAAGTTCTACCGACGACGATCACAGGCGGTGGCGCTGAAGTTGGCGGAATTCTTCTCTGCCTCAGCTGCCATGACGGCAATTTGACTCCGACGAATATGATGACGAAGTCGTCCTATGAACAACAGATTGGTTTGCTCACAAATACCGCGTATGGCAGCCTCCCGATCCCGACGTTGCTCGGAAACGATGGCACGACCGCTGGTAATTACAACAACGATCATCCAGTGGGACAGATGGCCACGATGGTAAGCCATGGAAATCCGATGCAGGGAGCCGGTGTGGGTATTACATACGCTAACGGCGCCTTTGCAGTGACGCCTGGCACTCCATATGCACAATTCGTTGCGAATTACGGCTGGCCATCCATCGCTCCCGGTGTTTGGGGACCGCAGTTTGGTGTTACCGCCGGTGGCACGCCTTTCGTGACCTGCACAACCTGCCACAATCAACACGTAATGACGGTTTACACCTCACGGATACCGACAGGTGCAACTCAGAGCACAGTCGCAGGCGACGCAGGTGGACTTTACTATGCGACGTACTTCTTCGTGAACGGCCCGTACAACCCGATGATCACTCCTGATCCCTCGGGCACAACCGCAGCTTCTACCACACAGTTCTGCCGCCAGTGCCACTTTGGCGAAGCGAACGAAGCCAACAACACCAACACCATTGGAACGCAGTTCCAGTAGTACAGTAGTCTCAAAGGGGGAGAGAGAAACACTCTCTCCCCCTTTTTTTTTAAAGAAGGAAGCCAAGTAATTAAGGAGGCAGCAAATGAAGTACCTGGTAGTTTTCGCTCTACTACTAGCTATGGCGGCAAACGGTAGTTCGCAAGTTTCGTCCCACGCCCCTACAGGAGCAGCAAACCAAGCTTCACCAAATTCTTCTCTCCAAGTCACTGACCAACCGGTCGCGAAAGTAAATGGAGCCGTACTCACAGACCGCGATCTGTTGCGCGAAATGTTCCAAATTTTCCCTTATGCGCAACAACACAATGGGTTTCCGAAAGAGCAGGAAGCGTCTATCCGGCAAGGCGCGCTGCAGATGATCATTTTTGAAGAGTTGGTCTATCAGGATGCAGTGCGAAGGAAATTGGCCGTTCCGATTGGAGAATTGAACAAGGCGGAAGCGGATTTTAAAAAGCAATTCCACTCGGCTGATGAATATCAGAGGTATCTCAAAGCAGAAATGGGCGGATCCGCGCAGGCCGTGAGAGATAAGATTACGAGGTCGCTGCTGATCGAACAGGTGCTCAAGCTGGATGTTCAGGACAAGGATATTGTGACGTTAGCAGCGGCAAGAGCGTTCTACGACAAGAATCCAGGACGATTCCAGAAGCCAGAATCATACAGCTTTCAGTCGATTTCAGTGCTTCCACCGCAGAGCCCCACCGCGGAGCAGAAAAGGGAGAGCTTGAAGCGAGCAAATGAGTTGCTCAAGCTGGCACAAGCGACGACTAGCTACCAGGAGTTTGGCCTGCTGGCCGAAAAGGTATCTGAAGACGATTTTAGAGTGAATATGGGAGACCACAAAGCGGTCGAAAAATCCAAACTGCCCCCGCAAGTTCTCGCCGCGATGGCCGCGATAAATGTGGGCCAGGTAAGCGCATTGATCCAAATCGAACAGGCGTACACGATCGTGCGTTTGAATGTCCACACGTTAGCTAAGAAACAGAGCTTTGAAGAAGTAAAGTCGTCGCTCCGCTTAGAACTTAAAAAGGCAAAATACGAACAACTGCGTATAGCTCTTGATAAGAAGCTCCGTGTTAACGCGAAAGTGGAAATTCTTTAGTCAGGGCACTGGATCGTCGCAACTCATTCCGCGCTCGAAGACAAACTCATACTCCTCGACTGCGTCGCCCTCGAGCGTCCGGGCGAAACGGTCGCGCATGTCGGCGAGCGCGTCCTTCACGGCGTCGACGATGTCCATGTAGTCGCCGTACGCCTCTTCCGCGTTCTCGCGCTCGGCCTTGTCGTACTCGCCTTTCATCTCGCGTACCTCGGCGAGGAGCCCATCGGCCTCATCGGTCGCGAACACGTCGAGCTGCCGCGTGACGACATCCGAGAAGCGCCGGCGGAACATCAGGCGATCTCCGCGTACAGCGCGAGATGCGCACGCGCGGCAGCGTCCCACGTGAGTTCCGCACGTGCACGCTGCGCGCCGGCGCGAAACGGCTCCGGGTTATCGAGCACCTCGCGGATCGCGTCGGCGAGCCCGTCGATGTCGCCGGGTGCGACGACGACGCCGGCGCCGAAGCGGCGCACGGGCTCGGCGATGCCGCCCACGTCGTACGCGATCGCCGGCACGCCCGCGCCGAGCGCGCGCAGGAGCGCGCCGCTCTGGTCCAGCTCGGGCCGGTACGGGAAGACCGCGACCGTCGCCTCGCCGAGCGCTCGATCGAGCTCCGCATCGGTGAGATAGCCCAGGCGCAACTCGACGTGATCGCTCCGATACGCGTCGACCGGCTCGAGAGGGTCGCCGGCGACGAGGAGCCGCGCACCTGCTCGGCGCGTCGCCTCGACCGCGTCAGCGATGCCCTTGTACGGGCGGATGACGCCGAGCGCGAGCGCAGTCCTGCCGTCGTCCCGCCGCTCGGGGTCGCTGGGAAAGACCGGGTGGGGGATGACGGTTGCGTCGACGTCGAGCTCGGCGAGCGCCTCGCGTCCACGCTCGCTGTGCACGACCACGCGGTCGAACCGCGCGAGCAGGTCGCGCCAGAGCCGTTGCTTCGATGCCGTGCGCCGCGGCAGGAGGTCGTGCGCCGTGAACACCGACGGGATGCGGGGCCGCAACAGGCGGGAGTCGAGCTCCGGCACGAGCCACTGCACGTGCAGCACGTCCGCGCGACGGCGGTTCAGCGCGGCAACCCCGAAGGGATGCTCGACGACCTTCAGTGGCACGCGCAACGGCGACCGCCCGAACAACCGCGAGGAGATCGGGTAGTACAGCTCGCTGCGGAGATAGCCGTCCGGGGCGGGCGCGTCGCCGAACCGGAAGCGCGAGGTGACGAGCTCGACCTCGGCGCCGGCGCGCACGAGCGCGGACGCGAGCTCGTGGTCGTACGGCGGCGTGAACGCCGGAGGGTCTGCCAGCACGACGTGCACGTGCCTAGGCTACGCGGCATGGCGATGCTCGTCCGCACGTGGAATCTCTTTCACGGCAACGCCCTCCCGCCGGAGCGGCGCGCGTATCTCCGCGAGATGGTCGAGCTCGTCACGGCCGACGACCCCGACGTCGTGTGTCTCCAGGAGGTGCCGGCCTGGGCGCTCGGCCGGCTCGAGGCGTGGAGCGGCATGCACGCGATCCGTGCCGTCGCGGCCGAGCCGCTCCTGCGCAGTGCCGAGCTCGGCCGCTGGATCACCGACCTGAATCACGGTCTGCTTCGCTCGGCGGTCACGGGCGAGGCGCTCGCGATCCTCCTGTCGCCGTCGCTCACGGTCGTGGACGAACGGCGCGAGCGCGTCGGGCCGAACCGCGTGCTGCTCGGCGTCACGCTCGAGGACGGCACGTTCGTCGGCGACTTCCACGTCACCGGCGGCGAGCCCGCGGAGGCGCAGTTCCGCACCGTCGTGCAGCTCGCCGGCGAGGGCCCGGCGATCCTCGCGGGCGACGCCAACCTCAGGCCGCCGTACGAGCTCGAGGGCTGGTCCGAGCCGCTCGCCGGCAGCATCGACCAGATCCTCGTGCGCGGCCTGCCGTCGACTGCCCCGGTCGCCTGGCCGGCCGATCGCCGCCGCGTCGCCGGGAAGCTCCTCTCCGACCATGCACCGGTGGAGGCGACCGTCGGATGACCTACGAAGAAGCACGCGCGCAGTTCCCGGTGCTCGAACGTCTCGCGTATCTCAACGCGGGGACGAACGGCCCGCTCGCACGATCGACCGCCGAAGCCGTGATCGAGGAGACGAGAGCCGACCTCGAGCGGGGGCGGGGAGGAGCCGCGTACTACGAGCAGATGGTCGCGTTGCGCGTCGAGGCGCGCGCCGGGTTCGCCGCGGTGCTCGGTGTCGCTCCGAGCTCGATGGCGCTCGTCGACTCGACGAGCCGCGGGTGCGCCACGGTCCTCGCCGGTCTCGGGCTCGCGGCCGACGACGAGGTGGTCACGACCGACCAGGAGCACTTCGGGCTTCTCGGGCCACTGCACGCGGCGGGCGCGCGCGTCGTCGTCACCGAGGCGGACGAGGACGCGATCCTCGCCGCCGTGACGCCGCGCACGCGTCTCGTCGCGACGTCGCACGTCCTCTGGACGACAGGCCGGCGACTCGACCTCGCGCGCATCCGGCGCGAGAGCGGCGTGCCGATGCTCGCCGACGGCGCGCAGGGCGCCGGTGCGATTCCGGTCGACGTGTCAGACCTCGACTTCTACACCGTCTCCGCGCAGAAGTGGCTGTGCGCGCCCGATCCCGCCGGCGCGCTGTACGTGCGCGATCCCGACGGCCTGCGGGTCGCCATGCCTTCGTACTTCGCACAGGAGTCATACGAGCACGACGGCGCGTTCGTCGCGAAGGACGGCGCGCCGCGGTTCGACAGCGGCTGGATCGGCCCGCCTGCGCTACGCGGAATCGTCGCAGCGCTCGCGACCCATCCCGAGTGGCGCTACGAGCGCGCGGCGGAGATGGCAGCACGCTGCGCCGAGCTGCTCGCGCCGCACGTCGAGGTCGTCACGCCGCCGGGACACTCGACGCTCGTGTCGTTCCGCCCGAACGGCGACCCGGCGGAGCTCGTCACGTCGCTGTACGAGCAGGGCGTCGTCGTGCGCGAGCTGCCCGGCCGCAACCTCGTGCGCGCGTCCGTCGGCTGGTGGACGAACGAGGACGACCTGCAGCGGCTGGCTGCGGGACTAGCCGGGTAGGCCGAGCTCGGCTGCGATCGGCTGCAGTGCCTCGACGACCGTGCGGATGTGGTCGTCGAGCTCGACGCCGAGCTCCTCGGCGCCCTTGTAGACGTCCTCGCGATGCACGCCGGCGGCGAACGACGGCTGCTTCAGCTTCTTGCGCACGGACTTCGGCTCGAGCCCTTCGAGCCCGGTCGGCCGCACGAGCGCGCACGCGTGGACGAAGCCGGAGAGCTCGTCGCAGGCGAAGAGCGCCTTCTTCAACGGCGTATCGCGCGGGAGGCCGAGGTGCTCGGCGTGCGAGAGCACCGTGTCGATCACGACCTCCGGGTAGCCCTCCTCGCGCAGGATCGGAGCGCCGTCCTGCGGATGCTTGTCGAGCGTCGGATGCATCTCGTAGTCGAAGTCGTGGAGGAGCGCAGACACCCGCCAGAGCTCCTCGTCCTCGCCGAGCTTGCGCGCGTAGGCGGCGGTCGACGCCTCGACCGCGAGCGCATGACGGAGGAGCGACTCGCTCTTCGTGTACTTCGTCAGGGTCTGCCAGGCCTGCTCGCGAGTGGGCTCGGACACCGCCGCTACATTACCGCCCTATGGCCGTTGCCCCTGCCGTTGCCGACGCGTTCTCGATCGAAGGCTGCCGCCCGCTGAGCGGGACGATTCGCGTCGCCGGAAACAAGAACGGCGCGCTCCCGATCCTCGCCGCGACGCTGCTGACGGGGGAGCCCGTCACGCTGACGAACGTCCCGCGCATCCGGGACGTGGACACGATGCTCGACCTGCTCGGCCGACCTCGGCGCCGACGCGGCGTGGACCGGGCCGAACGAGGTCCGCGTGCACACGGCGAACGTCTCCAAGTCGAGCCCCGACCCGCGGCTCTGCGCGCGGATGCGCGCGTCGTTCCTGCTCGCAGGCCCGCTGCTCGCGCGGTTCGGCGAGGCGACGATGCCGCCGCCCGGCGGCGACGTCATCGGCCGCCGCCGCCTCGACCCGCACATGCACGCGTTCGCCGAGCTCGGTGCCGACCGTCGACGGAGATCGCGTCTACGAGATGCGCACCGAAGGTCTACGCGGTGCACACGTCTTCCTCGACGAGGCGAGCGTCATGGCGACGGAGAACACCGTGATGGCCGCTGTGCTCACTCCCGGTGAGACCGTGCTCGGCAACGCCGCGTGCGAGCCGCACGTGCAGGACCTGTGCCGCTTCCTCGTGTTCCTCGGCGCGCGTATCGAAGGGATCGAGTCGAACGTGCTCCGCATCGAGGGCGTACAGAGCCTCGGCGGCGGCTCGTGGTCGATCGGCCCCGATCACATCGAGGTCGGCAGCTTCATCGGCATGGCCGCGATCACGGGCGGCGACATCACGGTCGAGGGCGCGGACCCGAAGGATCTCGTCTCGATCCGGCCGGCGTTCGAGCGGCTCGGCGTGCGCATGGAGATCGGCGAGTCGAGCGTGCACGTGCCGTCGCGGCAGCAGCTCGTCATCCGCGACGACCTCGGCGGGATGATCCCGAAGATCGAGGACGGCCCGTGGCCGGCGTTCCCGTCCGACCTCACGTCGATCGCGATCACCGTCGCGACGCAGGCGTTCGGCACGGTGCTCATGTTCGAGAAGATGTTCGAGAACCGGCTGTTCTTCACGGACAAGCTCGTGTCGATGGGCGCGCGCATCATCCTGTGCGACCCGCACCGTGCGGTCGTCACCGGACCGACGCCGCTCGTCGGTCAGCGCATGGAGAGCCCCGACATCCGCGCCGGCATGGCGATGCTGCTCGCGGCGCTCTGTGCCGAAGGCCGCTCGACGATCGGCGCGATCCACCAGATCGACAAGGGCTACGAGCGCATCGACGAGCGCCTGCGCGCGCTCGGCGCGTCGATCGAGCGCGTCGAAGTCTCGGGCTAGCGGTCGACCAGAGCTTGCGCGCGGGCGACCGCGGCGGCGGCGTCGACGATGCCGTAGCCGAGGTCGGACGTCCACGCGCCGTGTCCCGAGGCCGTCTCCTCGAGGATGCGCGCGACGCGACGCGCGGTCAGCAACGGGTTCGCCGCCCACACGAGCGCGGCGGCGCCGGAGACCTCGGCGGCGGCGAACGACGTCCCGCTGCCGTGGCCGTAGCGCCCGCGGCCGAACGCGCCGTAGATGTCGACGCCGGGGGCGGCGAGCGAGATCCAGGAGCCGCTGCCGGAGAAGCCGGCGCGCGCGCCGCGCTCCGACGCGGCGACGACGAGCCCGCTGCCGCCGGAACCGTTCGAGCCGACCGGCTGCAGGAGCGCGGCCGGGTACTCGACGGGGTTGCCCATGCCGTGGTCGTTGCCGGCGGCGGCGACGACGAGCGCGCCGTGCGTGACCGCGTAATGGATGGCTGCGCGTTCCGTCTTCGACGTGCTGGGGCCGCCGATGCTGAGGTTGATGATGCGTGCGCCGTGCGCGATCGCGTACCTGATCGCGGCCGACTCGGTGTCGTCGGTGAACGCGCCGCTCGAGCTGCCGGCCTTGATCACGAGGAGTCGCGCGTCGCCGCCGTACGCAGCGGCGATCGACGTGACGAACGTCCCGTGCCCGTTCGCGTCGCGCACGTCCGACGTGCCGGTGCGCACGTCGTACGCGCCGGCCTTCTTCGCAGCGATCTCGGGGACGGAGACGTCGGCGCCCGTGTCGATGACCGCGATCTCGACGCCCGTCGCGGCACGAAGCACGCTCGGCGGAACGCCCGCCTCGTCGATCCCACGCAGCTGCCACCCCGTCCCGGCTGTGACGGCAAGCGCAGCGACGAGTGCGGCCGCCGGGAGCACGGTCCGACGCTACGGGGTGCGACCGGCGCAGACCATGGGCCGCGCGGCCCATCTTGTGCAGGTTCGATCGATGGCGCCTAGTAGCCTCGCTCGCTCGCGCGATGAGTGCGGCAGGACGGAGCGGCGTGCGTGTCGACCCACACGGGGTCGGCACGGCGA
Source organism: uncultured Acidobacteriota bacterium (assembly GCA_963831545.1). Classification (GTDB taxonomy): domain Bacteria; phylum Acidobacteriota; class Terriglobia; order Acidiferrales; family UBA7541; genus Acidiferrum. The sequence goes on from CAWHQX010000004.1 coordinate 136,558, forward strand.
ACGTCGAGACGGGCCTGCCGGTGCTCGACCGGCTGCTCGAGCGCCTCGCGGAGTACGCGTCGTTCGACCTCACGCTCGAGGTGGAGCCGGGCGCGGCCGAGGTAGAGGTGGCGGAGGCGGGCAGCGCGCTCGGTCGAGCGCTCGCCGGGCCGCTGCGCGACGGACGCGGCTGGGGCTCGGGATTCATGACGTCGGCGGAGGCGCTCGCGAGCATCGCGCTCGAGGTGTCCGACACGCCGCTGCTCGTCTCGAACGTCGACCTCACGCAGGCTCGGATCGGAGGGCTCGGCACCGACGTCGCCCGCCGCTTCCTCGAGCGCTTCGCCGAGGGCGCGGGCGTGACGCTGCACGTGCGACTGCTGAACGGGACCGACACACAGCACGTGCTCGACGCGATCTTCAAGGCATTGGGCGTCGCGCTCGCGGGGGCGTGCAGGGAGAGAGGAGCAGAGCGTGAGTGACAAGACCGCCGTGCGTACCGAGGCCGCACCCGCGCCCTTCCAGGGCGCGCCGTACTCGCAGGCGATCCGTTCAGGCGGGTTCGTGTACGTCTCCGGCCAGCTCGCGCTGAAGCCGGGCGACAAGCAGTTGAGCGGCGGCTCGATCGAGGAGCAGACCGAACAGGTCTTCGCCAACCTGCGGCGCGATCCTCGAGGAAGCGGGGAGTGGGCTCGACCGTCTGGTGAAGACGACCGTCTTCCTGCAGAACCTCGACGACTTCCAGGGAATGAACAGCGTGTACGCCAAGCACGTCGGCGACACGCCGCCTGCGCGTTCGACCGTCGAAGTCGCAAAACTGCCGTCCGGCGCACTCGTCGAGATCGAAGCGATCGCAGCTCTCTGAGTGGTCCGCGAGATCGAGGACTACGTCCGGTCGCTCGGGCTCGACGCATATCTCGTCGGCGGCGCGGTTCGCGACGAGCTGCTCGGGATCGAGTCGAAGGACGCAGACTTCCTCGTCGCGGGCGTCGACACGGATGCGCTGCGCGATGCACTCTCGCCGCACGGTCGCGTCGAGGATCTCATCGTCGCCGACCGTCTCGTCGGCGTGCGCCTGCACCCGAGCGACAAGAAGGTGCGCGCGCTCGCGCCCGCCGGCATCGAGTTCGCGCCGCCGCGGAAGGAAGTGAGCACCGGCCCCGGCCGGCACGACTTCGAGATCGTCGCCGACGCGTCGCTGTCGGTCGAGGACGACATGCGCCGCCGCGACTTCACGGTCAATGCGATGGCGCGCAGGCTCGCCGACGGCGCGATCGTCGACCCGCTCGGCGGCCGCGAGGACGTCGAGCGGCGTGTCCTCCGTGCGGTGTCGGACACCAGCTTCGCCGAGGACCCGCTCCGGCTCGTGCGCGGCCTGCGCTTCGTCTCGCAGCTCGGCTTCGAGCTCGACGAGCAGACGCGACTCCAGATGGAGAAGGAGGCACCCGCGGTCAAGCTCGTCTCGGGCGAGCGCATCGGCGGCGGTCTCGCTGCAGACGGGATGGGCGAGCTGTCGAAGCTCCTGCTCGGTGCGCGACCGGCGGAGGCACTCCGCGTCGCACGCGAGACGGGGGTGCTCGTCGAGCTCATCCCCGAGTTCGGGCCCGCGCGCTATCTCACCGATCACATCTTCGCCGTCGTGCAGGCGTCCGCCGACGCCGGCGACGTCCTGGCCGTGCGGCTCGCTGCGCTCTTCCACGACGTGGGCAAGCCGATCGACTCGAGCCCGCGTGGGCACGCGCAGGTCGCGGCAGAGATCGCGCGCGAGACGCTCAATCGGCTGCGCTATCCCACGAAGCTCGTGCGGCGCGTCGTGGGGATCGTGCGCGAGCATCCGTATCGCGCGGAGGATCGGCCCAAGACGCCGCGCGAAGCGCGCCGCTTCCTCCTCGAGCACGGCGACGAGCTCGCGTTCGACGTCGTCGCGATGCGCCTCGCCGACCTCCGGGCGAAGAACCGCGATACGAGCGGCCTCGAGGAGCTGCGCGAGCTGCTCGAGCAGGAGCTGTCGAGCACGCACCATCTCCGGAACCTCGCCGTCGACGGGGACGACCTCATCGCGCTCGGGTTCCGGCCCGGCCCCGGACTCGGCCTCGCTCTTCAGGCGCTGCTCGAGTACGTCGTCGACCATCCCGAGACGAACACGCGCGACGAGTTGATCGCTCAGGCGAAGACGATGCTGCCGTGAGCGCAGTCGAGCTGATCGAGTGGCGTGCGCCCGGCCCGTACCGCGTTGCGTTCTCGACGCGCGCGGGCGGCGTCAGCGAGGGCGTGTTCGATTCGCTCAACCTCGGCATCCGCACCGAGGACGATCCGGCGCGCGTCGCGGAGAATCGCAGGCGATTGTGCGAGGCCGTCGGCGCCGACCCCGACGCTGCCACGATGGCGTGGCAACGGCACGGCGCCACCGTCACACGCGCACAGTCGCGCGGCATCGTCACGCCGGGAACGGTGTACGACCACTGCGACGGCCTGTGGAGCGACGAGCGCGGCCGCGCGATGCTGCTCATCACCGCGGACTGCGTCCCCGTCGCCATCACACGCCGGCCGGAGCCGGGCATGCGTCCGGCGCTCGCCGTGCTGCACGTCGGCTGGCGCGGACTCCTCGCGGGCATCGTCGGCGAGGGCGTGCGCGCGATCGGCCAGGGAAAGCTCGCGGCCGTCGTCGGCCCTGCGATCGGGCCGTGCTGTTACGAGGTCGGAGAGGAGGTGGCCGGCCCCGCACGCGAGGCGTTCGGCGCCGACGTCGCCGTCGACGGCAAGCTCGACCTCTGGACCTGCGTCGACAGGGCGCTGCGCGCAGCCGGCTGCGAGCACGTCGATCGCATCGACACGTGCACGTCGTGCCATCCGGACCGCTTCTTCTCCCACCGGCGCGACCAGGGCCGCACGGGCCGGCAGGGAGTGATCGCGTACGTCACCTGACGCGGTTCGCGAGCAGTACGAGCGCATCGCCGAGCAGGTCGGCCCGAGCGTGACCGTCGTCGCGGCGACGAAGTACGTCTCGCTCGACGACATGGCGGTGCTCGCGGAGGCCGGCATCGCCGTGGTGGGGGAGAACCGCGCGCAGGACATGGAGGAGAAGCACGCGCGCTACGGCGACGCGTTCCGCTGGCACTTCATCGGCCACCTGCAGAGCCGCAAGGCGAAGGTCGTCAACGCGATCTGCGAGCTGTGCCACTCGCTCGACTCGGAGTCGGCGGCGCAGCGGCTGACCATCCCGGCGCTCGTCGAGGTGAACCTCTCCGGCGAGCCGACGAAGTCCGGCGTCGTCCCGGAGGAGCTCCCGGCCTTCCTGGAGAACTATGCGGACGTGCGCGGGCTGATGACGATGCCGCCGGCGACCGGCGACCCCGAGGCCTCCCGGCCGTACTTCCGCCGGCTGCGCGCGCTCGCCGAGGAGCACGGGCTGGCCGAGCTCTCGATGGGAACGAGCCAGGACTACGCCGTTGCCGCGGAGGAGGGAGCGACCCTCGTGCGGGTGGGCGCAGTCCTCTGGCAGGGGTAACATCCGCGCAACCATGGCCTTCGCAGACGTCTGGAACCGCACCCTCGTCTACTTCGGGATCGCCGAGGAGGAGGACTGGGACGAGGACGGCTACGTCACCGACGAGGAGCTCCAGCGGGCGTACGCGGAGCGCCCGAACGTCCGTCGCCTGCCGCACCGGCGCGGCCGCCGCGAGGAGTTCGACGACTGGACCGATCCCGAGTCGGCCGCGAACGCCCGGACGAGCATCCTCCGGCCGGCGCCGGAGCCGCGCAGGCTCCGCGGCGTCGAGAGCGTCCCTGGCCCGGGGGCCGTGCGCGTGCACCTCGTCCTGCCGCGCAGCTTCAACGACGCCCAGCAGATCGCCGACCGCTTCAAGGAGGGGATGCCCGTCATCCTCAACCTCCAGGGCTCCGACCAGGAGCTCGCGAAGCGGCTCATCGACTTCGGCAGCGGCCTGACCTACGCCATGGACGGCGGGATGCAGCGCGTCGCCGACAAGGTCTTCCTCCTGACGCCGCGCAACGTCGAGGTCTCCGCCGAAGAGCGTGCCCGCATGCTCGAGCGCGGCGGCTTTTTCAATCAGGCGTAGGAAACCGGCCCTCCAGGGCGAACCGCCTCTCGATGGGCTTGGCAGCCACTCTCACCGTGCTCGCGGACGCGATCACCAGGGCGGAGACGTTCGTGAACGTCTTCGTCAGCGTGTACTCGTTCCTGATCCTGCTGTACATCATCGCGAGCTGGCTGCGGCTGCCGTACTCGCCCTGGTTGAACCGGATCCAGCGCTTCCTCTACGACGTGTCGGAGCCCTACCTGCGGATCTTCCGGCGGCTCCTGCCGTCGTTCGGCCCGCTCGACCTGTCGCCGATGATCGGAATCATCGTCCTCGTCATCTTCGGCCAGGTGGCGATCCGGATCCTCGACCAGTTCCACTAGAGGGGAGAAGAAGATGGCACTTACACCAGTCGAGATCCTGCACATGACGCCGGGCACCGGCTTCTTCGGCTACAAGCGCGCAGCGACGGACAGTCTGCTCGCGGAGATCGTGTCGAGCTTCGAGGACGTGTGGCGCGAGCGCGCCGACCTTGCGGACAAGGTCGAGCAGCTCGAGTCGGACCTCGTTCGCTACCGCGAGCTCGAGGGACTGCTGCGCACGACACTCGTGTCGGCGGAGCGTGCATCGCAGGACGTGAAGGAACAGGCACGCAAGGAGGCGGAGCTCGTCCTCAGCGAGGCGCATGCGGAGGCACGGCACGTTCAGCGCCGCGCACTCTCGGAGAACGAGCGGCTCATCACCGAGACGCGGCTGCTGCGCGAGCGGCTCCGGACGGTGCTCGACCTCGTGGAGGACGCAGAGAAGACGCTGCACGGCCGAGAGCCGCGCGTCGTCGAGCCTGAAGCTGCCTAGGCCTACACTTCGGGGCATGCGTGTGCGGTTGCGCGTCAGCCCCGGCAGCGGACGAGCGGAGATCGTCGGCCGCCACGGCGACGCGTGGAAGGTCCGCGTCACCGCCGCGCCTGAACACGGCCGCGCCAATGACGCGGTCATACGGCTGATGGCGGACACGCTGTCGTTGCCGCTGAGCGCGGTGACGATCGTTTCGGGGCACGGCGCACGGGACAAGATCGTCGAGCTGACCGGCGTCGGCCCGGGTCTCATCGAGCGACGGCTCGCATCGGCGTCGACGTCGGATCGCGGGAGAAAGGACCGGCGTTCATGAGCGAGCCCCTGCGGCGAGATGTGGATGTGAGGGTCGGCTCCTCGACGGACGCGCTGACGCCCATCTCGGTGGCCGAGCGCTCGTTGCGCGCCGGGCCGGTGCAGTGGCTCGGCCTCGGCGCGATCGCTCTTGCCGCCGTCGCCGCCGACCAGCTGACGAAGCACATCGTCACTGGCCACCTGGCGCTCGACGACGGCATCCACGTGGTGGGGCCGTTCTGGATCCACCACGTGCAGAACTCGGGCATCGCGTTCGGGTTCTTCTCGAGCGCGACGCCGGTCGTCATCGTGCTGACGGGCATTGCGATCGGGTGGATGCTCCTCTTCTTCGCACGGTCGGGCGCGCGCCATCCGGTCCTGCCGGTCGCACTCGGGCTCGTGATCGGCGGCAGCTCGTCCAATCTCCTCGACCGCGTCCGGCTCGGATACGTGACCGACTTCCTCGATCTTCGGTACTGGCCGTCGTTCAACCTCGCCGACAGCTTCATCGTCGTCGGCGTCGCGATCCTGCTCGGCACGCTGCTCGCGGCAGAGCGTGTGCCACGCAGCCGTGGCCGACGTGACGCGCCTGCGCGTTCCTGAGAGCGCGGCCGGCGAGCGGCTCGATCGCTTCCTCGCCGCGCTGCCCGAGATCGGCTCCCGCGCGGTCGCCGAGCGGCTCGTGCTCGAGGGCGGCGTCCTCGTCGACGGCAGCGTGCGGGCGAAGAGCGCGCGGCTCGCCGGCGGGGAGGAGCTCGAGTTCGATGCGCCGGGACCGGTGCTGAGCGAGCTCATCCCGGAGGCGATGGACCTGACGGTGCCGTACGAGGACGAGCATCTCCTCGTCGTCGACAAGCCGGCGGGCCTCGTCGTCCATCCCGCGCCCGGTCACTCGCAGGGGACGCTCGTGCACGGGCTGCTCGCCTACGACGTCGAGGGCGGCGACGAGCCGGAGCGCCCGGGGATCGTCCACCGGCTCGACCGCGACACCTCCGGGCTCATGGTCGTCGCGCGCTCGCCCGAGGCGCACCGCCGGCTGCAGGAGATGGTGCAGGCGAGAGAGGTGACGCGCGAGTACATCGCGCTCGTCGTCGGGCGTCCGCACTCACTGCGCGGGACGATCGAGGCGCCGATCGGCCGCGACCGGAACGACGCGCTCCGCCACTCGCTCGACACCGACACGCCGCGCGAGGCCGTCACGCACTTCGAGGTGGAGGAGCTCCTCCCGCGGCACGCGCTCCTCCGCGTGCGGCTCGAGACGGGGAGGACGCACCAGATCCGCGTCCACCTGACGGCGATCGACCTGCCGGTCGCGGGCGACCCGCTGTACGGGCGCGCCGGCGATCTCGGCCTGGAGCGCCAGTTCCTCCATGCCGCCCGGCTCGCCTTCGCGCATCCGATCACCGGCGCCGAGGTGGACGTGAGCTCTCCGCTCCCGCCCGACCTCGAAAACGCCCTTTTGCAGGCCCGCAGCTAGACTTTCCCCGGAAACGTCCCTACTCCCCGGCGGCTCGTCCCGCGGCGCGGGTGCCGGTCCTTGAGACCGGTGCGCTTCGGTTCCGTCGGCGCTCGACCAAACCAACCTGGAAGGAGCACCATGCCCGTTGCCTCCATGCGCGAGCTTTTGGAGGCCGGAGTTCACTTCGGCCACCAGACGCGACGCTGGAATCCCAAGATGCGCCGCTTCATCTTCACCGAGCGGTCCGGCATCTACATCATCGATTTGACGCAGACGAGCGACCACCTCGAGGAGGCGGCGCAGTTCGTCCGCAACCTCGCCGAACGGAACGGCACCGTTCTGTTCGTCGGGACGAAGAAGCAGGCGCAGGACGCCGTCGCCAACGAGGCGAAGCGCGTCGGCATGCCGTACGTCAACCACCGCTGGCTCGGCGGCCTGCTCACGAACTGGCGGACGATCTCCGACCGGATCGACCGGCTGCACGAGATGCGGCGCCTGCGCGACGAGGGCCAGCTCGCCCTGCTCCCGGCGAAGGAGCGCATCGCGATGGCGGCCGAGCTCGAGAAGCTCGAGGCGAACCTCGGCGGCGTGGCCGACATGCGCCGCCAGCCGGATGCGATCTTCATCATCGACCTCAAGAAGGAAGCGCTCGCGGTGCGCGAGGCGCGCCGGCTGAACATGCCGGTCGTCGCGCTCGTCGACACGAACTGCGATCCCGACGAGGCCGACTACGTCATCCCGGGCAACGACGACGCGATCCGCTCGTGCAACCTCATCGCGAAGGTCATCGCCGACGCGATCGAGGCGGGCAAGCAGAAGATCGCCGTCAAGGAGTTCAAGCCGGCCGCGACGAACGGCGCCGAGGCGGACGCTCCGGTGTCAGACACCGAAACGGTGTCTGACACGGAACCGGAGGTCGTCGCCGAAGCCGACGTTCCGACGGAGACCGAGGTCGAGCAGTAATGACGGCGGAGATCTCTGCAGCACTCGTCAAGGAGCTCCGCGAGCGCACCGGCGCGGGGATGATGGACTGCAAGCGCGCGCTCGTGGAGGCGAACGGCGACATGGACGCGGCGATCGTCCTCCTGCGCGAGAAGGGAATGGCGCAGGCGGCGAAGCGCGCAGACCGAGAGACGACCGAGGGCAAGGTGGGCTACCGCCTGGCCGAGGACGGCTCGAAGGGCACGATGGTCGCAGTCGGCTGCGAGACCGAGCCGGTCTCGAACAACGAGGAGTTCCTCGCGTACGCGAAGAACGTGCTCGACGTCGTCGAGGCGAAGGGCCTCGGCGCCGAGAGCGAGCTCGAGGAAGAGCGCATCGCCGTGTCCAGCAAGCTCGGCGAGAACATCGCCGTCGTCGGCGGCGCCCGCTTCGAGGCCGTCGACGGTGGGCGCATCTCCGCGTACGCGCATCCGCCGGCGCACAAGTTCGGCGCGCTCATCCATCTGCGCGGAGGCGACGACGATCTCGGCCGCAAGATCGGCATGCAGATCGTCTCGCTGCGGCCGCGCTGGATCGGACGCGAGGACGTTCCCGACGAGCTCGTCACCGCGGAGCGGGAGATCTACCTCAACTCGGACGAAGTGCAGTCCAAGCCCGAGCAGGCGCGCGACAAGATCGTCGAAGGCATGCTGAACAAGCGCTTCTTCGGTGCGAACGTCCTCGTCGACCAGGAGTGGATCCACGACTCCTCGAAGTCCGTCGGCCAGGTGCTGAAGGAGGCCGGCGCCGAGGTGCTCGAGTTCGAGCTCTTCGCGCTAGCGGCCCGGTGAGCGCGAGCACCCGAGAAACGTCGGATCCCGCGCACGCCGCCGCCGGCGGCGGCTTCCACCGCGTCCTCCTGAAGCTCTCGGGCGAGGCGCTCATGGGCGACCGCGACTACGGCATCGACGTCGGCGTCGTGAAGAGCCTCGCGCGCGAGATCGCCGACGTGCACGAGAGCGGCGTCGAGGTCGCGATCGTCGTCGGAGCAGGGAACTTCTACCGCGGCCTCGCTGCCGCGGCGGAGGGAATGGAGCGCGCCACCGCCGACTACGCCGGCATGCTCGCGACGCTGCTCAATGCGCTTGCGCTGCAGGACGCGCTCGAGCGAGCCGGCGCCATCACGCGCGTGCAGTCCGCGCTCGCGGTGGCCGAGGTGGCCGAGCCGTACATCCGCCGGCGGGCGATTCGGCATCTCGAGAAGCGGCGCGTCGTCATCTTCGCGGCGGGGACGGGGAACCCGTTCTTCACGACCGACACCGCCGCCTCGCTGCGTGCGCTCGAGATCGGCGCCGACACGATCCTGATGGCGAAGAACGGCGTGGCAGGCGTGTACGACGGCGATCCGCGCGTCGACCCGGCCGCGCAGTTCATCCCGGAGCTCACGCACCTCGCCGCAATCGAGCGCGGACTGCGCGTCATGGACACGACCGCGCTCTCGCTCTGCATGGACAACAAGCTGACCATTCACGTCTTCGAGCTCGCGGCGGGCAACATCGCGCGCGTGGTCGCAGGCGAGCGGGTCGGTACCGTCATCGAGACGCGCTAGGAGGAGGGCATGGCAACCGTCGACGAGCTGATCAAGGACGCCGAGGACCGGATGAACAAGTCGGTCGAGCACTCCAAGGCGGAGTTCAACACCGTGCGCACCGGCCGCGCGTCGGCCTCGTTGCTCGACCGCATCGAGATCGACTACTACGGCACGAAGACGCCGCTCAAGCAGCTGGCGACGATCGGCGTGCCCGAGGCACGGATGCTCACCATCCAGCCGTTCGATCCCGGCTCGATCAAGAGCATCGAGAAGGCGATCCAGGAGTCCGACCTCGGCCTGACGCCGTCCAACGACGGCAAGATCATCCGCCTTCCGATCCCGCAGCTCACGGAGGAGCGGCGCAAGGACCTCGTGAAGGTCGTGCGCGGGCTCGCAGAGGGGCACCGCATCGCGGTGCGCGACATCCGGCGCGACGCGATGCGCCGCCTGAAGGAGCTCGTGGACAGCGGGGACGTCGGCGTCGACGACGAGCATCGCGCGGAGGAGCGCGTCCAGAAGCTCACCGACGACCACACGAAGCAGATCGACGAGTCGCTGAGGCACAAAGAAGCGGAGGTCATGGAGGTCTGACCGCCACCGACCTCCTCACCGAGATACCGCGCGCCGTCGCGATCGTGATGGACGGCAACGGCCGCTGGGCCGCCGCGCACGGCGTCGACGTCGCGGAGGGTCATCGCGCGGGCTCGCGCGCTCTGCGGCCGGTGGTGGAGACGGCGATCGACGTCGGCGTCGCGTCGCTCGCCGTGTACGCGTTCTCGACGGAGAACTGGACGCGCTCCGAGGATGAGGTCGCGGCGCTCATGGACATCTTCGGCGAGACGATCGACCGCGAGCTGCACGACCTCGCGATCGAGGGTGTCCACACGCAGTTCGTCGGCCGCCGCGACCGTGCACCGCATTGGCTGCTGGAGAAGATGGAGGGCCTCGAACGCGCTACCGACGCTGCGCGCACGCTTCATCTGTGGATCGCCTTCGACTACGGCGGCCGCGCAGAGATCGTCGACGCGGCCCGGCGCCTGGCCGCGAGCGGGGACGACTACGACGAGGAGTCCTTCGCGCAGCATCTGTACGCGCCGGCGATGCCGGACCCGGATCTCGTCATCCGCACGTCGGGCGAGCACCGCATCTCGAACTTCCTCCTCTGGCAATCCGCATACGCTGAGTACGTGTTCACCGAAACCCTCTGGCCAGACTTCGGCCCCGAGGAATTCCGCAGCGCGTTGGAGGACTACGCGCAGCGACGCCGCAGATTCGGCGGACGATGAACAACTTCATCTCCCGCGTCCTGGTGGGCATCATCGGCCTGCCGGTCGTGCTCGGCCTCGTCTGGCTCGGCGGCTGGTGGCTGGCCGCGCTCGTGCTCCTGGCGAGCCTCGTCGCCGTGCACGAGTTCGTCACCGTCTCCCGCCCGCTGCGCCCACTCGCGCCGGCGCTCTATCTCGGGGTCGCACTCTCGCTCGTGCTCGCGCAGACGAGCGGGACCATCTGGATGCTCGGTGGGATGCTCGCGACCTTCCTCTTCGCGTTCGCCGCGAGCGCGCTCGCAAAGACGCGCGCGCCGTCGACCGTCGCCATCGGCGCAACCGTGCTCGGCGCGGGATGGATCGGATTCGGCCTCGGCCACCTGCTCCTGCTCCGCGACATCCACCACCACGGACGGCTGCTCGCGTTCACGATCCTGCTCACGGTCTGGGCGGCGGACACGTTCGCGTACTTCGGCGGACGGCTGCTGGGGCGGCACAAGCTCGCACCGACGCTCTCGCCGGGGAAGACGTGGGAGGGATTCGTCATCGGTTCGCTCGCGGGCGTGTTCGTCTCGTTCGTCGCGCTGTACGACACGCGCCACTCGTATCTCAAGATCTGGGAAGCGGTCGTGCTCGGGATCGTCGTCGTGCTCGCCTCCGTCGCGGGCGACCTGTTCGAGTCGATGCTGAAGCGCGACATGCAGGTGAAGGACACCGGGCGATTGCTGGGAGGGCACGGCGGGATCCTCGACCGGGTGGACGCGCTCCTCTTCGCCGGCCCCGCCGCGTACTACCTCGTCCTCGGCCTCGGGCACGCGTAGCTAGGCACACTGCGCGCATGAGGCGAGTCGCCCTCCTCGGCGCCACCGGCTCGATCGGGCGCCAGGCGATAGAGATCGTCGAGGCGCACCCGGAGCTCGAGCTCTGCGCCGTGGCGTCCGGCTCGTCCCCGCTCGACGACGTCGACGCGCCGCTGAAGCAGGTCGGGCGGCGACGTCACAGAATTGCTCGACCAGGCCGAGCCCGACGTCGTCCTCAACGCGGTCGTCGGCTTCGCCGGCATCCACGCGACGTTGTGGGCGCTCGAGCACGGCGTCGACCTCGCGCTCGCGAACAAGGAGAGCCTCGTCGCCGCCGGCGAGCTCGCGCTCGCGGCGCAGCGCAGGGGCGGCGGCCGGATCCTGCCGGTGGACAGCGAGCACTCGGCGCTCTTCCAGTGCCTCGAAGGTCGCGCGCCCGATCAGGTCGACACGCTCGTCCTCACCGGGCTCGGGCGGCCCGTTCCGCGGGCGCACACGCGACGAGCTCACGACCGTGACGCCGGAGGAGGCGCTCGCGCACCCCACGTGGCGCATGGGCCCGAAGATCACGGTCGACTCCGCCACGCTCGCGAACAAGGGGCTCGAGCTGATCGAGGCGCACTTCCTCTTCGGCATCCCGTACGAGCGCATCGAGGTCGTGCTGCAGCCGACGTCGATCGTGCACTCGCTCGTTCGCTTCCGCGATGGTGCAGCGCTCGCGCATCTCGGGTATCCCGACATGCGCGTGCCCATCTCCTATGCCCTGACCTATCCCGAGCGGGCGGCGACGCCGCTCGCGCCGCTCGACTTCACCTCCCTGACGCTCGCGTTCGAGGCGCCCGACCTCGAGACGTTCCCCATGCTCGCGCTCGCGCGCGACGCGGGGGAGCGGGGCGGGACGTATCCCTGCGTCTTCAACGCCGCAAATGAGGTTGCCGTCGCCGCGTTCCTCGACGGGCGGCTTCCCTTCCTCGAGATCGCGGCCGTCGTCGCCGACGCGCTCGCGCGTGCCGACGGCTCGCCCGCGCGCGACCTCGCCGAGCTGCTGGAGGTGGATCGCGCGGCGCGCGCGATCCCGGTCGCATGATCTGGCTCACCGTCATCGTCGGGCTCGTGCTCCTCGTGTTCCTGCACGAGCTCGGGCACTTCACCGTCGCGCTCGCCGTCGGGATGCGGCCGCGCGCGTTCTACATCGGCTTCCCGCCCGCGGTCGCGAAGGTCAAGCGCAAGGGCATCGAGTACGGCATCGGCGCGATCCCGCTCGGCGGCTACGTGCGCATCCCCGGCATGCACCGGCCGGCCGGAAGCGACCTCGAGGCCTTCATGGG
>CAWHQX010000005.1:0-213555 GCA_963831545.1 uncultured Acidobacteriota bacterium
TTCCTCGTCATCGTCGATCAGTAACAGGTCGCTCATGGGACTCTCTAATCAATGCCCGCCCATCGCGGTGGCTGCCGATGGGCCAGCAAGGGGCGTTACGGCAGAACTTGCTTGAACGGCTTGACCGACACATCGGCGTAGACACCGGCACCGATATACGGATCGGCATCAGCCCAGGCTTGCGCGGCGGCCAGCGAGTCGAATTCGGCAACGATCAGGCTGCCGGTAAAGCCGGCTGCACCGGGATCAACGTTGTCGATGGCCGGGTTGGGCCGGCCAGCACCAGGCGCCCTGATCGGCTTGCAGCGCCGACCAGGCGGTCCAACGTGGGCAGGACGCACGACAGGCGTTTTTCCAGCGAGTTGGCGACGTCGGTGGCAACGATTGCGTAGAGCATGGTCAGTCCTTGGTTTTGGGAGTGGAAGGCTCGAGCGTCGTGCAGGTGGCGCGCCAGGTAGATGCCCTGGCCCGACAGAAACAGCAGGGTCATGCCCAGGCTGCCGAAGACTTTGAAGTCGACCCAGAAGTCCTGAAACGTAAAGGCCACGTACAGGTTGGCCGCGCCGCAGAACAGGAAGAAAGATGATCCAGGCAATGTTCAGTTTGGTCCAGATTGGCTGCGGCAACGTCAGGGCGTGGCCCATGATCCGCTGGATCAATGGCCGGTCACCAATGAAATGGCTGCCGAGGAAGGCTAAAGCGAAGACCCAGTTGACCACCGGCGCTTTCCATTTCAGGACGGCCTCGCTGTGGAAGGCCAGGGTCAGGCTGCCGAATACCAGGCAGGCAAGCAGCGTCAGCCATTGGCTTTTCTCGAGCTTGCGCTGGGTGATGAACAAAATGCCGTAAACCACGATCGAACTGATGATCAACATCGGCGGTGGCGCTGAAAATTCCACCTACCATGAAGCTGTGGTTCAGGATGTCAACGGCGCGCGGTTCGATCTTGTAGACGATGAAAAACAGCAGCAGCGGGATGAAGTCGATGAATTGTTTCACAATGGCAGCCAGAAGCAGGATGTGGCGGGCATAATAACAAACATCAATGACTGCGAAAGCGAAATCACCTCATGATGTTGATCTGCACTGCCACAGCACTGCTTCCGATGGCGCCCTCTCGCCCGCGGCGCTGGTTGCGCGGGCGTTCGAGAAGGGTGTGCGGGTCCTGGCGTTGACCGATCACGATACCCTCGAGGGCCTGCGAGGCCCGCACGCCGCCCTCGCGCGTGATATGCAATGGTCAACGGTGTTGAGTTGTCCTGCACCTGGGGAGGTGCGACTATCCACGTTCTGGGTTACGGCTTCGATCCGCAGGCGCCCGGCTTTGGCCGCGGTTGATCCATTGCACGGCGGTCGCTGGTTGCGGGCCGAGGAAATCAGCCGCAAGCTTGCCCTCAAGGGTTGGTGCCAGTTTGCCTTGTCGAACGATTGCGGAGTACCTGTTACTCCATCAGGCCCTGCCCATTGCCCGGCCATGATTATCAAGGGGTCAGAGCCGCGAGTGATGTCTACATGCCCGGCAGATCTCGATTGGTGGTCGCTGGGAGAAAATATGTCCGTTCCGCCGTTGAACATTGTCTGGACTGCAGAGGTCGTCCAGTCGGTTCGGGTGATCGTGTGCTGGTCGCCCGAAGAGTAATAATACGTCGGCAAAGCTGAGGTATAGTTCACCCCACCTTGCCCCGTGTTGAACAGAAAAACTTCCCAAGCGCTCGGGGCATAAATGCTCGATGGAACTCCGTCTGCTGGCGTGGCTAAATTGTTGTACAGATACCGTAACCATCCGCCTTCGGTTGTCCCGTTGAGAAACCCCGCCATGTCATAAATGAAATTCCGATAGACTACGCCCACATACGAACCTGACCAATCCCCATCGTTTGTTATTCCCCATAGATTAGGACGAATTTCATACAAAGTGTTATTTGCAACAACTTTGAGCCATCCAATGTTGTTATCGATGAGGTCAGTCTTCCCAGCAGATTTCATCGCCCACATGTAGCTGAACAGACGAAGGAAATTGCTTCCCCCAGAGCTTACCCTTTCTGACTGCTGAACCACCCGAAAAACCTCCCGAGGGAAAAGTGAAAGCGGGCACCACATACTTGTTAAAGTTCGTCAGGACAGCAGCCTGCATCGAGGTTGCATTATTATCGTCTCCCTCAACGGCCAGGGCAGCCAGTCCGTAACCTTCCAGATGGCCGGCAAAATAATTACCGTATCCATTTGGGGCTCCCACCCGATGCGGCGTTCCACTGGTAACCACTCACCTGCACCCAGCTCCAGCAGGCGTCTACCTCGGCTGTAAACGCTTCTTTATCCGAGGCACTCAGAGTCGGATAAATCCAATCGTAGCCTATCGCAAACGCGACCATCGCGGAGCGAGATGGGAACCCACTGTCTACTTGGCACGGGGCGGCACCAGCGTTTGCCATTGCATACATGATTTTTTTGACTTGCGTGGAATACGTTGCATTTCCCGTCACCTGATACGCCAACGCGAGCGGAATGAGCGCGTCGTACCAACCAATGCCCTCGTAGGAATAGCAGATTTGGTTTGCACCGCAATCGCTCCGGCTGTACGCAGGAACGGAGTAGCTTTCATAGGTGTCAGCAGTTGCCTTTAGGTTTTTCCAGCTCTGGTCATTGGCATTGTGAAGCGCGGTTAAGCGAGTCAAGGTAGGCGAATCAAGCCAAATGCGGGAGGGGTGTCTGCGCGCGCAGCTGAGGCACTATCAAGACCAAAAGGATAAATCCTAGTAGACGTTTCAAAGTGATTTCTCATTCTCGATGAATCGTCTGTACATTCGATGGCAGCAGACAATTCCATCGTCACACGTCCGAACACCCGTCGAAAAGCTCACGGACAACAGACCTGGCAGCTAGAGAACCCCTTTTAGATAATCTACCAGTTCACTAGCACGACGCTACTGTCTTAACGGTCAGGAGAAAGACAAGCGCCAGTACAGGTGCCGACTGGCGAGCTATCCAGTCGAGCCGGCGGGTACCAGGAAATTTATGAATCGGGTGAAAACTGGCCTTACCGCCGCTGGCACCATTGCACCAAGAACTAATAGCCTTCTGCGATCTTCTTGCTGCAGAACGGCTAAAAGCCTACTCATGATGAGGAATACGATCGCGCCAGTGGGAATTGCGAGCACCAGTCTGAATGCCGCACTAAAGTGACTATGTACAACGACAATCACCGCCAGAGCCATCGCCAGAGTCGCGACCACAATTCGCGAGAGCGGCTCGCTGTAGCGGAACCGGATAGCGCGCGAGGACACGCCACCATATCGCGATGGCTGCTACGGATTGGGCAATTCCATTCGCCCACGCCGCCCCGATTGCCCCGTGGCTTGGGATCAGGCCAAGGTCGAAAGTAATATTGACTAATCCTGCGGCAAGACTCCATCTCAAAATGAACCACAATTCTTCTGTGGAATAGAGCAAAGTTTGAGCGGGCGCCAGCATTGTCTTCGGAATCGTGAAGAGGGAAACCACAATCAGGACCGGGATAGCTGGCAAGTATTTCTCACCATAGACGACGCTAACGAGAGGGCTGGCCACACAAGAAACTCCGACAAGAATCGGGAGTGCCGCCATCAGAACGTAGGTTGCAGCCTGCGAGGTAATCTTGAATAGGTTATTTTTATCTCGACCAAACTCTGCCATCTGCGTCGCTGATAACGCATTGGCAAACGACTGCGGTAACCGCATCAGTCGGTCTGCAATGCTAAAGCAGAGTGAAAAGAACGTCAGCTGACGAATATCGGATTGCAGAATTTTTAGGAAAATGATGTCGGATCGATCCCAAACTAGAATCTGAAGGATCATGAGTCCGGTGCTGATTCCAGAAAAGGTAAACATTCGCTTTGCGGATCTCTTTTGGCATAGGGACCTGTCGTTCGTCGCCATGGATTTGATCACGGGAACAATCTTCACAATGAGTTCTGCCGAGCGGGAGAGCAGGATCCCAGCAGCAATTCCGATAAGATCTCAACCCAGGAGAAGGCTCAACTCAACCGTGAGTACGTTGATGAGGCCGGCTACAACGCGTCGCGGGTGTTGAGGGCTGAGTTCTCAGCAGCAGTATTCGCTTGCGAAGGCACAAACGTCAACATATTCGGGACCATGCTTAGTACTAACAAAACCGAATAGGCCTCGATGGGGGTCTCGACGATTGTAAATACCGCGATCAGGCCGACGGCCGAGAGCACAGTGGAAATAATGGTCTGCGCGCGAAGGCTGTGGTAGAACACCGCGCGGGCTAACTCTCGCTGTCCGGAACCCGAAAAATTCGCCCATGTACTTGAAAGTTGTGAGGGGGATACCGAGCGAGCCGACTGAGCACGTGATACTCGTCAGCCAGAATACCAAATTGAAGTATCCTAGGCGCGTTGGACCAATAATTCGTGCAATAAAAACGGTCGTCAGCAGGGTGCTGAGAAGCGAGATCACGACTTCCAGCCCGATGAAGATAAAGTTCCGTCCAATTACTCTTGTGTTACTTCGGCCTTGTCTTGGCGAAAGATCAGTCAAGGTGTCGGATTTCAGCTTCCGGAGTTAGTCTATGTTGCATCTTCCAAAATAGCATATGCCACCGGATGCACCATAGATATGGAATGCGGCGTGTTATCCGAGTGAATAATCCTCAAACATTTTGCTTCTTTTTGCAGTCTTCGCTTCGTTAATTCAAAGTGAATTTGGTATAGTTGCAGATCGGATTGTCGTTCACCACTTCAAACACTCTCATGCCCAACGTTCTATTGGTCAGCTATCCTTTTCCTCCAAGCGGAACTGTGGGAGTCTCCAGGGCAGTGGCTTACGTTCGTTACTTGCGGAAGTTTGGATGCCAAATGTCCGTATTGACTGCAACCGCCCCGCAAACTTCTGGTTATGACCCACGGCTAATTGAGTCCATCCCCAGCGACGTCACAGTCCTTCGCGCGTGGAATCCTGAAATCCCATTTGCCTTCCGTGACCGCATCTGGAAGCGGTTGATGTCACGCCACCTCGGCGAGTCTTCAAAGAATCACGAGCCAGCAAGAAAAATAACATTGTCAACCGATCGAGAACTACCCTGGCTTAAGAAAAATATTCGGGGAATGGCCCAGCGTTTGCTCTTTCCAGATCCTCAGCGGACGTGGATACCTTTTGCGGTGAGGGCTGCCACAAGAGCAATTCGAACAAATCGAATTGATACGGTGATATTGAATTCTCCCCCCTTTTCAACGCTGAGAATCGGGATGGCACTCAAACTCCGGTTTCCCGAATTAAGGATCATCACGGATTTTCGGGACGAATGGGTGGGCTATTACTTAACTCAAATCGATGATCCGAGTGACGATAGAATTCGCAAGGCGGAAGACCTGGAACGTCAAATTGTAAAAGCTTCCTCCTTCGTCTCAACCGTAACGGGGACATGGGTGGATCGATTACAAAGGCGCTATCCACAAGAACCCCGAGAGAAATTCATCTACACACCAAACGGTTATGAGCCAGACGCATTCCGGAATTTCCAATCCCGGCAGCGCACTGACGGCAAAATGTTACTGACCTATTTTGGTTCCGTACATCTGAACCGAGTTTATTCTCCACAAAATTATTTGGAAGCGATCACCTCCCTGCCCACCGAAATCCGCGACAGAATCGTGACACGATTCATCGGTCGGGTTCGCCCAGACGCCGAGCAGCAACTGAGTCGGACAACAGCCAGTGTTGAACAGTTGGGCTTCCTCCCAAAGCCAGAAGGATTAAAATATCTGGAAGAAACCGATGTCCTGCTGTTGATCGCCACCGATCCGACTTCTCATGCCGGGAAATTATTCGATTACCTGGCCACGGGGAAGCCAATTCTTGCACTCTCTCCGCTCGATGGCGAAATTGCAAAGGTATTGCGGCAAACGCGCGCAGGTTGGTGCGTCGATCCGTGGGACCAGGTCGCCATCCAAAAAATCCTGCTCCAGCTTCTTGACCGACTGGACCGTGGTGAGCGCCTTTCCGATCCCGACTGGAAGGCCATCGATGCCTATTCATGGCCTACGATTTTTGCAAATTTTGCATCCGCAACTGGCATTTCTACGGTTACTTCTGAACCGAATCTTACTGATTAGGCCGGCTGCAGCCTCCCTGATCTCGCGGCATGCACGGACTGCCGATCGTTAAGCTCTTGCTCGATTCGCGTGATCTTCCGAAAGAGACCAAATCGAATTGGGAAAATCGGCTAGTGCAGTACCAAACGCGAGGCAGCAAGCAACTTAGTTAGAGCAACTCTGACACTCGAACTCCTTTGCGTCCACCAGCTGAAGCGGCCTCAATAACGGCAGGTAGCGCCGAAAGACTGGTCGGGCTCATCGCATGATAGAGAATAATATCGCCATTGGTAAATCGCTGCTTCGCAACCCTGTCCCGGATTATTGATGGCTCCTTTGCCGCGTAGTCTTTCAAGTCCACAGACCACGAGACAACAGTCTGCTTCTGCCGCCATGCCGGGATGAGGCTTTGTACGCGAAGTTCGCCAAAAGGAGGCCGAAACAGTTGACAGGGGACTCCACTGATACGCTCCAGAGTTGCCCGGGCAGTTGCCACTTCGCTGGCAGCTTGTGCCATTGACAATCGACTGAAATAGGGGTGCGTGTGGGAATGGCTACCAACTTCATGTCCTTCATTTACGATTGACTGAACAAGCTCTGGAAATTGCTCTGCACGATTGCCAACTAGAAAAAAAGTCGCCTTCACTCCGTATTGGTGGAGTATCTCTAGAGCAATAGGAGTTGTCGCAGGACTCGGTCCATCGTCAAATGTCAGAGCGATCCTGCAACCTCCCGGATTCCCCTTCGAAACTAAGCGAGTTGGAAGGAGGGCAAACGCGATATCTTTCAGTGACGTTCTAATGGAGGAGGTAGTATGTTGAGGTTTCTGCGACTCACCTACCTCATGTAAGAGATAACTCACGCCACACCAATTGATGGTGCGTCGCTTTGCCTCCTCCGCAAACACTTCGGTCCTTTCGGGCGCTCCAAATATTTGCCGAATTAGATCCCCCAACGCGTCGTGGCTTTGATACGGATAGGAGTATGCGGATTCACCAGCCACAAATACTGGCGGCACATACATAGAAGTCGTGTAGGTGATTGGGATCCGGCGTAAGGCGGCCTCAAAGAACAGGGGTGGAATTCCGGGCGAGACGTTAATCAGAAGGTGGACCGCCCCGAGCGAATCGAATGCGAATGTCTCAAGGTCTAGAACGGAAACTTCTGTTCCTGAAGACACCTCTTTAATTGCGGATCGCATCGCCGACGGATCTCGCGTGATCAACAAAAGCTGCAGTGCCGGTAGTTCTTGCCGAACACGATCGAATACGCGGAGCGCAGCAGAGATATCCTTAACACTCCCGAGTATTCCGATCGTTTTGCGTTCAGATTTCACAGCAACCTTCTGGCGTTCGATAATAACCACCCGACAAGACTTGATGCCCCGCTAAATTCATGGCGTCGCTAAAGCCTCCGATTTTCCTTTGCTCTTTCGGTCATCCATCACGGCACGAACCGGATCAGCCTCCTTCTGAATCGCAGATGCTGCCAAGAACAGCTCCCAGGCTGTCGCGTAATGCACTTCGCAACCACGTCGCTGAGCTTCCCCGGCAATCAATGTGAATAGATCTCGCAATCCGCGACCGAGCAATAGATTCGAATTCCTTTCCTGGGCCCCGTGTGTATGCAACTTGATGAAAACATCTGTCCCGATCATTGGTGCGAGCTCGAACCAACGACGGACGCGATAGGCTGTCGGCGGATCTGCGGCTGCCAGTTCCCCCAATTCCAGTCTTGGCTTTAATCTCTCGGCCCAGCGTAGTCCGAAGGGGCCAGTGATCATCATCAAGTCACCGGAAGCTTGGCTACCGGGCAATACAGGAATGCCTTCATCGTAAGATTTCGGCCTTTCTGGATCATCGACACACCAGTAAATTAAGTTCAGCAGGCGCGACTGGGAAGGGGAGTCACCTGAAGGCATCGTAAAATCGGCATAGCACCCAAGCTCGCAAAGAATTTGAATTTCGTCGATTTAACCCACACCATTCCCCGCCGGGCAACGAATTGTCTAAGGCCCAGTTCCCGTGAATAAAGCCGAATCGAATGGCGCCGCCGCTCTCGCGTAACAGGCCGTGGCGCTCGCGCAAAATTCGGCAGAACTCCTGGACTTTCCAGATAAATTGCTCTCGACCATCACGATCATGGTGAATATGCACTTCGACATCCGCAATGCCTTCTCGCTTCAATTCCGATAATGGCTCCAGCAATGCAGCTTGGTACTCTTCCTGCGGATAAAAAAAAGTGTACTGGGGCAAGCCACCGCTTGAATCCTTTGGCACACTCTGCGCGATCTCCGGCCAGCAAGTTCGCCAGCGAGCTACGCGCTCCAAGGCCGTCTGCGTGTCGGCACGCAGCCACATGGGCTCAAAATGATCCGCAATGCAAATCCATGC
Source organism: uncultured Acidobacteriota bacterium (assembly GCA_963831545.1). Taxonomy (GTDB): domain Bacteria; phylum Acidobacteriota; class Terriglobia; order Acidiferrales; family UBA7541; genus Acidiferrum. Next base: position 8,486 of record CAWHQX010000005.1, read on the forward strand.
GCGGTCAAATCTTCTTGATGGTGACAGGAATGACTTAACCCGCTGATTCATATAGGGGACCGCCCAAATCTGTGCGTTGCGTGGCAATTTCATAGCTATCCCGATGTTTTGGACGAACTACACACGTCCCTGATCCAGAAGCATAGAGGAACAAAGCTCGGACACCTCGCGGGCCATGTCGTCCCAACTCCTTTGAGACTTGCTTGCGATCAAAGCTTCCTCCCAGTGACTGCTGAGAGCCTTCTCGAGGGCCTTGGCCAGTTCGCCGATCTCACGTGGCGGGATCAGTATGGCGCAATGATCATCCACAATATCTGGAATGCCGCCAACATTGGTAGCGACGACGGGCCTCCCACAGCTTGTTGCCTCGAGGATAACGTTTGGACATCCCTCGGCATAGCTAGGCAGGGCCAATAGGTTGCAAGCGGCAAGCCAAAGAGCTACTCCGGAAGAAGTTTGCGGGGGAACGAACCGAATCTGTTCGATCACACCAAGACTTCTTGCTCGCTCGTTAAGCATCGCTTGCGAAGGTCCGTCCCCCACAAACGCCAACTGCGCGCTGGTATTGCAACTCCGCAAGATAGCGAACGCTTCGAGAAGTTCGATCAGTCCTTTTGTAAGCTCAAGGCGGCCAACGTACATGATAAGCTGTGCCGTAGCACAGATGCTCAGTTCTTTCCTCGCCTCAAGGCGATCTGATGGTCGAAATATCGTGGTGTCACAACCGTTCAAGATCGTGTGGATCTTTGCTGGCTCCGCCCCGAGCTGAATTGCAAGCTCACGCAGTTGCCGACTCTTGGCGAGCACCGCATCTGCACCCTGCAGAGTGAGTCGCGTCAGGTAGCGGGTGGCAAAACCAACGAGCGCGTTCAGGTCTGATCCAATGGTTCCCACGATCGTCGGGATTCTCAACCTCTTGCCGATCTGGACAGCGGCGTATCCCTGGGGATAAAGCCACAAATTGAGAATCACATCGGGAGACAGATGAGAAATGTGGGGTAATAGGCACCGCGCACAGACTGTTCCATTCAAAGGTCGAGAAACAATGGGAATTGCCGGAAATTCGACATATTTTACGCTGACTTCTGGGAGTGTGTATCCCAAATCAATGGGCCGGTGATCAAAGTTGCGAGGTTGCAACCATTGGGGGTACCGAGGAAGTGCACAGAAAATACTTACATCCGCAAATTTGCCAAGCCTTCGTGCTAGCTGGTAGGTTGAGTTGCCGCGAAATGGCTGTGCGCTGTTGGGGAAAAAGGGTGTTATTAGGGCAATCTTTATTCTTCTGGTCACCACGGTGCCCGCGTGAGTCAAAGTTCCTTTGCCTAGATTAACATGTTCTCGTCGTACCAAAGAGAGGTCCGAGAATTTGAAGGCGAAAGAATGTTTCGGGTGCCCTTTCCGTTCTGAGACAACTCAAATTCCAAAATTGACAGATTCAGGAGATAATTGACACTATTCCCCTTGCCAGCGTGTCGCTTCCGATACGGTCAGACTTCGCATCGGCGCAGTTGCCATATAATTGCGAACTAACCGTGCCTTAATATGGGATTCGTACTCACCATAATTTACATCGTATTGACGATCATCTCGCCCGAGCAGTTTGGGCGGGAATGGGCGGATTACCACGCCTTGGTCTACTTGGCGATACTCACTGGCCTTGCGTCTCTCCCCAATGTTCTGAATCGCATTCATAAACCTCCGGTTCAGACCGTCCTGATGATCGGATTCATTATCGTAATCGGCGTTTCGCAGATTACCAATGGATGGCTTGGCGGCGCAATCGAGAGTTGGCTGCGCTTCCTGCCAAACGTCGCAGTTTTTTTCTTTATCGTTGTCAATGTCACTACGGTTCGCAGACTTAAAATCATGACGTTGACCGTCTCCACCACGTGTTTGCTTCTCACTCTGGAGGCTCTATATGGATACTACTCTGGCTTTCGTGCAGACATTTTTGTCCTGCACCAGAATCTATATCAAGGTGAAAGCATCGTCGGGGAATTTATTCGATTGCGCGGCGCTGGGTTCCTAAACGACCCAAATGACTTTGCCCAGATCCTCCTAATTGCTATTGCGCTATTTTTTGTTGGTTGGCAGCATAAAAACCTTTTTGCGAATTGCCTACTTGTGCTCCTGCCCTCAGCGGTCTTGCTTTGGGCCATTTTCCTTACGCACTCCCGGGGGGCTTTGGTGGGGTTGGTAGTTCTGGCGCTGGTCGCCGGAAGGAACCGATTCGGGACCTCCCTTTCTATGGCTACGACCATCCTTTTAGTGATCGGAATGCTCGCGATCAATTTCACCGGCGGTCGTGCGATTTCGGCCAGTGAAGGAAGTGATCGACTCGAAGCCTGGTCCACTGGGTTAGAGCTGTTCAAAAGCGCCCCATTATTTGGGATCGGATTCGGCGGATTCACGGACTACAACGAGATCACTGCACACAACTCGTTCGTCCTTTGTCTCGCAGAACTCGGCCTGATGGGCAGCCTGATATGGATCGCTTTGCTCGTCACATCGACCATGGGCCTAAACAAAATTATTGATCGAGGAGAAACCGAACCCGATGCGAGAGAGGGGGAAAAGAGCAAAGCCGTATTGGCAGTGGGAGACGGGAATGATGAACTCCTCCGGCTAAGACCAGAGTCAGAGTCAAATCCTTCGGGTGACTCTCAGTGGCAAATAGCGGCGGGCGCCCAAGCCGAGCTTGAAGAACACCCTGCTTCGTGGGTGGATTGGAATTCTCCAGAACTATCGCGACCTGAGGAAATCGAGCAATTTCCCAGCCCGAGTTTGCCATCAGCAACCGATACCGAAGACATAACTGGCGACCCACTGGATTCTGAAACGGAGCACATGGTGCCAAAGCACTGGCCAGTGGCAATACGCTTTGGATTGATATCCTATATGACCACGGGATGGTTCCTGTCTAGAAGCTACGCTACTACACTTTATTTGATACTAGGGCTTGCTACTGCGACGATTTTACTGGATGAAGGTTCGGCTGACATTCGTGATCGAAATCGTTGGATCGTCGTTACATTTTCCGTTGAGGCGCTAGCTATTGTCCTTATTTACGTTAGTGTCCGCCTGGGACGTTAGCGAGAGTGCCCATCGGTATGTTGGGTGGCGAAATTGCAAGTTTAGCTTTTTTGACGGGTACGTTTCATAATTTCATAAAATCTGTAGCGAAAAACAAACGCTGCCACTTCTAGAAAATCTTTCTGTCAATCGAATCTCGTTCCACGCTGCAGAGTTGGCTCGTCAAGCATTCTTGTAGAGCCGCAAATACTGCTCTGCCATCGTCGAAAGCGTAAAATATCGCTCATAGCAGTCTCTCGCCGCACGCTTCAAAGGGATAAGGGCGGACTCCGATCTCCGACAACCTTGCAAAATGCAGCGGCCAATGCTTCATCGTTTGAGGGTGAAACTAGGATCGAAGATCCTGATAAATGCGCGACCTCTCTCATACCACCTACATCGGTAACGATAGAAGGTAAGCCAGCAGACATCGCCTCGAGGAGGGACATCGGTAGACCTTCTGACAAGGAAGACATTACGAACAGGTCCGCGTTCCGATAAAACGGGGCAACATCTAACTGTTCGCCGAAGAAATGAGTCGTCGACTCGATACAAAGGTCCCGAGCAATTTGCTCCAACCTTGATCTCAAGGGACCATCTCCGACGATCCAAAGTTGCAGGTCGGGAGAGTACTGTTTGAGCCAACGCAAATGCCCTAAGCAACGATTCCTGATTTTTAATGGCGGTCAATCGCCCAACATGGAGAATGCGTAAAACCTTTCTTTGGTCGGAGACCTCTCTCCGCTGGTGCACATTTCTGCGGCACCATTATAAATTCGGATAATTTTTTTGCGGGCTGAAAAAGGTGCTGCTAACAGATTGCGACGTGCCTCGTCACAAACTGCGACTACCCAATCACAAAAGCGAGAAGCCAACGAGAACTTCAGTTCGCGTCGAATTTGATGCGGGAGGAGACACGAGGCCATGTCTTGTAGCGACTACAGTCCTCACTCCTGCAAATCCGGGCAGAACCAGCTCCCACAATTGCTGCTCGTGCATTGTGACAGTGCACGGCATCAGGCCGGTGAAGCTTGAATGAGTGATACAGGCTGTGGCTCAGTCGAAAAAAGGCTGGGGGACGGTGCAGGAGGACTTCAAACCCTTCTTTTTGAAGTTGGGCACCAACGTTTCCGATTTCATCAAGGCAATAGACCGAAGGAGTGTGCCCTTGCTCACGCTGAAAACGGCAAAGTAACGCTATCAGTACCTCCGCTCCCCCCACCTGAAGACTGTCTGCAATATGGACAATTCTCATCGTCCTAATCTGTGCCCGGAGCGCGTCCGCGACAGCTGCTCGACTGCCTAAACCTAATGTAACAAGCCGCTTTCCAGATGCGGTACGTGGAATCGCCTCAACGGGTCTAAGGGAGATCCTCGTGGTTTGGCCAAAGGCCTTTGAAATCTCGGACTCAATCAGAGTTTGGCTGCCTACGCCCAGAGGCCGGCTCAGGACGAGAAATACAACAATTTCTTCCAACGAGTCCTGACGAACTTGAAATTCACGAATCTCTGGAATTTCCTTAAAAATATGGGGGAAGAGTTCACCGGGGACAACTCGACCGGAACGAGTCCGTAGAACTTCAAGTACCCGGCCTTCGATCGAACGGAGCAGTGGTAAACCTCTCCCGCACGGGCATACATCATTACTCAACCGACCCAGGTCACCGATTCGATAACGAATGAATGGCATACCATAATTGTGAAGATCAGTGATCAGGAACTCAGAGGGCCGTTCAGCGGAGGGAAACTCAGTTTCAACGAATAGATTTTCTGCGTTGATATGCAGGCCGTTCCGCTGACTGCATTCTGACGCGATTGACATGAACTCTCTCGATCCATAATTGTTAAACAGCGGGGCGTTGAAAGCCTGGTTAACGAGACGATACGTCCGTTGGTGGACGGGCTCAGCAGCGGCAATCACAGCCACGACTCCCTTGACCGTTACTTCCCTCGCGATTAGGAATTGTGCAAACTCCTCTAGGCTTGACACGTATCCAACTATAAATTTTGGTTTGAACCATAATATCGAGCGAAGTGTTTTTTCCCACAACTCAGTCGTCTGAGCAAATGTTGGAATGACGAGCTCGCGGCGCATCCATCGATAGGCACTGATTTTTGCGGATTTGAACACTTGGCTTTTTCCGACCGGCGCACCCCACAGGAACAAGGTTTTTTCGCCGAGCCGGTGACCCGCCCATGAGTACGCTCGCTCAGAAGCGGCACAACGCCAGTCATAGCTGTCGACTGTGATAAAGAACCTTGTGGGGGTACCAGACGATCCGCCCGTTGCATGATTCAGGAGCTTGCTGCGAGGTTCTGTCGAACAGAGTTCCTGACGATGCGTATTCACTTCAGCTCTGGTCAAGGGCGGGAGCTTTGCGAAATCGGCAGGTGTTCGGATATCTTCCAATTCGATTCCAGCCTCTGAATATTTGTGTTTGTAATAAGGAACAGTTCGAAATACATGTGCTAATAAACGCTGTAGTTCCTGCCATTGACATCGCTGTAAGCGATCGGGAGGCCACCACTGACTCTGTTCCAAATCGTTCCGAGTATTGTGAATAGCCCCTGCCTTTTAATCCGTAGTACACAGGGAGCATTACTGAATTTAAAATATGGCCATATCTAGACATAACATCCACATTTTTTTGGGTTATCACATGCAAGAATCCAAATCCAAGACGATCCGGTCGCGTTGGGACACTTGGGAGCCCGGCGCCAGGTGGCGCTCAATGCTGAGCCGAAGAAGGGAGCAATCCGAGCCACGTCTATTTCCAGGACACTTTCCTCATGCCAAAAGAATATCGCACCACGCCCCACATGAATGCTGCATTGACGAAACAAAAGTAATAGGGAGAGACGGAGTGCTTTCGGTCTAAGGTTCCAGCGACATCCAAGCAAGGCAAGCACATAAAAGCCTATTTGACATAAAGCAGTTATTCTATAAAAACTTCTACCAAGCAGGAACAGATTCGAGGCGGCAAGTGAGAGCATAAAGAAGGGCACGATGATTCGAGAAACCTTATGCGACAGGAAGAAAAATAGAGGAAGCAGCTTCGGTGGCCACAATAGTTTCCTGACTTCTCGCAATTGCTGAAGGTTTCCGGCCATTATACGAACTCTTCTCTTGAAAACCGCTCATCTCTGCGGCGTCCTCCTCGGCGATGGCCTGCGGCTCGTAAACCACCCGGAAGCCCTTTGCGATAATCTCGAGAGGAATCACATAGTCATCATTAATGGTGTCACTAGGCGGGTGTGGGTAGAGCTTCGACCGAACAGCCAATAGCTGACCATGCCCACCTAGCACAGAACTGATCGCAGATTCTTGAGCTTTGATGAACGTTTCGTAATCCCAATAAGATTTTTCCTGCGATCCCATTCCCGCTTGAGACGCTCTATGAATTCTTATTTCCCACCCACAGCTCCGACGCGAGGATCGGCGAAATTCATGACTATTGTGGCGGATACAATCAGGTTGTAACTGAGCGGCGGCGTCCGAGAAAACAACGAATTCTCCCCGCGCCTCCCTAACGGCATCGTTAAGCGCCGAAATTTTTCCGCGGTTCTTCGAAAATGCTAATACTCGAATATTGTCTCTGTCGCTTGCAGCGCGGGCGACTTCGACCGTGCCATCGGTCGAACCATCTGAGGCAACCAACAATTCAAGCTTTTCCCTATGGATAGTCCAGTTTTATCGTGTTATGAATCTTTTTCGCAATCACCTTTTCTTCATTGTGGGCAGGTACGATCAAAGTGACGGTTGGTTCAATCATGCCTTTATTGATGGGTGGATGGATGAATTGTCGGAGGATGAGCAGGGCTAAAGGGTAACCTAAATAAGTATAAAGAATTGCCAGCGCGCTACACCAAAAGAGGATTCTCATTAGTTGCTGAATATCATTCAGGGCAGTCCAATCCTAAAGCTTTCACGATCTTAGAGTGATAGCGCCGACCATGCTGTCCTCACGGAATAGTTACGGGGCTTCTGAAATGCTTCATTTCGCACCACGAGCCAAGAGGATTGTCTTAACGGTCTCCAAAAGAATCAACGCATCGAGACCTGGGGACATATGTTTTATGTAGAAGAGATCGTAGCGAAGCTTCTCTTTAGAGTCCTCGACAGTGTTCCCGTATTTGTAACGAACTTGAGCCCAACCAGTTATGCCCGGCCGAACCGTATGCCGGAGATCATAGTGAGGAATTTCTCGCTTCAGCCACTCTACAAATTCCGGACGCTCCGGGCGGGGACCGATTAGACTCATTTCTCCCCTTAAAACGTTCCAGAGCTGTGGGATTTCGTCCAGTCGGGAGCTTCGCAGGAAGTGTCCGACCGTGGTAATTCGAGGATCTTCATCTCCAGCCCATGTAGGTCCAGTATCGGCTTCGGCGTCTGCCCGCATTGTCCGGAATTTGTGGCAGTAAAAAGTCTTATCATTCCTTCCGACGCGCTTCTGATGATAAAGGAGCTTGCCGGGAGAGCTCAGTTTAATAGCAATCGCAACAAATGGGAGAAGCGGCAGAGTCAAGACCAGACCAAGGATCGCGACCATTATAGATACCAGCCGCTTATAAGCGATTAGAAAACGGGATAGTCGAAAGCCAGAAGAGAAAAGGAGGGTCCCCAAACGAAGTGATTCAATCGGAATTTTGCCCGTGACCTGCTCGTAAAATTGAGTCCCATCATCGATCCGCACACCACGACTCTTCACTGCAAGCAGAAGTTCAACTGGGAGTCTTCCACGCCGGTCTTCCATTGCAACGATAATACGCGTGACTCTGCGAAGGTCGATAGCGTTTCTCAGTTCCGCGTCGTTAACGATGCCCTCGGCCTTACTCGTCCGGCTACGATACTCGCAGTCCATTTCATAGGTGCTGTTGCCCGTTACAACAATCCGTGCAACCACCCTAAGCCCCAGCTCAGGTCGCCCCTCGATCTCACGCAAGATCTTGTTCGTCGAGGGCTCATCGCCAAAGATCATGGTGCGTTCGGCGAACTGCGGGCGACGAGCAACCTTAAAAAACAATGTCCTCCAAAGCACCAGACTGATGACAACAAGAAGTAGGCCGATCAGGCTGATCCCGCGGCCTAGTTCCAAACGTGGGTAAAAATAATAAATTACAGCTATGAAAATGCACACGCTTCCGGACACCTGGATCAGGCGGCTGAGCACTTCGCGTTGATTCGTCAGGATCGAAGAGTCGTAGAGATCGAAGTAATACATGAAAAGGATGAAGACGCCAGAAAGGAAGAGAATTTTCGTAAAGCCCTGCTCGTAGCGGAGCGTCACCAAAGCATCGGTTGTTCCCAAGTCGGACAAGGGCGGCCACGACAAACGAAACGGCGATCAAGCACCATTCCGAAATACCGAGGACTAGGGTGCGGGTTGGGACGTGAGCATTGAAAATTCGGATCAAGGTTTTATGCCGGCATTACTGCTTTGTGGGCCGAATATTAACTTGGGGACTGTCGAGAGCGTAGTACTGATCTGCGTAATTCGTGCGATCGAACTCGGAAGCTTCATTGAGCACCACACCGACCAACTTCGGATTGTCCAGACTTTCAATCCCCTTTTTTAAGGCACGGATCGGCGTTACCCCCTCACGAACGACCAGGAGCGTGCCGTCTACCAAGCGCGACCATAAATTGGTGTCAACCATGGGTAAGATAGGAGGGGAATCGACCACCACCCAGTCAAACGAGCTAGCCAAGCGAACAAATGTTTCGGCAAATCGTGCCGATTGAAGGATCCGTGAGGGCTGTTCCGAACTTGCGCCGGCACCCAGGAACCAGAGGGGTATTTCGTCCAGATGGTAGACGTAATGGGAAATTTTTTCTTTTTCTTCACGAGCCGACCACCAATGACCGATACCTTCCACCGGACCTAAGCCAAACAGCGTTGCGATCGTTGGACGATGCAGATCCCCTTCGATCAGAAGAACCCGCGAACCAGTATGTTTTGCAAGTGTCACTGCAAGATTCGTCGACACAAAACTCTTGCCCTCACTCACGATCGCACTCGTGATTTGCAGGGACTTCAGCTCACGACTCTTGCGCTGGTTTTCCAGGCGTGTTGCCAATGCTCGGAATTTTTCAGCGGCAAGTCCGCGGGGGTCGGTTAACGACACCAGATGGGTATTCAGATTGACTTCCACCTTGGCCGTGGTAGTCCCTTCCATTTCAGCGGGGTCAGCCATCGCTCTGTTGAGTAAGTCGACTGGTTGCAAGGAAGCGATCTGGATGGGGTCTGACCTGCCGCGTTTCATTTCGACGCGTCGCAAGGTTTCATAGAGCCGGCTCATTTCGATTTCACCCTTGGCAGGAACGTTGTTCTTTCGATTGGTGTTGTGGTCTGCCGACTCAAGTCTTCTTTGTTCACCGGATGCAGAAACTTCAAAGCCGCTGAGAGTCCTTCGCGATTGTCGTTCTCGTCAGCCGACAACACCGATTGATCCAATCGGAAATCGGAGGCAACCTCGCGAACAACGGCGGGCGTGATTTGTTGCAGCTGGAGACCGTATCCCAACATCAGAGAGTTTTCACAGAGCGTATTTACCAAGCGCGGAATTCCCTTAGAAACGATATAAATTGTCTCGATGGCTTCCCTTGAAAAAATCGCATTTTGGTTTTCCTTTGCTCCCGCCAACTCCAGACGGCGATGGATATAGCCCTCGAGCTCCTTCATTTCAAGCGGGAGCAAGTTGTAACGCAAGCCCACTCGTTGCTTAAGCTGCCGCAGTTGATGGGAATCGAGTTTCCGATCGAGTTCTGGCTGCCCCGCCAATACGATCTGCAAAAGCTTGTGTTGCGTGGTTTCGAGATTGGTGAGCAAGCGGATCTCTTCTAGAAGATCCCAACTGAGCAACTGGGCTTCGTCCACGACCAATGCAGTGGTCAGATCCTCGCGCGAACGCGCCATGAGATAGCCGTTTAATCGCCCCAAAACCTCGCTTTTGGACCGGGCCGTCGGCGGGAGGCCCAGATCTGTCAGTACCTGCTCAAGAAAATTCTGCACCGACAGGATGGGATTGTAGATATAGGCGAACGCTACTTTATGGAGCGTCAAAGAATCCAGGAGGCACCGAACGAGCAAGGTCTTGCCGGTACCCACCTCACCCGTAACCACCACGAATCCCTTGCGTCGAATGACACCGTAATTCAGCAAGGCGAGCGCTTCGTTATGGCGCGGGGTCGGATAAAAGAAATAAGGATCCGGGCTAACCTCGAACGGATTGCGTGTCAGGTTGTAGAATTCTCGGTACATCAAGATTCAACCTTTGTAAAAGGTGTAAAAGCTTCCTGCCAAAAACAAGATTGCCATGACCGCAGCTGTCCCAATTTCTAGCCGATGCATGATGAAGCGGAAGCGGTCCTCCCCCGGAACATTCAAGTGGGGAATGCCGACAAGTACGCGCGCCGGTACGAGACCTTCGAGATCTTTTTCCTGACGCACCAGAACATTCATCATTTCTAGCAAGGCAGCCAACCCGAGTCCCAATGTGACTCCGGCCAGCAAGCCACCAATGTTGAAGATCAAACGGTTCGGAGCCGACGGCCTGTTCGGCAAACTAGGAGGATCTAGGATGCGAAACTGTTGGCCCTGTTGACGTTGCTCGAGACTCGTAGCGAGCTGTGACTGATTCTGTTTTTGCAGCAAGGAATTGTAATTAGCCTTCGATTCTTCATATCCCCTGGAAACGTCAGCGAGTTGTTGCTCGGTTTGCGGAGCCAGATTTAGACGAGTTCGATATGTGGCAATCTGGGATTCCAGATCCTTTGCATGCTGCCCATAATTCTCAATCTCAAGATTCGTGGCTTTAAGTTGACTTTGTACTTGCATCATGGAGTTCGTAGGGCCGTTTTGCACTCCTGCCGCCGGATTGGAGCCGGCCGGACCTGTTTCCTTACTTGATTCCTGCGGACGCGACGCCATCTCTGCTTCTATGTCTCTTTTTAGTTTCTCGGTTTTGGCAATCTTATCCTTGAGGGCGATTATGTCCGGATGCTCCTCAGTCAATCGGGTGCGCGCATCTTCGAGTTGACGGCGAAGAACCACCAGCTCCCTCCCTAGCTCTTCCGGTGGTGTTCCGGATGAATTCTCGACACCAAAATTGGATTGTGCCGTCTGATATTGTTGTTGGAGGGATTCCAGATACAGTTTTTGCTCCCTCGCCCCATCCAAGGCTCGTTGTGTATTTTGCAACTGATTTTGCAGACCGGAAAGGATCTGCACGTTTGTTTCTGCCTGGCTGGGCAAATCTCCAAAATGCTGGACCTTGAAAGCTCGGACCTTGGCTTCCTGCTCCTCTAGTTTTGCTCTTGCTTCCGTCAATTGATTTTGCAGAAACGCGGTCGTACTTTCAGAAAGCTGCTCTTGTAGTCTCAAGTTCTCTTCGATGAAAAGCGACGTTAGCTCACTGTTCACTTGCTGAGCAAGTTGCGGAGAACCGGCTGAATAGGCAATCTTGAAAGCGGTAAGTTGGCCTGGACGCGCCGCAGAACTCACTAAATCTATTTTGATATCCTTGCGCATTTGCTCTACGGGGTCTCCGGCTTGTGCCCAGCTCCGTCTAGATTGGTAGAGATGGAATCGGTCAATGGTCGCCTGAAGCCGCGTTCTGCTGAGAATCTGCTGCGTCATGCTCTGCAAGCGATCCTGAAGATTCACGGTGACGTTCGGAACCACGTATTGTTCAGGAACTTTCTGCTGTTCGACAAGAATGACCGCTTCAGACTTGTAGGTTGGTGGTATCAACCAGCTCGTGACCCATACCACAGCCCAGACGAGAAAGACAGACAGCAGGATCGCCCAGCGTCGCCGGACCGCGATGGCCCAATAGTCGCCCAAATCTCGAGATATGTGATCTTCTACTCTAGAACGCATTGCTGACCTCAAACCGGTTCATTAGTACGACCCGAACACACACGTAGCGCGCTGCCGTCCAGCTAAGACGTATATCGTTGCACGGCAGAATCCATCCCTTCAAGGTATTTCCTCTGGGTCGATAGTTGCCGGTATCTTCCTATGATCCAATAAGTTAGATCGTGCAAGCCATCGCGGTCCAGTGCCATTAGATTCATCCTTCAGCAAGGCCCAGCTAAGCTCGATGTGAAAGTTCGGGAAAAGATTTACCCACGCGGACTAACCTCTCGCAAAGGAGCAGAAATCAAGCTCTGCCTGAAAGGCGGATCGCGAAACTGGCTCGCCTCCCAGAGACTGGAGACTCTTCGGGAGGCATTGTGTCAAAACTGCAGTTATGAATCCAAATATAGCTGACAAGAGCTACTGGATTACGTGACGATCTTTGGTCGCAAATTCTCGGCCTTCTTAGTCGATTCTGTTCCCGAGTTTTAGAGAGATGATTCGCGTCTCTGGTTGGTTAGACTGCTTTGTCGTAATCCGAACACCGCAAGAATCACCAAGCCGATGACGAGCGATCCAATCGACGAGGGCTCCGGGGTTGCGACGACGAGAGTACCTGGAACGCCATTGTTATTTGCGCCGTAATCTGTGAAGTTGAAAACCCCAGACAGAAATACGGGCGCGTTCTCCGGATCTGTATACAGCATCGGCCCGTACGCATCGACTGGCACATTGGTGCCGGCAAACGTCAGATCGAATCCGCCCGAACATGCGCTCGAGAAAAAATCGAAGCTTCCCATTGTGGGCAGGCCGCCGGCCACAGATACTGGAATATTCTCGAGGGTGAAGCCCCAGCCTGGATATGCATCGGAGTCGACTGGCGTTGGAGAAACCGGCAACTGCCAGATATAAGTATTTCCATTAGACTGATACGTAAACGTCTCAATTCCGTCCGCTTTAGATTTCGGGGCCAAAAGCAGTACGAGTAAAATCGCAAGACCGCAAATTGCAAGACACTTCTTCATCAAGGTCTCCTTAGGTTTCAGGGAACGCGAGTCCTAGTTAGATCTAGTACTTTCGCTGCACTCTCACTCTGATTTCGATATTCGAGGACAGTACAGATAAGGCAGTTCAGCCGCCAAATGTGCAATTTGGCAACGCTTCATAAGCAAATTCAAACAAACGAGTTGTAGAATCTCGTAATGAGATTCATTTTTTGGCGAAGGCAAAGAATTTCTTTTCTTTCGGTTTTGGGCGATGCACTTCCCCTTCTCGTCCACCAAAACCCCAGAAAAAAAGGGCCGTTTTCGCTCTAGTACTACTATTGGGAACACGCTCGATCGCCGTGAAATGGTCCCTACCGGAGGGCGGTGTTCTCGGTGGATGAGATTCCTGTCGAATGTCATTGCACTGGCCGAAACACCGGAACGTGAATCCGCAAAGAGAGCAAGAATTCACATTCGAGAAGACACGAACCGTGAGGCCAGGACCGCTGTAGATGTCGCTCGTTTCAGGGCTCTACGAACGGTGCTGCGGCTGTTCGTCCCGTCGCCGATCCCGAAATTCCGCTTTTGCCGCTAACCATTTCATTGACTTCCCCTCCACGCCCCTTCTAACATCGCACCGCATACCAGCTCTCCTCGCTATGATTGGCCGAACCATTTCGCACTACCGCATTCTTGAGAAACTCGGCGGCGGTGGTATGGGCATCGTCTACAAAGCCGAGGACACAAAACTGGAGCGCTCCGTCGCCCTCAAATTCCTTCCCGACGATCTTGCTAACGATGTTTATTCCCTCAGCCGGTTTCGGCGAGAAGCCAAAGCGGCTTCGTCACTCAATCACCCAAACATCTACACGATCTATGAGATTGACGAGGCTGAAGGGCATGTTTTCATTGCGATGGAGCTGCTTGAGGGGAAAACGCTTCGACAGAAAATCAATCACCAACCTCTAGAGATTGAGGTCCTGCTCGATCTAGGAATACAAATCGCCGACGCTCTTGACGCCGCACATTCGAAGGACATCATCCATCGCGATCTCAAGTCGGCAAACATATTCGTGACGAACCGGGCTCAGGCGAAAATTCTCGATTTCGGTCTGGCTAAGGTTCCCGTAGATTCCGAAGCCGGCTCCGATCCAGAGGCTTCAACCGCAGACGTTGAGGAGCATATCACCAGCCCTGGTTCAACCCTTGGAACCGTCGCCTATATGTCACCAGAGCAAGTGCGGGGAAAGGACTTGGACGGGCGCACGGATCTATTCTCATTCGGTATTGTCCTGTATGAGATGTCGACGGGGAGGCTTCCATTTCGGGGTCCTGCAACCGGCGAAGTCTACGATTCGATCTTGAATCGAACACCTGTACCGCCCATTCGCTTGAATCCGGAAATCCCGCAGAAGCTTGAAGACATCATTCACAAGTCCCTGGAGAAGGATAGAACACTCCGCTATCAACACGCTTCCGAAGTGCGGAGCGACCTCAAAAGACTGCGGAGAGATATCGAATCAGGGCAGCGCGACTCAGAACGCGGATCGTCTCTCAGTCCGCAACCGAGTGTCTCCGATCGGGCAGGATCCTCTGCGGGGTTAGGAACTCGAAAGCACCGGTACATCTTCCTCGGGGCCTGCTTTGTCGTACTGCTGGCCATCTTGGGTATTGCTCTATTCAAGGGTAGAGAACCTTGGCAGAAACTATTTGGTCCAAATATTCCGATTCAGAAAAACTTGGTGGTGCTGCCCTTCTCTGCCCTCGATGGGCAGGCTGACGAACAAATTTACTGTGACGGTCTGACCGAAACTGTCACTGCGAAACTCGCACAAGTCGAATCCATGCAGGTCCCGCTGGCGTCGGAGGTCCGTAATCATCATGTAACGACCATCGAGCAAGCGCAACGCCAGTTCGGCGCGAATCTAGTGCTGGCGGCCAGCTGGCAGCGGGTACAAAATTCGGCTCGAATCAATCTGAGCCTTGTTGACGCGAAGACTGGGCAACAGCTTCGCACGGAGACGATTACAGAACCGGCGAATGACGTGCTTCGCCTACAGGACCAAGTCGTCCTCAAGGCTTCGCGCATGCTGGAGCTTCAATTGTCAGCCGGCAATGCTACCTCTTTGACCTCCCATGGAACATCCGTTCTGACGGCTTATGATTTTTATGTCCAGGGCCTCGGCTATCTGCAGCGTTACGAACGGCCGCAGAATGTCGACACAGCCATCGACCTGTTCCATCGCGCGATTGAACAAGACCCCGTCTACGCGCAGGCGCAGGCCGCACTCGCCCAGGCATACTGGTACAAATTTAGCGCGTCTAAGGATCCGGAGTGGGCGGAAACGGCGAAGGTCGCAGTCAAGAAAGCTCGGAATCTGAATAGCCAGTTGCCGGAGGTGCAGTTGGCCATTGGGGAGTCCAATCTGCGCACCGGAGCGTATGACGATGCTGTTTCCACGTTTCGCCGGACGCTTGAACTCGATCCAGCGAACGTAAATGCCTACCTGGGACTCGGAAGAGCACTTGATCTCATTGGGGAAGAGTCCGTGACGCTGAGACTGCGATTCGACGGGCGATCGCTTTAAATCCGCAATGTTGGAGTTGCTATAACCAGCTGGGTGATTTCTTGAATAGTCATGGGCGCTACGGGGAGGCTGCACAAGCGTGGCAGAAAATAACGGACCTCACCCCGGACAATGTTTGGGGCTATTTGAATGTAGGCGCGGCGTATTTTAATTGTGGAGAATTCGAAAAGGCAGACGAATCGTTTCGCCGCGGTCTCCAGATTGCCCCCGATAATGCGGACTTGTATTCAAATGCTGGAACGGTCAGTTTTTTTTTGGGACGCTTTGCGGAGGATGTAACGTATTGCCAGAAAGCCATCGAGCTCAGACCCCATAAATATGACTATTGGGGCAACCTGGCGGATGCGTATCGAATGATTCCCGGCCAGTCGAACAAAGCGCAGGAAGCCTACAAAAAAGCAATCCGCCTAGCGGAAACGCAGTTGAAAGTGAATCCGGTCGACGCCGATGTGTTGAGCTCGTTGGCTCTTTATCACGCGAGAACAAATGATCCTCAAGTCGCCCGGAAGTATATGGAGAGGGCTTTAAAAGAGAAATCGGACGATGTCGATGTCATGCGCGTGGCATGCTTGGTGCAATTGGAATTTGGCGATCGCAAAGAGGCCTTGCGGTGGCTTCAAAAGGCGATTGCCTCCGGGTATGCTAAGGAGCAACTCGTTGCCAATCCCGAGCTGAGCGGCCTACACTCGGACCCAGAATTTGATCGCCTACAGAAGGAAGCCAAGTCCTATCAGTAACGTTTGAATTAGGGGCAATCGTTTTATCGATGAGTCCAGGTCTTCGTTAAATAGGATCGCGGACTGAATCTAGATGATGGTCGAGGAGGGTCGCGTATGTGGATACATCCAATTCTCGGTGTCGATCGTAAACGGAATTCGGTTTATGCATTTCTCGCACTCTGTTTTTTCTTAACATCCTGCGGTGGATCGTCTGACAGGAGATCTTTGCCAACAACTTGGACGATAACAGTCAAGGCAACTCCCGGGAAGGTAAAACCAGATTATGAATTTACGGCTGCCCCTGATGCGGCTCACAACGGATGCAGTTTCGCTACGGCTTCTTCAGGGGTGTACCCTGCTCGCCATCTAGAAGTCTGCTCCGGAGACATCATCCAATGGATCGGCGAATCAAAGGGAAACTCTCATGAGTTGGTCGTGTTTGTATCCGATCAGATTCTGCAGGATGGCTCGGGAAACACCGTAGCAACGTTTCCGGCTTCAAATGGTGGCGCGACACCCAAGGCGAAAGTCACCACGGACCCCGTCGCGCAGAGGGTAGACCACGAATGGTTTGTCATGCTCTTCGATAAACAAGGGAACGAACCGCATTACGACGATCCCAAGATCATCATTGGAAAATGAGGCGTTTTGTCCACTCTTGCCGGAGAGGATTTTCGGGAAGGCTCGATTTCGGGTATCTCGCGCAAAGCTTCGAACCTAGCGGTGAGTTGATCTCGAGGCGAATCAGCCGGTTCGAGTGGCGGTCTGTTCAGCCTTGTCTTCTTTATCGGCTCACGAAAAGGGACGCTTATCTCCAAAGCCTCCGGCGTTCTCAGAGGTTTAGGCTTTGCCGAATCAGAGGAAGGCGCAACGCCAGAGCGCGGGAGGAGGAAAGGGTGGTTAGGCGTAGTTGAAGCCGGTTCAGAACTTTGCACCGCGACCCGAGTTGCGGATCTTGCCCTCACTTTTTCCCCGCTAATCGAGTGAAGTACGCACCTCTGGGACAAATCGAGTTCAGCTGGGCTCAGTGGACCGATAGCTTGCGAGTCACCCCGACGTTCGAATGTCCGGATCAAGTCGAAACAGGCACAACCCGACGTAGAACACGCATTTCACCCCGGGGCAGCCGGTTCTACTTCATCGTCTCCCGATCGACTGGGGCAATCGCCTCCACCCCCGCGGGTATTTCCGAGATTCGTCCCCTCGCAAACTGAACGTCCAAGGCGATTGGGACTGCGGCCTAAAAGCTCTCTGAAGGCCGGTCCGGACGTTGGTACACTCTGGATGGCGACCGATGCCATTCGGGCAATCACCGCGTCTGGTCCGTCGGATCACTCCCGATGCCCACAGTCAGGAGGCGACGCTCGAACTTTTGTTTTGAAGTGAGGGGAGAGGCGTTGGGGACATAGCTGACATAGAAGTTTGGAATGATGCCGAGCACCCGCTGCTTCTCTTGTTCCTTGATCTGCTCTTGGGCAATTTCGATCTGTGACAGTTCAACCTTAACCTCTGTGATCGAGGGAGCAATAACCAACGCAATTTGTGGGACGATGCAGGCTACCCCGGAATTCACGATTCCAGAGAATGAATACGTGGAGAAACCCTCTGCGGTAATTGTGAGATGGAAAACCCCGGGAACTACGTTGGCAAAAGAGAATTGCCCATCTTCGCCGGTGGTCGTATTTTGCTCCGGAGATTGATCCTCTTGCGTGAGGCGGACCTGAGCTCCAGCGACGGCGGTTCCATTTTTATCCACAATTGTCCCGCTGACGCTTTCCAGCAATCGCTCCTCGGGCTGTTGGGCATCGTGAGATGTGTTGGCTCCCGGAACTCCAACCCGGCTGCTCTCCACTCCGGGAAGGCGGCGGGCAGAGGAGATTGAGCCGGGACGGACATGCGGGCCGCTCTCGACGGGGACAGTTTCCATACCGCGCAATCGCATCGATGGCGCTCTGGTCCGTTCGGATCACTCCCATGTACATGGTGAGGCGAAGACGTACATGCCTCTGATCAGTAGTGGGTGTCCAGCCTGTTTCCCGATTTGGACGCAATCCTTCCGATGGACGAGGGCTGCGTGTGGAGGAGCTAGAATGTTGGTTCAAGACGACGATGAGCAGCGTATCCTCTTTATCGCCGACAGCGCTGCTGCTCTGCGCGTGCGCGAGTGATCCAGAGAAGGCCAAAGCCAGATACCTTGCCTCGGGCGAGAAGTATTATGCAGCAGAAGAAGTACGGCGAGGCGGTCATCGAGTTTCGTAACGCGATCCGCATTGATCCACGTTTCGCGGATGCGTACTACCAACTGAGCCAAGCCGCGCTGGCACAGCACGATTGGACGGGCGCTTACGTGGCGCTCGGAAAAGCGATCGATCTTGATCCTGCTCTCCTCGACGCTCGATTGGAGCGCGCCCAGCTTTATATGGCGGCGCGTCAATTCGACAAAGCGGAAGCAGGATGCCAATACGGTTCTGCAAAAGGATCCCAAGAACGCCAGGAGCCTACTACATCATCGGCACTTCACTCCTCCGGCAGCAGAAACCTGAACAAGCGCTTGAGGCGTTCTCCAAAGTCCCCGTGTTGTTGCCGAACGACACTGGTGCGTATTTGAATCTGGCTCTCGTCGAAATCACCTTGCGGCGTTTTGCAGAGGCAGAGGAACACTTGCGGAAGGCCGTTGCCATGGATCCGAAAGTCCGTTAGGGCCCGTCTGGCCCTCGCCAATTTCTATCGGATCGAGAACAAGCTTCCGGAGGCGCAGGAAGTGCTCCAGGCGGGAATTCAGACTAGTCCTGACGCTCCTCAGCTCTATCTCGATTGGGCCAACATGCTCTTCGATTCGGGAAAGCCCGCAGAAGCAGACGCCGTACTCGAGACATCTTCGCAAGCAAGTGCCAAAATCTCCCGACGCCGCGATCGCGATTGGTGATTACTACCTCCAGAGGAATGACAAAGAGAAGGCGCTCGCCGAGTATCGCCGCGGCCTGGCCGAAGCTCCTAATAACCTCGGGATCGAGACGCGCATACAGGATCTTTACCTATCGACAAATCAGATCGACGAAGCCGCGAAACTAGATCGTCAGCTCGGACAGCAAGCTCCTAAAGATCCCATCGTCAATGTGCTCCATGGGCGGTTGTTGCTCGCGCAAGGGAAAAAACAGGAAGCCATCATCGCTCTCCAGAATGCGGTAAAGAATTCAGGCAACTCTGCCATGGCTCACTATCATCTCGGCTTGGCCTACTGGCAGAACGAAAATCTGGGACAAGCGAACAGTGAACTGCTCGAGGCTCTAAAAGTCTCGCCAGGAATGCCTGTCGTTCTCCGGAGCATTGTGCAGCTGAATCTCCTTCAAAATCATCTTACGGAAGCACAGCTTTACGCCAAAGAACTGGTACAGGGCAGTCCGGCAGACGCAAATGCTCGATTGCTGCTGGCCTCCATCTATTTGCGGCAAGGACAGCTACGCCCAGCGGAAGAGGAGCTCCTGGCCGCCAACCGGCTCGCTCCGAACCAGGCAGCGGTACATGCTCAGTTGGGGATGTTGAACGCGAAAGAGATGAAATCGAAACAAGCCGAAGGGGAATTCGAAACTGCCATCCGGCTTGCGCCCTCGGACCTTGGTATGGTGTCGTACTACTCCGATTACCTCGTATCGCGCAAGCAAACGCCGAAGGCAGTCTCGCTTGCGCAGAAGTTCGTGGATTCCAATCCGGGTTATGCTCAGAGTCACGTGCTGCTTGGGAATCTGGAGTTCGAAGTAAGGAATGACAAAGCGGCTCAATCAGAATTCGAACGAGCCATTCAAATCGATCCAAAGAATGTGATTGCTTATCTTCAGATTGGGCGGGATCTATCAGGCCAGAAATCAACCGGAGCAAGCCATCGCACAGTACCAAAAAGCCTCGGATTTGCAGCCAAAATCTGCCGCGCTGATTGCATTACTTGGTAATGTATACCTTCAGAAGAACGATCTCGAGACCGCCCGGAAATATTATGCGCAAGCACTCGGAGCGGATCCCGACTTCACCATGGCAAACGCCAACATGGCTTGGGTGGATGCGGTCGAGGGGAAGAATCTCGATGCTGCCCTGGCCATGGCACAAAAAGCGAAATCCCAGGTACCAGAGTTGCCTGCCATCACCGATATCCTGGCCTGGGTCATGTACAAGCGAGGCAACTATTCGGGCGCTATTCCTCTGTTTGAGGATTGCGTGAAGAAGGCCCCAACTGTCGGACAGTATCGTTACCACCTCGGCATGGCCCTTCTTGCCGAAGGTCAAAAAGAGCGTGGTAAGGCGGAGCTCCAGGCAGCCCTGCAGGTCAACAACCTAGACCGGCGGACAAGAAATACAAGCGCAACAGGCCCTGGCCCAGCATGATTAGCCACGACCGTTGCTGTCACTGTCCGTTGCGTTATCAGCCTCTCCAATAGAATAATTTCCGTGCTGTCTCTACGTGTATAATTCCCGGCGTAGGACGAGCATGCCGGTTTTCTCGGTTCGCGATGCTCGCGGGACGCCACTGTCATTGCAGCCGTCATCTTGGAGGCATCCATGCAGGGATTCAAGCAGGGCGCACTCTTGACGATTCTCATCGCTTTGCTTTTTGTGAAGCCCGTCGTGGGACAGTCGCTCGTTTCAGGCAGCCTCATCGGGAACGGTCCGGGATCCCTCGGAAGCGATCGTGCCCAACGCATCGGTGGAACTTGAGAATCTGCAAACTGGGGAGAAGCAGTCCGCCACGTCCAACGCAGAAGGTGTCTATCGCTTTATGCTGCTGAAGCCGGGGAACTACGGAGTTACCGTTTCCGCAAACAGTCTGACAAAGTATGACTCTTGCACGGTCGGAGTCGGACAGTCCATTCTGCTCGACCTGATGCTCGAAGTCACGATTTCCGTTCAAACCATCCTGGTCACAAGTACCGTACCCTTGATCAGTACCGATCCCGGAACCGTGACGAACTTCGATTCGAAGGAGGTCGCACTTCTGCCCAACCCCGGCGGAGACATCACCACGATCGCCTTCACGGCTCCCGGTGTGGTTGTGTCCTCGGCGACAGGTGGTTACGGAAACTTTTCCGCCAATGGCCTGCCTGCAACATCGAATCTGTTTACGGTGAACGGCGAGAATGACATGGACCCGTATTCCAATGTGAATAATTCGGGAGCAACGAGCCTCACCCTAGGCAACAACGAAATTCAAGAGGCCTCCGTCATCACCAACCCCTACTCGGGACAGTATGGCCAGTTGAGCGGGGCCCAGGTCAGTTACGTCACAAAATCCGGCACCAACCAGTTCCACGGAAACGCGCAGTGGTGGTGGAACGGGTCGTCCATGAATTCGAATAACTTCTTTTCCAATGCCAGCCAAGTGTCGCGACCCTTCTCAAACGACAATCAATGGGCTGCCTCGATCGGAGGGCCCATCTTCAAGGACCGCACCTGGTTCTTTGTCGATACAGAAGGCCTGCGATTCGTCCTGCCGAACGTCAACACCGAAACGATTCCCACTCCCGGGTTTGCAGCAGCCGTTCTTGCCAACATTCAGACGGTACAACCAAACGAGGCCGCCGCTTATCAGTCACTGTTCAATATCTTTGGGAACGCTGCGAAAGGGAAAATCCCGACGGTCCTGCCCATCGACGACCAGTGCGGTTCGGTGAGTCTGCCGGGCTGGACGACCGGCTCTCCGTGCGCCCAGACCATCGTCACAACACCCTCTTCATTCGGTAACGAATGGATTCTCGCAGGACGCGTCGACCACAAGTTGACGGCGAAAGACGATGTGTTCTTCCGTTTCCGGCTGGATCATGGCACTCAGCCAACAGCAGTCGACGCTCTCGATCCGGCTTTCAACGCCAACTCCAATCAGCCGTACTACGACCTTCAGGCACAAGAGAGACATGTTTTCGGCTCCAACATGACCAACCTCTTTACCGCCAGCCTCAGCCATTATAGCTTCCTGTTTTCGCAGAACTTGTCTGCATGGCAGAGCGCATTCCCTGATGGTGGCGTGACCTTTGACTACGAAGGCGGCTTTTCTGGTATCAACCCAAACGTTTACCTTTTCCCTTCCGGCCGCAAAATCACTCAATATCAATTCATCGACGACTTCTCGTGGATCCGCGGGCAGCACAGCCTGAAGTTTGGATTCAATTTCCGCCGCTATGACGTCAGCGATCATAATTTCTACTCCACCTATCCCTCGACAAGCTTCTACGACCTCACCTCTGGGACGGGCACACCTGGACTCCAGGCCTTCGCGAACGGAGTCGCCAACACCTATTATCAGCAGGACAGCGCTTCGACGGATGTGCCGATTGCTCTCTGGGGCATTGGCGTTTATGCAGAAGACGATTGGAAGGTCACACCCCAGTTCACCCTGATCGGGGCTCTGCGTTTCGAGCACAACTCAAATCCAGTTTGTCAAACAAACTGCTTCCCCAATTTCAAGGGGCCATTCCCCACGCTCGCTTCCGTCGAAGCGGGTGCCGGCGCAGGCGATGTGCCCTACAGCAGCGACATCAATACCAACCTCCACCAGGCTTTTATGTCTACTGACGCCATCAACGTCTCCCCCCGCATAGCCTTCAGTTGGGCACCCGACGCCACCACCCACTTCCCCTGGTTCCCTGGAGGGGGCAAGACCATCATCAGTGGCGGCTTCGGGATTTTCTACGACAATCCGGCAGCGGGAATGGTCGATTTCATTCTAAGCAACCCGCCAGCGGCCACGTTCTTCGCCATCTCGCCGCTCGACGCATCTGGGTCTACCATAGGGATTTTGCCGTTTGACCACGCGAATGGCGCACCGGCTACGTTCGCCGCTGCCAGCGCCGCGTTCAATGTCAACAAAAGTTACAATCAGCTGTCGAACGAACTGAATCCCATCATTGGCTACAATCCACCGATCTCCTTTAACTCGTTCCAAGGCACAATGCACTCTCCGCAGGTGCAGGAATGGAATCTCAAGGTAGAGCAGCAGGTTGGGCGTAGCACGGGAGTGAGCGTAAACTACGTGGGAAATCACTCGATTCATATTCCGTACGCGAACGATTGGTGGAATGCGGCCGCTTCGTTTCCGTTCGCGACCATTCCTGGCATTGCCACAAATCCCGTTGTGCCAAACTATGGCACAGTCACCACACTGCAAAGCGGCGCCGTATCGAACTACAATGGCGTGACTTTCTCTCTCCGTGAGCAATATCGCGACTGGGTTCTGGTGCACGTCAACTACACGTACTCCCATGCTTTGGACGAAACATCCAACGGCGGATTTTTCCCGGCGGGCGCCAATTCCCATCAGTATCAGATCAATCCCGGAAGCCTGCGTGCCAACAACTATGGGAACGCCGACTACGACATCCACAACTTGTTTAACGCAGACTATGTCATTACTCCCCCCGTCCGCTTTACGAACCCGATGGCGAAGGCCCTGCTCGGTGGTTGGCAGTGGTCCGGAAAAGTGTATGTGCGTTCCGGGTTTCCATTTACCGTCCTCGATGCAAATGCGAGCGGAGGTATTTCACAAGGCGGCGGGGCGATCGTCGCACAACAAATAACAGGGGGCGCGTCCAGGTCGTGCGGCGCGAGCAGCGCTTCCACGAACGGAAATGCCAACTTTGGTACAACGGCGTGTTTGAATCCCGCGGCGTTCGTGAACACTGCGGACCCGAACTTCACTGGGTACACAGCATTCCCCACTCAGACGCGCAATCAGTTTCGTGGCCCCAAATACGTTGATTTCGACATGAGCCTTTTTAAAACGTTCCAGATCAGGGAAAAACTCAACCTCGGTATCGGCGCGACGGCCTTCAACGTCTTCAACCATCCCAATTTCGGATTGCCGGATTATAACCTTGGAGATCCGACCTTTGGCCAGATCCAAAACATGCAGGGCACTCCCACGAGCCCATACGGAGTGGGCTTCGGGTTCGACTCTTCAGTGCGCGTCGTGCAACTGTCGGCAAAGTTCACTTTCTAGATCCCGGTGCCGGAACTGGCAGAGGGACTGAAATTCGATCGCACTGCCAAGGCCTTGGCTCTTGAGGTCGAACGCGGCCTTTTCGAAGAGCCTGACGAAACCTGGGTCGATCAAGCTGAGTTTCCATTTCAGCTTAAAATCCGAGAGCGCCTACGCGACAAGGCGGCCATGTTGTATCGCAATTTGCCGTCCAAGCTGGCGCCAAACAAACTCGACCGCCAGTTTCTGGCAATACCAGAGCCCTTGCTCCATTGTATTTCCTGGTGAGACCTGTCCGACTGGCCTGGGAAAAAATGAACAACCGGTAAGTTGCGACCCGGCTACTGTTCCGATTCGCTGCAGCGTCATTTTTCGATACGCAAGACGTTTCGAACGCGGTACGATGAATGTTCCGTCAGTCGAAAGAGCGCGCTCGCAATCCGCAAACAAAACTGGTGACAATCCATTGCACTTGGCTTCAGAGAAGAAGCTTCTTGGAATTCTAAGCTCGATCATAACTGCCGGCATCCTGTTCGCCACCCTCTGGCCTTTCAATTTTTTCCCGACCAATGGAGTGAGTTGGCTCGTAGGGACAGATGGCATTCGATTTCGTCCGCCCGGAGTTGTCTTTAGCAAAGCGCCCATGCATACCCGAGGAGGAGCAACGGGAACGGCTTGCAGCCTTGAATTACTGCTTCGGCCAGCCAGCATCTCAGAGTCGGATTCCATTCTTAGCTTTTCCGGCCCCAACAATCCTCTTCAATTCGTAGTTCGACAGTGGACCAATGGCTTACTGGTCACGCACGACATGACGAATGCGCAAGGCGTCTTGAAACGAACGAAATTCGACGTGGATCACGCCTTCCAGCTAGGAAAACTCGTGCTCGTGACGATGACCTCCGGCCCGGGTGGGACGGTCGTCTACTTGAACGATCGCGAGGCGAAGGTGTTTCCGCGTTTTACGATCACACCCGATGAATTATCGGGGGAAGTGGTTTTGGGAACGAATGCCGAAGACTATCAACCTTGGCCTGGCGAAGTGCGGGGGATGGCCATCTTTTCAAAGGAACTCACAGCTGCTGAAGTGTACAAGCACTATGGTGACTGGAACAGAACGCCGGGTGCAACCCTGTCCGACCTCGACGGGGCTACTGCTTACTACCGTTTTAACGAGGGTGAGGGCCGCGACATCCATAACTCCGTGGCTTCTGGACCGGACTTGGAAATACCGAAATGGTTCAAGGTTCCACACAAACCAATCCTCAAGTCCGCTACGAGGGAGTTTGTCGCCGACTGGAATTACGTGAACGACATCACGAGAAATATCGCGGGATTTGTTCCATTCGGGTTTCTGGTTTGTGCCTATCTCGGGTGCACACTCGGCCGACGGAAGGCAATTTTGTATACCGTTCTGGCTGGAGGCCTGTTAAGCTTCACGATCGAGATGCTGCAAGTTCTTGTCCCGCCTCGAAATTCTGGCGTAACCGATATCATTACAAACACTCTCGGAGCCGCATTAGGTGCCCTACTTGCACGACCGGCCCTGGTTCGACTGATATTCGAACGATCAAACTCGAGCTCCCTGCTAGGCGCGCGTTGAAGAATTCGCTGGCACGATAACCCGTGGGGCGGTCTATCGCCCTCCTTGCCTGAAGGTAGAGGAGAATATCAATGGAGCAGCCCAAAAACGGCTACGCCGTTTGGCGTGCCCACGAAAACTTTTCCATTCGCGATCATCGGCGTGATGAATTTGTTGTCGGCAAAACTATCCCGCGCATTCGCCGCCTGATTGCTGTTGTACAACTCGGTTGCGAGGTTCGTCGCGTCGTAGGCGTGCAAGACGCCTCCGTGATTGTTTTCAACCGCCCAGACAATACCGTTGGAAGATCCGTTTGCCGAAATGCTGGGTGTCGTGCCGGGATATGGATAACTCGCTGAGGTCTGTGAACCGGATGGACTGTTCAATTTGGCGTTTGAGATGGAGAAGGCCCGCAAGCGATCGCCAACCGCTCCGTAATATACCGTATTATTGAAGTACGCGGGCGTGCTGTACACAGCGCCGCCAAGTCCACTCGCACCAATCTCCTGATAGATACCGTTGTCGCCGCTGGTATTGAACTTGCCCATCTGGTCGCGATTTGCGACGTAAATATGGCCGTCTTTTCCGGCACCGACCGCCAAATGCCAGGTGTTGCCGAGGGTGTCCTGCAAGTCGGGCAACAGTATTTCTCCGCCAGAGCCAAGATCTTTGTCCGCGCCCGATTCCGCATCCGTGTTGAACATGGTGAAATAGTCAGCCACGCTCAGACTTGCGTTGGCCGTCGAGATTTTAATGAATGAGTTGCCGAAATCGCCCTTTTCGGGGAAGCCATTGCTGTCTAGCGTGTCGTCAAATGTTCCGTTGGCGTCGAGAAAATAAATGTTGCCGGATGAATCGGCGGCAGGCCCGTCGCCGGCCATCCAGATCGCGCCGTCGGTGCCATTGGGGGTCAAATCGAGAACGCTGGCTTGTTGCAAAGACGTCTCGTTGTAGCCAATCACCCAGCCGGTATACGGTTTACTGTCGCAATGCGACGCCCACGTCGTATAAATCACCCCATTCAGTAGCAGCAACGCAGCACGTTCCTTGTACTGCTTGGGATCGAAAGTCGTGGTGCCGCTGGCGGTTGGAAACGAGGCTTGAACTGCGACTGGGCTGCCACCAATTTCTCCGCCACTCGTCAGATCGAGCGCATGCAGGCGCTGGTAATAGTTGCCACTACTGTCACGAGACATCGCGACGAGGAAGATCTCGCCATGCGCTCCCGCCTTCAGGTCGATCACCGGGGTCGAGGTAATTCCGATAATGGGCGCCACTTGGCTGCAGCCACGGTTGTCGCTGGCGGTTTCGTTCGGCCCCAGCAGGGAGACGTTCCACAACTCGGCGAAAGTGTCCGCATCGAAGGCGTAAACGGAATCATTCTCGGTAGCCACATACACAACGTTGTGCGGACTACCCCCAACTGTAAGGTTGGATACGTACAAGGGCTCCGCGTCGACCCCGCCGTCGACCGCTAGACTCGCTAGTTTGCCGAAACTTGCCGAATTGACATTTGCGAGAGTGAGTATCGTCTCGGCGAGGTTCTGGCCCGTTCGGGCTGTATCGTTGTGGTATGTCAAGACGTTAACGCCGGCTGGCTGCGCCTGATTGACGGTAAGCACCACTGTATTACTTGTGGCGGTACCGGTTGCGTTGGTCACTGTTGCGTAAATCTGTGCACCCGTCTGTCCTGAAGTGGTTTGCGTGATCGAGTACGTGTTTAGGTTCGTTCCCACCGCCACCCCGTTCATGAACCACTGGTAGGTCAATGGCGCGGTCCCGGTTGCTCCGACTGTGAATGTTGCTGTTTGCCCGGCGGTCACCGTGACGCTTGTGGGCTGCTGCGAAATGGTGGGAGCGGTGACTGATCCGGTCACACTTAAGGAGACCGTGTTGCTCGTGGCAGTCCCAGCGGAATTGGTCACTTTCACGTAAATTTGCGCACCATTTTCTGCCGGGGACGCCGCGGAGATGGTGTAGGCGTTCGAATTCGTTCCGGTTGCCGCGGCATTCATGAACCACTGGTAGGTCAATGGCGCAGTACCCGTGGCGGCCGCTGAGAACGTGGCGGGTTGGCCTGCGGAAACCGTCTGACTTGAGGGTTGCTGAGTGATGGCCGGCGCTATGGTGGTCTGCGCACTCTGGGCACTCCCCCCGGATCCGCATGATCCGACGAGGAAAATACTCGTACCTGCTAGTAGTGCATACAAACTGAAGTCGATGAAGCCTGGAAAATGCACGGCGCTCCATGGCCAAAAGAGCAGCTGCCTAGTTTCATCAAGCTTCTGACGCAGACGGATGAGCATGCTCCTAAACTGGGTTGTCATTTGGTAGATTACAGTCATTGCTCTTGCAATCGTGTCCGTTGTGGAAACAAGAAACGCGAAACCAGTCAGGCTGCGGCCGAGTCTCGCAACTATGGTACAGGTTCTTTTAGGTTGTTTGGGCAAACTCCTCCATCCCGATATCCCTGTAGCGGCTTGCTATGTTTTGCGTAGGACCGTCTGCGTCGCGGGATGACCTGCGCGTGTGGCCAAACGATAACAAATATCTCACGCCTGTCGAAACGAAGAAGTCTAGAATTCTGCGAGTTCAGGCTTGCCATGCGGCTCCCACTGCCGCAAGGTACCTCTTGGGGTAGCTGACTGAGCAAACTAAACTGAGGGGCCATTGCTTAGTACGGGTGCCTTTCGTAGCGTAGAAACATGCAGTAGCAGGTCGTTTTTGCGCGATGGGATTTACTTTGGTTTTTTTACCAAAAGCGGCTGAGGCGTCCGGAGACATACGAATACAGTGAGTCTGAGCTTAATAAACCCGCTATCGGACAGCCGTTGGGTAGATCTGGTTCAGCGGCACCCGCATGCGTCCGTGTTCCATCAGCAAGGGTGGATTGAGGCACTCGTTCGTACGTACGGCTACGAGCCGAGTGTCCTTACAAACGCCGGCACTGGCGAACCATTGCGAGACGGGCTTCTTTTTTGCCGCGTATCAAGCTGGGTGACGGGAACTCGTTTCGTGTCGCTTCCCTTTGCGGATCACTGTGAGCCTTTGCTCGGAAAGAGTCATGGGATCGATGTATTCGCAAATTGGCTGCGAAAAGAATGCCGAGAGAGAGAGTGGGGCTACGTCGAGATTCGACCGCTCGAAACAGAAGGAGCAGTGGGCGTTTTGGAGCCCAGCCGCTCTTGTTGGTTTCATGAGTTGGACTTAAGCCCAAACCTGGAACAACTGTATCGTCGCTTGCACGTCAACTCGTTTCGCCGAAAGATCCGCAGAGCGGCGAGAGAGGGGCTGGTGTACGAGGCCGGCCGTTCGATTCAACTCTTAGACGAGTTTTACCGGCTTCTGCTTATTACCCGGCGTCGCCATCAGCTGTTTCCCCAACCGAGAGTTTGGGTTGAGAACCTGGTCGAATGCGTGGGCGACAAGTTACAGATTTCGGTAGCCCGGAAAAACGGCACGCCTATCGCGTCGATGCTCACGCTGCGGCACAGATCAAACGTTGTCTACAAATACGGATGCTCCGACGCGCGGTTCCATAACCTTGGTGGCATGCCCTTTTTGTTCTGGAAACTGATCGAGGAAAGTAAGCAGTCTGGGGCGGAACGAATCGATCTCGGTCGATCCGATATGGATAACCCAGGCTTAGTGGTGTTCAAGGACAGACTGGGAGCCCAGAAAAGACAGCTGACCTATTATCGATACAACAATCCCGAAGTTGCGACTGCCTCTATGCCGGGGAGTTCCGGAGGATTCCGTAGATTATCCGGGGTGTTGCCCGATTCCCTGTTTTCGACGGCTGGCAGGCTGCTTTATCGACATTTGGGTTAGCGTGTTGAAGTGAATCTCGCAGTGAAATCGCAAACGAGGAAAGGCCATCGGGCGGCAGGAATTCATGGAACAGAGGAATGCGCCATCAAACTCGCTCTCGGGATCCGCACCGATTCCCGGTAGAGGCCCTTCGGTCCGCGGACTCCCGGCAGTATTGATCGGACTCGCTTGGGTCCTGGTCTGCGTATTTCTCTACCGCGAACCCCTCCGATCGCTGGTTGATCTTGTGACGCACAACGACAATATGTCTCAGATTCCGTTGATTCCGCTGATCTCCGGGTGGCTGCTGTATCGTGACCGAAAACGATTGTGGATGTCTCGGTCGACTGATTTCCCGGCTTCCTTGACCCTATTGATTCCGGCAATTCTCGTTGTTTATTTCACTTTGTACCGTCGACCATGGAATGCCAGTGTGCAGTTGACGCTGCTTACGATTTCCTTCGTACTCCTGCTCGAAGCAGGGTTTGTTGCTGTCGTCGGCCGGAAGGCTGCGCATAAGGCGTGGTTTCCCATGGCCTTTCTGTTCCTTGCCGTGCCTCTGCCGGACGCACTGATGAACCGTTTCATTTATACGCTTCAAGCCGGTTCTGCGGCTGTCGCCGAAGTGCTTTTTGACTTGTCGGGAGTTCCGGTCGTGCGTGAGGGCTTCATCTTCCACCTTCGGCGCATCAGCATCGAAGTTGCCCAGGAATGCAGTGGAATTCGTTCGAGTATTTCGCTGTTCGTTCTGGCACTTCTTATTTCGCATTTCGCGTTTCGCCCGTTTTGGAAAAAACTTGTGTTTGTTGCGGCAGGACTCCTTATTATGGTCGTGAAAAACGGAGTGCGCATCGTCACGCTTACGCTGCTAGCGAATTATGTCGATGCCGGGTTTCTATTTGGGAGGTTACATCACGAGGGCGGGATTGTCTTTTTTTTGTTTGGATTGGGATTGCTCTGGCCCGTCTATTGGCTGCTCAGTAAGAACGAAGGACAGAAGACGGCTAAAAATCCGCCCCCGTCTGTGCCATCGTCCACTTTTAGACTCGATGACGTTTCATGAGTAAATAACTGTTTTTCTCAGCAACCAGGCAATTCGTCTTTGCGATGCCCCTAGTCTCTTATCATTTGATTAAACATCCTTCCATCAAGCTCGGGATGGCCGCCTGAGTTAACGAGGTGGCCCCAGCAGTCTGATCGTTCCGGTGTGGGTGCAACGACGGCGCCAAGAGAATAGTCGAAATTGAGGGATCGGAAACCTCCGCAGCATGGCGTTGCGGATCTGAAGATCTGGGGGCGATACCACCTCTCCTAGCTCGAGGAGAAGGCGAGGCATGAGAAGGAGTGTTCGGTTATGGTGAGAAGGGGAAATTGACATTCAACCGGTACTCCCACCTTGACCTGTACTTTAGTACAGGTCGACTTTGCCCGTTGGGTGGTCTTTCAACTGTACTCGAGGCCAGCAATAAATGTTTCTTTCTCATCCTTCTTCCGAGGTTCACGGTGCCGATCTCGAATATGACCGCTTGGAGCCGATTATAGACGGAAAAGTGGACGTGGTTTTGCGAGGTTCGTTCGAGCTACGCAAGTCGCAGTTACGGTTGAGGGAAAAAAATTAGTAAAAAGACGACGTTCAGGCGTTGTCCCGTATCGCTCGTTACCGGTTCAGGAATTAGGTTGAACGTTGCCGCCGGAATTCCTCGGCTCCTACGCTTGAAGCTGATCCGTCTCTGTCATCCAATAGCAAGGAGTAGAAGAACAAAACAGAAGGCATCACAGTTCCCTCCATTCTCCGAAGCTGCAGCGCTCCCGTTTAAATCGCAGTCGGTGCCTACAACAGTTGAGACTCTCTTGTTGGTAACTGGATAGTGTCAAAACGTCGGGGAGGGCATCTAGGAGGGGATCGCGAAGTATCTCGACAGCCGTACCAAGCAAGCGGAAGCCTCGGCCTGGCGAGATTCGTTCGCCCGGAGCTTCGGGATTAGCAATCGTCACGAACGACGGGAGCCTCCCGTGGAAATCCACAACCATTCGCAGGTTGGCTCACTTCAAACTGCGCAGACGTGTCATCAACGCGGCAAGTCGTGGCCGGTCCTCCTGGCTCACGGCGGCAAATTTCATTCCCACGCCGGAGCCCGATCTCACATATTTCACGACAGCATCGGCGCGAATCATACCTTCCTGCACAAGAAAATGGAGACTAACGCGGCTTCCTACTGGTCTGGCCTTCGAGGTCTTAAGGAAGATCCCGCCCATTCCTATATCCCGCACCGGCGAAATGTCCGCCCGATCATCACAACTCCAATATACCCAGACGCTTTCGGAGGTCTCGACCCGCGAATACATTCGCCTGGTCGGCAATGTCCCCAATTGCCAAGAATTTACCACGCTCTGTCAAACCTCTCTGAGCACTAGGTATTGTGGCACCGCGGGGGCTGGACCTTCGAAACTACTCCTAAGTCAGGAACAAGGCAAGATCCTTTCGGGAACTATGCATTCCAAACGATTACTAACTAATTTCTTGACAGGAATTGCATGTTGAATTTTAGGAAGTCCAAGATTATGGCGCGAACCCGAGCTCTTTGACCATTTCGATAACTGTTGAGTTACCTGTACCCAAGTTCAGGACAAAGGTCTAGAAAGCCCTTCGCACTCGTTCCTGTCCGATAACAATCCTCCGGTTCAGTAGATAGGACGATCGACGTTCGAGCAGACTGTATTGGTCATGAGACACCAAAGGTCTTGCCACCGTCAGTTACTCGGAATTGGTCGAAGAGGAGTCAGAGGCCACTGCCCAGGAGCAATTCGCTTTCTGCAGGTGGTGCTACTCAGCGCCGCGCTGTTTGCGGTCGCCGCTCCGCGCGCTTACGCGGGCGCATTGACGCCGTCGTCGAAGGCAATTAGCTTCGGCAATATTGTGGTGGGACAATCGCAAACGACCCAAATCACGCTGACGAACACCGGAACGAGCACACTGACTCTTTCAGGCGGTGCGATTAGCGGCGCTGGATTTAGTTTTTCGGGAATTTCTTATCCTCACACGCTGGCTGTGGGGGCGCAGATTTTGCTGAACGTGGAGTTTGCGCCTGCAAAGACGGGCTACGTAACCGGCACGGCCGAAATCCTTCTAAAGGGTTCAGGCTACGCGGAGATTACGATGAAAGGGACGGGAATAGCCGGGGGAACTGCCGGATATCTCAGTGCCTCGCCGCTCAGCGCGCAATTTCCAAACGTTCCGGTGGGCACGCACAATACGCAAATCATCCAACTCACGAATACGGGGTCCACGAGTCTAACAATTTCCAAAGTGACAACCACCGGGAACGGGTTTTCTTCATCTGGAGTGACTACACCTTTGTCTCTGGCAGCGGGAGCCAAAGTTCAGCTGACGGTAGGCTTCTTGCCGAACTCCGCTGCGAGCTCTTCTGGGACAGTCGTATTGTCCTCTACTGGCTCAGATAGTCAATTGACCATCGTCTTATCTGGCAACGGCATAGGAAATTCGCGGACACTGGGAGTCAGTCCCGCAAGCCTGAGCTTCGGAAATGTAGTTTTGAGCGGATCTGCGACTCAACAAATCACGCTAACAAATGCGGGTAATTCGAACATCAGCATCTCGGGCGGAAGCGTTAATGGCACCGGCGTAAGCGCCACAGGGGTGGTAGCGGAAACTCTCGCACCCGGACAGAGCGCCGTGGTGACAGCGCAGTTCGCACCAAAAACGGTCGGAAGTGTAAGTGGAGGAATAACGATTCTAAGTAATGCCTCGAACGGTGCCAGCATCACGGTCCCGGTCACGGGAACGGGAGTGGCAGCGGCGCGCGCGGTATCGTTGCAATGGCAGCCCAGCACTTCAACGGGAGTGATCGGATACTACATTTACCGATCGACCATTTCAGGTGGACCGTTTACGAAGGTGTCAAGCTCTCTAGTCGGTGGGACGAGCTACTCTGACACGAAGATAGTATCTGGTTCTGAATACTACTACGTGGTAACAGCGGTCAATACGAACGGGAGCGAGAGCGGCTATTCCTCGCAAGTAACGATATCTGTGCCTTAGACCTAATCGCACGTCCGACCTTGTTTATTTCATGCTGAGGAGTTTCAAGATCTCCGAGGGCAAGAGGAACGGCAGCAGCACAGTACCTTGGGAGATATGTGAGTGGACCCGCATTTCAACTTCGTGCAAGAATCCATCGCGGGTCAGACCACGGGGCCACCGGCGGCCGGCGAGGACCCACCTGATCACCGACACGAGCACTAGGACTGCTGGCTCCCGGAGCTCGGCATCGAGCTTCTCCACGTTTGAACCACTTCGGCAGCATCTTCAAGCGATTTCGACAAAAACTTAGTAATTCACTGCCGCTATTCCAAATGCTGAAATTAAGTGAAGGATGTAGGAAAGAATACTGAAGTCAGTGCGGCAGTTTAAGCCCAGCAAATCAGTTCAGTACTCTCAGAAGCTCTACTCCTTTTGTACTATTAGGTATACCGCGAGTGCGGTAGTATATTCTCCCCTGCCAAAATCAATCCGCACACCCCTTAACGTCTCGGAGAGTTGTGATTATGACACTTCGCATTAGGACATTCCTGGCCACACTGGCCTTATTGTTGGCGATCGTGACCATACTGCAGGGCTGCGCGTCAGCAACGAATAACGGTGGGCCAACCGATCCTGTACTCAGGATTGCGAGTCTAAGTCCGACGTCAGGACCTGTGGGAAGCTCAGTGATCATCACAGGCACGAACTTTGGCGCGGCGCAAGGGACGAGTGCGGTCACCTTCAACGGAACAGCTGGGACACCGACCGCCTGGAGCGCGACGAGTATCACGGTGCCGGTGCCGACTGGAGCGACCACGGGGAATGTGGTCGTTACAGTAGGTGGTGTCGCGAGCAACGGTGTGAGCTTTACAGTCACCGCACCAGCGCCGAGCATTACCAGTTTGAATCCGACGTCAGGAACCGTCGGAAGCTCGGTGATCATCACAGGCACGAACTTTGGAGCGACGCAAGGGACGAGCACCGTTAAGTTCAACGGAACAGCAGGGACAGTGACCACCTGGAGTGCGACGAGTATCACGGTGCCGGTGCCGACTGGAGCGACCACGGGGAATGTGGTGGTTACAGTAGGTGGTGTCGCGAGCAACGGTGTGAACTTTACAGTCACTGCTCCAGCGCCGAGCATTACCAATTTGAATCCGACGTCAGGAACCGTCGGAAGCTCAGTGATCATCACAGGCACGAACTTTGGAGCGACACAAGGAACGAGTGCGGTCACCTTCAACGGAACGGCAGGGACAGTGACGGCCTGGAGCGCGACGAGTATCACGGTGCCGGTGCCGACTGGAGCAACCACGGGGAATGTGGTGGTTACCGTAGGTGGTGTCGCGAGCAACGGAGTGAGCTTTACAGTCACCGCTCCGGCACCAAGCATAACCAGTTTGAATCCGACGTCAGGGACTGTCGGAAGCTCGGTGATCATCACAGGCACGAACTTTGGAGCGACGCAAGGGACGAGTGCGGTGACCTTCAACGGAACAGCAGGGACAGCGACCGCCTGGAGTGCAACGAGTATCACGGTGCCGGTGCCGAGTGGAGCGACCACGGGAAATGTGGTGGTTACAGTAGGTGGTGTCGCGAGCAACGGTGTGAGCTTTACCGTTACTACGGCTCTGATAAACATCGCGAGCTTGAGTCCAAGTTCAGGGCCCGTCGGAAGCTCAGTGATAATCACGGGCACGAACTTTGGCGCGACGCAAGGAACGAGCACCGTTAAGTTCAACGGAACGGCAGGGACACCGACCGCTTGGAGTGCAACAAGTATCACGGTGCCGGTGCCGACCGGAGCGACCACGGGGAATGTGGTGGTTACGGTAGGTGGTGTCGCGAGCAACGGTGTGAACTTTACAGTCACCGCTCCAGCGCCAAGCATAACCAGTTTGAATCCGACGTCAGGGACTGTCGGAACCTCAGTCCTAATCACAGGGACGAACTTTGGCGCGACACAAGGAACGAGTGCGGTCACCTTCAACGGAACGGCAGGGACAGCGACCGCCTGGAGCGCGACGAGTATCACGGTGCCAGTGCCGACTGGAGCAACCACGGGGAATGTGGTGGTTACCGTAGGTGGTGTCGCGAGCAACGGTGTGAGCTTTACAGTCACCGCACCGGCGCCAAGCATTACCAGTTTGAATCCGACGTCAGGGACTGTCGGAAGCTCGGTGATCATCACAGGCACGAACTTTGGAGCGACGCAAGGAACGAGCACCGTTAAGTTCAACGGAACAGCGGGGACAGTGACCGCCTGGAGTGCGACGAGTATCACGGTGCCGGTGCCGAGTGGAGCGACCACAGGGAATGTGGTGGTTACAGTAGGTGGTGTCGCGAGCAACGGAGTGAGCTTTACAGTTACTACGGCTCTGATAAACATCGCGAGCTTGAGTCCAAGTTCAGGGCCCGTCGGAAGCTCAGTGATCATCACAGGTACGAACTTTGGAGCAACCCAAGGAACGAGCACCGTTAAGTTCAACGGAACAGCAGGGACAGCGACCGCCTGGAGTGCAACGAGTATTACGGTGCCGGTGCCGACTGGAGCAACCACGGGAAATGTGGTGGTTACCGTAGGTGGTGTCGCGAGCAACGGTGTGAGCTTTACAGTCACTGCTCCAGCGCCGAGCATAACCAGTTTGAATCCGACGTCGGGGACAGTCGGAACCTCAGTCCTAATCACAGGGACGAACTTTGGCGCGACGCAAGGAACGAGCACCGTTAAGTTCAACGGGGCGGCAGGGACGGTGACGGCCTGGAGCGCGACGAGTATTACGGTGCCGGTGCCGACTGGAGCAACCACGGGAAATGTGGTGGTTACCGTAGGTGGTGTCGCGAGCAACGGTGTGAACTTTACAGTCACTGCTCCAGCGCCGACTATAACCAGTTTGAATCCGACGTCAGGGACAATCGGAACCTCAGTCCTAATCACAGGGACGAACTTTGGCGCGACGCAAGGAACGAGCACCGTTAAGTTCAACGGAACGGCAGGGACACCGACCGCTTGGAGTGCAACAAGTATCACGGTGCCGGTGCCGACTGGAGCAACCACGGGAAATGTGGTGGTTACGGTAGGTGGTGTCGCGAGCAACGGTGTGAGCTTTACAGTCACTGCTCCAGCGCCGAGCATAACCAGTTTGAATCCGACGTCGGGGACAGTCGGAACCTCAGTCCTAATCACAGGGACGAACTTTGGCGCGACGCAAGGAACGAGCACCGTTAAGTTCAACGGAACGGCAGGGACACCGACCGCTTGGAGTGCGACGAGTATTACGGTGCCGGTGCCGACTGGAGCAACCACGGGAAATGTGGTGGTTACAGTAGGTGGTGTCGCGAGCAACGGTGTGAGCTTTACAGTCACTGCTCCAGCGCCGAGCTATAACCAGTTTGAATCCGACGTCAGGGCCAGTCGGAAGCTCAGTGATCATCACAGGTACGAACTTTGGAGCGACGCAAGGAACGAGCACCGTTAAGTTCAACGGAACAGCAGGGACAGCGACCGCCTGGAGTGCAACGAGTATTACGGTGCCGGTGCCGACTGGAGCAACCACGGGAAATGTGGTGGTTACGGTAGGTGGTGTCGCGAGCAACGGTGTGAGCTTTACAGTCACTGCTCCAGCGCCGAGCATAACCAGTTTGAATCCGACGTCAGGGACAGTCGGAACCTCAGTCCTAATCACAGGGACGAACTTTGGCGCGACGCAAGGAACGAGCACCGTTAAGTTCAACGGAACGGCAGGGACACCGACCGCCTGGAGTGCAACAAGTATCACGGTGCCGGTGCCGGCTGGAGCAACCACGGGAAATGTGGTGGTTACAGTAGGTGGTGTCGCGAGCAACGGTGTGAGCTTTACCGTTACTACGGCACTGATAAACATCGCGAGCTTGAGTCCAAATTCAGGGCCCGTCGGAAGCTCAGTCCTAATCACGGGCACGAACTTTGGCGCGACGCAAGGAACGAGCACCGTTAAGTTCAACGGAACAGCAGGGACGGCGACCGCCTGGAGTGCAACAAGTATCACGGTGCCGGTGCCGGCTGGAGCGACCACGGGGAATGTGGTGGTTACAGTAGGTGGTGTCGCGAGCAACGGAGTGAACTTTACAGTCACCGCGTCATCGCCGAGCATAACCAGTTTGAATCCGACGTCAGGGGCTGTCGGAAGCTCGGTGATCATCACAGGCACGAACTTTGGCGCGACGCGAGGAACGAGCACCGTCAAGTTCAACGGGACAGCAGGGACAGCGACCACCTGGAGTGCAACGAGTATCACGGTGCCGGTGCCGAGTGGAGCGACCACAGGGAATGTAGTCGTTACAGTAGGTGGTGTGGCGAGCAACGGGGTGAACTTTACAGTCACCACGTCCAAGATCGCCGTTTCAATTTCGCCAAAGCGTGCGGGCTTAACGCTGAACCAAGTACTTCTCGTGACGGCCACTACCAACGACAGCGCAGGTGTAATCTGGACAGCCACCGGCGGCAGTTTCTCATCAGGCAGTAGCTTGACCGGAGTCGCGGTCACCTACACGGCACCTGCTTCTGCAGGCTCCTATAGCATATCCGCCACGAGCGTCACCGATAGCGGCAGCAACGCAACTATTATCGTAGGGGTCACCGACCTTAACGGTGTCGCGACTTATCACAATAATCTGTCCCGTGATGGCGCGAATACTCACGAATATGCGCTTACGACCAGTAGTGTTACGGCCTCAACCTTCGGCAAGCTCTTCTCCTGCGCCATCGATTCAGCCGCATATGCGCAACCGCTATGGGTTCCCAAACTGGCTATCGGAGGGGGCACTCACAATGTTGTCTTCGTTTCCTCCACTCGCGATTCGGTTTACGCGTTTGATGCCGACAACGGTCCGTGTACAACTTATTGGCACAAATCACTACTGAATGCGGGCGAAACTTATTTGAGTAGTGGTGATACCGGGACCCGAGACATTGAGCCGGACATCGGCATCATCGGCACTCCCGTGATAGATCTGTCTTCGAAGACCCTGTATGTAGTAAGCAAGTCTAAGGTCAGCGGAACTTCGTGTACCCCCTCCTCCTCTTGCTTTCAGCGGCTCCATGCCCTGAGCTTGATTGACGGGAGCGAAAAATTCGGTGGTCCCTATAGCCTCACGTCTTCGATTACCGTTCCTGGCACTGGTGACGGATCGAGCAATGGGTCAGTCCCATTTGATCCTCTGCATGAAAACCAGCGGCCAGGCCTCGCTCTGGTGAATGGCGTTGTTTATCTTGCGTGGGCATCTCACGGCGATAACGGCCCTTATCACGGCTGGGTCATCGGATTTGCCGCCAACAACATTGGGGCCGGACCCAGTGCCGTGTGGAACAGTACTCCCAATTTTGTCAGTGGGTCTCCGAACTCAGACGGGGGGATCTGGATGTCGGGAGGCGCTCCCGCGGCCGATTCCAGTAATGATCTCTATTTCCTCACCGGTAATGGTTCTTTCGATGCAAATTCCGGTGGCTCGAACTACGGGGACTCGACCATAAGGCTAACAGCTTCTGGCGGGTTGCATGTGAAAGAATATTTCACACCTTCAAATCAAGAATCGCTCAATGGTGGCGACCTAGATCATGGTGCGGGCGGAGCTGCGGTCTTGCTCGACCCTTCGTCCGGACCATTCCCTCATCTCTTGATTGGCGGGGGAAAGAGTGGCACGCTCTTCATGGTCAATCGCGATGGCATGAGCGGATATAGTAGTAGCAAGAACAGCGTGGTTCAGAGCTTGAATGTAGGGAGCGGAATATTTGCGACACCCGCGTTCTGGAATAATTTTCTCTACATTGCCGGGGTGGGTGGGCATCTCAATCAGTACGCTTTCAACACGACAACAGGTCAATTTGCGTTTTCCCGCTCATCTTCCAATGCCTACAGTTTCCCAGGGGCAACTCCCTCCATTTCGTCGATCGGGACTTCCGATGGCATCGTTTGGGCGCTCGACAACAGCCAATACTGCACCGAGCAGTCCCACGGTTGTGGCCCCGCCGTCTTGCATGCTTACGACGCAAGCAACGTGAGCACGGAGCTATGGAATAGCACCCAAGGCTCCGGCAATGCCGCTGGCAATGCCGTGAAATTCACCGTGCCCACAGTGGCGAATGGCAAAGTCTACGTACCTACCCGAACGGAACTGACGGTCTACGGTTTGTTACCCAAATGATGAATCGCACGGCTGGGCGATACTAAAGGGATTCGACTTGCAGTCTCCTGTGTAAAGGAACTTAGCCGATCCTTAGCACTTGCGGGCGCATTTCGCTTTATTGGGTCTGATTCTTATCGATAAGGTGTCGGTGCCTCCCCATTGGAAATCCAATGGATTCAATTGCGAACAGGACCGATTAGCACCTTCGAGAGATTCTCATCCAGGCAGAAGTCGCACGAGTGCTCGAGGCTATCGGCACTTCCTTCCAACGCACTCTGCTGATGATGCTCTACGCAACCGACACCCAGAACCGTCAGCTTATGCCCTGAAGTTCAGCGACTCCGATCGCTAGGAACACTTTTGGCAAGTGTTGGCAGGTCTACGACATGCGAAGACCGGATCGATGAGCGATTTTCTTGAATGCAGGGAGGGGCTAGGATTATTCAGCAGTTACCGTCAAGTCCTGCGGGATTGAAACGACCTCTTGTACTTTTTCCTTCTGCTTTACGCGCCAGGACAGCGGTGCCATAAATCCCTCCCCGACCGAATTGGAGATCGTTTCGCGTAAAATTCTGTCGATCGTCCTCAACGCACTCACATCAAGCTTCCATCCTTCGATGCCGCCCACGGCCGATATTTGTTCGGGACGGCGCGCGCCCCAAAGACCCATCGTCACTCCCGGCTGATCGAGCACCCAGCGCACGGCAAGATCCAGCACGCGCTTGCCGTAACGCTCCTGAGCGAACTGGTCGAGGCGTTCCACAGCTTTCAAATACTGAGCATATGTGGGCGATTGGAACTTGGGATCAGTTTTGCGAAGGTCATCACCCCGAAACACCCTGTCTGCGCTCATCCTTCCGCTGAGCAAGCCGCGGCAGAGACAGCCATACGTAAGCGCAACGATGTTATTTTCTTGGACGTAGGGAAGGATCTCGCCTTCGCTTTGACGTTCAAAAAGGTTGTACGGAGGTTGAGCGAAATGGAGGGGCCCAACCGAACGGAACCGCTCCATATCCGCGGGGGAATAGTTGCTTACGCCGATGGCGCGAATCTTGCCCTCGCGGTAGAGCTGATGCATCGCTTCTGCAGTCTCTTCGACCGGAGTGTCAGGATCGGGCCAGTGAACCTGGTAGATGTCGATGTAACTTGTTTGAAGGCGGCGCAAAGAATCATCTATCTCGCTTAGAATTCGCTCGCGGGACGCATTGCGGAGCACTAGTCCTCTCCTCCATTGGAGGCCTACCTTTGTGGCAATGATCACTTTACTTCGGCAGCCAAGCTGCGCTATGGCCTGGCCGACAATTTCTTCCGAGTGGCCAAAGCCATAGACGGGCGCACTATCCAAGAGGTTAATTCCCTCGGCCAGTGCAGCGTGTATGGTCCGGACAGACTCGCGGTCGTCAGCGCCGCCCCACTTCCAGCCACCAATGGCCCAAGTGCCGAGCCCAACCCGCGAGACCGGTAGGTCAGTTCCAGGAATAGTCGTAGTTTCCACAGAAATGCTCCGCGTCTCCAGTCATCCGCTACAGTGCCCCGAAACCACATCTTCCTTCTCGTGGGCCACTGACTTCGGTGGCACGTAGCCCACCTCGCAGGTCATCAGGTTCACCTGTAAGCGCCTCACCAACAGCGGTTGGAAGTGCCTACGGGATTGCAGGTCCCGAAAGCTTCTACCGAGTGCCTGCTCCTCGACCCCGAACCATTCAAATTTGAAGTTCGAGAATACATAGGGTCGATTGCCTGCTGGGGAAATCAGTCTTTTGCAATCTATCGTTCGACTAGATTGTTTTTCTTTTGAGCCCATCACCCGAACAGTTCCTCATTCGTCTTTCATCGCCCGCAATGTGCGCCGCAAGCATCGCTCGTCCAAGGCGTTTATCGATATCGAGAGGATGCCCGATATTACGATCAGATATTCCGTAAGGTCGTTCCTGTAACGAGCTGATTCTTTTGGAGCGATGAGCGGCATTGATGGACGTCAAGACAATAGGAACTGTGGGCCCGGAACGTTGTCGAAAGCACGAACTCGCGCACTGGAGTAGATGATCTAGTACCAACGGCCCAACGTCTTGAGGGTCGCCAGTACCACTTCGCTAGCTCCAAGGCACCATTCGTTTTGAGTCGACGCATATATAAAGTGTGTACATAGTGGAATGTAACAATAGCAAGGGGCGATCGATGCAAAGGCTTTTGCCGGGGATTCAGGTTTGGAGCATCTGGTTCGACTTTTGCAGTCTGTAGGCAGGTCTAATGCACAACATCAACGCTACGCTAAGGGCTGTCCAATCAGCCGCTACGGTGGACTCGCCGGTACTTTCAATTGTGGTTCCCGCTTACAAAGAAGAAGCTAACCTCGAGCATTTGCATGAAGAGCTTACGCTGAGTCTTGCGTCGCTGGGCTACAATTGGGAACTTATTCTCGTCGATGACGGCAGCCCAGACAAAACCTGGGAGTGCATCGCGCGACTCCAACGTCGGGATCCCCACATCAAAGGGGTTCGCCTCTCTCGTAATTTCGGGCACCAGTTTGCGCTCCTCGCCGGGATGTCCGAGGCACGAGGGATGGCAGTTATAACTCTCGACGCGGACTTGCAGCATCCCCCGTCCTTAATTCCGTCTTTGGTCCGGGAATGGGAGGGCGGCAGCAAGATCGTGCAAACCGTGCGCCGAAATTGTCCGGGTGTCAGCTGGAGCAAGCGCTTCACATCGAAACTATTCTATCGCGTGTTTTCGTTCCTGAGCGGGGTACCTCTCTCCCCTGGAATGGCCGACTTTCGCCTGCTCGACCAGCAGGTTGTCCGGGAAGTCCTGAGGCTGAAGGAATCCGGCCTTTTCTTGCGTGGGTTGGTGCAATGGGTCGGCTATTCAAACACGAAAGTTGAATACGATTGCGTCGAGCGCTTCGCCGGTCAGACCTCATATAGTTTTGGCCGGATGTTGGGCCTTGCTTGGACTGGCATCACTTCGTTCTCCGTTGTCCCACTACGCTTGGCAACGGGGCTTGGATTGCTGACCAGTCTATTTGCGTTTTACGAGGTACTGAACGCTGTTTACATCAAACTGTTTACATCTGAGGCTGTGCCCGGCTGGACTTCTTTGTACGTCCTGCTGTCGCTACTGTTCGGAATCCTTTTTATTCTGATCGGGATTACCGGTGAATACATTGCGCGAGTCCTGGAAGAGGTACGGGAACGTCCCCGCTTCATCATTAGCGACCGGACTGTTCCCGCGACTGCATCCGTTGTGGCGGAGCCCAACCATGAAACCTATGCCACTGTGGCGTGAAACAGCGGGCACGAAGCGGTGATTCGCCGGTGCAGAACGTCGCGGCTCATAGTTACCGCCGACGACTTTGGGCTGTCGCCTGGCGTCGATCACGGAATACTTGACGCTTATCGCCT
Organism: uncultured Acidobacteriota bacterium; assembly: GCA_963831545.1. GTDB lineage: Bacteria > Acidobacteriota > Terriglobia > Acidiferrales > UBA7541 > Acidiferrum. Next base: position 51,672 of record CAWHQX010000005.1, read on the forward strand.
CGGTATCGTCCGCAGCACCGCCCTACTCGTCAACTTTCCCGATCTGAGCGATTCGGTGGCCCGGTTGCGGCAAGAGCCGGGACTGGAAGTTGGCATTCACCTGAACTTGACCGCGGGTCCGCCGTTACTACCTCCCAAGCGCGTCCCGAGTCTGGTGGGACTTGACGGCCAGTTTCATAATTTCACGACTTTCTTTCTTCGCGTTGCTTTTTCGAAGATTGACTGGGATGAGGTTGCTTTGGAATGGCGGGCGCAATTCGAGCGCGGCATGGACCTGGGTTGCCGATTCACCTTTATCACGAGCCATCAGCACGTTCATATGCTTCCTGAAGGAGCACGGATTTGCGCGAAACTCGCTCACGAGTTTCGCGTCGCTGCAGTTCGCCTGGCGAATTTCAAAATCTCAGAAATGTTCTGGCCGCTTCGTCCCAAGGCTGCAGCGCTAGCTGCATTCGTGCCGACGGCCCGCCGGATTTTTGAAGGACGTAGAATATGTTTCAATACGTCGACTCTGGAAATTCCTCCAGGGAATCCCGATTCGGCGCTTAGGCTGGTTAGCGGGACGCTCGAAAGACTCGAGGCTGGAGTTCACGAGCTCGTCTGTCACCCCGCATACGAGGACTCCGTTCTCGAATCTCGAGACACATATGTCACGGGGCGTCGCGCCGAACTCGCGGTGTTGGAGAACAGTAAGCTGCGTGCCTGTTTAGAGTATTCCGGAATCGAACAATCAACGTTTCGCGAATTGTCGTCTTCAGTAAGTCCCGCGGCCCACCTACCTGTTACGGTGCCTGCAATCCAACGATGACAATTTGCCATCCATCCGAGGGTGAAATCGAAAACTGGCTCTGGTAGGTTTCGGGCACTGACACATTTTCCGACGCGGTCGTCAGATAATTTGGCGTCGAATTCAAATCGGTAATGAACCCCGCCTTTGGCGTGAATATATGCATCGCATCAGAGTCTCCGAAGATCCAGCTCACAAGTAAACCGGGATGAGTGAGGGTAATCGAGTCGGAGGTGGCGCTTGTCGTATAGGTTGTGGGATTCGGACTCGTAATTGCCGACGCAATAGGCGCATTGCCCGTGTTTGATCCTGCGACAGCTAAGAAATGCAGGAAGATAGGTTCCTCAATGTTGACTTTGACCGTGATTGTGGCCCCAGCCGGGCAGGTCGCCGGATTCTGGACATAGAAGACGGTGCTCCTCATGTCATAGAAAAAGCCCGCCCAGTTCGTCGGTCCCGCGAGCACCCGCCAGTGGTTTCCGCAGCTGTCAGATACACTTGGCTCGAGGATCGGCAGGGTGTAAAAGTTGTAGTAGTCCCCAAGGAAGAGCAGCAACGTTGTGGCACGCGGATAGACAAACGGTCCGACGGTGTATGTCGTTGGATAGGTTGGGTGCGCGCCCGTCCCCCAAGCACCTGACGATACAATCGTGGGTGCCGCAGGATTAACGATAAGTGTTGCGGCTTTGCTGGCATTGCCTGAGAAATCCTCATAGCCGGCATAAACTCTGGGCGCATTGGCATCCGTGCTCAACATGACAAATCGCATCGCCGACGTACTTGTCCACCCGGGCCGGGAAGTGATTTCCCGGACTATGTTCGTCACATCGATGGTGTGGGTGCAGGTGTTTTGTCCCTGGTTATTCCCTTTGCAACTGCCGTGGGCATCACCCGGCCCAGTGGAAGTGTAATCGGTGTACGCCTTCGTGTAAGGCACGTCCAAAGGGGTGTTGCCTGTCGTCCCACTGAAAGCGGACCCATTGTCTTCTGCAACTCCGTATACCCGGAAGATATAGCTGTTGTTGCAGGGTGCTGCTCCACACGGAAGACTGGTCGCGGAACTACCACTGCTCCACAAGCGTAGGTATGCGGTTTGGATCGTGTCACCTGAAAAGGCTCCGACGGATGGAAATCGGTAGCCAGTAACCCAGGCTTTCGTTTTGCCCGTCCAACTCCCTACTAGATCTGCTCCGCCGGAACCTGGGGAGCTATTCCAGCCGCTGCCGTTTTGGCTGTTGTAGTAACCATCGTCGGCGTCGTTAGAAATCCGAATCGTGTGGGAAACGACAGGGCCAGTTGCGCCAGAAGCGATGTCTAACGTCAGGGATGCGGTACCTGTGCCAATGCTGTTGGTCGCGTTCAGTGTCACGGTGTAAATTCCCGCACTATCAGTGCTTCCCGAGATTAAGCCCGAGGCGGTATCCACGGTAAGCCCGTTCGGCAGTCCCAACGCACCGAAACTCGTAGGGGAATTGGTAGCCGTAATTTGATACGTGAAAGCCATCCTAGCCGTTCCATCCGCGGTGGCGCCGCTGGTAATCACCGGAACAGGCCCGGTAGTAACTGTAAAGTTTATCCCTCCGCTCGCCACGCCGCCGACCGTTACCACAACGTTCCCGGTCGTCGCTCCGCTTGGTGCCGGCACAGTGACGCTCGTCGCACTCCAGCTTTTGGGGGTTCCAACCTTCCCGTTGAAGGTGACCGTACTCGTCCCTTGCGTCGCACCAAAGTTCGTCCCGGCAACTGTCACCAAGGTCCCGACGGGCCCGGAGGTCGGCGACAAGCTGGTAATCCTTGGGGAGGTCCCGCCTGCCCCGCCGCCGGCCGCCTTAAAGGTAGCGATCTGCGCCGTCCAACTCGTGGCCGCCAATGTCCAAGTGGCAGCCGCCGGCCCTGCGCTTGCCTGGATCTGGTATTCGGCAGCGAGCGCCGAGCCCGTACCCGACGTATCGCTATCGATTAAGTTAAATCCACTACCTGCCTTCGGGCTGTAGCCGTTTTCCAGAACTCCAAGGATCAGTTCCCCGCCCGCTGTCGTGGTAACGCTGCCGCTCGATGGATTCGCGGTCGTTCCATCCTGTTGCTTGGTTTGATCCAATGGGCTCGAGGTGTCCACTCCCGACCACTCCTGGCAGTCCATTGCGCCGTAATCACCGGCGCTTCCGGGCGTACCGGTAATCGTTGTAGTTCCTGCTTTACTGTTGGCAAGGTAGAACTGCGCGGTGGTCTGGCTCATGACCGTGTTGAAGTGAGCCGCATTTGCTACCGACCATGCCCCGTTCACATTATCACTCACTGACATCGTCGTCCCGCCAGGATTGCCGTAGGTGAGACTGCACGTGAGCAGGTCGCCGCTGGATACTCCGTTCAGTGTCACCACAACAGAAGTGCTGCTTGACGATCGATGGTCAGTTGTTCCGTGTCGGACAAGAACGATCGAAGCCTGTACGTGGGCCGCCTTAAAGGTAGCGATCTGCGCCGTCCAACTCGTGGCCGCCAATGTCCAAGTGGCAGCCGCCGGCCCTGCGCTTGCCTGGATCTGGTATTCGGCAGCGAGCGCCGAGCCCGTACCCGACGTATCGCTATCGATTAAGTTAAATCCACTCCCTGCCTTCGGGCTGTAGCCGTTTTCCAGAACTCCAAGGATCAGTTCCCCGCCCGCTGTCGTGGTAACGCTGCCGCTCGATGGATTGGCGGTCGTTCCATCCTGTTGCTTGGTTTGATCCAATGGGCTCGAGGTGTCCACTCCCGACCACTCCTGGCAGTCCATTGCGCCGTAATCACCGGCGCTTCCGGGCGTACCGGTAATCGTTGTAGTTCCTGCTTTACTGTTGGCAAGGTAGAACTGCGCGGTGGTCTGGCTCATGACCGTGTTGAAGTGAGCCGCATTTGCTACCGACCATGCCCCGTTCACATTATCACTCACTGACATCGTCGTCCCGCCAGGATTGCCGTAGGTGAGACTGCACGTGAGCAGGTCGCCGCTGGATACTCCGTTGAGTGTCACCACAACAGAAGTGCTGCTTGAGGATCGATGGTCAGTTGTTCCGTGTCGGACCAGTTGGATACTTTGTCCGGTAGTACGTGAGCTTAAGGTAAGAAACAAAATGGGGAGGAGGAGCAAGCGCCAAGCGGACGGCTTTATCGTCATATACCTTTCACCTTGGGTTACATGACGAACTTTCGGGAACGAAGTCGCCGACCCGTCAACTGCGTTCGAGCAAAAAAAGACCTACATGTTTTGGGAGCAACTTCGTTGCCAGTTATTGGCTCCGATTACAGTGCTTCTCTTTCTTTTAAGCCCTTTATTATCAGCAGCTGCTGCCCGGCTAAAGGAGAAGGCATGGCCTAGGGCGAGTAGGATTTACCTAGAAAAGGAAGGTTCTTTCCTGGAATCGCATTCGGATTTGCAAATCGGGGCCGGCGGGGCCGGCCATTTCCCAAGACGCTCAATTCCTGCTCAGACGGCGTGGCGCTCACGTTTTTTGGAGCTATGGAGCCTGCAATCCAACGATGACAAGTTGCCATCCATTCGAGGGTGTTATCGTAAACTGGCTCTGGTAGGAACCGGCCGACGGTACGTTTTCGAATACCGCTGTCAGGAAATTGGGCGTCGAATTCAGATCCGTAGTAAAGCCCACCTGCGGGGTGAAGGTGTGCATTGCGTCGGAGTCACCGAAGATCCAGCTCAGGAGCAACCCGGACTGAGTGAGCGTGATCGAGTCGGACGCTGCCGTCGTCGTATAGCTGCCCGGATTCGGTGGGCTCGTAATCGCGGAACCGATGGGTGCATTTGCCGTGTCCGATCCAGCAACGGCAAAGAAATGTAAAAAAATAGGCTCCTGAACGCTAGTCTTAACTGTAATTGCGGCACCTGCAGGGCATAGCGCCGGGTTCTGGACGTAGTACACGGTGCTTCTCATGTCGTAGTAGAAGCCCGGCCAGTCTGTGGGTCCTGCCAAAATGTTCCACGTGTTCCCGCAGCTGTCCGACACGGTCGGTTGAGGTATGGGTACGGTGTAAAAGCTGTAGTAGTCTCCAAGGAAGAGTAACAAAGTAGTGGCGCCAGGATAGACAAATGGTCCAACGGTATATGTCGTTGGATAGGTTACAGTCGCGCCCGTTCCCCATGCGCCCGACGAAACGATCGTAGGCACCGCGGGATTTACCACAAGTGTGGCCGCTTCGCTCGGACTTCCCGAGAAATCTTCAAAGCCTGCGTAGACATTAATTGCACTGCTATTCGTACTCACCATCACAAATCGCATCGCCGACGCGTTCGTCCACCCGCTTTGTGAAGTGATTTCACGGACAATATTCGTTACATCGATTGTGTGGGTGCAGGTGTTTTGTCCGTTGTTCTCGCCATGGCAACTACCATGATCATCACCAGGCCCAGTACTGGTGTAGTCCGTGTACGCCGCGGTGTAAGGCACGTCTAATGGAGTATTACCTGGCGCCCCGCTAAACGAAGGTCCGTCATCCTGCAATACGCCATATACGCGGAAGGTGTAATTGTTGCTGCAGGGCGCCGTGCCACAAACAGCACTAGTCGCAAAACTACTGCTGCTCACGAGCTGCAGGTATGCCGATTGAATTGTGTCACCTGAATTGGCGCCGACTGACGGAAACCGGTAGCCGGTAGCCCAGGCAGCCGTCAATCCACTTGAACTCCCCACGAGGTCGGCTGCGCCAAATTGCGGGGTGCTGTGCCACCCTGTGGAGTCTTGACTGTTATAGTATCCATCGTCGGCGTCATTAGAAATCTGAATCGTGCGAGAGACAATTGGTCCTGGACCGCCAGCGATCGTTAACGTTAAGGGTGCACTGCCGGCACCATTCGCGTTGGTAGCGCTCAGCGTAACACTGGAAGCCAATGCCGCGCCTGTCGCGGTTCCGGAGATCAAGCCTGACACCGAATCCAACGTAAAGCCGGTAGGCAGCCCCACCGCACCGAAACTCGTGGGCGAGTTGGTTGCCGTGATTTGGTACGAGAAGGCTGTCCCGATCGTTGCACTGGCCGTGTCGCTGCTGGTGATCACCGGGACCGGCCCAGCGGTGACTGTGAAATTCACCCCGTTGCCAGACACTCCTCCTACTGTCACGACTACATTACCAGTCGTAGCTCCGCTCGGTACCGGCACGGATATGCTCGTTGCACTCCAGTTCGTCGGTATTCCTGGCGTCCCGTTGAACGTCACTGCGCTCGTGCCCTGTGTCGCTCCAAAGTTCGACCCCGTAATCGTGACCGGCGTTCCCACAGGACCTGCTGTTTGACTCAGGCTCGTGATATTCGGCGATGGGGTAACCGTGAACGCTTCAGCATTACTCGCCACTCCGGCTGCAGTCACCACCAGATCTCCGGTCGTCGCTCCGACCGGCACCGGCACGGTGATGCTCGTCGCACTCCAGTTCGTCGGTATTCCTGCCGTCCCATTGAAAGTCACCGTGCCCGTCGTCACTCCAAAGTTCGACCCCGTAATCGTGACCGGCGTTCCCACAGGACCTGATGTTTGACTCAGGCTCGTGATATTCGGTGATGAGGTTACCGTGAAGTTCACTGCGTTACTTGCCACCCCGCCGACCGTCACCACCACATTCCCCGTCGTCGCTCCGATCGGCACCGGCAAGGTGATGCTCGTCGCACTCCAGGTCGTCACTGTCGCTGCTGTTCCGTTGAAGGTGACCGCGCTCGTCCCTTGCGTCGCTCCAAAGTTCGTCCCCGTGATCGTCACCGGGGTTCCCACCGCTCCCGACGTCTGACTCAGGTTCGTGATATTCGGTGCCGGTGCGGTCACCGTGAAATTCACTCCATTGCTCGCCACTCCGCCGACCGTCACCACCACATTCCCCGTCGTCGCTCCACTCGGCACCGGCACGGTGATGCTCGTCGCACTCCAGCTCGTCGGTGTCCCCGCCGTTCCGTTGAACGTCACCGTGCTCGCGCCCTGCGTCGCTCCAAAGTTCGTCCCCGTGATCGTCACCGGTGTTCCCACCGCTCCTGACGTCTGACTCAGGCTCGTGATATTCGGTGCCGGTGCGGTCACCGTGAAGTTCACTCCATTGCTCGCCACTCCGCCGACCGTCACCACTACATTCCCCGTCGTCGCTCCACTCGGCACCGGCACGGTGATGCTCGTTGCACTCCAGCTTGTCGGGATACGCCGCCGTTCCATTGAATGTCACCGTGCTCGCGCCCTGCGTCGCTCCAAAGTTCGTCCCCGTGATCGTCACCGGCGTTCCCACCGCTCCTGACATCTGATTCAAGGTCGTGATGCCGGGTGTGGAGTTATTAGGAGGCGTGGTTCCGCCACCGCTCGAACCACTCGTACAGCCTTGCAGCATCGCCAGAACAATCGCCAGAAAAGGGAGCGTGGTCAGAAGATTGCAGAGCGACGTCCTAGCACGAAATGTCATACCTTCAGTTCTCCATGGCGCAGATGTACTGGCCTTATCCAGGACATCAAGTAAAACTCGGGCCGAACCAGATTGGGAGAACAGCGCGTTCACTTCTCCCCGTCGTTATTATCAATGTTATAAAAGTCGAAACACCGCGAGTGGAATAATTCAAGTAAATGTTACAAGTTAGGCACAATTCCACAGCGTCTACAGTTGAAACCGGTGTAATCAGCCAGACCAAGCGCTCTGTTGATGGAATTGGAATCGGACATTTGGTTTCGTGTCCGTAAAGGCAGGAACCGTCAATCGCGCGTCAGCGGTTGTCATTCGCAAATGCGTCGTGCAATTGCTCGCGCCATCCGGGTAAGCGGACACCAAACGTCGTAAATAATCGCTCGCTTGAGAGCAAGGAATTCAATGGCCGGGTGGCTGGAGTAGGGTATTGGGCGCTGGTGATTGGATCAATGTGCTTAAGGATAAGGGGACGACCTCCTGTCGCCGCGTTAAACCAAGAAAGAGAAGCATTGGCGCGGGACGACTCCTCGCAGATTGCCTGCGCGAATTCAAACCAGGTGGTCGCGCCAGGGGCGGTCATGTGGTAGGTACCAGAGACTTTTTCAAGGGATGACAAAGGATCGGATACTTGCGAGACATGGTGGAGCACCGAGGCAGTGGCGCGAGCGATCTCCCGGGACCAGTTGGGAGTGCCAGTTTGATCGTGCACCATGCGCAACTCTTTCTGCTGGGCAGCCAACCGCAAGACTGTCAGAAGGAAATTTTTCCCGCGTGTTGCATACACCCACGAAAGGCGAAAGATCAGATGAAGGGCACCGGACTGGCGAATGGCCATTTCCCCGGCAAGCTTTGTTCTGCCGTAAACACTGAGGGGATTTGTGGGATCGTTCTCTTCGTAGGGAGTTTGCTTCAGGCCATCGAAGACGTAATCGGTCGAATAATGCACCAAGAAGGCGCCAATCTTGCTTGCCTCTTCGGCGAGAATCGCGGGGGCATCCGCGTTCACAGCCTGTGCAACTTTCTCGTCCGTTTCCGCCTTGTCGACAGCAGTGTATGCGGCTGCATTCACAATAATTTGCGGACGTACTTTGCGGACGACTCCTCGAATCTCAGTCGGATTACACAGATCCAAATCGTTACGGCCCAATGCGACCAGATTGCCGAATCCGGGCAGAAGTTCCTCAAGCTCGGCTCCGACCTGTCCATTTTTTCCTATCAGAAGGATCGAGGTCATCGCAATGGGCTCCCGAGACGAACGATCAAAACTTGATTGGCAGGAGATTCGGGACGAAGACACTCTTGTCCGCTACAGGGACGACAAAGAGGAAATCCGATCTTCGTAGTTCTTCTTGTAATACGCCAGATATTCGCCGCTGCGGACCGCCTTTACCCAGTGCTCATTCGATCGGTACCAATCCATGGTCTGGCGCAATCCATCCTGCAAAGAAATCTGCGGCTCCCACCCAAGCTCGCGACGTATTTTCTCAGAGCTTAGCGCATATCGGCGATCATGCCCCGGACGATCCTGTACATGCCTGAGCAAAGATTCGGGTTTGTTCGTGATACGTAACAACTGCTTGGCGAGATCCAGGTTCTCAACAACATCGAGGCCGCTGATGTTATACACCTCGCCCAATCGGCCTCGTTCCAAGACAGCTAGAATCCCGCGACAGTTGTCCTCCACATGTAACCAGTCACGCTGCTGTTTTCCGTCCCCATAAATGGGAATCGGTTTGCCCTCAAGAGCGTTCATAATCATCACGGGCAGAAATTTTTCGGGAAACTGGCAGGGCCCATAATTGTTAGAGGATCGGGTAATCAGACCTGGAAAATCATACGTCCGGACATACGATTGAAGGAGTAGGTCTGCCGCGGCCTTCGACGCGGAGTAAGGACTACTTGGGGCAATCTTGGAACTCTCATCGGCAAACGTCCCCGGGAGGATGTCGCCGTACACCTCATCCGTGGAGATTTGCAGGTAGCGAGAAATGCCATTCGCTCGGGCGACCTGAAGCAAAACACCGGTGCCCATGACGTTTGTCCGAATGGCGGTTGCCGGTTCATAAATACTGCGATCAACGTGCGACTCAGCCGCGAAGTGCAGAACCGCATTGCAGCCTGTCATCGCTGATTCGACATGCGCCGGGTCGCAAATATCGCCTTTGATGAAAGTGTAATTGGGATCACTGGCGACAGAGAAAACGTTGGACAGATTACCCGCATAAGTCAAGCTATCGTAATTCACAACGCTGTAGCCCTTGCCAAGACCAAGAACATAGCGAATAAAATTGGATCCGATAAATCCAGCACCGCCAGTAACCAGAATTTTCATCGGGATCTGTCGTGGGCAGCAGGAACGAGTCCATCCATCTTATTAGCTCCGCTTTGCGCTACAAGGTGGTTCGCGCGCAGGAGAGATTCGAACGTACCGGCATCGGTCCACCAGCCATCAAGCATTTCGAAAGTCATTTTGCCCTCTTCGATGTAGAAATTGTTGACGTCTGTGATCTCAAGTTCACCACGGCCGGATGGGCTTAAGCGTTTGATTTTTTGAAATACCGTTGCATCAAATAGATAGACGCCGGTGACCGCGTAATTTGACTTGGGAAATTCTGGCTTTTCTTCGATGCTGACTACCCGATTGTCGCGAACCTCGGCGACACCGAACCGCCGGGCGTCCTCTACTACCTTCAGAAGGATTTTTGCGCCGTCGCCCTCTTTTTTAAATGTCTCGACTGCGCGGCAAACGTTGTTTTCGATAATATTATCGCCGAGGATTACGCATATCTTTTCGCCCGCAGCGAAAAATTCTGCAAGTCCAAGCGCTTCTGCGATCCCGCCATTGCCATCCTGGTAGGTGTAGTTGATGTGCTTCAAGCCAAAATCGCTGCCATTTCCCAATAAACGTAGAAAATCTCCGGCGCTGTTACCGCCGGTGACTAACAAGATCTCTTCGATCCCTGCGTTGACCAGTGTTTGGATGGGATAGTAAACCATCGGCTTGTCGTAGATAGGAAGTAGGTGCTTATTGGTTACGCGGGTGAGCGGACTGAGGCGGCTTCCGGTTCCGCCTGCCAAAACGACGCCTTTCATCTGCCGATCCTTTCTGCATTCCAGCCACTAAAGATCAACATACACGACGTCACCAGTAGATGCAAAGCGTGGCCAATTTTGACGACGCCCTCGTTGCCATTTTGGCGCGGCGCTCCATGACAGGTTCAGCTGGATGGCGAAGCACTCCTCCGAGATGCTCCTGAAACACAAAAGATGCGCTCACTGGGATGGCGTCTGACATAAAGACTTCCAGTCGTCCTGGTGAAAAACCCGCCGTAGGAAATGACGGGGACAGTGGAAACGTCGGCAAGATTCGAAGCCCGCTATGCGCCACTGGCGGGAGGGCGATTCGTAATGGACGTCCCTACCGCGACCTAGTTCTACAGGCCTGATAGAACCTTATCATCCAGAGTTGGATCGACGTTTGAGAATTGCAAGCTCAGCATGGCGTCGCCTGGCACACGCGTTCTGGCGTACGAGCGGTCACGAGAATTTCGCCGAGGAAGTGAGGAAAAATAAATAAGACTGACATTCTCTACCTCACTCACTTGCACCCGAATCCCAAAAGGGTTGAATGCTCTGTTATATGGTTCATAAGCGCCGGTTTGATTGAGGAGTGCTACCATGATTTGTTCTTTGGCTTTTCCCTTATTGTGCATGCTTAGGTGCCACTCTCTGGAATCCACGCACGCATATGCCAATTTCTCACGCACATCTTGCCCGAAGATGCGCGTACTCAAGTAGGAAAGTTTGTGTGGATCCCAGCCGAGAGCGGTCATCTCGTGAAGAACCTTTTTAAGTGGTTCCACTTGCTCCGCAATGGGGGCTTCAAGCCCTCGACCGATTGGCCCGACATGCAGGCTGCTCATACCGTCCGGGTCTGACCGGAGTTCAACTGAGAGACCACCGTGCGGCAGAGAAAACGTCCAAGTCTTCAGTGTCGTTGGGGCTTGCGCTAAAACACCACTGAGAGAAATGAGAATGCACGCAATAATAATCCAGGGCTGGGACTTCATAACATGCTCCGGTGTTCGATCTCCAAAACGAGATAACCGTTGGTTGGCGAAAGAATTATGTGATTGTCTTCTTGGTCGATAAAGCTGGCATCGGCAGGCATCGCTGGTAGAAGTCTCATAGCAGATTCTAAACGAAGACTATCAACATCGATCTGGTTACTTCGAGGAGGGCAATAAAGCCGCTCCAGAATAGCCACAAGCCTTTGGAAGCGATATCCTAACAGCAATCCGGCTGAACAGATTAAGGTCTTGTTCCCTTCGTAGGTCAGTTAGAGCGTATGAACTAAGCGCGTGATTTTTTTTGCTCGTCTGACCAATGTCCGGGAAGTGCCTGGGGAGAGCAATTGACGATACGCCTCGCCTTATTATTGTGGTTCCTCGGATTCCTTCCGATGCGGGTGCACGCGCAAGGTGGTCAACAGCTTTACTTTGCCCAAACGGCGCTAGGTTCCGGAAATGGAACAAGCTGTGCAACCGCTTACGCTTACGATGATTCAACGTACGGCATCAACGGCACACAGACAGCATCGTGGGTTGCGGGGAACACGGTCAATCTATGCGGTACGATCACCATGCCAGCGGGCGGCGGAATTGTCGTGAATGGCAATGGAACAAGCAGCGCTTCCATCACAATCTATTGGCAGCCGAACGCCATTTTGCAGGCGCCATATTTTTCAAATGGCATCTACCTGGACGGAAAATCCTACATTACGGTGAACGGGGGAACCAACGGGATTCTCCAGAACACTGCAAACGGTTCCAGTTTGGCCTACCACGTGGCGGACACCGGAGTCTACTTCGCCAGCAACGGCGCAAACAACATTACAATCGAGAACCTGACGATAGCGAACATTTACGTTCACAACCCTCCCGTTCCACTTACCTCGATGACCGCGACGACCGCAAATTGTTCTGGAGCGTGCGGCCTATCGTCTGGTGCTCTTGTCCAGATCGAACACACCTCGGTTCCCGCCTGCAACGTAGAGGTAACCATCACCTCCGCTAATAGCACCTCGTTCAGTTTTGCGAGTATCGACGACTGCGGCTCGGCAACCGGAGGAGATGCCGCCGATGAAAGCATTGAAGCTCCACGAAGCCAGTGCATTGCAGCCCGTGGCTCAAACATCAGAATTGCCAATAACGTGATGCACGATGCGGGATGGTGCTTGCGCCAACTAGTTCAAAACGGCAACACCAACGTTTCCATCTACAACAATAAGATTTATAACATTGACCACGGGTGGGCTACCGGAACAGCTGGAAGCGGCACGACCGTGGGACCTTTTTCGTTCTATTCCAATCAAGTGGGACCGTTCTCTAATTGGAACGACTCGTCGGTACTCAATCGCTACCACCACGATGGGATCCACTGCTACACACCAGCCACGCCGGGTCATTTGAGCGCCCTTAACATCTACAACAATGTATTCAACAGCGGACTGACGGAGGCTTCCGGCTTTACCGGAGAGATTTTTATCGAAGGCGCGAATCGCTCCGCTCCTTGCTCGGACAACACGTCGCCCATCAACATCTTCAACAACGTGTTCCTCGGGATGACTTCCATTGAGAACGGCTACGTGGTTGTGGGTACTGGCGCTCTCAGCATGTACAACAACACGTGCATCGACAATAATCCCGCAGACGTCATTTCTGGTGCCGGTAGTTGCTATCATTTGGTAGGCGCCACTGGCCCAGGCTCGGTAAATTTTGAGAACAATGTAGCCACAAGCACTTTTAATCTCATCGGCCTGTCCACGGCTGTCTCGTCAATCACCATCGATTACAATGTCTATGCGAACGGCGGGACTTCAGCGTTTTCATACACGTCGACTTGGCCACCATCACAGTTCTCTTCTTGGCAATCTGCCATAGCTGGCGACGCGCACTCCAGATACAGCGCAAACGCTGGGCTGAGTTCGATTGGTGTGCCGTCTGCTCGTTCGGCCATCCGTGGAGCTGGAGCGAATTTGACGTCGCTTTGCGGAACACTCCCAGACTTGTGCTTCACGACATCGGCCGGGAACACGGTTGCACCTGTAGCCCGCGCCGCAAGCGGCGCCTGGGACGCGGGTGCGTATCCCGCTGCGAGCAGTTCGACAAACTCTAGCTCCGGAACTATCGGAGTTACAGGTGCGACGATTTCTTACTCGGGAATCCCCTCGGGGCCGGAACCAGCCGTGGCTGGGGAGTTTCAGAAAACCCTGGACTATCGCGGGTTCGTCTCGAATTGTGGCGCAGGCGTGCCGGCTCAGTTCGAACTCGTTTCTGCAAACACCGCCAAGGCTAACTCTGGTTACCGGGATTTCCTCGCACCTTGGAGAAATGCCGCCCTCGACATTAGCGTCTTGGCGGAGGCCAAAACGGTGTGCGAAAAACTCAGGTAGTCATTCAAACGTTGCTGCGGCACATGTTCGTCACGAGCACTGCAAAACCGAATATGCATAGAAAGTGATCAGATCTGCGATCACTTGATTAACACCGTTGCAAGAGGTCAATCGGTGTCTTTTCGATGAGCTCAAGTCGGAGGACATTATCTTTGCTGATGTCGATAGTTCGGATTTGCCGCAAACGCCTCCCGCAGGCGTGGAGGGATGACGTACGCTATTTTGCGTAGATTTGAAGACGAGTAGGTTTGGTTGGTAAGCAGAGGGCCTGAGGATGGCCCGAGAGGAGGGGGATGGCCGTCAGCAAACACCACCGGCTGAGAAGATCAGGGCCTATCGCGTCGGCAAGCTCGTTTGGACCTATATCACCGCAATGGACTATCTCTTGCGACGGTTGGGGGGGTCGGAAGGGCTGACGCGAAACCGGGACAGCGCCTCTCCCAGATTTTGCAAAAATGCTTCGGATTGATAAATGTCCGTTTCCAGCTTGGAACCACCTTCCGGGGCAATCGGTTCGACTTCATCCAACTGGAATTCCCGAGCAACTTCTTCAATGATCTCCGGTGAGACAGGCCGCTGATTTTCGGCAAAGGCATTCACCAGAGCATGTTCGCAAAGCAAATTGATGACGCGCGGTACCCCCATGGAATAGAGATGAATTGCTTCGAGAGCTTGCGAGCTAAAGATAGTTCCGCCAGTGGCCCCGGCTGTCTTCAGCCGGTCGGCAACATATTCGCGAGTCTCATCCTTCGTGAGCTGTGCCGTCTTGCATCGAAGCATGATTCGTTGGCGCAGCTGCCGTAACTCGGGGAGCCTTAGCTTTTCTTCCAGTTCGGGCTGCCCGGAAAGGATAATCTGCAGGAGTTTTTCAGTCGAAGTTTCGAGGTTGGTCAAAAGGCGAATTTCTTCCAAGACCGGAAACGTGAGATTCTGCGCTTCATCCACGATCAACACCACAGTTTCGCCCATCCGATAGCGGTCCAGAAGCCAGTGATTCAGTTTCATCAGCTGTTGGCTTTTTGACTTGGACTCGCAAGGGATATCGAACTCAGCGAGAATAAATTCAAATAATTGATTTGTATTAATTCGCGAATTGAAGAGAAACGCCGTGCGCGCCTTGCGTTGATGCAACCACTCCAACATTCTGTTGATCAGCGTTGTCTTTCCTGTACCCACTTCACCAGTTAAAGTGATGAAGCCCTTGCGGGTCTGAATTCCATACATCAATCCAGTCAGGGTTTCTTCGATCTGCCTTGTAAAGTAGAGGAAGCGAGGATTGGGATTGACGTTGAAAGGGCTCTCTTTTAAGCCGAAGAAGCTTTTGTACATGCTGTGATGTCTCTCGTTTTGAGCCCAAAATCGACTCGAGTTAAAGACCTATCCAATGCAACATCGATTTGATCGATGCTCTTTCCCTCAGGTCTACTCTTACTGCAATCCAAATGGGCGCGGGTGCCATCGAAAATTCAGAGTTACGTACTGGCTGGTGGTGTTCGAACTCACTCCGCAACCTAAGCTGCCCGGGCTGCATCCCGGGTTGTTTGTTTCAAACGCTGCGGAATACGAAAGAGCAACTAGCATATCACGTCCAATAGGGTGGCTAACACCTACACCGACATACCAATTATCGTAACTTGGATTGGTGCCTCCCGTGACATTTACCACACTACTGTTATTCGCGTAACCGAAGTGCACGTTGGCAGCCCACTGCCTACTAAGCCTTCGGGTCGCCGTAAGGCCGAGTTCGTCCAGAATCGAACCTGTAAGGACGCCGCTACCGCCAGATATGCCGTGGACAAAATATCCAGAGATTACTCCGTTCTTAAAGGCATAATTCAGGTACGCGCTCGCATAAAAACCGTTCGTGGTTGTCGACGTCGTTCCAACGGGGGGAATACGGAATGACGTAAATTGAGGGCCGCCATAAAGGCTCAGCGCCATGCGCCCGGTGATTTTCCGAGAATACGCCGCGCTCATTGTTTGGACGCCAAAAGCTTGAGGAGATCCGGGAAAATGATAGCTGCTGAATTCGTAGAAAAAGCCGATCGTGTCCTTGCGGCTCAGTTGATAGTTATAACCCAAGCTCGTAAACACTGTATCTGTATCGATATTCCCAGGGTCCAAGAAGTGCAAAATTCCGTAAGAACCGGACAAGGTGATAGAACTTCGCCGAGTGAGCTGATACGTGGCTTGCGCCACAGTGACATTACTAATACGCGGACCGGATCCGCCCAAAATGCTCTGATTAGGGTTGTAATTGCTTCCTACGCCGGGAATCGTGCCCCCGAGCGAGCCGCCCACTCCTGGAACACCAAGGCTCGTGCCCACTCCAAATCCGAATCCAGATTGTGGCAATTGCGAGAACTCGTCCACAAACTGGAGTATCCACCGATTGAGCTGAAAACTTTGGGCAAATGCTAATTGTTGAAACGCGCTTGCTCCTACGGTGCTGTCGGTCGAGAAAGCTCCACCACCGGAGTAGTTGAGTGCAAGTTGAGAGCGATTCCAAGCTTCAACCAAACTGACATTGCCGGTCACGTAATTGGTTGCAGACCATCCAGAGCTTGGCACATTCGTTTGACCGATGAGATTGGATTGCGCGGTGGAGGCAACTTGCACTCCGGGCACCCAATAACTGTGCTTGACATCCGGAAATCCCAAACCAGCGTTTAACATACCCGTCAACGGCGTAAAATCAGGTCGTAGGTCACCGTTGCCTACTCCGAAATCGAAGTAGGGCAGAGCCTGACCCGCAGGTTTTGGCATTGACCCATACGGATTGTCCTCAGGTTCCTGAGGTGGTGGTTGCGGTTGCATTGGATCTTGTGGCTGCGGTTGCTGGGGATCCTGCGGCTGCTGAGGTTGCGGCTGTTGGGGATCCTGTTGTTGGGCACGGAGCGTATGCGTCCCCAGCAGAAGAAGTAATGTCAAAAGAACAATTTTGCGTAGCAGGTTGCAGTGTTTCATCGTTCGATCCTTACGGCACTACGATTACGTCGTTCGGTTGAAGGACAATGTTATCTTCTGGTCGCTTACCTTTTACTACATCCTTATAGTGAAAAGGATATTTTGTTTGCTTCCCGTTTTCGACTCGCAGAATGTAAATATCTTTGATCCTGGCGAATGCAGTAAACCCACCTGCGGTAGAGAGCGCCTGTAGCACGGTCATATTGGGTAGGAGGGGGATAGCTCCGGTCCGAGATACTTCCCCGGTGAGAAAAACTCTGCGACTGTTAATCAGCGTGACGGTAACAGTCACTTGCGGATTCGTCAGATACTTGGTTAGTCCCTCCCGAATCACACCTGCGAGTTGCATAGCGGTGAGCCCTGCAGCTTGCACATCGTTCACCAGCGGCAGGGACACTTTTCCGTCTGGCCGAACTGGAATCGTGCGGGTAATCTCAGGTTCCTTCCAGACGTCAATCTGGACCACGTCCTGAGGGCCAATCACGTATTCTGGGCTCGTCGGAGGCGGCGCGGTCGAACCACTGTTGTTCACCTGCGGCTCGGTCTTTTGACTCTGCGCGTGAGTGTCCTGTGCGTTCACAAATGTGCATAGTAAAATTCCAGTTAACAATGCAGACATCTTAATTTTCATGTGTTGGCTTCCCCCCCGTAAATTCAACCGCCCCCTCGTGAGATTTCTCGATTGCCTTGAGTTTGTTGAGGAATGACTTATAACTGATCTGCAATTGCTCCGCGGCCCGTTTTCGGTTCCATCGGGTGCGCGCAAGAGCCTGAATGATCAGTTCCCGTTCGGTTTTTTTTGAAGCAGCGCGGACGGCCATTTTTAGAGACGGTACATTCACGTTTTGCCCCGGCTTCGGTCTCTGGTCCACACCTTGGAGTAACTGAAGTTCATCGAGCGTCAGGCGGGCATCGCCAAAGGTCACCATCTTGAGTGCAAGGCTTTCCAGCTGACGGATATTGCCCGGCCAGGAATATGCTAGCAGCATTTCCGCGGCATGCCCGGCCAAAGGCGGGATTATCTTGTTACTCGCGCTTGCATGCTTGCTCAGGAAGTATTCCATCAACGCTAGAATATCGTCTTTTCGTTCCCGTAAGGGCGGCAAGCGCAGACATGCTCCGTTTAGCCTGAAATAGAGCTCGCGACGAAATCGGCCCGCTTCGACTTCGAGTTCGAGGCTGGGATTGGCAGAAGAAATGATACGTTGGCGCAACGCCCCACTTTTCTCGGGAACGTCATCGTCGGGCAGATACGAAAGCAATACACGCTGACACTGCGGATCTAAATCTTGCACGCCATCCAGGTAAATCGTCTCCAATACCTCTTTACCCTGTCGCTCTCTGGTGTGATCGTTCAGCTGGTTCAGGAACTCTGAAGCTTCAAGAGCAGCGCAATTGATCTTATTGAATGGCGTTTTCGTAGCTTGCGAAAGACGATGGACGAGTCGGGCGTAGGCATCCTTTCCCGATCCGCATTCCCCTACGATCAGCACCGGAATGTTGGTGGGAGCAATATCAACAACCATCGAATCCACACTCCGCATTGCAGGCCCGGAGCCGTAGATAAATCCCGGGATGACCGGGTTTTGTTGCACTACGCTAGTTTCGGCGGGATTCATAAGGCTTGGTAAATTCGACAGAATTCAATACCCGTCTAGACAATTTGAATTGCATACGACCCCTGGAAGGAGCAAGTTCCCAACCACGAACGAGGAGAAAGTACACTCTCCGTTTGAAACCTAACCAGCCATTTTTGTTAGACTTAAGCACGCTCACTTCTCGAGGAGAAGCGATGGAGCCACTCTGTCCGTCCACAACAATACCAAATTGTGGCAATCTATTGCCACAACTCTATGCGATCGTTCCGTCGAGCAGGCGCAATGACTTGGTCTTCTAGAGCCGTTTGGAGGGAGAATCCCCAAGTCTGAAGGTTGAACTTTGGGAACCATCGATTAATGCTCGGCCGACGACGAGGGATGATTTGCGTTTTCTGCAGCAACGGAAGATGGTTTCACGAGGTCACCGCTCTGGGGATGAGCGAACGGGAAGTTCAAGTCGGTTTAAGAAAAATGCACGGTGTGTGAACGATGCACCTGCCGTTTTTTGCCGCGGTCACTCGATATTATATGTGCAAAGATGCGACGACTTATTGCACCTTTGCCCTAAGATTGCTTGGCGGATTCGCGGCATTAGGTCCAACAACACCGACGAAAGTAGTGACACTTTCAGCTGGAAGCGGATAGCTAAACGCTGCTCCAGTTACCGCAACATCTGATTGCGCCACCAAATTCAGGTTAGCGGATGTGACCCACGGCGTAACCGTAGAAGCATTGAGCTCGTTCAGTGAGAACGGCTGCAAAACCTCCGTCCCATTCTGATTGATAACGACAATCACAAACGTTCCAGTGGAGGCATTGCTGTATGCTGAAACCGAAACGCCGCTCTGCGGGGTGGGTGTAGCGTCGATACGGTAATAGCCCGGCCGGACGAACTTACTGTAGTTCCCCATTGCATATATGGCCTTACGAACCGTCCCGTTCTTGCAGATGAGGCCCTCATTGTCTCCGCTGCCGCCCTCGTTGATAAGCCACCAATAGTGCCAAGCATTAGCATTGGCGACTGTCATCCAGTCGTTGATATCTCGGGCCCACGTCAAGGCGTCACCGATACTCCCGTCGCAGGTTCCGAAAGAGGAGGCCTCCGTTTCCCATAGGTGCTTCCCGAGGCTCTGCGCTGTGGCGTATTCGCAACCGGAAGGATTTCCAGAACAGTTGAAATGGTCATAGTCATGCGACGCTACGATAC
This sequence comes from uncultured Acidobacteriota bacterium, assembly GCA_963831545.1. Taxonomy (GTDB): domain Bacteria; phylum Acidobacteriota; class Terriglobia; order Acidiferrales; family UBA7541; genus Acidiferrum. Next base: position 71,099 of record CAWHQX010000005.1, read on the forward strand.
CCACATAGTCAGACGCCTTAGAATCTCCGAAGGTCGTGTTCGCATAAGAAGAAAGTCTAGCCCATTCCGATGTCTCGGGCATGATCACTTTCACTGCTGTCTGCTCCGCGGAGGCGATCGTGGGGCCCAAGTTACTGCTGAGAAACCTATCGAACTGGGCCGCGGACATAAGTGCCCCGTCGTAGGTCGGACAATAGTCCGGCTCGTTCTGGATCGAGATTCCTAGGAGCGTGAATCCCTTTGCTTGAACGGAGGCGATATAGTTTGATAAGTACGTGGCATACGCCGAATACGAGGCATCGTTCAAAATGCCGCTCCCAGGATTGCATACCGTCGTGCCGTTCGATTTCATCGAGGCGGGAGGAGACAAAGCGGTGGACCAAATACGCGCTCCCCTCGCTGTCGCCAAGGCCATGTCTCCGGTGGCGCCTGCGCAGTTGGCATTAACGGTCGAGCAACTTCCATCATCTGGGATTTCTGTCCGGAGCAACGAGAATCCAACTCCCGTCTTAGTCGAGAAGAATAGGTCGGCGTTCGCCGAGGACAGCGTCGAACCAAACATGTCCGATGCACCGAAACCGTCTATCACTTGGTACGTCTTTCCCCCGGTTACCGTCGCGGTTTGGGCTTGAACACTCAGCGGCGATAAAACACAAGGAGCATAATTCCGAAGGTATGAACTGACCTGCTTGGCGACAACGTGGATGTACGTGGCCTGGATATATGAAGGCCTGCTTCCACATCGATCTTTTGAGATGAGTCCCGTAGTACTCTTGGTACTCGCGGCCCGAAAATTAGGAAACTCAGGCTGCGCTCGAAGAACCTGAATGCCGACTCCATACTTTTGCCCACCCGTTCTCATGGCAACAACAATCCGTAGCTTAGGCTCGATCGTTCAACGTTACAATTGACCGAAGGGACAGCTTAAGTACAGGTGGGACAACAATATAAAGGTGATCGGAAGTTTGGTCTGGATTTGGCAAGTTCAGAGGGAATGAATGGCCTGAGGCCCCTAATCGGCCAAATCTACGGACGAAGGCCGCCCTACATCTGCGCAGATTATTGACCGGCGGCTCGGGATTCGAACTTCCCGCTTTTCTCATTGGGTTCTTTAAGCGCCTGACGGTAAAGTTCAACGACATGGCCGGCTGCTGCCCAGGCCCAACACCTGTTAAAGAATCTCTGTTCCGGATTTGAGGCCAGTAGCCATTGTAGAATTCTTTGTGGCAAAACATGCAGAATGTGATTCGAGATGCTTATATAGTGCCGTGGGATGACCCAAAAATCAGGACGCTTAGTTCGTACCCGGATTTCAGCTCGTCCATAGTCGAACCACCACTGGAGGAAATATTTTTTCGAGAGTCGATGCTGAGGTACCTCGTGGTATACCACGGCGGATGGTTCATAACGCAAGCGCTCTCCTGCGTCCATAAGCCGGCGGCCAAACTCTGTGTCCTCGTTGCGGATCTCGCTGCCTGGAGACGGACCCAAGTCTGTTCGAAAGCCGCCGTACTTTTCAAACATCTCCTTGCGGAAAGCCATGTTCGTGCCATACGGGGCCAGCTCAAGCCTGCCCGGAGTGTCGCCTAGTTCGAATAAGGCAAGGATTCCAGGCATTGCATACGGACCACTCAGCGCCAGCCAACGGGGGCGCGAGAAAGCCTTTTCTGGAAGGATGCGCCCACCCGCACCGACCCAATCTAGACCATAGAGTGATGCCGTCAGATCTTGCAGCCACGTCGGCTCGACAGTTACATCATCATCCATGAATGCTAGTATCTCGCCGTGGGCTTCCCGAATACCGCTGTTAAGAGCATACGACTTTCCGGGCTTCGACTCGAACAGGTAGCGGAAACGGCCGGTATAGCGGGCGCAAAAATCCTCCACTACCTCACGCGTTTGGTCGTGCGAGTTGTTATCCACCACCAGCACTTCCCATTCGACAGAGACAGGCAGCCGAGAGGCCGCGACACTCTCAAGTGCCTTTGCCAAACTTCGGCAACGGTTATGTGTACACAAGATAACAGTGATTCTCATTTCTGACCGTCCCTACGATTAGTCTTCTTTCCGCAAATATAAAGTATGTTCAAGTTGCAAGTCGATGATTCTCGACCTTACGCCGTCCGACAAATCCCGTCAGAATATGACCGCCACAGCGGACTGATTTATGATCGCGTACTAAGTGCTCATGGAGTCAGTAAACATCTTTCGATGTGCTCAATCACACGCACCGCAGCAGCCAAAAGGCAGGCCTTCCCGTCGAGCCGCCACCTGCGCCAATTGGAGTTTGAAAGGAGCGTTTCACTTCGCCAGAATGCGTTTGACGCGTCGAACGATACGTGTGGATATCGAATTCTGCTTGGGAGTACTATCTGGGGTGCAGAAGCGGACGAAATGATCCCAAGTTCTCCTATCTTCGTCAATCCTCTCGAACTGAGCGATGTTATTGATCGGCGTTGAAATCTCCCTAAAATCCTTCCGATTTGAGCGTATCCAGGAAACAGCGGTTTGAACGGAAGGCATCCACATATCGTCCAATATAATGTTTCCACCCATCGGACAGACTTCTGCTGCAAGCGCGAAATCAACGAAAACATCGTCGAACTTGTGATTCCCGTCGATGTACATCAATTCGAACTTATCCTTCTGCTTAGCAAAACCGACAAGTGCGGGGATCGAAAACTCCTCAAGCAGTTGAAAAGAAGGTTCCATGCCCAAGTGCTGCGCTTGGAGAGCGCCTACTCCGTGCCAAGAATCTCGCTGAAAGGGGTCGAGCGCAGTGTGATGGCCCGTTCCAGTCTGATTGATAGCCGCCAGGATGTAAATTGTGCTGAAGCCGTATGCCAATCCGACTTCGAGGCTACGTTTCGGCTTTAATCGCCGGCAAGTTTCAAAAATCCACATGCCCTGCGGCTCAGAAATTCGAGTAAGTTTGTCAAGTTCAACCGGACCATTGATGCCTGGCTGCAATTCTCCCGAGTACATGGACTTGAGGCGCGTCCGAAATGCCGGACCGAGATTCTCCAGAGAAAGCGCCGACGCAACTAGAGTTGACATTTTTTTTAGCTCCTATGGGTATGAACGGTTACCATCTGGTTTCTGGCGGTTTCTTCAACAGTAACGGGTTAGGGCCATCACCGCCATCGAGTGTTCATTAGTTGAGTATCACTCGTCGAATCTCGGCCATCGTGTTCTCGATGTCAAATGCCTCGCAGGCCCGCGCCCGCGCCCGCTTCGCCATAGACGCCAGTTCCTGGGGGTGATCTGCGAGGTGCGATATGCCGTCGGCAATCCCATCCACTGATCCGCGTGGGACGAGCAAACCATGAACCCCGTGAGTAATGAGTTCTGCATTGCCACCTACGTTCGTGACGATGCACGGCACACCACACGCCATGGCCTCGAGGATCGAAAGGGGCAACCCTTCGGTATCTGAGGTAAGAATGAACGCGGAGCTTGCCTGCAAGTAGGGCCGCACGTCTTCATGGAAACCTTCGAAGAAGACATGGCCACCCAGGTCAAGTGATCTGGCTTGCTCGCGTAGCTGATCTTTAAGCGGGCCGTCTCCCACGATGATGCATTTGTAGTGAATTCCTTCGCGCAACACCTGAGCTAGTGCTTGAAGGAGAATGTCGATTCTCTTCTGTTCACTTAACCTCGCGACGCACACAAGAACAAATTCGTCCGGACCACACCCCAGCTTCTCGCGCATTTCGGACGGGCGACCTCCCGAAGGAACAAACTCTGTCACGGAAACTCCATTCCGAATCGTCCTCACCTTCTGCGCCGGGAATCCGAAGTCCTGCAGAAGGGACTCGCGGAGAGCATCGCTGACGCATATGGTGATGTTATAGAAGGATGCAGATCTCCTAATCTGCGCGGCAGTATACGTGGATGCGATCATACAGAGTGGCACGTCAATGCCAGAATCCTGCCGACCCAACAGTCGGCGTAAAATACTGCGCAGCGATCTTCGCTGCATCACCACTTCCAATGCCTGCGGGGGGACCGGATATCGCGCAGTTATTAAATGCTGGATGGAAATGCGTTTCCGGATGCCGGCCGCCCAAGCACCAACAGCCGCTACGCAAGGAATGGCCCAGAACCAGCCATAAATGAAGACGACTACGTCTGGCTGAATGGCGCGAAAAAGGCGAACCCAATCCCGCAACACCTGCGGAGGCTTGGTGCAGGTTATGACCTCGATGCCATGATCCGCCCCCAAACGCTCACTAAAGAGATCCATCTGAAGACACAGTATGGAAAGTTGAGCGTCTGGCCCTCGGAGTCTCCGTAATAGTTCAAGTAGGTGTTTTTCGGCCCCGCCAAATTCATTGCTATTTGAAACAAACAGAATCTTCTTGCGAGCCCGATCAGGCTGAGCCCTACTCTTCTCATCCGGCGACGCCAAAGCCTTCCTACCATGGCTTTCATATGCAGACATGATTCCCGATCGCCTCTTGAGTGAAGACAAAGTTAATTGCTATTCTTCAGCCAATACAGATAGTAGCCTGTGTTCCCCATTGCCAACCAACGACCCGCTCCCGGACCACTGGGCGCATCCTGCGAAATCACAGCCCGGGCCCCTGTTTCAGAAAGCTTCTGGAGCACCCTCTCCTGAGTCTGAAGATCCGCATTCCAAAAATTGTTCTCATGTTTATTCCAAAAATTGTATGGATCCCCTTCCGGCAGCCCATATATAAAGGGGACCTCGGCAATAATCTGAATGTGCGCGAGATGAGCCCACTCGGACGTTCCAAAATTTGAGTCGTTGAGAGAGGCCACTTGGTCGCCAGGCTTAAGCCCCATCTCCAGAGCCTTCTTGGCTACCTGTTCATAGGATGGCATGTCGGTTCGACCGGCGCGGAAGGCATGAATGTTGAACGCGTGGAGCATGGACGGAAGAGCTACGAGGGCAACAAACACCGCGAGACATAGGACAGCCACACCTGGCAGCAGACGCGATCCCGGACGAGTGATAACGGCGCTCAGGAACAAGCACAGCAACAGCACCACAAACGAAGCGGCAAGATATTGAGGGATGTAAAACACGAGAGCAAAAAGTATTGCTGTTGCCACACACGGAACGATAAGGAACCAATACCGAAGTACGTCCGCTATGATCTGCCACCCGCGGCCAGTTTCATAAAGTGCCAGAAACAAGGCTGACAAAAGGATTCCATCCAGCGCGAAATTCAACGTTCCGAACTCCAAGCGCAGATTGCTTACCAGCACCTTCAACTCTTGTGCAAATTGAACTCGGGGTTTAATACCTTCATACCAATAAGTGATGTCGTACTGAGGTGGAAATGTGCCTTTGAATGGCTCTTTGAATTCAAACGCGGCCGGCGCCACAAAAATCTGGCGTGTGGGATGCGCGAGTGGCGTCTTCGTATCCCCCTGCCAGTGGTAGCGCGGAATCCGATTGACGCTTACAGCATAGTCATACGTAGATGCTTCTCCGTACGTGAATCTCGCTTTCTGAACCGAAAGTGCGGTGATGAAAGGTGCCGTAATTAAAATGAACAGGATCGTGGAAATCATGAGGTAGCGAGCGTTTTGTCTCGCAAGCAGCCATGCAATCAACAGAATCAGTACGCAAATAGGAAGCAGAAAGAATTTCGTCAGATACGTCAGACCAAGCGCCAAACCCAGACCTACGAACACCTTCCAGTTTGCGCGCCGGGAACGGATTTTCACTAGAAATGCGCAGCTGAGATAGAGGAAGCCTCCAGCAAGCAAGTCCGTGGTTAGAATATTCACTCCTGGCCACTTGAGGGCAGCCCACAGGAAAAGCGTATATCCAATCGTGATCCACACCCAATCGGGCGTTAATGAAGTCCGTTCCTCCAGGTCAACATCGGCGCGAAGTCGCATTGATTGCGCAAGAAAATAGTCAAAGCAGGCCATCGTGAACAGGAAAATAGCGAATAGAACCAGATGAACCACTGGGTATTCCCAGTACAACGAAGGCTTAAACACTCTGATGGCTAGTCCGAATAGAAACGAGTACAACGGGCTCCAAAATCCGTTGATAATTGCCGAGTGATGTCCGTGAAAAAAATAGTTTCCGATATCGAGATACGTGACGGTGTTATCGTCGGCGTCCAATCGAGAAGTCCACGCTTGGGAGAAACCAAGTGTGGCTCCGAGAACCCAAAAGACTAGCCGGATTCTAATGTTGCGCGCGGTCTCGGGCACAGTCATGCGGGCCTCGAGACAACCTTCGTTCGGTTGGTTTTTGCTGATCTTGATGGCATAGTGGGCAGCAATGCTTTTGGATCCTTCGGTCGATACATCGGTCAACGAATCAATAGGCTGGTGAGTTCGGCCATTTTCTCTTCGATGTCGAACGACTGTGAAGCCACTTCGCGGGACTTACGAGACATCTCCGTCCGCCTGTCAGGGTTAGTCGCAAGGTACAGAATTGCATCGGCGGCGGCATCCGCGGATGCGGGCTGGATGACCAACCCCGTAACCTGATCTTTGACCGCTTCAGCGCTACCACCGACGTTTGTGACAATGCATGGGAGACCGCAAGCCATTGCTTCGAGAACAGAAATCGGCAACCCTTCCTGATGCGAAGTGAGGATGAAGGCAGAAGCAGCCTGTAGATAGGGCCGCATATCCGGCTGAAATCCCTTTAGAAATACATTGTCCCACAAGCCCTCGGATGCCACTTTTTGTTGCAGCGTCGCTTTCAGCGGCCCATCGCCCAAAATAATGCACTTGCAGGGAACACCTTGCCGGACGACTTTAGATACCGCACGAATCAGAATGTCGATTCCCTTCTCTGCGACTAGGCGAGCCGCGCACACGAGAACAAACTCATTTGGGTCCAGCTCCAACTGTGCTCGGACGGCTGCCCCGTTCGTATTCGAGGGAACGAAGGATGAATTGGAGACCCCCTTCATTATGACGACTGTCCTGCGGGGCCGAAATCCATACTCGTGCACCAAAGCATCTCGAACGGCTTTGCTCACGCAGACAGTGGTGCTCGACAGGTAGCTGGAAAGTCTCGCAGATATCTTGAGCCTGAGTGTACTCCGCGCCTGGCGACCTATCAAACGCCGGAGCATTTTTCTAGGCGATGTCGCTTTGATAGGCAGTGGCAGGGGTGGCGGAATAAGGTGTTGGATCGCAATGCGCCAGTGGATACCGGCTAACACGGCGGCGACCGGAGCTCGCCAAGAAAATGCATCGATGCAGCGGTAAGCGAAAACCACAGTATCTGGTTTATTTTCGCGAATGATCCGAAGCCAATCCCACAAGGATTGTGGCTGTTTGATGCATTTCACAACCACCTGTCCCTGCTGGCTTTGATCCATGCGAGCGGAGACGGTGTCCTGGCCAATGCAGACGACAGTTGGAGGTGGTAGCTGTTTCGGGAGGCGAATCAGCAAATCGAGTAGGTGTCGCTCCAGACCACCAAACTCGGTTGCTTGCGGAAGAACAAATACTATTCGTTTGCCCGTGGCACAGGGTAACGCTTGCGGTTTCCCGTTCCGCGCCGGTGCCGTTGTTCCACGTGTCGACGCGGCTAACGGAGTGCTCTGGACCTCAGCCATGGATTGCGTATGCGATTTACAATGCTCCGACTTGAGGTCGGGCAATTGCCTTAGCAAGCGTCTCTTGAAAAGCTCTTCTCGAGAATAAATAAATGCTCCCTCGAGAGGCAAGCGGCCGGAATGGCGGTCCAGATACTCTTGGAACCCTACCGAATCGTTGCGCCAAAGATGCACACTCTTGATGCGCTTTTGAAGGCGAACGGAAAGGCATTGGCGAAATTTGAAATGGTGAGTGACGCCGATTATTGCTGCAGCCCTGGGTTCGAGACCCAGAGGCGGGTAGTGATTACCTTCCTCCACCATTTCCGTGCCAGGCTCGCAGTAGAACAAAGGAAACTTGAAAATTTCTGCCTTGACTCCCATCCTTCTGTAAAGCTCCACCGAGCATAAGGGAAAGAACTGAAAAGGATCTTCGATCATGGCGGGGGAGTCCAGCGAACCGTCGCTTTTCAGTCGCTGGAGCATGGGAGCAGCCATCAGATTTGCCTTCGCAGATTCGAGCTTTTGTATCGTCTCTCGAATATCCCGATAGGGGAATTCCACGAATTCGTCGCTGTCAACCAAGAGGACCCATTGCCCCGTGTAGCGAGCGAGCAAAGAATCTAACCGTTCCTTTTTTTCCGTGCTACCTGGTTTGCCCCGGGCGCTGACGGGTGCGGGGAAAGGTCCCTCGTAAATGCCTTCGATCGTAATGGGATACGAGTCCTTGATGGCAAAGAGTTTCTCGTTCTCCTCTGGCCGCCCGTGAACCACGAGGTGAAAGCGATCCACGCCGAGCCGAAGATAATACTTGATCCACGCTTCGATGAGATCGCTGTCGGCATTGACTTGACTGAATAGTCTCAGGATCATGGACAGAGGTTTTCTCGCAAGCGGTTTGGCACTGTCTGAGAAAATGTACAATCTCGGGAAATGGGATACTCCAACTACGGCGATTGGCACTCAAACCGAGCTCGTCACAAACCAAATCACAGCGACTACTTCCAGATCGTCACCGAAGCGTTCAACCAAGACTCGGGAAGTTGGCTTTGCGAGAATATTGGCGAAACGACGTGCAAACGTCTCACGTATGGGTAGAACCACCCAGGAATGGACGGACCTGGGCGGTATGAGAAGAGCTGTCTGGTTACATCTTGCTGATAGGAATTCAACTCACCCGTGCGCGTGAAATCGTCCGGAAGCACAACCACCAGATCGCCCGGTTCCGGTCCATTGCCCGGGTGACACACAAATGTTCGATAGCCACAGGGGCCAGTTGTGTGGAACGCCTGACCGACGATTACGACGCCCCTAGCGCCATCCGAGCGGGCTGGCACTTCTTCCACAGGTACGCCGATATAGTTGAGATAGGAGACAAATTCCAATACCGGGAAAGCCTCAGCAAACGGAAAAAAAAGTCTCTTCACATCCTGCGGATCGTGAGCATAACGTTCTTTAATTAGCTGACCGATCTCGACCTTTGCGTGGATGACGTTCTTTCGTTCATACATGCGGAACGCGGCGAGGGAAACGTCCTGCAGCACGACCAGGATTACCAAAGCCACTATGCACAGCCTGAGCCCACGGCCCATGCCTTTCATGGACCGCACGGTAAGGCGCCCGAGATACAAGACGGCGATAATGTCCGCAGGGGCTAGGAAGTAAGCGCTATTCATGCGCAGCATGAGGTAGCCGGTCAGACAAGCAACGCCTGCCAACCCCAGCCCATCCCACAACAGCACGGGCGCCACCTTGCCCCTTACGATCTGAACCGTTCTGACCAAGACCACAGTGACGAGGACCCAAACCAAGAGATCCAGTTTCAGGTAGGAAGTAATCGCCTGTTTCAGAGGCAAGCGAAATTCATCGACATACTCCGCACGGTAATTTGGAAACATGGCGACGAGATAGTAGAGCAAGAACAATACGCCAAGAGAGAACAGGCACATGTCCAGACGGCTTTCGGGATCTTGAAGCCGGTTGAAATCCCAGCCTCGCTGATCCCCTTTCCAGCAGCGCAAAAAGAGCCGCCCGGCTGTGAAAGCCAACAGCAACAGAAAAGCAGTTTCTTTGTAATAGAGCATGAGCTGCGAAGAAATGACCGCCACCACGGCCCAGCCCGTGAATTGTGTCTTCTCGAAGTGTTTGACAGAAAAGGCAAGGCAGAGCAACCAAAAGACAACGTTCCACTCCGGGTAAATGAGTCCGCTGAAACTAACCACAATGCTAGGTGTAACAAGGACCAGAAGGATCAGAGCGACGCGAGCCTGGATGCTCAACTCTTCATCAAAGAACAGGAGGATCCCGCATAGAAGCACGAGCTGAACGATACGCAAGGTATGATAGCCAATGACCGAGCTCGTGACATGACGAACGAGATTGTATTCCTGATGGCCTAGCGGGAAGAACCTCCCGTTCCTCGGTATGATCTGGAGAGGAATGTCCTTACCAACGAGGGTCCCGTTCGTAAAATGCGAGTTGTCGTAGTAGGTGAAATCTTCCCGGACCAGAGACCCCGAAATATAGCAGGCCAAAAGGAGCGCCAGAAAGATCACTGCGAAGATTGCTCCGCGTGACCAGCCCTCCGACCGGGGTGGAATGGGAAGCCGGGGAACCCTCTGCTTCCCTGGAACCATCCGGATGACCAGCAATACGCCAGCCGCCGTCATGGCAGTCCAGGTCGGCCAGAACAAGTGATTGCGTTCTAACCAGAGTACTTTGAGAGGGTGCAATAGATGATGAAACAATTCGTGCATTAAGATCGCCGGTTTTCATTACCCTGTCGAGTGAAGCGGGGCTCTGGCGCAGTGAACTACGCGCAGCAGGCTCGGATACGCCGCAGGGGGCCTCTACCTTGGATCAGTTCTTTTCGGGAAGACCTTTTCGAAAGAAATCACGACGGATGGCGCCAACGAAACGGATGGCGGCTGAGAAAATTCCTTTCCGACGTGGCCAAACATATTCCCAGGTACGTTTTGGATTTCCGATATGATCCAGCAGAACGATGAGAATCCACTTCGAGATAAAATAAAAATTGAGTGAATAACCGATCGAGGCCATGCGCTCGCGGTGAAACTCCCAAAACTTAGCGTATTTCCCTTGGATGGCGGACCAGCCGAGAAAGTAAAAATAGTTGCGCTCGGCCTCCTTCAAGCACGGTTCGAACTCTTCGTTGGATAGAAAGTCTCGCCCATGAACGACGATTGTCGAAAAACGAGAAAACAATTCGAATTGAAAGGGACGGATTCGCGACAACATCGATTCGTTGTCCCGGCGTGAATAGGTCAGAACCTGATGGACAAAACCAAAGTTCCAGGTACGTAGCGCATCGAAGCAGACATGGAAATCTTCAAAAGGTGCGTGCCGCTCTTCATAAAACGGATTCCGTGACCGAACAAGCTCAGAACGCATAAGCAGTGAAGTGGGGGTGCCAAACAGGAGGGTGTATTTCAGGAAATAGAGTCGACAGACTTCGCGGCCGGACACCTCGGGACTCGGATAGGACAAACCGCCGAGAGATGCGTGATCGCCCTCCAGCTCATAGGCCGACACGATGCCGACACTGGGATGTGCCTCGGCCAGTTCTAACATGCTCCTGAGGCATTCTGGAAAGATCCAGTCGTCCGCCTGCACCATCTTGCAGTATTTGCTTTTGGGAGAGATACAGGAAAGCGCGAAATTGTAATTCTGTACCTGCGAGAGAAATGAATCGGTGTGAAGGAAGCGGATTTTGTCTGGGAACCGGGCTGCATATTCCTTCGCAATTTCGCTCGATCGGTCACTACTGCAATTGTCTACGAGGACATATTCGAAGTTCGTGTACGTCTGTCGCAATACGCTCTCGATACATTCGCTTAGGTATTCCTCCGTGTTGTAAAAAGGGGTAACGACACTGACGAGCGGGTTGGTGTCCACGTTTTTCTCTCAACTGTGCGACTTGTGATGCACCATGGCGAGTCTGGACAAAGTGTCGTATTGCTCTGCGGCGGGCGAAAGAATGCTCTTTCGATAGGAGATCAATCGATCGACGACGGCAACTCGCTGACGTTTTGATTCGATCGAGCCTATTGAGCACTTGTTCCGCTGTGAAATCACGGATCTGCAGAAGATATTCAGTTTGATGAAGGTCTTCCATGACCCAGTCTACCTTGGGGTCAAATGATATCGCCACAGTCGGGGTTTGTGTCAGGAATCCGAGGATCGTGCCGTGTAGCCGGCTCGCGACGAGGTAATCAACGTCGCGCAGTACTCTGACGAACTCCCTCCAAGTCTCGACCTTGGGAAAATGAACCGGTTCACGGAGACTTCGGTTGGCTTCCTCGTCCACGTGCGCAAGAATTTCGGGGATAACACTCTCGTCGTCGCCAAGCGACGAGCAAACGACAATTGGGAAATAACCCTGTCGGCGAAGGCACGATATAACTTTCGCCATTTCCCGGACGTATCGGTCATGAACCTCTCGGTCAGGCGTCGGCCAATTCGACGGCTTGGCAAAAGCAATGGGGCTTACAGCAATGATAGGGCGGCCTTGGGCGGCCTTTCGAATGCTGCCGGCGGCCAATGGTATTTCGGATTCCGGCAAACTAAACACCAGATCCGCTACGACTGGATCACGCGCCGCTTGCGACAACAGCCTGGAAGCAATCCCTCTTGTGTTTGTTTCCCGATACGACCGGTAAGAACTTAGCCAGAGCGCGGTCGAGAAAAATACCCGTGAAGCTGACGAGGAGATCTTCCCCGCGCCAACACTTGCCATGGCACAAGGCACACCAGCCAGCCGCGCCAGAAAAACCCATTTGCAGACCGCGAGAGGAAGTTCCCATGGCCCCCCCCATTCATCGTCCAATTGACCGCCGCCTGACACGATGAAAAGGTCGTGCTTTCGAAGTACGCGAAAAGCTCCGAAGGAATGAGAAAGTTCTCGCGAAACATGAGCGGCCGCTGCGCGAACTCTTTTCAAGAGCGGGACCAATCCAGGTACCGTTCGCAGCACGCGTTTGATCGGATTTGCCGAGCCTGTTCGAGCCGTGCCCTCGGACCTGACCGTCGGAGGCTCGACTTCTCTAGGCACCGACCAGCCGCCAGATCCCCAGGGGAGTGGTGAGGAAGCAAGAAGGGGAAACGCAGAGACTCCGTGCTTGGTTACGAAGTTCTGGCAGTTGAGAGTTATCCCAGTAAATTGGGCGCCGGGGATCCGGACCGCAAGATTGGTGATCATCGAATCCTGAATTGCCGCGTCGCCCAGATTTCCTCCAGTATATGGGGTCAAAAGAGCAATTCGAACCGGTCGTTCTCGAACTTCCTTCCGAACCTCACCTGCGTCTCTTGCGATTTCCATGGTTTTGCATACATGAAGGCGTTTTTCTGCCGCGATTCGTGCCTCGCAGGCGGCCTTGCGCCACCTAAGAGTTTGCGGGTGAAAACACTGACTGAAAGGTCGATACAGCGCACCGTATCGCCGAGATCACGCCGTTCCTAGCGTTTCACGGCAACGACAAAGATAGTCTGGCCAAAGCCCGCGTTTTCCTTCATCCGCTTCACTCGAGGCGCTCCCACCACCGCGTCAAAATAATTGTTGAGCCTGCGGGAGTTGATTATGCGAAGCAGGCCGAGATGGCCTTCAGGCTCAAGGGTTATCGCGTGTTTGATCGAAAAATCCGTTCGAAGATAACTCTTGAGCGTTTTCATCGTTACCCAATTTCGTAGCCAACCGTTCGGCGGACCGATATCAGCGCGGCGCTCGAAAACGGACTTGTTCTGTGTCGTAATCAGAAACAGTCCCCCGGGCTTGAGAAGTTCAGCCAGCCTGTGCAGAAAACCAGGCTGATCGGGGACATGGGACAACGTCTCCAAGGTTAAAATCACGTCGAAAGAATTGACGGGCAAATCTAGTGCGTGAACGTTTCCAGAGCGGAAATCGATATCAGGGTAGCGCGCCCGGGCGGTTTCGATGATTTTCACACCGAGGTCAACTGCGGTGACCTTACCAAACTGCCGCAGCTTGGAGCTTAACCGTCCCATGCCACAGCCCACTTCCAAGATCTTTGCACTCGCGACCCGACGATCAGAAAGTGCGCCGAGTATTTCACGCATGCGACGCTCGGAGGGTTCATCGAGCGCACCGTCCGCATAAGTCGAGTTCCAATCGTCCCAAACCTGGGCTTCATCCTTTGAAGGCTTCATGTAAAGAATTCTCCGTAATCAGCCGTTGCAAGGTTCCGTAAGAGGGTTAACTGTTTCTGACTCGACAAGGCGAGGAAAACAGTTGACCGCACCACCCACAGCCGTTGTAGAGCCGATGAACACGGTGGTCACTGGATCGTACCGGTCAAAGCTCTTCTCGATGTCATACCTATAAATCTCAGTAATCAATTTAAAGGTGCCGTGCGCGATGTTAAGGGATAGTTCAAAGGTACAGCGGTAGTTACCGCCCGGTTGGAGGGAAAACGGTGCATGACCGAGGCGTTCGGTCGAAGTGTGGAAGATAATATAATCCTTTTCATCAGTAAACCAGATCACCACAGCCAATTTTTCCATCGCTGCGTTGGCGGTAACTTCAACGTCCACCCACGCGGTCTGACCAGACTCAAAGGTGCATTGTTCACCGACGCGATCGCGCACAGTCACTTTGGAGACATAGACTGACTTTTTTTCGTTAGGAATTTTCGTAATCGCGCCCAAGGCAAGGTATTTGCGGGTAACCGAATCCGTATCGCCTATGCTCACTACCCTTCCGTGGTCCAGCAACATCGCACGGTGACAGACTTCGGTGACAGACTTAAGGTTATGCGATACGAAAAGGACTGTCGTACCGGATTTGATCACGGAACGAATGCGGTCGATGCAACGCTGTTGGAAAACGTAATCGCCTACACTGAGAACTTCATCGACGATCAGAACTTCTGGATCGACGTGCGCCGCTACCGAGAATCCCAAGCGCGCGTACATCCCGGAGGAATAGCGCTTTACGGGAGTTTCGATGAATTCTTCAAGACCCGAGAAGGCGATGATCTGGTCAAGTTTCGATTGAATCTCTAGCTTCTTCATGCCAAGAATCGTGCCGTGCAGGAAAATATTCTCCATCCCCGTCAGGTCCGGGTGGAACCCAGCGGTAACTTCCAGGAGAGCAGAAAGGCGTCCATTCACAACCATGTGTCCCTTGGTGGGCTTCATGATGCGGCTCAGAATCTTAAGCGCGGTACTTTTTCCCGCTCCATTGCGCCCAATGATGCCGAGCGCCTCGCCGCGCTTGACCTCAAAAGAAATGTCCTGAAGCGCCCAAAATTCGCGGGTATCACCAGTATTGAGTTCCTGCGCGCGGAACATTTTGCCGGTCAATGCAGGCAACAGATCACGAAGAGAGTTGTAGGTCTCTCCCTTGCGGAATTTTTTATAGACTTGTTCCATGCTGAGTACGACATCAGACATGCGGGGTCCCCATTAAATGCTCTCCGCAAAAACAGGTTCGAGATCCTTGAACAAAACAAATCCACCAAAGAAAGCAACCAAACTAAACGTAAGGCTGTACAAATACCAGTGAATATCGGGGGACTGATGATGAACGATCGAGGCGGTGAGCCCCTCAAGCAGCGGAGCCACGGGATTCAGCAGCAACCACTTTCCACGATCGCCGAACATGTGCACATCGTAGAACACAGGCGTGAAGAATATCCCGAAGGTCAAAAAGACTTCGACAATGTACTTTACGTCGCGGAAAAACAGACTGGCGGAGGATACGATCATGCCGATACCCATGCTCAACATAATCATAGTACTGAGTAACAGCGGAACCCAGATCAGATAAATGCTAACACCGACCTTGGCAAGTACCAGAAAGACTACTAACGCGGTAGAGGCGACAGAGAAGTCAAAAAAACACGCGAGCACCGCAGCCATTGGAAAGATTTCCTTTGGGAAATAGATCTTGACGACGAGGTCGCGGTTACTCGTGAGGCTGCCGCAAGAGAAACGGATGCTGGAAACGATAAAAGCCCACGGTACGGACTTAATGGCGACGCTAGCAATGTCTGCCGTTTTCAGCGGTGCATGACTCACCATGGCGTAGGCGTAACGCACGACGATCCCCGACATTACAATGAGAATGGGCATGAGGATAGCCCAGAGGAAACCCATGATCGATTGCTTGTACCGGACCTTGATGTCGCGGTAGGTGATCATGAACAGAAGTTCACGATATCTGTACAGCTCTTGTAGTTCTTCTCTCATGGCTAGAGCGAGTTCCGTCCGTTAGTTGAATTTGCGATAGACCGGTTTAACCGGACGGCCTTCGAGGTATTTCTCAACGCCTTCATCGAGTGCCTTGCGGTAAATAAGAAGTGCCCCGTGAACGGCTTCAGCCGTGCGATCGATATCCGCATCACTATGCGAATAGCTTACGACAAAGGAAGGACCAATCACGCCGCGGCGAATGAGCTCTTGCATGAATAAGGTACGGAAGGGCTGCGAGCGTTGACGTTCCGCATCGTAGGTTGCAAAAATCAGATTACAGGGCCGTCCGGCAACTTCAAAGTAACCTTCCAAATGATTTTCGGAGATAGACCGATTGACGAGTGTGCGGAGACGCTCGCCTTGCTGCCAAAGGACTTCCACCACATGACGTTCGCGATAAATACGGATGGTTTCAAGCGAAGCCGCAAGCGCGTGGCTCTCCGCACCATGCGTTGTGGATAGTAGAAAAACGCGTGGCTGATCGTGATCGAGGCCTCCGAGCCTCATAATTTCACGCTTGCCGGCCAGTGCGGCAATAGCAAACCCGTTTCCCATCCCTTTGCCAAACGTTGAGAGATGCGGAACGACACCATGAAACTTTTGCGCCCCGGATAGATGCCAGCGAAATCCTGTAATGGTCTCATCGAGAAGCAGGACTGCGCCGCGCTCTTCACAGAGCTGTTTCACTTGAGCAAGATATCCGGCAGTCGGAGGCGCGCCAGTTTCAGGTTCGAGAACGACACAAGCAATCTGATTTGGATGCTGGTCGAACAATTGGCGCAAACTGTCGAGATCGTTGTAGCGGAACTTCAGCGTCATGCGGGAAATGGCTTCGGGAATGCCGGCATTCACCACAGTGGTGCAGATGAACCAGTCATCGACAGAGAAGAACGGATGATCCGAACAAACGGCGACCAGGTCGCGGCCGGTATACGCGCGAGCCAGCTTTACGGCCGCTGTGGTGACGTCGGATCCGTTCTTGGCGAACTTCACCATATCAGCGCCATCGATCAGGTCGAGCATCGTTTCGGCGAGATCGACTTCGATTTTCGCAGGGCGAGAAAAGTTCGCGCCGAGTTGCATCTGCCTGTAAGCCGCTTCGACGACGGGATCAAACGCGTGTCCGAGCGTGACAGCGCGGAGACCCATTCCATATTCAATGAACTCGTTGCCATCCAAATCCCACACATGGCAGCCCTTGCCGCGCACCATAAAACCCGGGGCCAGTTCGGGATACTGATCGTCGCCCTTGGCATAGGTGTGCGATCCGCCGGGTATCAGGCGGTGGGCCGTCGGTTGCAGAGCGCGCGATTTTGAATAGTCTTTGTTGCCGATCGCCTCTCGGGCTGAACCGGCAAGTTTTTCTGAAGTGTTTGCCATACTATTCTCTTTCAACCACCGGATGAAGAATCAGTTTTCGTGCGTAGAAGGCCTCGGCGTAGCCGCTCGAGGAGTTGCACTCCATGCCCCGAATTCGCATGAGACCGCGAAACGTCTCGCGTTCGAACCACTTCTTATTGTGCTGAGATTCGAAAGCGGAGAACAGGTGGTCGATTTTTTCTTCGTACAGGGGAGCCTCCAAGGGAACATAACAATTGGGACGCCCCAAGTCGCCATCGTATTTCGGAATTTCGTATTCCAAGATCAGGTGGTTACGAAAAGTGTTCCAAGTGAGCTCAGAAAGAAGGCGGTGGTCCTGATGCGCATCGCCCCCCCACTGGGTAAAAATCAAGTCGGGATTCACGTGTCTTTTTATGTCCTCAAAGACGTCCTTCACCTCGGCTCCATTATAGGGAAGAAAACCGTCACGAAGGTCCTTGAGAACGACTGCCTTTTCGCAACCTGCCGTGAACAGGTCGGCAGCCTTTGCGGCCTCCTGGCGGCGTATGCCTCCGGCACTGAAAACGACCCAATGAAATTTCAGTTGCGGAAAAACGTGCTTGAGATGCAACAGAGTGCCGCCGCATCCAATTTCAATGTCGTCAGAATGGGCTCCCAGGCATAGCAGCTGAAAATCGCCATCGCGTCGCTTGGGCAATTGCAAACCGATCAAGCGACCTCCCCTGCGGCAGGTTGCTTGTTCTTCCATAGATACCACGGCGGAGAACCGGAAGCTTCCATTTCGTCGAGCAATTGCTTGTCACGAAAGGTATCCATGCACTGCCAGAAACCCTCATGACGCTGCGACCAGACCTTGCCTTCCGCGATGAGGCGCTGGAACGGCTCGTAGATCAATTCCTCGCCTGGATTGATGTAGCGGAAGATTTCCTTGCGCAGAACGAAGTATCCGCCATTGACCCAGATGTTCGAGTCTTTCATGGTCTTTATCGCGCGGACACAGCCATCTTCGCTGGCCTGTACCGTATCCAAGCTGCTCGAGCGGGGCTGTACGGCAAGGAAAGAAGCATAACTATCGCGGCGCGAGAATTCTTGGATCATCTTGGGGAGATAGAAGTTGGTGAGGCCGTCGCTGTAGTTGGCAAGGAAGATGTCGTCGCCACTCAGGTGCGGTTCGACGAGACGGAGGCGATCGGCAATCGTTGCCCGTAATCCGGTGTCCACAAACGTGATGTTCCAGTCGTCGATGTCACGCTGCATGAACTCGAGCTTCCGGCCACCTTGCGAAAAAACGAAATCGTTCGATACCGATTCTTCGTATTCGAGAAAATAATTCTTGATGACATTGGCCTTGTAACCCAGGCAAAGAATGAAATCCTTGTGGCCGAAGTGCGCATAGTACTTCATGACGTGCCACAGCACGGGTCGTGAGCCGACAGTCACCATCGGCTTCGGTACATCTTCGGAGTAGCCCCGAAGCCTCATCCCCGCACCGCCGCAGAAGAGTACGACTTTCATGGAGGGTCTCCTTCCTCGCAGTCACCAATTGCTGTTCGCGGGCTAATCTTCTTCGCCCGCACTACGCTTCGGATCAGTTATGGTTTGGCTTCGGCCAAGAGGTTGTGTTCGAGCAGCCGGTGCGCAGCATCCGCGATAATCTCGAATCGAAAGCCGGACTTGTTCGCGATATCTAGTAGCGAGTGCTGTCCGTCGGAATAGTTCAAGGTCCACTGCAAGGAGAGTTCATAGGTATTGGCGTCGCGCTTGCCGCCTACCGCGCCATACAATCCGCGCTTCCCGAGGCGCGGCTCGCACTTGGGATTCAGGTTGATGTACTTCTTGTTCTGCTCCAGGATCGTCATGATCGTGGAATACGCACGGAAAGAACCGTCTAGCGATACGGGACTGACGAAATCCATGTTGTCTGCCGACGTGTGATTTTCCGTATAACAATCGTGCGGAGTCCGGGTCAGGCTCCCGACCGGAAGATTAAAACCCGGAGAACAATATTGGCGCTCGTCATAGTCGTAGGGAGTAAAGTCCGACACGACAAAATCTTCGCCCGAGTGCTTTAGCGCATGGGCAGCGGCAGCGTCAATTTCCGCATTTCCCCTGCGGCTTTTTTTGTAGTGGAACTTGCCACGATCCCCCAGGCACGCGGCGACGAGTCCGTGCTTGATGTGGGGAGTCTTGCTCTCGTTCAAGGCAAGCCAAGTGATTGCTCCGATTGTTCCGGGAGCAAAGATGAAGCGATAGGAGTAACGCAGCTTGCTCGACAGCAAAGACTTGGCCAGGAACGCCACGGTTACCATTCCTGAAAGATTATCGTTACACAAAGACGGGTGACAGGAATGAGATGAAACGAGAATTTCATCTTCCGTCTCGCCTTTCAAGTAGAGCTCGCCGTACGTCATATGCCCATCTTCGAGCGACGAGTCGATGACCGCTTCGTACTCCCCTTCTTTGAGAGTCTCCAGCTGTCGGTGAGTCAAACAGAACCCCCAGGTCTCCTTGTAGTAGGAGGTCCGATACGGGACCCAATCGGGGTGGTCCGGCATGGAGTGCAGGTGTTCCTTTAACTGCGACAATGACATTTTCGCGTGGACGGGAATGCTATAGTTCACGACGTGCAGGCTAGAGCGCTTGAAATCAATGATCTTCTCGCCGTTTGGCCCTTTGAGGTAGGCATCGCGCACGTTCCACTCTTTTGGGACGTTCCAATCAAAAACAGGAGTACCGGACGGAACCTCGTGGAGCTCCAGCGGGATGTGCTTCTGAATCAGGCGAAGGGACTCACGAAGACCGTCACCCGTGATACTTCGGCAAATCGGATATAGCTCACCCATGAGCTGATACATCTCTGAACCGGTGTCGCGGACCTGCGCTTTCACTTCACCAGATAAAACCTGCGCCTGTTGGGTCATTGCTCTAGGGCTCCTTTACTTACTTGACTCTTCGTTACTTTACTTGGTGCGCTATTTCGGAATGGCGAGACAGATTCCTTAACGGTTCTAACTTGGCCAAATTCAAATCCTCCCATGCCTTGTCTTGGGCGGAGATTGCGGCGACAGGGTGCGGCCAGCTGATCTTCAGCTGGGGATCGTTCCAGCGAAGTCCTCGGCAATAGTCTCGGGCGTAGAACTCAGAGACCTGATAAAAAACCATACTGTTCTCTTCGAGCGATTGAAACCCGTGACCGAAACCCTTAGGGATGTACATGATTCTGCCGTTATCTGCGCTCAATTCGGCAGCAATCCACTCTAGGAAAGTTTCAGAGTCGGGCCGCAGATCCACAATGACGTCATAGACGGCGCCGCGGGTGCAGCGCACAATCTTTGTCTCGGCATGGGGCGGGTCCTGGTAGTGCATTCCTCGCAACGTGCCCTTCTTCGGATTTTGCGAAACATTGCACTGCACTACGTCCGCGTCCAAGCCGTGCTGCAGAAACTCGTTCTGACACCAGGTGCGAGCGAAGTATCCCCGGTCATCTTCGAGTTTCTGAAGCTCGATGATGAACGCCCCTTTTAGTTTTGTCTCGGTAAATTTCATGGCGTCGCTCCAGCTGATTGTACAGACCTAATTGAGTTTTTGACTGCTGAGGCGGTATTCGGTTGGGTTCCGCAGGGCAGACTACGTTTACTCTGCCGTGCGTGGACAAGCTACCACCATTTAGGTCACAGGTGGAAGACCCTAACCTCTGGTGAAAGTGCAATTTATCGGCCAAACTTCGGCCGAACGAACTGTCCGGAAATGCTAGTGGTTAAATAATGAGTTTAGAATCAATTGGATATGAAACCACTAGGGGGGATCTGCTTTGGACTACCGGGACCGACCGGAAACGTTGGGAAAAGGTTTGCCATCTTGTGGAATACTCCAGCGAAGGGTCTTGTCAATCAGCCCCGCATCGAGAAGGCGCTGAATCTGGGCCATGCGAATGTACCTTCCCTGCTCTAAGTCTTTTTTTGTCAGCCCGATAGTCTTATAGGCCTGATAGAGCTCCTGGGCTCCTTGTTGCGCCGTCCACTTGGGCTCGAAAGCCGGCAGATGTTTTTTAATCTTCTCGCAGCTGACCCGGTAGCAACGCTTGTCCGGGCCTCCACCAGGAGCATATTCAATGCGGCAGCCCGGTACGGTCTCCCCGACCATCGTCGCCAGTTCGGAGATTCTGAAATTCTGGTCCGAACGCCCAACATTAAATCTCTCGTTATGCACAGCCTCGCGGGGCGCTTCGAGTGCAGCCAGGGCCGCTGCGATGATGTCTCGGATATGAACAATCGGTCGCCAGGGCGTGCCGTCGCTCTTGATGTAGATCTCGCGGGTCGTAAGGGCCGAAGCTACAAGCTCATTCAAAACGATGTCGAGTCGCAACCTCGGCGAAACGCCATAAGCGGTGGCGTTGCGCATGAACACAGGACTAAAGCGATCGTCAGCCAGCAGAGAAATGTCCCGTTCCGCAAGCACCTTGGATTCGCCGTAAGCAGTTACCGGATTTAAGGCGGCCGTTTCGTCAAGCAGCTCATCCCCCGACGCGCCGTACGTGCTGCATGAGGAGGAGAAAACAAAACGTTTCACCCCTCCCGCCTTCGCCAGTTCGGCCAATCGAACAGAAGCAAGATGATTCACGTCAAATGTCAACTTTGCGTCTAGATTACCCAACGGGTCATTTGACAGGGCCCCAAAATGAATCACGCCGTCAAACCCCGCGAGATCCGTTTTGCTCAGATCGCGCAGATCCTTTCGGAGCTCGGGAATTAGAAGGCCAAGTTTGCCGAAGTCGCAGTCGGCAAAAAGATCGGTGTCTAGGCCGGTCACCTCGTGACCAGCAGATTGCAGGAGCGGAGCCGCGACCGAACCGATGTAACCTTTGTGGCCAGTTAGCAGGATTTTCATACGAACCTTTGGGTTGCAATTTGGATTTTACGCCGTCGGAATGAATCGTCGTTTTACTACATGTCCACAAACAAAAATGTTTCTGGTGGGGTTTTGGCTCGGCTTTGACCTGACGGAAGTTTCCCGAAAAGTCTCAAGACTAGACGCAAAGCACTGGGTCAACCGCGGCCGTTACTCTTCGCAGAGTTATATGACGATACGTGCAAAGCTCAGCTTGCCCCGCGTCACGATCGTCTCGTTCACTCGGGCGACGCCTTCGATCAGGGCTGCTTCCTCCGTCATCCGTATGATGTTTACGTCCATCGTTAAAGTATCACCGGGTAATACGGGCACAAGGAACCTCATGTCATTTACGGCTGCCAGAGCCATAAATTCCTTCTGGTTCATGCCCTTGCCCGTAGCGTGACTGAACAGGAGAGACGCGGCTTGCCCGATGGCCTCAATGATCAGAGTTCCGGGCATGATGGCATAATCGGCGAAGTGTCCTAGAAATTGAATCTCGTTACCGGTGACGTTCTTGATGGCTTTGATGCGTTTTCCAGGCTCCAACTCGAGGACGCGGTCGACCATAAGCATCGGGAATCGTTGTTTCAAATGCTCTTTCACTTCTTCAAACGTCATGGTCATCAGTTACTCGCTTGTTGGTTTCTTTGCCATTCGTACGACGGGAACACGGTGTCCATTTCATTTATCTTCGCTAACGCTTGCGCAACACCATGCCCAGAGCGCGTGGAAGAAAACGGCCTCCGGGAACTGGATTGCCGGAGTCGCTAACCAACTTGGTGACACGGAGGCCGACTTCCTCGGCCATTTTGATGGGCTCGCTTTCGTTGTGAAACTCAAACGTGTGATCGCGCTGGGCTGATTCGAGTGCGGTACTGAAAAAGACGAGGCCGTCGTCAGCGAGATGATGTGCGATTACCTTAAACAACGGGCGCGGGTCTTCCAGATGCTCTGCCAGCATGGCGGCGATGATGCCCTGATACCTTCCACCGCTTTCAGCGAGATTCAATTGCAGGGCGTTTTTCACCTCAAAATTTACATGATGACCATGCCCGGAAACGCCGAGCAGCCGCTTGGACACGGCCACCGCTGGCGGACTGATGTCGAAGCCTTCGACTTGAATGTCCTCCCGCGTCTCCGCAGCCAGCAGTCCCATCACGCCGTGACCTGAGGCCAGCTCGAGAACCTTGGCCTTAAGCGGCAACGCTTTAATAAAATCGTCTCGATACATGGCGATATGGTTGATCATCGAGGGCCAGAACGGATAAATGCAGAATCGCAGCCCACATGTAAGGAACCATGTAGCCTTCATCTTCATAAACTTCCGACACGAGTTCCGGCATGGTTTCAGGCGTGTACCGGCCAGTCTTTTCATATTGCTGCTGACACTTCCACACACCCATGCAATACCGCGCATAGCCCTTTGCCGCATCTTCAAATGCGCGATCACCGTAGGCTGCTCCCGCCCAGCGAGCGAGCGGATTCAACAGCCACGAGCAAAGCTCGTCATTCGCCTCGATGGTCGCCCGCGCCGCCGGCGCAAATGTCTTGGCTTTCAAGTCCAGTGCTG
The DNA here is from genome assembly GCA_963831545.1 of uncultured Acidobacteriota bacterium. Classification (GTDB taxonomy): domain Bacteria; phylum Acidobacteriota; class Terriglobia; order Acidiferrales; family UBA7541; genus Acidiferrum. The sequence goes on from CAWHQX010000005.1 coordinate 94,676, forward strand.
TAAGAAACGCATTACCGTCATTCATAGCTTTGGCTTCCTCTTTCCTAAGGTTGTTAGCCTGCGGAGCTAACATGTCTCACCATCCGAACCATGGGCCTGATCAAATCAACACCGTCCCATGGGGGAACAAAAACGTGCATACGCCCGAGCTTTACGATCCGGTCCACACCTTTTTTCCCGGCCAGTACGGCAAGTTTCGTCTCTTTCTCCGCATCGGCGATACCCAAACCGAGTGTTTGCACGTTCCCATCGAACTTCGTAACCGCGTCGCAGGAGATCGTCCACTTCGAGCACCGTCAGCGTTTTCCCTTGTGTGGGTTGAGGAATATCCGATCCGGAGCCGATGAGCAGTGTCCAATCCGGACTCGCCGGAAAGACTGCCCGATGGGTTGAGTCGTTCAGCAGCCAAGCGGCGCGCGCGTTGCAAATTTCTGAAGTCAGGGCTGCAGGAATGGCTTGCCGCGGATGTGCGCGGTTTTCAGTCTCAAATGCGTGCTGCAAGGTTGCTAGAAATTGGCTGGTTGACTTCCCTGCCGCTCGTTCGAGGAACAAAACCTGGGGAGACGAACAGGCCTGTTGGTCAAATTGCCAGACATCCCGCGCCATCCGCAGACACCAAGACTTTTGTTCTTCTGGGTCGCCCCATGCGCCTGCATCCATTGCGGCGACAGACATTCTGGGCCCAAAAACCGCAAGCTTCGCCCAATGAGGAAACGGCAATGAGCGAACCCGCAAGACGGCTTCTTCTCCGCCCCAAATCATCGCTCCGTCAACGACCCGCGCCATGGCTTCCTGCAAATCCTGACGGCCGTGCGCGAATGCAGCCACAAAGATGCGCCGGGTCAGACGTTCACCCGGATCGCTTTCCACCAGCTTTTCCATTAGCAGCCGAGTCAAGTCGACAAGACCGCTCGGGACGCGCACCAGGCAAGCATTGCCACCCAGGAGAGCGCAAGTCATCGAGAGAATCGGTTGGATTTCGACGTTGGCAGCGGGCCAGTGCCCGACTACGCCCAGAGGAAAAGCCTTAAACCGTGCACGGCCAAATTCCGTCCAGCCACCATGTTGCGCGTTGGAGCCGAGTTCACGTGCAATGATCGGTTCCAAAGTTCCGCGTCTCAGCCACATCCGAAGAAACGGAATGCCAGGAAGTTCGTCGAGTTCTCGAGCGTCTAACGCCTTCGCCCAGGAATCGAATATGGACATCACTTCTTCTGGTGACATCTCCAAATCCGAAACTGCCTGACGCAGTCTGGCCGCAGCGGCGGAGATCTCCTGCGGTGAATGAACGGTGTGTGTAAGTTCGGTTGTAGTAGAGCTCATCTTTTAGCTCACTGCCGATCGTTTATTTTCGATATTCCCGCAGCCCCGGAGTTCCGCCTTGGGTACTCGGCCCGCAAAACGGAAACTGATGCCCCGCCTTCCACAAGGACAGCCGTCGTAGGAAAGTACCTGTGCCATGTCTTCGGTAAGCAGCAGGTGACCTGGGAAGCTTGTCGGTAAAATGCTGCAGACCTGAACAATACCGTAATCTCCGGCCGTGACAGGTTCGAGAGTAAGCGGATTTCGCACGATCACATCTCCGAATGCCGGTCCATGTTTGTTACCCGCAGAGCAATCCGGGAAGATGATTCCCACACTTTCGACCATCCCGTAAAAATCGACGACACGATCCGGCGAGCACCCAAAAACACGTGCAAGCTGTTCGTTGAACACTGTCTTTTCAACGGCCTGGTCCTGCAATCGTTTCCACCCCCCGCTGTGCAGGATGCGAGCGTTTGGTAAATTGAGACAAACGCCTTCTGCTGCGAGAGGTTTCACCAAATGATTCCAGAGAATAAACGTAAAGCCATACACCAATACCTCGGCGTCCTGACGATTCTGGCTGAATTGCTTCAATTTTTCCGTGTCCAGCGTCAATTCACCCTGGGCATCGGCAATGAGGCAGTGCGTCGTCTCACTCGCAAAGGGCTGCAGCCCTTGAATTGCCGCGCCCCGGGCTCCCAAATCGTTCCCGCTGCCGAGGAAACCCGCGGTGTCGACGACCAGATATGGTCTGCGGGCCGAACCGATAAAATCGCGAACAATGGATACGATTCCTTTGGTCATGCGCCGCGAGGTCGGCAAATCGAGTACCACTCGACTGGGCGTCTGCGACGTCGTAGCGCTCGAGGTCAGTGTTCTTTTAACCTCTTCGTTGCTCACAAACGACAAGGGAGGATTCGCCTTCAGCATTCTCACGGGGAGAAACGGAAGGTCGGCGACTCGAGTGGCGGATCGGTAATCGCTTGGCCACTGCCTGACGTAGTTCTTGTAGCCCGGGTGCCGCTCACAAGCGTAATCAAGCTCCTCTTTAAATACTTCGAGCAGGCCCGCCTCTCGTTCCTCAGGAGGCTGCGCGTAGGGAGGCGTCGCAAGAAGACTGTCTATTTTATCTGCAAAGGTCTGCATCGGATCTCTCTGTCTAGACGGGGAGTGATGAAAACGCAATTTTCCCAGCGGAAGTCTTCGGTAATTCAGAAACCAATCGGATTGAATCAATCGCCCAATGGGCGGGAAGGTGGCGGCGTACGTCTTCCATCCCAATTCTAATTCCCTGATCGGGCACGATAAACAGGATCAAAGCTTCTCCCGCTTCTGGATGCGCAGTGGCGCGGGCGACACACTCGTAGACCCCGGGAATCGCTAACACCTTCGCTTCGACTTCCGGGAAACTCACACGTACTCCCCGCATTTTCAGGAATGCCCCTTTGCGCCCTTCGATCCAAAGGTAACCGTCTGCATCTTGGCGAGCCAGATCCCGGGTCCGCAACCATCCCTCGGAAAAGACACGACTCGTTTCGTCCGGATCGTTCAGATAGCCAGAGCAGATCGATGGCCCCGCTACCAGCAATTCCCCAGTTTGACCCGCAGGCAGATCATTTCCTCTCTCATCCACAATTCGAACCTGAAGGTTGTCCATCGGTCGGCCTACGCTTGCTGATTTCTCTTCCCAGCGTTCCGGTTCAAGGCACGATATCCGAGCGGTCGCCTCGGTTTGCCCATACATCACGTAGAACTTGGCTTGCGGGAAGATCCCGCGTATTTCGTTGATTCTCTGCGGAGCCAAGCTACCACCTGCCTGAAGGAAACGCCGCAGGCGAGGCATCGCAATACTGCGAAGATTCGATCGCCGGAGCAGGACATTATAAGCGGTCGGCACCCCAGCAAACGTAGTGCAATCCAATTGAGCCATGGATTGCAGCACTTTATCGGGGAACATAAACCGCCGATCAAACACCACGCCACCGCCCTGATAGAGATGCGTATGCAGCACGCTCGCGCCGAAGCAGTAATTCACGGGGAGTATCTGCATCGCTCGTTCGTCATTGGCTCAAGTGCTGACTGCGAATGATGGCTTCGGTGTTGGCGATCAGGTTTCCATGAGTGACCAGTGACGAAGCGAGGAACGCCAGTAGAACCAGAAGTGGCCATTAGGGCCGCCAAATCGGAAGCCGCACAAGCGGCGGCCGGCATGACCTCGAGACCGTTCCGTTGCCGAGATTACCTTCCAGGCAAATGGTGGATGCGTCTTCGGTCCAGTCACCACGGACAGCGAGCTCGGTCCATACGGCCTTGGCACCCGTCGCTTTGAGCAGCGATACGGCTGAATCTCTTAGGGCGCGATCTTCAACGGGCACCGCCACAAGACCCGCGAACATCGCTCCCAAGTAAACCAAGGCGCACGAGAGAGAAAGAGAACAACCAATCAGCAAGCGGTCGCCCTCCTGCAGGCCGGCGGACCGTCAAGGACGTGCCATACGCCGCAATCAGCCGCGGCAGGTCGCCGGGGCTGATTGACACCCCGGTAGCCGCATCCGTGAGATAAGAATGCGCTCCTAGCCGGTTTACCAACCGCCCGGCAAAATTCGACTCGGAAGCGGCCGTCACATTACACTTTCTTGGAGAGCTTCGCCTCAATGATCCGGACGATCGCGCGGACGTTCTCCATTTCCATTAAATCATCCACATCGAGACTGATCCCGAAAACCTCTTCTAAGCTGCCCCCGAGAGACAAATGTCCCACAGAATCCCAGCCAGGGACGTCATCTGCAGTGGTCTCTATCGTCACAGACTGCGGATCGATATCAAAAGCAGACTTGAAGGCCTCCCGGACTTTCGTTAGTACGTATTCGGTATCACTCATTTGATCTCCTGGTGTAGTTGTTTGACTTCATTACTTAGGGGATATATTTGGTCCCAGGTGACGACGCACTCCAATGAGCCACGAATACTGAACTGCATTCCGGGTGCTCACCGCATAACACGACCAAAATAGCTTCACCGTTGACCGAATTCGCCCCATCTTAACAGAACTCTTGAATCGCTTAACTTAGGCCATGATCCCCGTTCCGCCATCAATAACCAGGGTATGACCGATGATCCCCGCCGCCGCATCCGAGCAGAGGAACTGGGCCCCGTAGGCGACTTCTTCGGCGGTGACTAGCCGCCCTGCCGGTGTCCGCGAGATCGTTTCCGCGATTCGTGCCTCACTGTTCGGCAATGCTTTCCAGACGTCCGTAAGCACAGCGCCAGCCGTTAGGATATTGACGCGTATTCCACGCGGCGCCAGTTCGGCGGCGAAATGACGCGCAAGCGCCTCAAGCGCCCCTTTGGACGAGCCCACCAGCGAATAGCTCGGCATGACCCTCAAGGCTCCCCAGGAACTGACGGCCACTACGCTCGACCCCTTGGTAAGGCGAGGCAGACACAGCTTGACCAGCTTGAAAAATGAGCCCACGTTCAGACTAAATGTCCAATCGAGATGGCGGTCCGTAAGTTCTTCGATTGGCCGATGGACTCCGGTGGCAGCGCAATGAACCAAGCCTGAAAGATGTTCACCCTGCGCTTCGATGGCCCGATCCACTTTTTCCAGACCGTCTTTGCTGGTCAAATCCGCGCGGCACAGCGAAATCGCCAATCTCTCTTCCGCGGCAATTGCTTTTAAGTGATCAGCAACTTTCTCATTGCGAAGATAGTTCGCGATGACCGTGGCGCCAGCTCGCGCAAATCGGAGCGAAATGGCTTGGCCGATCCCACGAGTGCCACCGGTAATCAAAAACGTTTTGCCAGCCAAAGAAAATGGATTGTTCTCGCTTGCGCTCATACGAGGTCAGTTCCCCTTATCAATAAAACATCCGCCTTCGGGACGCCATCGGTTCAGACAAAACTGTCATTTGGGAATATCGTAGTTCGGGCGGGAGGGGGGTGCCGCGCAACGACCGTTTGTGCACGTATTTTCTAAACTGTGCTGAAACCGCTGGCCCTGACTGCAACGGGTTTGCGATTCCTGTGATTATGATCTTGTTCGACCAATCCGCCAAGTCTTCGTTACCGGATCGTATTGCCGAATTACTCTGGCGGGCAATCCAGCAACCAGAGAATAATCTGGAATGCTTCGTGTCACCACAGAATTGGCCGCGACGACACAGTTACGGCCAATGGTCAGTTCTCCTTTTGGACATAAGATGGCGGCCCCATGAGCGATCCAACTTCCTGAGCCAATCCGGATTCTGCCGCCCTCCGTAATGCCCTGTTTGACAATCGGTATCGTAATATCTTCGTAAGCGTGATTGTGATCTACAATCAGAACCGACTGGGCAATGAGCACGTCGCGTTCTATGTGGATATGATTCTTGGCGGAAATAATACTGTCGGTGCCGATGTGGCAATTTTCCTCAATGACAATCGCTGGCTCCCCGGTGCGGCTCTCGTCGGCGACGTTCAGCCACGCGCCTTTTCTCAAGGATACCGAATCACCAATGCTAATTCTGGTTGCCTGTAGTCGATTAATATGACTCGCAAAATGAAACGACATTTTGCGCCCCTTTGAGGCAAATGGATAGACAAGACTGACCCAAATGCTATTCAGCTTGGTAAGTCCCCGTGGCAAGAATTGCAACGGGTCCTCACAAAAACAGTTCGGGTGATTGTCGGGAGGACGTCGCACGTTAATGCTCCTTTAGTAGTATCGAGTCTATTCGACCCGAAGGCAGACGCATATCTGCCGGCGTCTGATCGCTGGAAATCGACACCAACTCCGGGGTCTGGGTACTGCAAAAACCTATCGTGTGTCCTTGCCCGCTTAGACAAGCCTTATCTTGCTTGCCCGGGCGTCTCCCCAACTACATGCAGGGATACTATTTGAAAGCCGACACAGGACACGTGGCATAACCGGCGCGGCTTCCAAAGACTCATCATCAAATTAATCAAATGATGAACTCTCCACCCGCTTGCGGCCCCAATTTGTGCCCGGGCGATTTCGCATTCCTCGATTGCTGATAGATTTCGAGGATCTTTCCAGCCGCGTACCATGTCCGGCACTTGAAATAAAATCTGTGCCGAGAATCGAAAGTAAGGAACCATTGAACGCTGGTTAGGCACATCCGGCCGAGGATCTTAAGCATCGTCCAGGTGCCGAGGCCTCCCCCGGTCGCACGAACTGAACCGCGTCCAAACTCAAACCACCAGGCTAGAAAGAACTCTTTTCGGACCCGATACTCGTGTATCTCATGGTAGACGATTGCCGACGGCACGTAAGCCAAACGCTCTCCAGCGTTCATTAAGCGACGGCCGAATTCCGTGTCCTCAGAACGCATTTCGCTGTTAGGCCGCGGCCCCAAGTCCGTGCGGAAAAATCCATACTTGTGGAACATTTCCTTGCGAAAGGCCATATTAGCCCCGTACGGTGGATCGGTGAATTCGCGTGGCACATCGCCCAGATTGCAGTAAGCGCAAAGTGCACCGATGAGACTTATGGGACCATCAACGGGTAGCCAGTCGGGAGGCACGAAACCTTGCTGCGGGAGAATGCGTCCTCCGCTTCCTGCCCATTGGTTTTCGTGCAGAACGGAAGTGAGATTCTGGAGCCAATCCCGTTCGACTGCGACGTCGTCGTCGACGAAAGCCAGGATATTTCCCCGAGCCGCGCAGATTCCAGCATTGAGCGCATACGACTTACCTTGTTGCGGTTCGAACAGATAACGGAAACGCTGTGGATATTGGCAGCTAAACTCCCTCACGACCGCTTCGGTCTGATCGCTCGAGTTATTGTCGACCACTAAGACTTCCCATTCAATGTTGTCGGGAAGAACGGAAACCGCGACGCTCTCGAGGGCTTTCGCCAAGCTCTGACAGCGATTGTACGTGCACATGAGGACCGTGATCTGCATATCAGCTATCCCCTCGCGGAACCCGGGGAGGCAATCGGATGCCACTGCAAACTGACGGGTCCGAATGCATCGATTCGTAACGTTTTACACCATGTCATAAAGTATCCGGACATCCACGGTTCGAGCTCTTTGATACGTCCACACGGTGCAAGAAGCTAGCAATCGCCCGCACGATCCTGCCTGATCTTGAGGAAGGCGGGTACGCAGAGAGCGTAGGCGATAACACACGCGCTGGCACTCAGAGCGATATTGGTAAATGGTCGGGTCGCTAACCCGAAACTGTGAGCACCAAGACCGACCACAAGAATCCCCGCTGAAACTAATCCCGCCGGCAAGAAGGCTTTACTGTAGCGAAACAGCTCTAAGCCAGTAAGGGCACGCATGCGTATCACTTGCAGAAGGTAGCTCACAACAATCGCAAGTAGAGCCGTAACTTGCCCCCCCACCATTCCGAACAACTTACATGCAGGATAGATTGCGACAATCATCACCACCGCGGAAGCCGTGACTGCGCGGCGGTGCAATTCCGGACGGCCCACTCCGCTAAATACGCACGTGATGGCGGCGTTAAGCGCATTCAGGAACACCACAACGGCGGCGAACGCCAACGGACCAGCGGCGGGAGCATATCTAGCCCCATAGACCACAGAAAGAAGGGATTGCCCACACAGGTAAATGACAACCACAACCGGAAGCCCTAATAGAATCAACCACGAAGTTACTTCTACAAGTATTTTATTCACTCGTTCGTTGTCTCTCTGGACGTGAGCGATGGCGGGAAACAGGGTCTGAGCCAACATTGCCACGAGAAAGCCTGAAGGAGTTTGGATAAGAGCCACCGCCATCGTATAGAGTCCCAATTGAGTTGACGAAAGAAGCTTGCCCAATACAAAGATGTCCGTGCGTGTGAAGATAAGATTTAGAAACGATAGCCCTATTACTCCCCTTGAGAATTTGTAAAGATCTCGCGCAACGGCGCGGTCCCACCCGAGAGAAGGTAATCCGGGACACAAGATATAGGACAGGACACAACGGAAGAAATTCTCGCTGCAAGCGCCGATCGCCAGGGCCCACACATCGCGAATAAAAAAGGCAAGAACGATTGTGAGAATGACGCCACCAATGGCGCCGCCGTTGCTGATTGCGATCCAGCGCCCAAACTTCATCTCCTTCTGTGGGAGAACGGAACGAGGACTCATGGCGCCTTCAAACAGTGCGCCCAGCAGGGTCACCCGGAGCAACGCAGACAGCGATGGGTTTCCATAGAAGTGGGCGACCAACGGAGCCAAAGTAAAAATAACGGTGTACGTGGCGATTGCACGACCCATCCCCATCCACCAGCTGGCATTCAGATATTCCTTCTCGCCTCCCCTCGGGTTTTGAATCACCGCCGACTTCAATCCCACATCCGTCAATGTGCCCACGATGGCTGCTGAGGCATTGACAATCGCCATCGCCCCGAAGGCACCAGGAGCGAGCAACCGCGTTAGCAGCATGTTGCGGGCAAATCGACCCGCCTGCTCGGCAGCGCTTCCTCCTCCAAGGAACACGCCGCCTCGCATCGCCTTTGCCCTAAGGGTCCCACCGACCAGCAGTCGGTCGAAGCTCACCTTGAGACGATCGTGGATACTCGCAAACTTCATTTCTCTCCCTTGTCTGCGTCCCGCAACTTGGATTGCTCAGAGCTGTTTGTGCGAGCCAATATCGGCAAGAGACTCCTTCATCCAACGTCGCTCGGACGATGACTTTTCTTCTCGGCCTCTTGTAAATAACTAAGAATTCGCTCGAACGAGTCAAACTTTGCAGGGTCATCTTCCTCAATGCTGATTCCGAATTCCTCTTCGATGACTGTGAGCAAAGTGACAATCGCCACGGAATCCCAACTTGCCACCGTAGCCGGACTGGCATGAATGATCTCTTCGCTCGACAACTCGGGGAAGACTGCAGAAAAGCAGTCCGTTAGGCGCTTTTGTTGTTCATCCATTCGTGGTTTCCTGAAAACGGCGGAATGCTACCGACCGGCTTGCTAAAGCTAGCCTGGAAATTGTGGATTTGGGAGAAGCCGCTTCACCCAGTATCTCCGTAAGGAACTGTGAGATCGGCCCGTTTCTGTCGGTCGGTAAGTAGTCGAGCTCGATTTCGTCTACATCGAACTTTGCAAACAGTTCTTCGAGGCAGCGGTACTCAATGCCCCTTGAAAAAGCCCTACAACTCATGACCCACATGTCGACACTCAGCTTTCGGTTTCGGCGACCCGCGATTACAGCGATCTTTCCTAAAGGCCCGAATTTGTCCTTATACGAGACCATCATCAGGAAGCTTGCCGGATCGAGAAAATAGTTATACCAGAACGCCTCCGTGTATCTCTTTCCATTGAGATTGAACTGGTTGGTCTTATTAACGAGTTCCAAAGCTCGTGGGTCGAGAGGCGTTTTGCTGAAATTGAAACTCATGTCGGCTTCCAGTTGCTCGATAAAATTTATGGGCGGTGTCTTCTCCACCCCGCCAAGCTCGAGACCGGCATGACTGGTTCTAATTGTCTCGACACGGATGGAGTCCTCTTGCGTGATGCTGCTTTTCCCGAACAGGTCGCGCAGAAAAAACACGAGATCGTAGATAGCAACACTGTCTTTCGTTGGGAATTGTATACACTCGACGTCTGGATGCGACGCTTTTACCTCAGCAAGTTCCAGAGGACTATCGTCAACAAAGACCACCGAATCAGGTCCCACGTTCCAGGTTTTCAGAATCCGAGAAACCGATTCTGATTTTGGCCCCCAACTCACCTCCATGGGAAATATCGAGTTTGCGGAAAGAACCAGGTCCTCTCTGTCAAAGGCTTCTTTTACGAGCGATGGCTCGTTCTTGCTCGCGACGCCAAGCAGCACGCCTTCATTCGAAAAAGCGCTGAGCAAGCCCTGGTAGAATGCATGCATCTGACTGTGGTGATCGAGGTCCCAGGAAATTCCGTCAATCCCGACTTCCCCGAGTATCCCCCTCCACAATGTGTCATCTAGGTCCGTGATTAATCCCTTTTTGGGAACTGGCATCCGCGTGAGGTTGGCGAGGAGAATTGCGAGAGCCGAGGCATGCGGGAGCCGATAAGGAAATCCGGTGAGGAGCTCGGATTTGACATCGAGTCGCTCCCGTAATGGGCTGACCAAATCGATACGTTGAGGACTGAGAATTCGAACCTGCGGAAACTTAGAAACGTGAGCCACAACAGACTGGACCAGCGCCTTGAGGTCTGTCTCGAATGAGCTCGCTTGCCATCCCGGCATGAAAGGGATCGGAGGAAGCGGCAAGGTCGGCCCGCAGAGTACAATCGGCATGCGCTGGGACATTTTTTGGATGATTTGCTCAGCTCGTAGGGCACGCGTTCGCGCATTCGAGAGAATATCCATGCAAGTCGACGGGGACCACGCTGTGACGGTCCTAAGTCCCAATCGAGGATCGAGATCGGGCCATTCCATCAGGACAATGCCACAGTCAGCATCTGAATCTGCAAGTCGGTCGAGATTGCCTACAAAATCCCCATACAAACCCCGCTGAACGTCGATTCTCTGATTGCCGTACAGCCGACCCAGTTCCGCGTACAGAAATGTTTTGAGGTGAAGGGGGTTCATTCCTGTCGCGAGAAAACAGGTGAACGAGCCGCCCTTCCGATGCTTGACACTTTGGGTAATGCTTAAGGCTTCAACTAGTTTCATTTTCCATCGCCAGCAAAAATCACCGATTCGTCATCATCGCTCGATCCAAAAAAAACAACTTCACTCGATAAGAGGTCGTGTCTGACTTATGAACTTCGCACGAGGCGTAGCCGGCAGTTTGACCACATTCCTGTGAGACGCCTTGTATACGAGCGGTCCCGCAACGCAGGGCAGCCAGGATACTATTGTGGCTAAAGCTCAGGATGCGTGTCCACCCGTCCCAATCGGTCGTGTCTTCGGCGCTACTCTCCTGGCGATACCCGGAGCGAGCCAGGTCAAGGCCCACTTCACCGCTGTCCCCATCGCGAACTTGTGCTTCACGGCCTCTGAGACAGCTTGACGAGCCTCATCGTAGCGGCCGTTTTCCAAGTACCAGTTCGCCCAATGCGAGTGCAGGGCTCCCAGGCTCCGCTCGATTGTCTTGCGTAGGTCCGGCGGCAATTTGTCACTCATGGTCAACCATTTCTCGAGCATTCGTTGCTGCTGCCGGAATTGCACTTCTACTTTGTCCCATGGCCGCACGGTCGAACCAGGTGGAGAGGGGTTTCGATCGGTTCGAATCAGCAACTTGTTCACGTAAGCAACGCCGGTTACGAGAGATAATCGAAAGTGGAAGTCGCGATCCTCGACAAAGGAGATATCAGGACTAAACCCGCCGACCTGCCTGGCCAGGTCAGCCCTGACCAGCAGACTCGAGATCCAAAAGCCGGAAAAAGATTCTGCGAGTGATTTCATTGCGTCTCGGTCGATGCCCATCGGCTGTTTGTAGCTTCTTCCGTGTACTTGAAAACTGCTAACGTTCATCCCCGAGTTATTCACCAGACGTGCGTCGGTAAAACACATGCCGCACTCGCTTCTAAATTGTTCGAGTGCCTGCATCTGATACTCCAGTTTTTCAGGATCCCAAGTATCATCCGAATCCAAGAATGCGATGTATTCTCCCTTAGACTTTGCGATTCCCGTATTTCGGGCCACGCTAGCACCCTGATTCGGCTGACTAACGAAGAGTATTTGTCGACCATCATTGGCTTTTTGACTTATGAATCGTTGGATCGCCTGACCTGAGTCATCCGTAGAGCCGTCATCTACCACGATAATATCGAAATCCACGTAGGTCTGGTCAAGGACGCTATCAATCGCTGCGATCGTCTGTCGAACTCGATTGAAAGTGGGGATCACAACGGTTACGAGTGGTTTGCGGCTCATGAATTCCTTTACCCGTCAGTAAACGGCTGCGCTCGGAAATGGCCTAAAGAGAGACTGCGGTGCATGATGAGATCGCGCTGGCTGCGTACTGTCAGACCTTGTACTTCAGACCAATTCGGGCCAGCTCGTAGGCTGCGCGCACAAAGTCGTGTGGACCTAACTTCGAACCCTGAACATCGACCCATGACGTAAGTGGAAATTCATAAATGTGACGCGTTGCCTCGTCTGGAGATTTCATGACCGAGATGTAACGAGCAATGATTTCGACGTCGAAGATCCAACGACTCATAAACGGTTTTGCAAATACCGTGCGCATTTGGGGCGTGCATCGGAACACCTTCGCGCCGCATTGCGTGTCATAGATCGGGAGTCTAAGGGCCAAGGAAGCGGCGGTTGCAAAGGCACGCCCCATATAATGCCGGTTCGCGCGCCGCTCGATCTGGCGGCCGAGGAGTCGCACTCGTGCTCCGAAAACCATATCCAGTTCCGGACGGTTCCTAAGAAGATCCACGAATGAGGCGATCGCCGCGAGCGGGGTCGCCAGGTCCGCGTCCCAAAAACCGACGAAGGGAAGATACTGCTCCAGCGCATAATTGATCCCAAACCGAACGGCTTCGGCTTTGCCCCGGTTGACGGGCAGTTGGAGCACCACAACGCGGTCCACATTGTTCTTGCGGATTCGTTCGAGAATTTCCGCCGTTTGGTCACGACTGCCATCGTCCACAAAGATGAGAACGCTGCCTTCCTGGTCAGAATCCAGAAACCTTTCAAATTCGTCCACCGGCAAGCGCGTGCTCTCGTTGTAGCACGGAACCACAATAGCTGATTGGGCCGCGACTGAGCGTGTGGGGGACAGGACACGTGCGTAGTCATTCTCTGACCGGACGGTGCCCATTTCCTGTGTGAGGAAATTGACATCCTTTGCTGCTTCTTGCATAGCCATAATGGGTACCTTCTTGTGACAAGAATCGAAGTGCAACCGTCCGGAGCGAATTCATGACAATGCTGAAAATGACGATTCCTTCATCAGCGCCGTGATCGGAAATCGCACGGAACGAGCCGCCGGAATACCCGAATGCAATGATTTTGAGCAGAAGGCCATAGCGTAAAAAACCAGCGCTATGTCTGCGTTGCGGTAAGCCTATGAGTTAACCTTGCTCAGCCACCGGATGATGCTCGCTTCCGCCAATCCAGGTGCCCTTCGCAGTGTCGAATTTTCTGGCGAGTCTCGCCGGATTACCTACGATCACAGAGTAGGGTGGAAAACTCCGGGTAACTAGGGCGTTTGCTGCGACAACACTATTGCGACCAATCACCAGTTCGCCTTGACCGCAGACGATCGCTGCACCATGCCCGATCCAGCATCCCTGTTCGATTCGAATTGTGCCTCCAGGAGTGGAGCCCTGCGCTTGAATTGGTTTGCTAATGTCTTCATAGGTATGGTTATGGTCCATAATGAGTGCGCAGGCCGATACCATCACGTCGCGCTCCAGATGGATATTATTCTTGGCGGAAATTACGGCCTGGGCGTTAATGACGCAATGGTCATCGATGACAATCTTGATCCCGTTATCGGCCTCTGATAGGACGACGGTGTTGAGCCATGCGTTATTTCTGATAATGACGAAGCTTCCAATCTTGATCCTAGGAGCCACTCGCCTGGATAACACGATTGTAGGATGGATCGACAGGTTGCTGCCTGTGGATGCAAATGGGTAGGTTGCTCTTAACCATAAGCTATAGAGCTGCGTGAGGGTATGGCTGCAGAGGTTTAGCGGATCTTCAAAACGCGCGTGCGGCGTGCGAGTCGTCTTAGTCATTTGTGAATTCTCGTTATGATGTTGAATTTCTGTTAATGAGGGACTTGTGAACCGGTGCCTTCTTTACGGAAAATTGCGTGGATGGATTCCCCGCCACCGACGAGAGGAGCCAACGCTAGGATGAAACGGAGAACCGTCATACGACCTAACTTACGCGCGGCTCGCCAGGGAAGGCTCGCCTCACCGCGATAGGCGACAGGCGTTCGTCGGATCCCCACCGCGCGGAAGACATCATCGCCAACGTAACGCAGGCTTGTCCCCACGGCGGGGTTCCGCGATGTTACAAGCGACGCCTCGCGGAGTCCCGCTGACTCGGCAAGAAGTTTAAGAGATTCTGGCGAGTAGTGAAACAGGTGTCGCGGCAACTCCAGCCCGTGCCAGTAGCTTCCGAATGCGCGTGCCTCAGCAGAGTCCACGTTGGGCACCAGTACGTAAAAGATGCCTCCGGGCTTCAGCCATTCGCTGACGCGCTCAAGTACCTTTCGGGGTTCAGACAGATGTTCGAGCACGTCGAAGCAGGTAATGACATCAAAGGACTCCGGCGCGAACGAGGCTTCCAGAATTTCCCCAACAAACACTTTGGCGCCGCTATTTGCCTCCGCGCGTCTTGCGCTGTCCGCGGACATTTCAATTCCCGAGAGTTTCCAGGACTCGCTCCGGAGAGACTGCAGGAACGAGCCCGAGCTGCAGCCCAAGTCCAGAAGCGCGCCCGATTGCTTGAATTGCGCCAGGGTTTTCTTGCGTTCCCGCCATCGGTGAGGCGAGTTCTGCCCTGCCGCTGCAATCAGTCGGTCATACGCTTCTGTATAATGCTGCTGCATTTCCGATGGCGTCGGTGGCTGGTTAAGCCAAACGATAGAACACGCTCGGCAGCGCACGAGGGTGTAGTTTTCTTGCCTGCCGTGGAACCGGTCGGGCGCTCGCAGCCACTCTCGCGCTCCTGCTTGGCCACAAACAGGGCACGGTCCTAGGCGATTGCTTTCAGGCTCGTTCATACCGTCTGATTCCGGGACCGAATTTGGTTCTGGGACCGAGGTTAATGTCGAACGATTGTCCATAGGGATGATTTCTCTACGATTTGGATTCTCACATAGCAACCGAATGTTTCGTATTTGCGCTGATAGTGAACCATTCCTCGCACTCTATTCGATCCCAAATCCTCTGCGTTTCGCAACGAACTACGTCCGGGACAATGGGTGCGTCAGCGTAGCTGGATTCGGTCGCCAAATCTGTCTCTGAGGATCCGCTCTGTGTCAACCGGGCTGCCAAGGTTCGAGACGCGATCGACAGGAGGTTCGTCCCGATATCTGCAGACGTCCAAATTGGGTCCATAACAGAATTTTCGCGTAGGGCGCGATAATGAAATACTCTCGTAATTAATAGTACTCTCGCGCCAATTTCAAGTGAATCGAGCCTTATGGTTCGCGGTCGACGCTTTCTCGCCGTTCAAGGTTCTGGTAGGGCGCTCCGGTCTTGTGCGCCTTTATCGTTTCGCGGTACGCATCGAGAAGCACGGCACCGGCAGCGGTCCAGGTGAGCGAAGGTGCAGCCTCGAGACTGGCAGTGCGAAGTCTCTCGAGTAGGCCGCGATCTTCGTGCAACATCGTGATGTGCTGACTAAGAGCTTCGACGTCTCCCACGCGATGCATCAATCCCGTCTTCATGTGACTGCAAATTTCCGTACACGCTTCTGACGCAAGCGGAACGCATCCGCTACCCATCGCTTCGGTGATGACGAGACCAAAGCCTTCTTCGATACTCGGAAGGACCAGGATGTCGCTCTTTCGCATCAGCTGAGGAACATCGGTCCGGTGGCCAAGAACTTTGACGCTCGGATGCGAGAGCATCGCCGCCAGTTTTTCCTGGTACGCCGGCAAGAATTCACCGGCAATTAGAAATGTCCCGTCTTTCGAAGCTGGAGACTTGAGCCAGGCTTCCAGCGCGAAATGGACACCCTTCCGCACCGCGCAGACCCCGACGAACAGCATCGTCAGTCCGCTTTCAGGCTTTCGGAGTTCGTTAGGCGGATAATAGGTCTTTTCGTCGTACCCGTAAATGTGTCGTGCCAGTTGCTGCTTTGCAAATCCCTTATCGACAAAGGTCTTCACTACAAACTCCGACGGGCAGAGAAGACGTGTGGCTAGCTTGTACTCTTCCTCCTCTCGATGAAGTTTCGGGGCATTAAACGCGTGCTCGTGGTCTGGCGGTAGTGTCACGCCCAATCGATTGCACTCTTGCTGGACGATCTCCATTGCAAATCCAGTGTGGGCATTCGGACGCTCTAGCACCGTCGGAATTCCCAATCGTGCGGCAGTCTCGAGAGTTCGAAGCGCGCCGAGAGGCCACGTATGGATGATATCGATCTTCCCCGCCAACTTTTGGATTCGCCGGGCGACGATGTGATCGTGCAAGGCCACGGCCCGCATCGTGCCGATCACTTTGTATGGCACACGCAACTTTCCTCTTGCCAGCGTGGGGGCAACCCGGACGTTCGCCGGAACCGGCCGACCTAGAGATGCAGGAAACACAAGCAGATCGGCTCCTGCTGCCGCCAGGCCGTTGACCTGCTGCCAAGCCGTATAACATATCCTGTCCGCGCCCAGCCGGAGCGGGAAGCTGTATAGCACCCGCACACGCTCATTGCCGGTTTTCATTGTTGTTCCCTAATTTTTCCTAATGAATAACAAAACGAGTCGGACCTTCGGTCTTTTGGGACCTAGAACGTCAGACTTTCGACCTTACGGGACGTTGTTTTTTTGGCCGGGCAGCTTCCTGTTTCGTCTTTGGCTGCACGTTGCGGATCGCCAAGGACCTAACCACTGGTCTCGGAGTCAAGAGCACCGCCGGCGCAGCCGAATCGGTCGCGGGTTGCAGAGCGGACTGCCTGACTTCAAACGTGGCTATTACGATCGATACCACGAGGACGAAGAAATCCATAATCAATTGGGCCATATAGTTGATCCCAAAATGAGCCACCACGGTGGCAAAGAGAGACGAGCCAAGGCACCAGAGAAACCACTCTTGGTCCCGGTCTTCCAGCACCGACTTCCTTGCCGTGCCGAGCTCACTAAAGCTGCGCTGAAAGATCGCAATATAGAAGATCAGAGGCAAAAGACCACCTGTTAACGCAACGGCGACGAACTGATTGCAGAGGTCCCATGTGCCAAATCCCCAATCGACGTATGCCTTGGTTCCGATCAGCCACCAATCGGTGAAATGGCGTATGGTCATGTCGACGAGAAGGAACCGCTGACTGCCGGACGAGGAGCCTGTGAGATCAATTCGTTGGATCAGTGCCCAAACAGGAGCTTTCATCACCATGTGCAGCGCAACCAGGGTGCAGACCAGTCCCCAGCGAATGATGCGCATCCGATTGCGCAGGGGCCAGAAAGCAAGTCCCACGAAGCTCCCGGCCAACGCCAGCAGCGATGTGCTTGAATGTGATGTAATAACCATCACGGTGGCCCCAACCAACCCCGCACAAGCCGCAATCCTGGATCTCTCCTTCGCCCAAAGCCAGACGAACAAAGGGATTAACACGCCGGCAAACGCGCCAGCGTACAAATAACCCAACGTTGCACCTGAGCGGAACTGCCCATTTCTTACCGCAACTTCCGTTGATATCCCCCCCAAGAACCCGAACACATTGACATGCTTGGCCTGCTCGATGACCATGGTGATCGCAAAAACAGTGCAAATCGCCGCGAGCGTCTTAAACGCGCGTCGCATCGTTTCGCCGTCAGAGATCAAAAACCTTACCACCAGGAAGCCTCCTAACGTGTCCAGAAGACCCCCGGCTTGTCGGACAACTTCCCCCATCTGCCGCCACTCGAGACAAGCGCAGATTGCAGCTGAAATCGACCACAACACCACCGCCCAATCTATCCTCCCGAAACGATCGGCTGGCAACCTTCGGGAAAGGGCCAGTCTCGTCAAACCCGCCAATATAAGGAAGCGGAGTGGGGTGAAGTGGAATGGCCCCAACACGACAACCTGACCAACCGGGATCATAAAGAACGCAAACAGAAATGGCGCAATTGCTCTCTTGCGGGGCAGGACCACGACGAGGGCCATTGCCAGCAGCAGCAAAACGGCTACCAGAGGGTGAATCGTCGTTTCCTGTGCCCCACCTCCAAATGCAAGGTTTTCGGGTGCCTTGACCTGAAGGTAGGCGAAAACCGCCACACAAAGTTGGGGAGTCATCATGCGAGGGGCCCAGATCATTACAACAGCGCTCCGGGCAAAAAGTTCAAGAACGCACACGCAAAGTTGAACGCGTGCACAGCCGGTACTCCTCGCTCTCCCCGAGGCCGCGTGAGCTGAGTCGCCGCCCCCACAGGGAACTTAGGAAGCGGGCGCCCGATCCGATGGATCCTCAGGTGCCAGTTCGGGCGATTGAGTGCATTACTCATGTCGAAGGGTGAGACCCATCTTCGTTGATGAATTGCCAGTTTGAAGAGGTCTCGAGCAGTGTAAATACGATCATTCAATGACTAGCCCCAGGCGCGATACCATCATCACAAGTATTACAGGGAAGTCGCCAGATTTTCTCTTGTGAAGCACCGTTGTCAGAGACTCGGCGGGAAGCCACGAAGGCTCCCCGCGTTACCACTACTGCACCGAGACTGTAAGACCCATTGGAGGATCAGGCGTTGAGGACTGTGCCGAACCGAACTGATAGGCGCCGATGCTCGGCTCCGAAGTGCGCGCAACGGTTACTCTCTTCGGGCAACTTACCGAATGATTTGCTGCAACGTAGTTGCAGGCATACGTTGTATCACTTTGACAGGCTGCTCCCGCGACAGAATTCAGCGCTGAAATCGTACTGCATATACTGGACATTGAAGTAGCCGCAGCCGTCAAGGTACTACCACTCGAATTGGTCGGCATGAAGGCATAGGTAGAAGCGCCGGTATAGCCTTGAGAGTTCGCTTGAGCAAGCGTCTGCATCAGATCATCTGTCTGCGAGCAGGATCCCCCTGGATTCTTGCTACAAGACAGGGGAGAGGCTGTGCCACTTTGAATCCAATGATTGTTGCTCGAGTGGAAGTTAAGGGTTGCTCCTGTATTCATTCCCACAGCGCATATGCCCATCGCGGAATCCATGCCGCATTGGACTGTGTTGTTGAAAAAGTACCAGGTGCCGTAGTTGACCCCGACAAGATGGCCACCGGTGTCCACTGTGTTACCCGGATAATTGTTATAAATAATGTTGTTGAAGGCATAGCTCGTACAAGATGAAAACGGGCAGGGAGCATTGCCGTTCAGCCACAATTTGACGGCCCCGCCTGTCAGAGAATTCGTCGTGTTCCGTATGACATTGTTATAAATAAAGCTATTGGGGCTATAACATTGCGTGACATGATAAAGCCCATCCTGATGTCCCGTAACGACTCCCTGCACCATCGTATTGTCGAGAATATTGTCGTGCCAGTCGTCGCCGCAACCGTCCAGACCCGTATAGACGTAGGCCATGTAGTTGCCATACGCAATAGGTGTGTTCCCGAACGTCACAAATAGCATGTTCTTCGCGGTATCGGAACCGTCGATGATGTTGTACCGCATCGTGTCGCCTGTGGCGTTGGAACCTGCGGTAAAACGAATTGCCTGCGAACCGGAATTAGACACCTTGCGGGTGGTACTCCATCCGTGAATGTACAGGTTCTCCACCAGCTGATACGTACCGTACATATTTACAAAGTTCGGGCTGCTCCCGGATTCGGAGCCGGATACACCACAATTCGTGCAAACGTCCACGAGACCAGTCATCTCGATGTTGTCGAGAATGTCGTACTTATTGCCGGTACCCGTGCTCCAGCAACCATTTTTACAAGTCCAAATCGGACGGGACCACGACGAACCGGAATACCAGGTTTTATCCACACCGACGTAGATTGGACTGCCAGACGCGCCCGACCAGCTCCAATTAACGCTTGGATTGTTCCACGTATCACCACCACGCAAAATGTAGCCCTCTCCGGCGACTGGTGTGTGTGCTGCCGCGTTCCCGGCCGCACCCGACATCCCCGGTAGGTGCGCCCAGGGAGTTGATTCGCTTGTGCCGTTGTTTGAATCCGAGCCGTTTGCAGCGACGAAGTAACAGCTGGTGATCCCCAAAGAACCAAGCGTCGCGTTGACGCTAAATGCCGTCGTGCCAGAGTAGTTCGCACCCGAGGGACAATTTGTGCCCGCTGCCGAAGCGCTCCCAGCATACAGGATGAAAGCTAGTAGAATCGTGACGCGAACGAACCCTGCCATAGTAGACCTCACTTAAACCGTTCCCATGGCTTAGGTTACTACCGAGCCCCACTGGCCACTATTGACCCTCGGTACAGATTTGGTACAGGTTTGAGGCATCCTTGACCAGGTACAAACCCAGAATGGCCAAACCGAAAAAGAGCGTAATCCGGCTTCTGCCCACTCACGAGGATCTTCGTCCGGATTCAAGGAATTCCAGCAGGAGTTTCTTTTTCGAAATCCCCCAGGCGATTCGTCTCCCGCCAAACGCAACGGCGGGCACCGGCGGCCGTATGATCATTGTACCGACAGACTTGCAAAAGCTGATGTGGGCGTCGAGATCGTCCACCTCATAGCACAAGTGGTGCAGCCCCCCACCACGCTCGAGAAAACGGGACACCGGAGATTCCGATCCCCCAGGCTCAACCAGCTCGATCAAGGGATCAGCCGTGTTTCTGCCCTCGAAAAACGCTACGCGGACCTTTTGCAAAGGGTCAAACGTGATCTTTCGATCCCATGATGCTCCAAGAGACTCGATGAAGGATTCGGCACTTTGCTCGATCGAAGGGACCACGAAACCGAGATGGTGAAGTTTCGGATTGTCCGGCGGACAGATACTGCCGCTAGGTCGCTCGCTATTCATGAGGCACTTCTCGGGATCTCTGCTGCGCTTCTCTGAGGACAAAGGCAGCGGTCGCGCTGTCTACCGGCGTGTCCTTCATCTTGTAGATCTTCAACCCGCCTTCGTCAACGACCGGTCCCGCGACCAATTCGAGCAGCGGATCCAGATAGTCGATGTCGTTGGCCCAGACATAGGGATACGTTTTCCTCACAGCTTCGATCGTATATTTGCTTGCAAGCAGCTCAACTCCGTATTGATCATCCTCTGCGCACATCGGCATGCGGAGCTGTAGCGGCTGCACCCCCGCCTGGTGAAACAGGCTTGGACTAATCCATCCCCGCTCAATCACGCCGTAAGCCCAGAAGTTCAGCTTGGCGTTTTCGATCCACGAATGATCTCCAATGCCGCTATAGGCAAGCACCAACGCCTGTTGCGGAATATACTTGAAACTGCTAGACATTTCCGCCAGCGGCTTCTGCTCTGAAACGAAGTATTTCGTAACCTCCGCCGTGCGCAACAAGCACAGCGCGATTGCCCCCGCCACGATCCAGTTCCTCGGCCCCACAAACCGCGGTACCGCCAATACGAACAAGAATGCGACGATGCAGAACCGATAATTGATGAATCCCAGATCCCCATACATCCCCGGCATAATCCAGTGGACGGCCACGATCGCAATCGCGACTGCAGTCCAGGCCAGGTTCAGTTCGAGCTTGTCGCGCCGCCACAGCAAGTACACCGCTGTCGTCAGAACTCCCACGAGCGTCAGCAACCCCAGAGGTCTTGAATACAGCATGAAGGGGACCACCATGCCCTTCAGTTTGGAAAGAAGATTCCACGTTCGATAGTCCAGGGCCCGTTTTGCCCAGCCTCCGTTGAATTTACTGTAAAGAAAGAATAGTGCTCCTGGCAGGAAAGGGATCGTGGATAGCCAGAATTTGCGGCCCATTCCAAAATTCATCAGCGTATAGATGCCAATGGCCAGAGCTGCAATGGCGTACCCGCCCAGATGTGTCAGGTACAACACCACCGTCAAAACGATCGACAGCGCATACGTACTCATCTTGTTGTTGCGCAAATAGTCTAGCCACACGCCCACCACGACAAAACACAACGCAAGACTCAACTCAAAACTCATGAAGCCCATTAGAAAGTTCCGATTGTATGCTAACGCGAAAGCCCACAACGCCAGGTACTCGCTTCCCGGATTCGCCCGCCGCAAAAAGAACAGCACTCCCCAAGGCAAACCCAGCACACACAGCGTCAACATCAAACGCCCCGCGGCGTAAATTCCCACGACACTCTGGAACACTTGCATCAGCAGGTCGGCCAAAAGGTAGGGATTGGGTCCCCAATCCGGCGCGTACCACCGCGAAAAGTCGTAATTCGGGTCATGCAGATGATGCAGCACGAAAGCGCGCGCCAGGTGATTCGGATAGTCAATCAGTGGAGGATATTTCACCAGCCAGATCGGCAACACCAGTATGGCGGACAAGATGATGAACGCGGCGAGTTGCACGTTTCCCGACGTAAAGGAATCTGTCTCGTTGCCCGTCAGAGGCACAACTTTTTGTTGCACAGCCTGTTCCATGCTGGACCTTTGCAGTTCCGATGAGTTGCTCCAACGTAAAAGACGCCGCGATACACTAGCGGGATCGGTCAGCGAATGTCTCGCCTCTCCAAGTCGTGGATTAGGTGTGATGGCTTCGTCCGAACGGCCTAAGTCGAACTGTGTAAATTGGGTCATACGCTCGGCAGCGCGTGCCGGCAATATTCTTGCTATTCATGCGGCTTCGTCACCAGGGATCTATCCCTCAGGCCGACTTGTTAACTGGAGTTGCTCCGCGGCTTCCTGGCCCGACCAGGACAAAAAGGTGCGACCGAAGATCGGAAACGACCGCACGAGACCCAGGCGCCGAAACGGGGTCATTCGAAACGAAGAAATCTGCGCCTGGTTCCACTCGCCCGTATCAGCAAACGCTCTCGCCGCACCCTCCGCTCTAAGCGTCTGCAGGATATAAGCGGTGAGCAGCCAATGTAAGGCCCGGCCGCGGAATTTTGGAAAGACGTAAAAGTCGAACAGCTGGACATCTTTCGACCCCATCGGAAAGTAATACTCCGCAATCGTACGCCCCTGTAGGGTCCAGCCGTATCCAGCTACTTTGTCTTCCGACTTGATCAGCCAGAGCGAGGAACCTTTCATAAAACGTTCCTCGATATTGCGGCGAGCCTGTTCGGGATTCCAAAAGCTGGTAATCTCCTCTAAGTCGGCTTGCCCAAGTTCCGCTTGGCTTTGCAAGCGGTCGATTCTCATCAAACTCGGGATATTCACCGGACGTGCCGCTAGCCCAGGCAAATCACAATAAAAGACGACCATGCGGTTCGCAAAAAGTCCCCGTTTTACGGCCACGCCGGCGCGTTCGATCGTCGCACCAAATCCATGGAGCTTGTAGTAAGCACTCATGCGCGAAATTGCGGTGGAAATGGACATGTAGAGAACTACGAAACCCATCAGGCTTCGGTCGGCGTGTTGCCAGAAAGAAGCGCCCGCAGGCACGCGCCGCTGACTTGCTTGCGCACTGCGCTTTTCGCACCTTTCTCTGAATGCGACAAGCCCAAAATGACGGCAGCGGTATAGCGCATCAGGTGATGCAGAAACATGATGGTCCTGATCCCTAACACACCTAGAACGCTGTGATGCTTTTTCCAGTAATGCAGCACAGACTTCTGCTGCGCCACCGCGAAGCGCACCGGATAGGGCGCCGTAATTTTGCCACGATCGTGTATCGCCTGCCCACCAGGATAGAACACCACTTGCCATCCGGCGTTCCGCGCGCGACGGCACCAATCGACGTCATCTCCGTACATGAACAAGCCTTCGTCAAGCAGGCCGACGGTATCCATCGCTTCACGACGGATCATCGAGAAGCAGCCCACCAGCACATCCACTGCCAGGGTGCGGTCATGCGGAAAGTAGAACATGTGCTCTCCGGCAAAGAACCGTGAATTCTTGAAACGCGAAGAAAGGCCGCTCGAAGAACAAAAGTTATTCCACAGAGTTGGAAATCGCCGGCAGGTGCTCTGCATCGACATGTCCGGATTCAGCACCTTCGGTCCCACGTTCCCGACTTTTGGATTCTGATCCAGGAAGTCCGCAAGCGCGTCCAGGCAACCGCGGAATACGATTACGTCTGGATTCACAAGCGCGATGTAGCGCCCCTGGCATTGCCGAATGGCCACGTTATTTCCCTTGGCAAAACCCAGGTTTTCGTTGCTCTTGATCAATTTCACCCACGGAAATTTCGCTTCCATCATTTCCGCGGAGCCGTCCGTCGAAGCATTGTCGACCACCAGAACTTCCATGCTTCTCCGTGGCGGGTCGTTGCGTAGGCTTTCCAGACACAACTCCAGATAGTGTTTGGCGTTCCAGCCTACGATCACAACGGAGATATCTGGTGAGTTCGATGAAGTCGTCATACCTTAGCTCAGTATTTTGTTGGCCGCTGCTTGATCGAGCGGGCAATCGTTTGCGGGCGCAAGGAGCGGCGAAATTTGTTCTGTATCACCATGCCTGCCTTGACGATTGCGCTGGACAGCACGCTGCCGGATTCCACTCTTGGGTTTATCTGGCACAGGTCCATGCCGGACATTCCTCTCTTAAAGGAATATACGCCGGGGTTTCCTTCAGGATTAATCCCTCCGAGGTCGTACCACCGAATACCATTCTGTTTCAGCCATTCAATCATGGTCCACTGCAACAGGTACGCGCCTTTGGCATTTAGTCCGGCGTCGCTGGTAGCTCCGAGAAGGTAAATTGCAGAATCACCCATCGCTGAGACAACGAGCCCGGCTACGGGGATTCCCTTGTCTTCGGCAATCAAAATCCGCATGCGATGTGGTTCTGTCAGCTCTTCCTGTATCCGCTGAAATTCCTCAACATCTACGGTCGTTTCAAAGGTCTTCCGCTTCCGCATTTCGTGATAAAGCTGACAGAAGGTCTGGTATTCCTCGCGGCCGTTGCCGGCGACTACCTTGAGGTTGTTCTTCTCCGCGCCTGAGAGTTTATTCCGCCATTTTACGTCGAGGTTCTTCCGCAACTCGGGGAGCGAAGGACTCAGGTCGAGGACCAAGGTTCGGTATGTATTCTCGGCGGTGAGATCTTCGCCGGTGAAACTAGAAAACGCGGATTGCATTGCCTCCGCACGCGGCGATCCAGCAAAGGCGTTCGGAACGACGCGCAAGAACAGCTTTCGTTTGGTGACGTATTCCTCGACAAGGGCCCGCGCCATGACCTTAAAAATCTCCGGATCGAGCGGTTTCCCGCGGCGCTTGCAAAGCGGTCCCCAACGAAGATACGCCATGCCAAACTTCAGCGGCGTAGGCCGAACAATTCTCAACTGAGCGATGCCCAAGACCTCATCATTTGCCTTTAAGACCAGATGGCTCAAGTTCTTTGCCCCCCAGCGGACTCCGCCGTAGGCAAAGGTCTGATAAATGTTCGCGTCGTCGAACAGCTCCAGCGTTTTCGACCACTCCGCGGAAGTTGCGCGCGCTACTTCCACTTGCCAGCCAGGATCGGGCATGGACTTCGCTCCTCGCTCGCAATCTGCGAGCGGAAGGGCTGGCGTTCGAGGGGCGATCGCTTCTTTAATCATTGGCGGCTGTCGGTGACGTCTGTGCGGCCCTCTGAATGAACCGCGTTCTGATCGAGCGAGTTTGCGGAACGTTGTAGTGCCATACCTGGCGATCTCCTGAAGCCTCGCCGAGCTCTGTGAAATCGAGCCCGGCATAGTGCCCGGCAACCATCTTATTCTTCTTCGAAGGAATATAGACGCCCACAATCCTCCGGATGCCGCGGCGCTGGCACTGTTCGACCAAGGCATCGAACATGGCGAACTCCATCTCGCGGTTCAAGACGCGGCAGCTCATGAGCCAGAGATCCAACTCGACTGTGTCCTCCGCTACGCGCCCAATCAGCACCGAGACCAGGCCATTGTCACCGAATCTGTCGGCCAGCCGGCCGTAAAGAGTGATAAAACTTGAATCCTTCGAAATGCTTTCGACTTCCGCACTCGTATATCGTCTGGTCGTGAGGTTGAACTGGTTCGTCTTGTTAATCAACTGCGTGATGCGCTCGAGGTAGACAGACGAGAACGGGGCAATCTCAGCAGTCATCTCGAGTGAAGCAAGGAATTCGGCATAATCACGGAATCCAGATTGATAGGTGTTGCGCTGCGCGTTCGAGTTGTAATAGGCGGAGCGGTTCAGATCGTCCTGAACCACTTTGTCCACCTCGAAGTAGTGCTCGCGTTCGAGTACCTCGGCAAAACGCGAAACGTCTGGTCCGAGATCGGGCACGGCGACTTCGGGAAGTTGGTCGGCGACCAAGGCCCGCTCGGCCGGGTTATCATCGACGAATACCAGGCTATCCAAACCGATGTTGAGCTCTCGAGCGATCTCGCGCAGGTTATCCGGCTTGGGGTTCCAGTTGGCTTTAAATGCGCTGAAATCCTCCAGTTTTAAAATGCTGTCCGGGTGCGAAAACCCTTCCTTCGCACTCTCGATCTCGTTCTTCGAACATACCGCGAGCAATAACGCCTCGCCGTTGCAAGTCTTTCACATACCGCTGGAAGTCCAGAAAGGCTTCACCGACCGGATGGTCGCGGCCCAGGATGAGGTTCTGCACCCCATCGTCGCCGATCACCCCACCCCAGAGCGTGTTGTCCAGGTCGAGAACAAGACATTTCTTGGATTTTCCGTAAACGGACTTCACAATCGCGGCGACGTTTTGCGCCAGGGGAACTGTCGCTGCGGGACTGAGAGCCATATGAAAGTTGTACCAGTAGGTGCGGCCGTACCACTCGTTCAGTCCTACCTGCGCTGAAAGGTAGTGAATATCATTGATCAGGAATCGCGAGTGGCTGCGTGCATATTTCGCGAACTCGGCATTTAGTCTCTCTAAGAAGTTGACGCGGCTGAAGGATTCGGAAGCCTCGAGATTTCCGAGCGGCCGGAGGTGCGGAAGATCAAAGTTATTCTGGATAATGACCGCGCCAAGTTCCGCATGAATTTTCTCCCAAAGCGACCCGAACCGGGCCATTTCACGCTCGACACTCTGCTCAACCACGGTTTCCGGTTCCATTAATTCCGGAAATTGCGAAACGTTGCGCCAGTTCGTGTGAATAAAAACGACGTCCGGTTTGAAATTCCACAGATCCGGATTGGCAAACAATACATCCTCAGCGAATCGGTTGTACCCTGATTCGTAGAACGACGGCTGGATTCCTTGTGCCAGGAGGAAAAGCTCAAGCATTCCCTTTACTTCTGTCGTCGTGGAACCGCCCAGAATTGCAATTCGCGTGGGGATCAGGTTCACTTGCTTCAGCAGCTCCGCCTTGAGGGAGGGCCGCTGCCGCATAAGGTCCGCCGCACGCGTGGGCAGCCGCAACGTCTTCAAACTGCCCGACTGCAATGTGTTGATCTCTGATCCCACTACCATCCTCCGAGCCAGTATCGTCGCGGCTCCGGGCGCCATTGCAGGGTTACGAAGAACTCACATCCACCTGCGCCAGCCGCAGGAGATCGGCAACCGTGGAGCAGCCCACAACCTGGTCCGGAGCGATGGGAACACTGTTGTTGTCCTCGGCCATTACAATCAGGCTGATGAGTGCCGTGGAATCCCAGTTCTTCAAGTCTTCGAGTTTTTCGTGACCTTTCAGCGTTCCAGGGCGCAAGCCCAGAATTTCATCCATCTGCAACAGAAATTTCTCACGGGTCATTGGTTTCCGATCCTCGTCCACGCCTCTATCTCCTATCCAGACTTTCCGCACAGTGTTTTGCGTCCGCGGAGGCTAGCGCACCATGCTGCAAATCCCGGTGGCCGTGAACCGACCTCCGACCACGCCAAATCTTGTCTCTCACTGCGCGCAACCTCGGTAGCACTTCGAGATCGAGAAAAAAAGAATCATCGCCATCGACACGCGGATTCACTCGATTCAGATGCATGAGGTCGGCGCCTCGCCGGTTGGCAACACTCTCACTCAGGAAAACCGCCTGATGACCGGAAAGTTCCAGGTGACTGACGAGCTCGGGCGTAAGATCTGTCGAGGAACCGTAGGGCTGGCTGAAGGACCGCACCTTCGTGCCCGAAAGTGCCTCTAACTCCGCCTTATTCCCGTCTATCTCTCCACCGAATTCCTTTTGCAACATCAATCTACAGTGCACATGACTGTATGTGTGGTTTCCGATTTCAAAGTCGAAGGACCGAAGAGCGCAAAGCTGTTCGGTCGTCATGTATAAAGCTGCTTCTTCCGCAAGACGACACTCATGGATCCCCGCCAACCTGCGTACCGCTTCGAGAAATTCTTCGCGCTCTTGGACCGTAAGAGAGGGCAGGAAGCTCCCGAAGACCTCGGACAAGGTATTCAATTCGGGAATCTCAGCGCGTCGTAAGGTGTGAGCGGCCGCATTGATCGTCTTCATCCCCTGCACGTTTCCGACGTAGCACAGCAGGTTATCCGCCGCCAGCCGCTGGTTATTGAGAAACGCGGCATTCACGAAATAAATTGCCGGCACAGCAAACTTCTTGCACAGTGGCGCGGCCACTTCCACAACCGATGCGTAGGCGTCGTCAAAGGTCACGAGGATTGGGCGAGGCGGCAAGACGTTGCCATCCACATCCGCCAAAACATCCTCCAAGCGCACCGGAGTGTAATGTTTGGTGAGAAATCTTAGCGCGGCTTCAAAATCGCCTGGAGTAGTATTCACATTCATTCCAGTTGTAAAGGGCGACTGTTCAGCAGAAATATTATGAAAGACCACGCAGCGCAACGAATACGAAGGTCCGAAAACACGAGCAATTTCGAAACTGCCCGGCATCCGCCAGAGGGTTCCTGCAGCCAGATCAACCGCTGTTTTCCGGAATCTACTGTAGGGCAACGTGTTCACTCTCTAGAAAAGTTCGCTGCCAAAGCTCTAGCGTCAGGAGCGAAAATATCTCTTTGGAATAGTTGCTTCCCTTTGAGTTGGCTTGAAGCAAATGCTCAACTGCGTCCCGGCGGAAATAGCCGCGTTCGACCGTTCTGCGGTCCATCAACAGGTCCCAGACAACACTCTTCAGATCGTTTCGAAGCCATGACTCGTAGGGAACCGGGAATCCAGTCTTCTTTCGATTGACGATCTCTTTGGGAATCCTTTGCGACAGAACGGACTTCAAAATGTACTTTAGGTTAAAACCCTTGAGCTTGAAGCTAGAGGGCAAGGACGCCGCGAACTCCAGAACCCGGTGATCGAGCAGCGGAACCCGAAGTTCAACAGAGTTGGCCATCGTCATTTTGTCCGCCTTGACCAAGAGGTCGTCCGGCAGCCAGGTCTTTGTATCGATGTAGAGCATCGCATCAAGCGTCTTCTGGCCCCGCACATGTTCCTGCAGCTCGCGCACAGGTGCGAGCGAGTACTCGCGGTCAACCGATTGCCCAAAATCAGCCGAGTACAAGCGCCCTAGTCCGTTCCCCGCGTTGCGATGCGGGTTCGAGGTTCGGCTGTAGTAGTAGTCGGGAAAACGGTTGTTCATCAACGTCACATACTTGGCCATCCTCGGAAGATGCAATAACGAGTCGGCAAAGGAAAGCCCCCGGGCGGCGGCGCCGTCTAGGGGAGCGAGCCCGCGTTTGACGCGCTCGAGCCAAACGAGATTGCGATAATTACTGTACCCCGCAAAGGCTTCGTCTCCACCCTCTCCAGACAGCAACACCTTGACATAATTCCTCGCCAGCTTTGATACGTAATACAAGGCGACGGCTGGCGGCTCGCAAACCGGCTCTTCCATGTGCCACACGTATTGGGGCAGAAAAGCCGCAAAGTCCCCGGCCGAAATCGTCATTTCATGATGCTGTGTGCCAAACTTTTTCGCCGCTAATCTGGCGAAAGGTCGTTCGTCGGCTACTCCATCGTCGGAGAAGCCAACGGTGTAGCTGCTGATCTCCTTGTCTGTTCCATCGACAGCAAGGCTAAGGACACCGGTCGAGTCCACTCCACCGCTCAGAAGCACGCCCACCGGCACATCGGCGATCATGTGCAGCTTGACTGCCTCGGCCAACAAGCTCGTCAAATCGGCTTCTGCATCCTTGAAGCTCTGGTTCCGCGTAGTCTCGGCGAAGCGAAGATCCCAATACTGCTCAATTGTGACCTTGCCGTCTCTGACGAGGAGGTGATGCCCCGGCGCTAGCTTGCGGATCCCTTGGAGTAGAGTTTCCTGACCGGGAAGGTACAGGAAGGTCAGGAACCGATCGATTATCTCGGGAGCAATCTTTCTGCGGATTGCAGGATCTGCCAGGATCGCTTTTATTTCTGAGCCAAAAACCAACGATGAGTCGGTCAGGCAATAATAGAGAGGCTTGATCCCGACCCGGTCCCTGGCCAGGAATAACGTTTTGGTATTCTCCTGCCAGATCGCGAAGGCAAACATTCCGCGCAATTTTTCGACACAGCCCGGCCCGAACTCCTCGTATAGATGAACGATCACTTCGGTGTCGCTGTGGGTCTTAAAGACATGCCCCTTGCTCAGGAGGAATGCGCGCAGTTCCTGATAGTTATAGATTTCTCCGTTGAATATGATCTGGACTGTTCCGTCCTCATTCGAGACAGGTTGATGTCCACTTTGCAGATCGATAATCGCCAGGCGACGGAAACCCAGACCGATCGGACCGGAGACGTAGTAACCGTCATCGTCAGGCCCGCGATGGTACAGCGTGTCGGCCATCGCCTTGACGAGCGAGAGCGGCACGGTCGCCTCACTACCAAACATCAATTTTCCGCAGATTCCACACATATGCTGAGTTTATTTACGACGACCTGGGGGCTACCGCCAGATCGTCTGCATCCCGAAGAGACGCCTCAATTGCTGTTTCCTCAAATAACGAATGAGCTGCTCGTCGTTCACCTTGGGTGTGTGAGTAAAATAACTTTTGAGGAACCCAAAGAGAATCGCGATGGAGCCAAGAATGTATGGTTTACGAACCAATCGATATGCACAGCGAGCCAGAATATAGAGCGGATGATATCCGCAGATAAAACATATGGAACCATACTTTACGCGGTCACGGAGAAATCCGTCGGCAGATCCGGTGAGGCGATGATGGACAAGCTGGAGTTCCGTAAAGCCGTGCGTGTCCCATCCCAACATATTCGCTTTCACTTCATCGATGGTGTCCCATCCGGGGCCCCTGAATAAACCCCCGATTGCTTCCCAGCATGCTCTCCTGTAGATTTTCGTCGCTCCACGAACATGAAACTTCGGGACGGCCTCAACCTTCAATTTTCCGTCCAACTCGTGATAAATATCTCCTCCGCCGATTCCGAGTCGCGGCTCCTTAGCGAAGTGCTCGAAGCAGTTCTCGAAATAATTTGGAGCGAAGGTCAGGTCTCCATCGAATTTCACCAGAAATTCCCAGTCATCAGACTGGCGTGAATTGTATCCATCGTAAAACGCTTCCATCACGCCACCGCCGGACTTCCGAAAGCCTCGGTTCTCTCGATGGACGACTCGAATCCATGAATGCTGAGCGGCATATCGATCGACCACGGCACCTGTTTGGTCGGTCGATCCGTCATTGACGATGATCCATTCCTCAGGCCGTACGGTCTGGCGAAGCATGCAATCGATGGTAGCCTCGATGTGCTTCTCCTCGTCACGCACCGGTGTGATGATGATGTATCGCGTCATGTCTGCCCGAATGATTCTTTTCAATTTCGCAGATCGAAACACGGCTTCTTTCGATCAGGTGTAATCTAGTCCGCTCGTAAGGCTGCACTGTACGCCTCGAGCAGGGTAATTTTCTCGGCGTCCCAGTTCATGCGCTCCTCGATCCGTTTGCGGCCGCACACTCCCAGTTCGTTCCGAAGTTCGGCAGAATCAAGCAATCGGCTCACCTGGTTCGCGAAATCGATGGGATCATTCGGTTTTGCATACAGAGCTGCGGATCCTGCCGAGCGGCGCCCCTCTTTGAGATCAAAAAGCACCACCGGCAACCCCAGAGCCATATACTCAAAGATCTTGATCATCGTCGAGTTGTCGTTCATGGGGGTCTTCGGATCCGGCGCCACCCCGACGTCCGCATTCGACAGGTAATTCACGACTTCGTCGTGCGGAATTTGGCCGGTAAACGTCACGAAAGCGTCCAGATTTTTCTTGACTGCCGTTTCCTGCAGCACCGGAAGCATCGAGCCCTTTCCGATGAACAGAAAATGTGTGTCTTGCCGCTTCTGGTGCTTTACGATGTGCTCGATCGATTCCAGCAAAAGGTCCAGGCCGTCCTGCTGTCCCATAAAGCCCACATACGCCACGAGCAGCGGCTTGCCATGCTTGATCTCAGGAAGAACAGGCCCGCGGCCGAATGCCGTCAGGTCGGGGCAGTTTCGCACTACGAAGACTTTCTCAGGACGCTTCCCGCCCCGCTCTATGGCAATTTCTTTAAAGGACTCGTTGGTGGCGATCGAAACGTCAGCGACCCGGAAAGAGCATTTCTCAGCCAGCCTGGCCAAATGATAAAAAAGCCCGCGCGCCCCGCCAAACTTGGCCTCGAACACTTCGGGGCTCAGATCGTGGTGATCGAAGATATAGCGGACACCGAACGGCTTCAAGACTAACCCGATCAGGAAGATCGTATCGGGCGGATTGCAGCCCTGCAGAATGCGAAACCTCGAACGGCCGAACACTTTCAGGACAAGATAGAACTCCAGAACCAGAGCCACGGCATATTCCAACAGATATCCAATCGCACCCGATGCTTCCCACACTCGATGACGATAAATGTGGATCCCGTCAAGAAGCTCATAACTTGCCGTGCAGGAGGTCTTGCCCTTGGGGCAAATCACACTAACTGCGTATCCTGCGTCCCGCAGTGCGCGTGCCTCGCACCAGACTCGGCGATCCACAGGCACCGGCAGATTTTCAACGATGATACAAACGGGTGTTGGCTCACTCCTGTTCATCGGCAGAATGTCGGTTTTGATCTTTCGAGGAATTCCTCAACTTCCAAACGAAGGGAATTCCCTGCGGTAAGGGCTCGTCAGGAATGCGTCGCTAGGAAGCGATTTGCGGCGGAGCCGATTTGACTCGATTCCCGAGATACGTGTGCAGTCCATCCTGCCACGGTCTGAATATGTTAAGGCCCTTGCTCTTCAACGCCTGATTTTCGAGGACCGAGTATTTCGGCCGAGGCACCTTGGCTGGGAATTCGTCCGGCCCCGCTATCTTCAAGCGCACCGTCGTGCCCGTGACCGCAAAGATTTCCCGGGCGTATTCATGCCATGAGCAACTGCCTTCCGCGGTGGCGTGGTACAGGCCGTAGGAATCCGAACGGCTCAACTCGAGAATCTGCTCTGCAAGCTCGGCTGTCGACGTCGGCGAAACCACCTCGTTGTCCACGACTTTGACCTCGCCCCGCTCCTTCGCCAATTTCAGCATGAGCTCTATGAAATTCAGGCCTCCCTTGGCGCGGCATGGGCTTTTCCCGTACAAGCCGGAGGTGCGGATTACGAAGTGCTTTGCCGTCGTTGCGCGGACAAAATGCTCGCCGGCTAGCTTGGTAATGCCATAGGTATTGAGCGGCAGAGGAACGTCGCCTTCAAAATACGGGCTTCCCTTTTGACCGTCGAACACATAATCGGTACTCACATGCAGCAGCACGGCGTCGAGGTCGCGCGACAGGAGGGCCAGGTTCCTGGGTCCAACCGCATTAACGGCGAACGCTTTCTCAGGTTCTCGCTCGCAATTCTCCACATGGTGCATCGCAGCCGTGTTCACAACCACCTGCGGCCGAATTCCGCCAAGCGCCTTCGTGACTGAACAAAGGTCGGAGATCTCAATGTCTTTGTGCGTCAACGCGCTTACTTCATCGCCATTCCGAGAGAAAGCAACGACTAAATCGCTACCCAGCTGCCCGTCCGCGCCGATCACTGCAACCTTCATGGCTAGCTCACCTTTGACATGCCGTGAATTTCCACGCCGTGGTCAATGCCCCGGAATGTTCCGATGTTTGAATACAATGGGTTCTCCCAGTCTTGAAACTTATCCATATTGTCGATCAAGTCCACCACAATGGATTTCAGATCGTGGCTTGGGTGGAAGCTCAGCACGTTTTTTGCTTTTTCGATGCTGACTTTGTAATTCCGAAAATCCTGGATATGTTTGATGATCAGGCGGATCGATGTATTGAGTCTCTCCTCAATTGCTCCCTTGACCAGGTCCCCAACCTCTCCGACCGTGTAATTCCCGGAGGCGACGTTGAACACGCCAGAAATCTTGTCGTTTGCCTCGATTGCCCGAATGTACGCCGTCGTCGCATCTTGAATGCTCAGAATGGGTCTCCAGATGGAGGGATTGTTGATGGTGATCGTATGATCTTTCATGGCACTCTTGAACATGGTGTTAATGATCAGATCAAGACGCATGCGCGGGCTGTAGCCCGAAATCGTTCCCTTCCTGAGAGAAATGACCGAGAAATTGTCATCGATAAGTTGCAGTGCCGCCTGCTCGCCCTGCAGCTTCGAGATGCCATACGGGTATGTGGAGCTTACCGCACGCGTCTCGTCGTAGAGCTCGTTTTCCGTATAGCCGTACACAGAACAGGAGCTCGCGTAGATATATCTCTTAACCTTAGCCCTCTTCGCTGTGTACGCCAGGTAGGAGGGAGCCGCGGCGTTGTATACGAAGTTCTTGCTGGGAGAATATTCGGCCATGGGGTCGTTCGAGAGGCCGGCCAGGAAGACGACCTGGGTGTACGGTTCGAGATCCTCTTCCGTAAGCTGGAAGATGTCCTTGTTCAGGATACCAACCTGCCGCGGCAAGTAGTTGCCAAACCAAAAGAGGTCAACTACGTCAACCTTGTAACCTCGGTCGAGCAGCTTCGGGATCAGGGTAGAGCCCACATACCCCGCACCACCTGCGATGAGGAGTTTCACATTCCCTCCTTGAAATTCTCTTGAAATGTCATTCAGAAACTGAAATTCGCGGATTCCGGTCGCAATGACCACTCGGCCAAGGTCTGCGCTTTTTGGTCTTTTTCCGAAAGCGACACATCTGTCAGAGGCCACGTGATTCCAATCGCGGGGTCGTTCCAGAGAATACCGGATTCGGCTTTATTGTTGTAGATTCCGGTGCATTTGTACTGGATTTCCGCAAATTCGGAAAGGACACAGAAGCCCCGGGCAAAACCGGCGGGAGCCCACACCTGGCGTTTATTTTCAGCTGACGCTTCTACGCCCACCCACTTGCCAAACGTCGGTGATCCTTTACGAATATCTACAGCCACCAAGAAGGCGCTGCCCAATGTGACGCGCATCAACTTGCCCATCGGCGGATCCCACTGGAAATGCAGACCACGCACGACACCCTTCGCCGAACGTGAGTGATTATCCTGGACGAACTGAGAGGGCAAACCGAGCGCTTTGAACTGGTCCTCTCGGAACGTTTCCATAAAGAAACCGCGACTGTCCTGGAAAACGTCGGACACCAGAACGACTACATCCTCTAGGAACCTTGACTCAATCTTAATAGCCATTGGTATTTAAATCCTCGTGGGAGTTTGCGAAATCTGATTCTGCATGAATGCGCGTTCTGCATCCGTTACGGAATCGAAACGGCTCAGCATCACTTCGCTCTTTCTGATGCTGACCAGTTCGAACGCTGCATCAGAGTGGCATTATGATACACAAACTTATTGAACCACTGTGGCCAATGTAGCCAGTCGTAACCACCCGCGAGTTTGGCCCGGAAAAAACTCTCATCGTCCCAACTGTTCACCGGCAGCCGCGGCAGGAAAAAACGATTGCAGCGACTTCCCGCGCGGCCCAAAATGGTTGTGACGCCATTTTCAAAACCCTGGTTCTCTAGTTCATCCAGCAGAAGCCGCGTAAAACTGGAGTCCTCCTCTGGAAATGCGAATGGGTAGGCAAAGGAATCGACTGCCACGCCCAGGTTCTGTTCGATAACCTCTTTGGAATATCCGAGTTCGTATTCGATCTGTTCCGGCCCCATGCATCGCAGGTCCGGATGGGTCACGGTGTGGGATCCGAATCGAATCCCTTCCTGGTGTAATTCGCGAACCTGGGGCCAGGTCAGGTAATCGACACCTTCTAGTCGCATGGCGGAGTGCTGGATGCGACCGGTGGCAAGAAAAACGGTCGCGGCGAATCCGCACTGTTTGAGGACCGGCATCGCATCGGTCAAAAAATCCTGATAGCCATCATCGAAGGTGATGACAACAGTCTTCGTGAGATCCGCGCCGTATTCGAACCCTTTCGTGAGTTCATTCAGATCAATCGACCGATATCCGGCTTGCCGCAAATAGACCATTTGCTTTCGAAAGACGGTCGGTGACGTATTGATATGGGAGTAGGGGTGCGATTTTCCAAACAGGTTCTCAGAGATGCTGTGATACATCAGTATTGGTACGCGCCTGCCACTTTTCGGCCCGACCATCTTCGCGATGGGCAGTCCGAAATAAAGAGTGGTTAGACGATCGATACGAGGAAGAAGCATAGTCCGGACGGATTGAATTCGAGAAAAATTAACTGATTCTGGGATATGCGATCGAGCTGGCAGTCAAGCCAACGAACGCACGAGTGATCGCATTTGCAGGGCGCGATACTGATCTTCTACGGCGGGTACTCGTTTGCGTGAATTTAGCGACCGCGGGTCACGGTAACTCGCGATGCGGCGAATTCTTTCACCTTGTTCGCGATTTCATCCTGCTGACGATGTGTAAGCTGCGGATACATGGGGAGTGAAATAATTTCGGCGGCGACTCGCTCGGTAACCGGAAAATCGCCCTTCTTGTGGCCGAGGTGCAGATACGCCTTTTGCAAATGCAGCGGAACAGGATAGTGAATACCGCAGCCGATTCCCGCTTCCGCGAACGACGCTTGGAGGGCCTCACGGTCCTGCACCCGCACGACGTACAGATGATAAACACCGCGTGTCCAGGACAGCTCCATGGGTGCAATGATTGCATCCTTTGCCTCGGCCAGCAGCTCGTGGTAACGATGCGCGAGAGTGCGTCGCGATTCATTCCACTCGGCCAAGTGCCGCAGTTTTACGGAGAGCCAGCCCGCTTGGATCGAATCGAGGCGGCCATTGTAGCCTTCGATATCGTGATAGTACTTTGTGGCTTGGCCGTGGTCACGGAGCATTTTGATCCGTTGAGCCATGCCGGCGTCATTGGTCGTAATTGCGCCGGCTTCTCCGCAGGCGCCCAGATTTTTGCCGGGATAAAAGCTAAAGGCTGCGGCCTTGCCGATCGACCCGGCCCGTTTCCAGGTATTGTCCTTCTTCGAGAAATACTCCGCCCCATGGGCTTGGCAGGCATCTTCAATCACAAAGAGATTGTACTTCGCCGCAAGTTCCAGGATCGGATCCATGTCCGCAGTCTGGCCGTAGAGGTGGACCGGAATCACGCCGGCCACTCTTCGTCTTGACGCGCGTTCGATCAGTCGTCCCGTTCGGTTATCGAATTCACAGCGCTGCTCGATGAATTTCTGCAGCGCGAGCGGATCCATCGTGTAACTCTGTTCATCGATGTCCACAAAAGCGACTTTCGCACCAGCTTGAGAAATCGCTTCGGTCGTTGCGATAAATGTGTGTGGCACGGTGATCAGAATGTCACCGGGCTCGACCCCAGCCGCGATCAATGCGAAACGCAGCGCGTCGGTGCCGTTGCTCACGCCAACGCAATACTTGGCGTCGCAAAAGGCCGCGAATTCGCTTTCGAACTCTTCCACCATCGGACCGCCGATG
Organism: uncultured Acidobacteriota bacterium; assembly: GCA_963831545.1. Lineage (GTDB taxonomy): Bacteria > Acidobacteriota > Terriglobia > Acidiferrales > UBA7541 > Acidiferrum. Next base: position 132,277 of record CAWHQX010000005.1, read on the forward strand.
AATCCTGCGTTGCTAAATGCCTTCTGAACAACCTCGAGTAGCTCTGCTTTTAAGTCTTGATGAGGCGTCACCAGATCAAGAAACGGGATTTTCGTTGGATTTGTCATGGCCTTATTTTGTCTCCGCGGTTAGGAACCGCAAAACTTTCGCGGGATTTCCCGCAACAATCGCATTGGCCGGGACGTCCCTGGTTACCACGCTGCCCGCACCAACGATGGCATTTTCTCCGATCTCCACATTGGCGAGTATCGTCGAGCCTGAGCCGATCGAAGCGCCCTCACAAACGCGCGTCCTTTCCACTTTCCAGTCGGCCTCGGTCTGCAGGCCGCCGCCCGGCGCTGTTGCCCGGGGATACTTGTCGTTGATGAAGGTAACGCTGTGACCGATAAACACGTTGTCGGCAATGTCCACGCCTTCGCAGATGAAGCTATGGCTCGATATTTTGCAGCGGCGACCCACTCGTGCATTCTTCTGAATCTCCACGAATGCGCCGATCTTGGTTTCGTCGCCCACTTCGCATCCGTACAGATTGATGAACTGGGAAAGCTTCACATCTTTCCCGAGTTTCACGCTGGGCGCAATGCTCAGAAAATCGCTCACAGCGTTATCGCCTCGCCTCGATTTCGCACCGAACGATCGGCCGCTTCGAGAATCCGCACGACTCGCAGCCCGGCAACTGCATCGTTGAACGGGGTCGTGTTCTCTTCGATGCATTTTAAAAAGTACGCGGTTTCGGCACGCAGGGCTTCGATTTGCTCGATCTGCGGCGCGTGCATGTCGCCGCTGCGGTAGCTCACAAGCAACTGGTGACGTTTGCTGGGATTGGTGGTCATGCTTACGCCCTTGTCATAGATCTTGATCTTTTCGTCTGCTTCCAGATCGTTCCACACCAGCATTTTCTTTTCGCCGCCAATCAGCGTCGTGCGAACCTTTACGGGCGACAGCCAGTTGACGTTGATGTGTGCAATGATGCGCTTCGGAAAATAGACCGTGATGAACGCAATGTCTTCCACTCCGTTCAGATGTCTTTCTCCCGTCGCCACGACGGCTTCCGGCTTCTCCCGGATGACGTGATCCATGATCGAAAGATCGTGTGGCGCCAGGTCCCAGATCACATTCACGTCGTGCTGAAACAGCCCAAGGTTCACACGCAATGAATCGTAGTAGTACAGATCTCCGAGCTCGCCCTGGTCGACCAGCTGGCGAATCTTTTTCATTGCGCCGGTGAACAGGAAGGTGTGGTCCACCATGATTTGAAGTTTCTTGCGGTCGGCCAGCTCGATCAGTTCTTCGGCCTGGGCCACATTGCAGGTGAACGGCTTCTCAACAAAAACGTGCTTGCCGTTTTCAAGCGCCGCCTTGGTCAATTCGTAGTGCGTCCATACCGGTGTCACTACCGCGACAAGATCAATCTGCGGCGACTTCACGACCTCCATCGGATCTGTCGTAAAGGCCACACCGGGATGAGCTTTGTGCAGGCGCTGTTCGCTCTGCGGATTCGTGTCCGCCACGAGAACTACTTCGGAGTGTTCGTGGCTATGGAAATTGCGAACGACGTTTGGTCCCCAATATCCATAGCCGATGACGCCGATCCGTATCATCAAACCTCCTCGGTGCGTTTACCTGGGCGGACCAACTCTCGAAGTGCTTTCGGCAGCTTTGCGCTTCCCTCGAGATATTTATTCCGCGGCGACTCCGTGACAAGGAATCGCGCGACAACAGGGACGGCTCTTACTGGGCGGTAACTTTTCAGGATTTCGGCCGTTTTCTCAGTGGGCGCCGGAGCCCGAGACCACTGCGCCCGGAGTCTTGGCTAGAATCTCCAGATCGAGCCACAGTGACCACGCGCGCGCATACTTCAGATCCAGCCGGACCATATCGTCAAATTGTGTCCGGCTGCGGCCTTCCACCTGCCAAAGTCCAGTAATGCCAGGCTTGATTTCCAATACGCGGCGGCGGTGCCAAACATCATATGCCTTGAATTCATACTCGAGTGGCGGACGAGGACCTACAAGCGACATCTCGCCGATCAGGACGTTCCAGAATTGCGGTAGCTCATCGAGGCTTGTCTTCCTCAAAATGCTTCCGATCGGCGTAACCCTTGGATCCTGTTGGATCTTAAAGGTTGCCGCAGCCCCGTTCCCGTTTGAAGCGGGTACCTGTCCGGCGATAAAGCGGCTCACGTACTCCTGGTGAATCTTGCTGTCGCAATCATTTCGCATCGAGCGAAACTTCAAGAAAGCGATACTTCTTTCCGAATTGGCCCAGGCGCTCCTGACAGAACAGGACAGGTCCCTTTGAGGTGGCCTTAATCGCCAGCGCAATCATTGCAAACAGCGGCGAGAGCACGATCAAAGCAACGGCGCTGCCAGAAATGTCTATCGCCCTTTTCAGTGCCAGGGCAACCTTGCGGGAGGGTTTCTGCCGGGAAATTTCGGGATACAGGGCATTGTTCGAAGAACCGTTTGTGTCGCCCTCAACAAGCTCTTCGGGAAAGAAGTGAAAGGAAAGAGAGATTTGCGAAGCCTTGCTTGGCCCCAGCGCTTCGAGGAATCCCGCCCGAAATTTTTGTGTAATCCTCTCAATCACTTCGGCCGAGGTCGCTTTGCCGATCTCGGTGGCGATGACTCCGAGAATGTTGTCGTAGACATACCAGCCAAGGATGTCCGTTTCCCGAGTGACCGAGCACAGAGTCCGGGTAATCTTTTCGACGGTCCGAGTCTTGTACTTGTCCGTAATCGCGTCTTTCACATCGACCATGAGCAACACAAATCGCTTCTGCGCGCGTTCCGCACGGCGGCGTTCCAGGTACAACATGGACATGAACGAGTCTTCCGAAAGAATCATTCGCGTGGATACTTCGTCCGCATTGTTGTTCGGAATGCGCACGGTCACGTCCAGCTGCTTCTCGTCGCGTTGCTGGCCAATTGTTCTGAATAAACCCATGGTTTCCATCTTTCTTGCTGTACGCAACCCTCTAGAACTTTCACTCACTAACCGGTAACTACAACCGTGCTCGGTCGGTCGCCAGGCACTCTTGCTGCCTTCGCCTCACGGATTGGACTGAGCCACGCCAGTTCGATTTCCATCGCCACAGAACGTTGCAACAGGGTCACGGAGATGACAACCCGATTGCTGCCCTTGAAATTCACCAGGATCCCCTCGAGATTGACCAAACTTCCGTAGTTCACACGAACTCTCTCGCCAACGTGCATGTAAGGCCAAGGTGCATTCGGTAATCCGGAGGAAAGAGCCTGCCGGATCGACTCCATCTCCTGTTCTTCGACTGGAACCGGGGTGCGGCCGATGCCTACAATCTGTTGTACGCCCGGAGTCATCAACAAAGGGCCTCGATTGTTCAGATCCAGTCGGCAAAATAGATACCCGGGAAACAGTGGCTGTTCAATCTCCTTTAGGCGATCGGACCAGCGACGCTTGCTCTGATAGAGCGGAAGAAAGCACTCAAAACCTTGCCCCTCCAGATGCGTCGCCACAAACGCCTCCCGTCTGGAACGCACCTGTAAGGCGTACCATGGGAACCGGGTCGAATTCGGTGCCAAGGAACTGAAATCTTCCAAGATTACGCTCTCCTTGATTCGAGCTGACCACGCTAGCTCGGTTTCGACGGGCTACCGCCACAAGAGCCCCACTAAAACTCGTACTTCTAATGGCAATTTCGGTGCCATCAGGGAACCTAAAGAATGCATTTCCGTTTATATTGATTGGCTTTAAGTTATTGAAACAAATAGGTATATATTCAGTCGACGTTTTGCATCATCCCGCAGTCCTCGTTTTGGACCAAGGGTGAGAAAACGAATGCCCATTAGTTCCAATGTCATTCCAAGAACCCCACTCCGACTCCTCGACAGCGGGAGCCTTATGTCCTAATGGTTTAATCGAGGCCGCGTGGCGAATCCATACTATAAACAGCTGATTTCTATAAATAGCTGATTCAATGGCCCTTATGACCTAAAACAGGAAGACCCGAGGAACCTTTGCCTGGGCCCATCGGGCCCTAGGATTGGAACGTCACGATGGGCGCAATCTGACCCTCGCCAGACGGCGATTCTTCCGATTTACTGCCGGGGAAACGAGGTGACAGGAAAAACGAATGCCAAAAAAAGAGACGGGTTGCCACCTAGCTTGCATCCAGGAACCCGGAGGGTCGCACGACTTGCCGAGCGGCTCGGCCGCGGTTCAGCGGCTCGCGGCGTTTTCGGTTGGGTCAATCGGATAGTTATAGTAATACTCTCCGTACGTATCACTCTTCTCGACTCTGTTTAAGACGACTCCCAAAAGATTCTTCTCTCGAAATTCCGTGACTGCCCTCTCTGCGATCGCAAAATCCGTCGAGCCGGCACGGACGACAAAAAGCACACCATCGCACATGTCTGCCAAAATGCTTGAATCGTGCACGGCAAGCGCCGGGGGCGAATCAAGAATCACCCAGTCAAAAATCTGCGCCATGCGGTCCAGCAGATTCAGCATTTGTTCGCTGTGCAGAAGTTCGCTGGGATTGGAAACCTGCCCTCCGCAAGGGATCAAGCACAGATTTCCTTCCGGCCCAACCTGAATCACCTGAGACGCGTCGGCCTGCCCACTCAGATATTCGCTTAGTCCCGGAGTCGTTGGCGCTCCGAACGGGATATGAAGCCGCGCCGCTCGAAGGTCGGCGTCAATCAGTAAAACGCTGCGGTTGGGCTGGCGGACAAAGGACTGCGCTAAATTAGCGGCGATAAATGTCTTACCTTCCGCGGGCAGCGTGCTCGTAACCAGAATTTTTCGGATCGGTTGTGTGCTGGCAATCTGATACAGCCGGGAGCGCAGCGTGCGGAATCGCTCGGCACCGTGGGGAAGCGAAGACTGCGCGCTGAACACACTCCCATTCTGATCCATCTTCCACTCCGGGCGGGAGCACTTGCTCACAAATTTCTGGAATCTCAGGAACCCCGAACCGTCATCGTTGTTCACAATGGTCGGTTCTTCAAGAGATAGGGGAATTCGTTTGTCAGTCAGAAGGTCACCCGTCAACCCTTCGGCCGACAGGTCCACGGATCCCGCGGTGGAGTTACCCGCAAGCTGCGCGGTGCGTTCTTGCGCCGCCTTTTTCAACGCTTCATGAATCCGGCTCATTTTTAATTCCTATAATCCTTCTCTGCGGCGTTCTATACCTTTAAGGCCACCGCGGCCTCGTACTTGTTCGAACTACTTCCCGGCTTGTCGGCTTGTCCACGGTGAACACCGAAATTCGGCACCATCGTCAATACCGGCAACTTCAACAGCAACTCGACATCCCGTTCGGTGTACATGGCATGGTCGAGGAACATCAGGAGATACAAAATCCCCAGTCCCAACGCGAGCCCACCCGCCAATCCACCGCCCAGGAACACGATCAGCTTTGGAAAGGAAGGCGAAGATGGGTAACTCGGTGGATCGAGTACGCGGAACACTTCGCTTTCCTGTTCATGTTCGAGATCTTTCGCAATGGACGAGTCAGATCGCTTTTTGAGAAGCTCATTGTAAATTTGCTCGGCCGTCTGGTAGTTTCGCGTCAGTTCTTTGTACTGCTGTTCGACGACCGGGCTCGCTTGCACTCGCCCTTGCATTAGTCGGATCTGCTCTTGCGTTTGATTCTGCCTTTTCGTCAAATCCAAAATATTCAGTTCATCCTGTTTAACTCTCTGGCGCAATTGCTGGAGTTGTGCAGGCTCGCGCAGTTTGGCTGTCGAAGTCTCCGTCGCAGGCTTTGCTCCAGGTTCTTCCGACATGCGGCGCTTCAGCGATTCGATCTGTGATTTCAGCTTGAGCACATCGGGATATTCCGGCGTGTAGCGCAGGAGCAAAAGCGAAAGTTGTTCCTGCAAGGTAGAAAGCTGCTGTTCCATGGTGTCCGGATTTTGCACTCCGCCACTGAGCGATGCCTTCCAGCTCGCTTCCTGCTGACCGAGCAGTGTTTCATTGAGCGCTTTGTCTTCCTGCGCACGGCTCAACCCCTGCATGGTCGCTTCTAGTTGCGTATTGAGGCTGGCGAGCATACTCAGGTTGGATTGTTCTTCTTCCGGCAAGGTCCCGAGGAATTGTCTCTTGAATTGGGCGAGTTTTGCGTCTTGATCATCCAATTCCTTTTTCGCCACTTGAAGTTCTTGTCCCATAAACTGATGTGTTTTTTGCGACTGGTCCATCCGCCTTCGAGCGTTCTGTTCCATAAACATAGAAGTGATTTCGGAGCAGATTTGCTGTGCCACCTCCGGCCGGCTAAAAGTGACACCAACGTGAAATCCGGGAGGGTGGCCTCCCGACCCTGGCATGGGTTCCAATAATTTCACCTCGACGGTTTTTTGCAGTTGGCCGACAAGCTCGTCCATGTTGACTTTCCCGCGTTGATCAGCATAAAGATTTAGCTTCTCGATAATCGGTTGCAAGCGGGGACCACTCAAGACTTGCGCCTTCATGGACGCCAATCGCATGTTGAGATCATCTGATTCCACCGGCTTCACGTAATCCGCCGACACGACTGGTTGTTCTACCAGTACGCTTGTCTCTGATGTGAATTTTTTAGGCAGTACCAGGGTCGCAACGAAGCCTAGCGCGCCCAGCACGACGGTGCATAGCGGAAGAATCCACCAATACTTCCGGAAAATCCTTCTCGCGTCGGCCACCGAAATTTCGCGATTTTGAGCCATATTACCGGTTCCTCGATTCGCCCTCGTCAATGCCGGGCGGTCAGCCAGTCATTCGCCGAAGCACCACACTCTTACTCACTATTAGCCAGTTCACTACGGTGCACGGACGGTTCCATCTTACCGCATTTAAGATACGAGCTGCCATCAAGCTAAGTCGTTTTATCGCAATGTGTTAAGCCCAGAGGAGAAAGGAGTCCTCAGGCCGCCGCGCTTCTTATCTCCAGCTGGCCCTTGCTGCACTGGAAGAAAATTGCCAACATTGTCCCTCGATTTCGCTACCGTATGATTGTCGCACTCTGAATCGGACCCGGCCTAGCTGCCGGGCTATGTATCGTCCCGGACTGTCTCTATAGTACAAGAGTCTTTGTTTTTAACAGCGTAACCAAAGTACTGTTTCACCCAAACTTATCCTCTATCCGGCGGGACGGAGAATTGCATTAGAGTAGACCGTGAGAGGCCTTTCGATGTACCGCGTTCCGTATTTCGACCGCATGCTGCGGTGTCTTTCGCACTCGATCGCCTGGCGGCAACGTCTGGCTTTGGGAGTATTTTTGTGTGCCTTTGCTCTCGCCGGCTGTTCGCTGAACCCGAATGTCCGAAAACAGAAATTTCTCTCTGCAGGTGATCAGGCTTTTCAAAAGGGTGACTTTTCTGTCGCCGAGATTTCCTACGGACGGGCAATCCAGATCGATCCCCGCTTCGCCGAAGCTCACTTCAAGCTCGCACAAACCCGCATGCGCACCAAAAACTGGGCTGGGGCCTACATGGAACTGCAGCTCGCAGTCAAGCTGGAACCCACGAACTGGCCAGCCGAACTCAGTCTTGCGCAGATGGAGCTTGCCGGTGGCAAGCTGAAGGAAGCCAAAGACCGCGCCCTCCTGATTCTGCGAAATCAACCGAGCGACGCCAAAGCGCAGATGCTTCTCGCAAATGCCGATCTCGCGCTGGGCGATTCCGCCGACGCAATTAAGGAAGCAACAGACGCAATCTCCTTCGCGCCTGACCAACCTTCCGGCTACATCAATCTGAGCCAGATTCAGTACCGCGCCGGAAAAACGCAAGAAGCAGAAGTCAGTCTGATCGAGGCGCAAAGGCTCGACACGAAATCGCCACTGCCCTACATGACCTTGGGAAATCTGTACCAGGAACAGAAGCGCTGGGCAGAAGCGGAGAAACAATTTCAAGCTGCCAGCGCAGCCGTTCCGAACGATCCTGCTCCGCGTGCCGCCCTGGCTCGCCTGTACTTTCTAGAAAACCAGATCATGCAAGCGGAAAAAATCCTGAGCGATGCAAAAGCAGAATTGCCTGACAATCCCACCGCTTACCGCATGCTCGGCGACAGCTTTTTCGCCCGCGGTGAGATGGTCAAAGCTCTTGCGGAGTTTAGCGCTCTCGCCCGGGAGCATCCCTCCGACGTTTCCGTTCGCCGCACCTACGCCCAACTCCTGATCCTCAGCGATCGCCTGGAAGAAGCCAGCCAGATCATCCAAGAAATCTTGAAGAAGTCTCCTCTGGACTCGGTAACTCTTGTTCAAAAAGGACTTCTGGAGCTGCGTCAACGAAAACTAGATTCCTCGATTGCCACCCTGCAATTCGCGCTAAAGAACGCTCCTGGGAATAGCGCCGGCCATTATTACCTGGGCTTGGCCTTCAATGAGCAAGGAAATGCCGTGCAGGCAGCGACGGAATGGCGAGAGGCGGTGCGCTTGAGTCCTGGTATGTCGGAGTCCTGGACAGCGCTTTGCAGGAATCTCAGCCAACAATCGGACTGGAGCAGTCTTGAAGAACTCAGCAGCCAATGGAAAAAGGCCGCCCCGAAATCAGTAGACGCCGATTTCTTTCACGCCACGGCGCTCTTGAAGAAGGGGGATACGGCCGGGGCGGAAGCGGATTTGAATCGCGTCCTGCTCGAAGCTCCACAGAATACGCTCGTCTACGTGAAACTCGGCGAAGTGAGGATGGCCCAGAAGCGGCTTAAAGAAGCTGAAGCTTTGTTTCGACAATCGTTGGCACGCGATCCCAACTCTCTTGAAGCCGCTTCGGGCCTGGTGCTTGTCGACCTGCAGAAGAACAAGCCTTCTGAGGCGGTCCAGTTTGTCGCAGAGCAGATTGCAAAGAACCCCGCCAACACCGGCCTTTATTTGCTCCAAGCGAATCTGTTCCTGCAATTAAAAGAGCCTGATCAAGCCGAAGCCGCGCTCCTTCATGTGCAGAGTTTGAACCCCAAGGACACCAACGCCCTTCTTCTTCTGGCTGAGATTCAAGCCGTTAAGGGTGAGACAGATCAGTCGATTGCCAACCTTCAGCGAGTCGCGGCGATTCAGCCCGAAGATGTGCGACCGTATGAGCGGCTTGGACGGCTCTATGAACGGCAAGGAAATTGGCAGCAGGCGCAATCTGCGTATCAGAAGGCAATCGCGCTCGAACCCGAGAATCCGATGGTGTCAAACAATCTGGCTTTCCTCATGCTCGAACGAGGTGGCAGCGTCAATGTGGCCTTGTCTCTCGCTCAAACCGCACGGAAAGGGTTGCCGAATCTTCCAAACACGGCAGACACCTTGGGTTGGGCCTACTACCACAATGGTGCCTACTCCCTGGCTGCCCCGCTGCTAGAAGAGGCTGTCAGGAAAGTTCCGGACAATCAGGCGTATCGGTATCATCTCGGTCTCATCTATCAGAAACTCAACAACTCTCAGGCCGCAAACGATGAGTTTGAAAGGGCCATCCACTTGGATCCCAACTCAATCTTGGCGAACGAGGCGCGCCGCGCCCTCGGTCGAACTGCCGGAAGCTAGGTATTTTTTCTGATGGGTTCGTCCTATGATCATGGCAACTTCGCTGCGGCCTGTGTGGTGATCAACCATTGACCGTCCCTCACCTGATTTCCCGGCTGCAGTATTGGCTGCCGGCCATCTGTGTCGCGACCGTGATCTCGATTTTCTCAACTCACTATTTCAGCAGTGAGCAGACTGGACACGTGATTATTCCGATCCTGCATTGGCTGTTTCCCTCTGCCAATCGCCATACGCTCCGTGTGCTTCATTTTGGGATTCGTAAACTGGCACATGTCACTGAATTTGGCGTCTTCAGCGTCACCGTATTCCACGGAATTCGCGGAGGACTCCGGGGCTGGCGTCTCAGCTGGGCTCTGGCTACTCTGGCGATTGCCGCTACCTACGCAGGTCTAGACGAATGGCACCAATCCTTCGTGCCAGTGCGCGAGGCGAGGCTCCGAGACGTTCTGATCGACATGTCCGGCGCGTTACTTGCCCAGTCCCTGGTGTGGCTCTATGCTCGCTCGAGGTGGACGTCTTCAGAGCCGCGCGATATTCCCGGGAACACCGTCAAGCTTTGATTAAAATCATTTGGCGGCTCAGGGGATGATCGCTTGCGCGTCGTTTGAGTAGATGCTTTCATCACCGCTCGCGTCGACGGCGGTCGTCACATAATAGTAGGTCTGACCGTTTTGCACGGTGTAGTCCGTGTAGTTTAACGTGCCGACAAGCGATGTATTGAGCTTGGAATATCCGCTGCCGTTGATGGTGCTGCGATATACGTTGTACCCAGAGACGGTTGAGGTGCTCGCGTTCCAGCTCAGTGCCACGGAATGAGACTGTGGCGCCACGCCCGTACCCGACAACGAAACTGTCGCCGGAGATCCTGCCGCATTACTAACGATCGAAACATTGCCGCTGTCCGACCCGGCAACCGAAGGGCTGAATTGCACGGTAAAGGTAAGCGTCTGCGCTGGCGATAGCGTTACCGGTGTTCCAGCACCGCTCAGCGAGTATCCGGTCCCAGCGATATTAATTTGAGAAATCGTTACGCTCGCATTTCCTGTATCGGTCAGTGTGACGCTTTGCTGCGCGGAGCTGCCGGTATTCACGTTGCCGAAGCTCAGGCTATTGGTGCTTTCTGAAATCGTCGTCGTTGCCGAAACCCCGGTTCCAGACAAGGCCAAGGTCGTGGGCGATGTCGGCGCGTTACTCACCACCGAGACACTTCCAGCGGCGCTCCCAGCCGACTTCGGCGCGAACTGTACGTTAAATGTGCTGGCAGATCCTGGATTGACGGAGAGAGGCAGCGCGACCGAACTTGTTGTGAACCCGCTTCCCGTCACGCTTAGTTGCGAAATGGTCAAAACAGCATTGCCGCTATTGGAAATTTGAATCGTCTGCGAGTTTGGAGTCCCCACGGCGACATTCCCGAAGCTGACGCTTGACGGGGTCAGTGCCAGTGCCGGTTGCACGCCGCTTCCCGTCACCGGGATGACCGCGTTGGTGCCTTGCGTCGTTGCAACGGTCACGTTTCCAGTTACACTTTCATTCGCCATTGGTTTGAACGAAAGGCTCAGCGAGGCATTTTGTCCGGGTGTTAACGTCATCGGAGTCGTGATTCCGCTGGCAGAAACATCCTTGGCGGAAACAGTCACAAGCGACAGTGTTACGTTCGAGTTCCCACTGTTGGTAATCGTCACGCTCTTGGAGCTCGTCGCCCCGGCGCTGACATTCCCAAAGCTCAAACTGCTTGGGCTCGGTGAAATCGTGACGGAGGCTGCAAGACCTGTGCCGCTGACGGTAGCAACATTCGGCGAGGTTGGTGCATTGCCTGAGATCGTGACGCTTCCGTGCAAGCTTCCTGCTGTTGATGGAGCAAACAGCAGGCTAAAGGTGGCAGTCTTACCCACACCAATCGTTGTGGGAGTGGTCAATCCGCTGGCACTGAAACCCGCGCCGGCGACGGCGATCTGAGTAACGGTGAGTGCGGCGCTCCCTGTATTGGTCAACGTAAAGATTTGGGACTTGGTCTGCCCCTGGACGACCGTTCCAAAATCGAAGGTTGCAGGTGAAATGCTCAGTCCGGACTGCGTTCCCGTTCCTGCGAGTGCGATCGTCACGGGAGACCCGGAACTATTCGCCACGGCAACCGTACCCGTAGCGTTGCCGGCAGTGGTCGGTCTAAAGGCCACGGAGAGAGTTGCGGTCTGGGATGGATTGAGCGTTACAGGGGAGGAAATTCCACTCGCACTGAAGCCCGCTCCTGAGGTCGAAACACTGGTAATTTGCAATGCTGCGTTTCCGGTGTTCGTAAACGTAATCGTCTGTGAAGCGCTGCTTCCGTCCGCTACGCTCCCGAAATTCAAAGTCGTCGAGTTTGCCGTCAATCGACCTGCCGGCGCGGGGGACGCGGTTCCGCTCAAAGAAATCGTGAGGGGTGATCCGGCTGCGTCGCTGACAATCGAGACGCTGCCCGAAGCGATTCCGGCTACGGTGGGCGCGAACTTGACACCAAGCGTAACAACCTGTGAGACAGCGAGCGTAAAGGGCGCACTTGCTCCGCTCACGCTGAAATTGCTTCCCGTTGCTGTAAGGCTGCTGACCTTCACCGGAACCGTTCCGGAATTCTTTAGAGTGATCGTTTGTGACGAATTGCTTCCGATGGACACGTTGGAAAAGCTCAACGTTCCCGGGCTTGCCGTTAACTGCCCGAGTGGAGTCGTCGAGCCGCTCCCTGTGAGCGATACGGCAGTCGTGGGATTACTCGGGTCGTTGCTGGTGAGCGTGACGCTTCCTGACACTGCGCCGGCAGCGGTGGGAGCGAATGTAACGGTCACGGGAACCGACTGACCCGATTTGATTGTTTTGGGTGTGGCGATTCCGCTAATCGAAAACTCAGTGCCACCGACTGTAATCATGGAAACGGATAGATCCAATGCACCGTTGTTGGCGACTGTAAAATTGGCAGTGCCTTTTGATCCGATGGTTACGTTCCCAAAGTCCAGAGACGCAGGCAAAACCGATATTTGTGGCTGAGTCGACGTCGTAATGTTCCCCGTCAGATTCGCTACGATGGGCGTCGTGCCCGAACTGCCTTGGACCGTCAAGGTGCCGCTGACGTTTCCGGATACTGCGCCGGTGAACCACACGGAGAAACTCGCGCTTTGCCCCGGGGACAGGCTCATCGGGAAAGTGGCGCCGGACACCCCAAACTGAGACTTCGAAAACGTGAGCTGTTGAATCGTTGCCGTTGCCGTGCCGGTGTTGGTGATCGTGATGTTCTGGGAACTTTTCTGGCCAGCAGCAACATTGCCAAAACTCAGGCTCGCGGGCGCGATCGAAAAACTCGCTTGTGCCGGTTGCGATTTCCCGCCGACAAAACCTGCACAGCCATTGAGGAACAGGAGAGGGAGGATTGCGAGCACCAAGCGTCGGAGAATGTTAGGCCTGAACCCGGATATCGGATCAGTTTCGTTTGTCGATTCATAACCGACGGTCACCACTTGACCGTTATGCATGGCATGGGCCTCCACTGCTTCCTTCATTCAGGAGAGTAGAGAGCCGAACGGAGCTACATAACTGGTGGGACGACCAATTAAAGGCCAGTTGGAGTCACTGCCCGGGAGGCCACGCTAGTACTAGAACTTCATACCAGCATAAAAAACACGTCGAGAATAGTGTTTCGAGCTCGGACTGCGGCTTTCGGGTAGGGGCAGCCGACCGATAGAAGCGGGTGCCGTTCGCAAACGACCCTTCAAATCGGGTCAGTGACAGAACGAGGTACGTCTATCTATTGCTTTGTTGCCATTTGCGAGGAATTCTGAGGGGTGCCGTGGGCTCGTTGGACGCGCTGTGAAACAATGCCTGCATCGCGAATCTTATAGATCAACGCGCGATAACTGATCTTCAGGACGAGTGCGGTTCTTCTTCGGTTCCATTGATTTGCTCGCAGCGCATCCAGAATTACAGTTCGCTCCATCTCACGAACAGCTTCTTTGGCAACGCGCTTCAGCGGTACGACTTCATCACCAGACGCCGCCCTCGCCTTCCGTACGAGCCGCTTTCGTTCGATTTCTTCTTGCTCGCTTGAGGCCTCTAGACCGATCAGCACATATCGGGCGATATGGTTTGACAGTTCTCGGATGTTTCCTCTCCAGTTAAGGTTCTTGAGATGGTCCATCATTCCTGGAGGAAAATCAGGCGAACGCATGCCAAATTGAACTTCATAGTGCTGTCTGAAAAACTCGGCGAGTGCAGGGATGTCTTCCCTCCGTTCGCGAAGGGCAGGCATTCGCAACCGAAATCCCTGAATGCGGTAGAACAAATCTTCACGAAACCTGCCTGCGTTCATTTCCTGCTCAAGATCCTCGTTTGTGGTACACACCACCCGCGAGTCGATTTTCCGCTCGGACTCGGCACCGATCCGTGAAAAAGTGCCGTCCTGCAGAAAGTGCAGAAGTTTGCTTTGTGAACTCAGGTCAAGACCGGTAATCTCGTCGAGGAAAAGAGTTCCGCGATGCGCCAATTCGACGCTGCCTGGTTTGGACTCGCCGGCTCCGGTAAAAGCCCCTTTTTCATGTCCAAACAGTTCGCTTTCCAGCAGTGGATTGCAAATCGCCGCGCAATTGACCTTCACGAACTCGCCACTACTGTACTCACTCTGCTCGTGGATCCAGCGGGCAAGAGCTTCCTTGCCGGTTCCGCCCTCTCCGCAAACGAGAATCGGTATATTGGTCCCAGCGACCTTTTCCGCCCGCGCCCGAAACTCTTTCATAGACGCGGATTGACCGAACAGCAAACTGTCAGCGGGTACCGGATTGAGCTTTGCTCGAAGTGCGTTCAGAGTGGAATTGCTGGGATGCATAATAGATGCAGGGCCGAGTGCATATGGAGAACCAAACCGCAACAGCTCCAGCCGATCAGCCGGCCCCCCTCAATCACACTAAGCCCTTTAGTATCATTCAGAAGGACAAATGTATCCTTAGAAGGTAATAGTACTATGGATGGAACTGGAACCCGACAACGGGATGCGAAGTGGAAAATTTAGGCCGAAAATAGAGAACGGTTTCCTGTACGACACTGTCTGCCTCATACAGAGTTTGCTTCTTTTTCGCTGTTCCCCGGAACTGTATTTGCGCTTCGGATAATGTCGTAGCGTTCAATCACCGCGGCCACCCCCATTTTCGGTTCACCCTCTTCAAAGCGCTCTTCCACCCGGACGACTTTGCCCTGGGCCCTGACAAGTACATCGGCGCCGTTCACGATCTCGGCCGGCAGCGTGAGCGTAATGTCGAGACCGGAACCCGTTTCAACGCTCCGGTTGATCACGAAAAATAGACCTTTGGTCGAGATATCTCTGGTCCTGCCTTCTTGGCGTGCACTGATCCGCTCCATCCCAAATCGAATACTGATGGGTAGGGTCAAATCATATCGTCGGGCAACTCGGCGCTCAGCCATCAAACTCATCTCTCACTCCGTCTCTTGGACTCGTTCACACACTGGTAACGAAAGATTTTAAGATTTACCCTCGAGCATGAGACCTTGATCGGCCAAGATGCGCCATGGCAACGGGCGGATTTGGAGTAATCCAAGTCGCAAACTCAACAATTTGCATCATCGAATTCGGAATGGTTCGCTCGGCACAATATCGCGCTCAGATGGTTCACGCAAGTTCTGTTTTCTGATTGTGTGCTCACTTAAAACAACTTCGTACTAGACCCCTTTAATCGAGCTTCACTCCGGCAACTGCCGGAATCCCTTCGGCCACTTGCTCTTTGGCCAAGTCTCCTGGCGCGCGACGAGCCCTTGGAGTATCCAGATTAAACTGCCTCATCTTATACAACAGTGCCTTGTAGCTGATCCCGAGCATCTTGGCGGCATCCTTTCGGCACCACCGCGTTTTCTCTAGGGCGTCAGCAATGGCCTCCATTTCCGCTTCATCCTTGAGGCCACGGACGAGTGCTTTCAAACCCTGCTGTGCCCGCGGCGCCTGCGTTTCCTGTCGTGGCGAAGTTCGCTGGCGGGTCGCAGACATTTCAACCAATTCGCGCAAACTGCCTTCGTCATCTTCGAGGATCACATAGCGTTTGACAAAATTTTCCAGCTCCCGCAAATTTCCGGGCCATGGGTAGTTCATCGCGGCATCGAGCAGATACTTTGAAGGGCTCTGCAGGGTCTTGCCAAATTTCTCGCTGTACTTCTCAAGGAAATGTTTGAACAAGAGCGGTATTTCGGAAGTTCGTTCGCGGAGCGGGGGGACATTGATCGAGAGTACGTTCAACCGGTAATACAAGTCCTCACGGAATCTCCCGTCTCTCATTGCTTCCTGAACATCGACGTTCGTGGCGGCAAGGACCCGTACGTCCGTTTCTACCAGATGCCGTCCTCCGAGTCTTGAGTACTGGTGATCTTGCAACACGTGTAAGAGTTTCGCCTGCAGATGCACGGACATCTCGGCAATCTCGTCGAGGAAAATGGTGCCCTTGTTGGCGAGTTCAAATTTTCCAGGCTTCGCCCGGACAGCTCCCGTGAAAGCACCTTGCTCGAAACCGAACAGTTCAGACTCGAGCAACTCTCCTGGAAGCGCGGCACAGTTCACCTTGATGAACGCTTGATTCCTTCGCTTGGAGCGGAGATGGATCATCCGGGCCACCACTTCTTTGCCGACGCCGCTTTCGCCGCAAATAAAAACAGGCACGTCCACAGGCGCGATTTGCAAAATCTGCTGACGGATTCGCACCATCTGCGGGCTCGCTGCCAGGAAACTCAAATCTTCGGTGACCTGATCACAATAATCCCGCAACGCCTGATTTTCCTGGGTGAGCTGCTTTTTTTGCCGCGACTTGAGCATGGCGGCATCGAGTTCCGTCTTTTCAAATGGCTTGGTGAGATAGTCATGAGCGCCCAAACGGATCGCTTCGACTACCGTACCCACTTCATTCGAACAGGAGAGCATAATCACGTTCAGCGTGCGATCCAGATGCATTAATTCCTGCAGCGTATCGAGACCTCCCATTTCTGGCATGAGCACATCCAGAATAATAAAGTCCGGCCGATCGCCTTTGTTGACCTTGTCAATCGCTTCTCTTCCGCTGCTAACGGTCTCGACCTCAAAGCCATCCACTTCAAGCAAAGTCTGCAGGTATTTGCGGATGCTCGGTTCGTCGTCCACGACCAAAATTCGCTCTTTGACTGCCATATCAGCTCCCCTTTTACCCTTCATCTTGCAGTTCCCTTAGTGCTGATCCATCGGCAGCAAAAACGCAAAGGTGCTGCCCCGTTGGTGCTCACTTTCCACCCAAATCTTCCCGCGGTGCGCTTGAATTAGTCGTTTGGCAATCGCGAGCCCCAAACCCATACCCGACGTGTTGCGATCAACGCGCACAAAATCTTCAAAAATCTCCTGATGATGTTCCGGAGAAATGCCCGCACCGGAATCGGTAACGCTGACTTCGACGCTATTCGGGCGAGGCAGGCGGAACCGTCTGCGTTCTTCGACCGGCGGCACTTCCGACACACGACGTTCCCAGAAATGCGGTTTGGCACGCAGGGTCACGCTCCCGCCTGCCGGTGTATGCTTCAGGGCATTGTCGAGTAAGTTGGCTGCAGCTTGCTGCACCTTTTGATAGTCAAACCGGAAGGTCGGGATCGACGGATCGAGCTGCGATTCAAGCTTTACGCCTTTGCGCTGGAATGCTTCTGACCAGCGACTTGCCATCTCTTCCAGGCAGTCACGCAAGTCATTTTCCCGCAACTGCAAAACCAGTTTTCCGCTTTCGAGTGCGGAATAATTGAGGAACATCGAGACCAGTCGCACCAGCCGCTCGCAGCTTTCCTTGGATTCCTCGAGGATATCCCTTTGCTTTTCCGTTAGCCCACCAAGAGCACCAGCGAGCAACAGGTCGTAATATCCTTTAATAACGGCAAGAGGGGTCTTCAACTCGTGGGCGGCTGAAGCAAGAAATACAGTCTTCTGGCGGTTCACTTCCTGCAATTTCAAATAGGCCGCTAGTAAATTCCGGTAAGTGATTTCACGTTCCTGGAGCAACTCCTGAACGGTGATCTGCGCGCTGCCCAGTGCATCCTGCGCGACCTTGTCTTCATTCGCAAATTCCACGACGAGCCAGTCCGATTCCGGAATCCACTTTACCTTCGCCCGGAATGGTTTGGCGTTTGTCGTGCTGTCTAGTCCAATTTCATGCTCACCCGCTTCGATGCGGCGGAGAATTTCCTTGGGATCGACTTGCAGTAGCTCGGTGAATAGATTGAAGGACTCGTGCGCGTTTTGACTGTGTTCTTCCAAGCATTTCTGAGCACGTGTATTTGAGAGAAGAACCAACCCCTGCCGGTCAGCAACCAGAAGGCCCCGGTCAAACGTATCCAGTAAGGCGCGAACGTGCTCATACGGCAAGCCTTCGGATTTTCCTCGCGTTTTACCGGTCGGATTTGGTGCGAGCGTGCTCAATGGGAATTCCTCACCGAGGTGGTAAATATTTTCCCACGCTCGTGCGACCATCGTTGCAAACGCGCACAGAGCGTGTCAATGGTAAATCCGTTCCTTTGCACATTTTGGGAACTCCCCGGGACAATTCATCCCGTTTTCTCTCTGTCCCGGAAGGCCACGGGGTATCCACATCCGTAAACAATTGTAAACAATGCCCTTATTACCGCGTGAGCCGCATCACACTGGCACTTGACCTGCTAGATGGTACACATGTACTAGTTCACGAGTACCAGACTATGGATATCCGCCTAGACCAAAAGATTTCGGAGGTAGCCCAAATGGACTCCTCCTCAACTCGTCGCTCTCCCCGAATTCGGATGCAGGTACCGGTATTCGTTAGGGCTGCAGATGCTACGGGAACGGATTTTATTGAGCTCAGCAAGACGCTCAATATCAGTGCCACAGGTGCATGCATTGCCTGTGCCCATTTACTTCGCCTCGATCAGACGGTCCAGCTCACGATCCCAGCCCCGTCCCCTGCTTCTTCAAGTCTGGTCCCGAGCGAGACCCCACCCATTCTCGCTAAGGTTCGGCGCCAAGAGATGCGAGGAGAACTTCGTCTGTTCGGAGTGGAATTCCTCCGCCCACTTGACTAATTTCTTGTCCCGATCGCTCCGGTCTCTTTGTGAGACCTTTCTGCGCCTCCGAGATTCTCAATCATTCTCTATCTCAGAACTCGCTTATCTTGTCGTTTCGTAATAGGATACGACCGTCCCCAGAGCCTCCTCTTCCAAAGGTCGCAGGCAGCTCGCAGAGTTTAGAATGGTACCTGGCGTGCAATCTTTACTGTCAGAGCCTTTCAATTTTGCTAGCCCCACGCCCCCGCGGGGAGAGGCAGACTTTTAGGATACCCAGTCCATGCCCAGCCCCGGCGGCGCCCCAGCGGCCCCGCGTTTGCCCATTGAGGATTCCTTTCTCGAGCTGCTCGCAGAGACGCTCGAGAGCATGGATATTCCCGCACGCAGCCAGTTTCTTCAGCGCTATTTCCGCACGATGACGCAGATCGATCTCCGCGAAGCGCAGAGTCTGCAACTTTGGGAAGAGATCCGGACCAGGCGGCTGGAACTCTCAAAGCAACTCAGTCGTCCGGTTTCCTTTAAGACGGTGCTGCTCGATGTTCTTTCAGGCGCTGGCCTTTTCAGAGTACCGATCCTCGTTGAGTTCGATGATTTTAAAAAGCTGCAACGCAATGCCGCCACCGATCCACTTACCGGCTTGTACAACCGTCGTCTGTTTACGGAATCGTTCGAGAAGGAACTGAATCGCGCTCGACGCTACGGATTGCCTCTTGGGCTTGTCCTGATCGATCTGCATCGCTTCAAGGAAGTCAATGATAAATACGGCCATCCTCGTGGCGACGATGTTCTGAAAGCTGCCGCGAGTACATTTCAGAAGGCTCTTCGCACTTCTGACTCCGCGTTCCGGATTGGTGGCGACGAATTTGCTCTTCTTCTTCCCCAGACAGATCCCGAACAGGCACTGGCGCTCAGTCGCCGTATCGAAGCAGTGTTTGCCGAGATTCTTCGACCTTTTCAGCTTGCCATCAGTGTCACGATGGATCATGGAGTGGCAAATTATCCGCAGGACGGAGATCAATCGGATCGATTGATCCATGTTGCAGACGAGCGGCTATACCGACTGAAACACGCAAACCACAACCGGGCTACAGCCTCCACTGCCTCCCGGTCGCCAGCGCAGACGCCCGCGCCCAGACCGATTCCCATGACCGCCGCGAGCGAAGTCCCAGCGTCAGACTCCCGTAGCGGGCTGCCCGTATTGAGTCATCCGTTCGCCGACCCGATCGCGCTGCCCCAGTCTCCGGGTTTGTATGAAGTGCAACGCAAGGCTGAAAGAGTTTCTATGGTCGGTACCAACGCCTACGCGATTATCGGAGACTTGGGCGCCCGTCGCGCTCGTGTGCTCGATCTGGGTTTTGGCGGCGTCGCCCTGGAGCTGGAGCAGGCCGAGGAATTCCCCGAAAATATACTCGCCATATTGCACGTACCCATCCTTCCTCCGGTCCGGGTCTACCTGAAACCTGTTTGGACCAAGCGTACTGTCGAGGGCACCCTCCGTTTAGGCTGTCATTTCATTTCCTGAATCTGATGGAATCCTGGTGCCGGGCGAATCCCTCTCCGTATGGGAAGATGCCGATGCGGTACCAGAAAGTGAAAACGTCGCGACTTTTAGAGAGCGGGAGGAAATTTCATGCCAATGGATTTCGAACCGGGCGGTTCGGCCTCTCCCG
Organism: uncultured Acidobacteriota bacterium; assembly: GCA_963831545.1. Taxonomy (GTDB): domain Bacteria; phylum Acidobacteriota; class Terriglobia; order Acidiferrales; family UBA7541; genus Acidiferrum. Next base: position 152,488 of record CAWHQX010000005.1, read on the forward strand.
CTACGCGTCGCTGAACAGAAAGGACCCGGGTACCTCGATTTTGGCAGGGTCAGCGAGTTTTACTCTTAGAAGGCGTCCAGATGGCCCGGCAGTCCTATGGCCGACAGCGGGCGTTGATTTCCGGCAATTTCATTTTTATCTATCCTTTTCAATGCTACAATTTCGTCGTTGTCGCCTCGTGTCCCTCTCCGCCCCATCGCGACACTCGATACACCAGAAACTTAATGGAGCTGACGAATGAAAAAATTTGCATCTATCCTGCTCGCCGCTCTGTTTCTTTTTTCCACGAGCTCAAGCGTATTCGCCGCGGACGACACCAAAGAGACAGATCGAGTACAAAACGCTGGCCAAGTCATCACCGAGATTTTGAATGTACCTGACGACATTCCTCAGGACCTCCTGAACAAGGCCTATTGCGTTGTGGTATTACCCTCCGTGCTCAAGGCTGCTTTTATCGTGGGCGCCAGTTACGGCCGCGGAGTCATGACTTGCCGTGGCGGCGCGAATTTCACAGGGCTTTGGGCCGCACCGACCATGATGGCGCTTGAGGGCGGAAGCGTCGGCTTTCAGATCGGCGGTGAAGCGACGGACTTTGTTCTATTACTCATGAACGAACGTGCCGCGAAGGGTGTGCTCACGAGCAAAGTAAAACTTGGGGCCGATGCCTCTGCGGCCGCAGGACCAAAGGGTCGTAGCGCTTCTGCAGAAACCGATGCAACCATGCGCGCCGAAATTCTGAGCTACTCTCGCGCACGTGGCGCATTCGCTGGCGTTTCACTGGAAGGCTCAACACTTCGTCCGGACAATGACGCCAATACAAAGCTGTACGGCAAAGAAGTAAACGCAGAAGCAGTGGTGCTGAAGGGTGCGGTGAAAGCCCCTCCAAGTGCTCATTTGCTATTGCATACCCTGGACCGGAAGTCGCCCCATCACAAAAAGTAGCAGCTCAAGATGCAGTAGGAGCCGAGACAGATTGGATCAAGAAGCCCAGGGCAACTCTTCGCCTTGGGCTTCTTCCTTTCAGATCCAGAACGGAAGATCTTGCCGTAAATCGACGACTAAATCCTCATACGCTGTCTATCCTGACCAGCTGCACCTCGGCCAACCCGTATACGAATCTCCGGAAGATCCACGGCAGGGGTTGGGTATAGAATGATCTTCTTATGGCTACCGCGCTGCGCTTCTTCGCTTTAGTTCTCGTGGGACTCTTTGCTGCAAATTATGGGTTCGCTCAGGTTGCACCGCTCCTTGCGAACATTCCCGGACGAGCGACAACCAACCTTGACGGACAATGGCAGGCAATTGTCGATCCGTATGATGTCGGTTACATCGACTATCGAGCGCAAACAGCAAAGAACAACAACGCCTTCTATAAAAACCATAAACCGCAATCCCCCTCAGAACTGGTCGAATATGATTTCGATACGGCCGGTCAACTAAATGTGCCGGGCGATTGGAATACGCAGCGCGACTCGCTCTTACTGTATGAAGGCAGCGTCTGGTACAAGCGCTCCTTTGATTACACCAAACCCGGAAACAAGAGGCTGTTTGTGCATTTTGCCGCGGCCAATTACCTGGCCAACGTTTATTTAAATGGAGAAGAGCTCGGTCGGCACGAAGGCGGCTTTACTCCCTTTGATTTCGAGATTACCGATCGCGCCAAGCCTACCGGAAATTTCCTGGTTCTTCGCGTGAACGACATGAGAGCAAAGGAAGATGTTCCTACCCTGAATACCGATTGGTGGAATTATGGCGGCATCACTCGCCCGGTCACTTTAGTCGAGGTTCCAGAAACATTCATCAGGGACTATTCCGTTCAACTCGAGAAGGGATCCACGCATGTAGTAAAGGGCTCGATCGAGCTCGACGGCCCGCAATTGCGGCAATCCGTGACCATCCAAATTCCGGAGGTGGGAATCAAGCAGACCTACAGGACAGATGCTGGAGGACGGGTGGAATTCTCCTTTCCAGCCGATCTGCAGCTGTGGTCGCCGGCCAATCCCAAACTCTATTTGGTCGAAATCTCCTGTGACACCGATCGCATCAATGAAAGCATTGGTTTTCGCTCGATTGCTGTCGAAGGTACGGACATTCTGCTTAACGGGAAGCCAATCTTCCTGCGGGGAATCAATCTTCATGAAGAGGCTCCGACGCACGCCAGCCGATCCTGGAGCGATGAGGACGCGCGGATTCTGCTCCTCTGGGTCAAAGAATTGGGATGCAACTTCGTCCGGTTGGCACACTACCCGCACAACGAAGCGATGATCCGGATGGCCGATCAGATGGGCATCCTGGTGTGGGAAGAGATTCCAGTCTACTGGACAATTCAATGGGAAAATCCGGCCACGCTCAAGAATGCACAAAATCAGCTGGGCGAACTCATTTCGCGAGATCACAATCGCGCGGCACTGATTATCTATTCCGTTGCGAATGAGACTCCGATCAACGAAGCCCGGAATCATTTCCTGAGCGAACTGGTCAGACAAGCTCATTCGACAGATCCGACGCGTCTCGTATCGGCCGCCTTACAAGCGGACGAAACCGACGACGGAAACCGTCTTACCATTCAAATCAATGATCCCTTGGCCGCTGAACTCGATGTCATGGGAGAAAACGAATATATCGGGTGGTACACCCATCAGATGGGGGATATCGACAGGACCGACTGGGTTTCAAAATACAACAAACCGCTCATCATGAGTGAATTCGGCGCGGACGCGCAATTTGGAAGGCATGGCGATCCGGGGGCCCGTTGGACTGAAGAATTCCAGCAAACCTTCTATGAACACCAGATCGCGATGTTAAAGCGTATTTCGTTTCTGAGAGGCACAACACCGTGGATCCTGAAGGATTTTCGCAGCCCGCGACGTACGCTTCCCGGGATTGAGGACTATTTCAACCGGAAAGGGCTAGTTTCCGACCACGGAGAGAAGAAAAAAGCATTCTTCGTGCTGCGGAAATATTACCAGGACATGCAAAACGGAAAGATGCAGTAACCGCGACTAGCCGCGATTCGTGAAACGGAAAAAGAGAGATTGTTTCGCAACCGGCTCGGCAAGCGCATTGAGCGACGCCATTTGCGAGCGGGAGAGTGGCGTAAAGTCTCGCGCGATCTGAACGTTCTCTTCAAGTTGTGCGATGCTGTCGCAACCAATGATGACTGTGCTGACGGGGTGAGAGAGCGTGAAGCGCATCGCCTCCTTCATGCTCATGACTCCGGAGCGCGTAGCAATGGCCGAACCTTCCCAGGAATGTTGTTGCTGATCAAGTGGAGGAGGCGTCCAGCTGCTGAGCAGCCTGCCGCGCGAAGGAACTTTCATTCCAATGATACCCATCTGTTTTTCAACGGCAAGCGGAAGCAGTTCGTCGCTGAAACTGTGAATGTGAGAGTCGGCTGCGTTCAGCGCCAGCAAAATCGCATCGAACGGGTGGCGATTGATCGTGTCAATCAACGCTTCAGGGCGGTAATGGCCGGTCACACCGAGATAACGGACGATTTTTTGATTCTGCATCTCGAGCAAGGCTTCGATAGCGCCGCCCTTTGCGAAAATCGCATTCACATCTTCGGGCAGGCCGACGTCGTGCAATTGCCAGAGATCCACATGATCCGTGTTCAGGAGCTTCAGAGACTGCTCGATCATGCGCAGCGAACCGTCGCGGGTTCGCTCCTTGGTCTTGGTGGCAAGGAACGTTTCCTTGCGGCGGCTCTTCATTACCCTGCCGATATACTGCTCGCTCCAGCGCTCCGGGCCGCCGTAAATTGAGGATGTATCAATATAATTCACGCCAAGATCCAGTGCCCGTTCGACAATGGGGACGGCGATATCGAAATTGTTCGGCTTCTCAAGGGCAGCCTGTCCACCCAGACTAAAGATGCCGACCTTGTAGTCCGTTTTACCCAGGTTGCGGGTGGGCATCGCGCCTTGTGTCCGGGCATTCACCGGCAGGTCCGGGAGCGTCCCTGCGGCGGCATTCGCGAGCACTCTTCCGCTCGTGAATAGTCCCGCGGCGACCGCCCCTCCCGTCTTCAAAAAGTCGCGACGTCCCCTCGAAGCGGGCTGCTTTTTCATGATGATCTACTCCGGCTAGAACCTCGAACGGGCCCATAGTAACACACGCGCGTGACGAGAGATTGCGGATATGGGTGGGGTCCTCGAACGGTTTCCCCTTATAGTTCGCTGGTAGGTCTCCATTGATTCCCCCGCCGAAGAGCATGACGATCAGGACAAATGGAATGCTCTGTGTCTTCATGGGCCTTTCTCGTTTCTCGTCGAAGTGAACGCTTTCTGTTTTACTTGCTCCTAGAAGACTCCGGGAGTCACGAACGGACTTAGTCGGGGAGCGCGCCAGGGGAGCTGATCTTGAATTGCGCGCCGACCCCTTCGGTTGCGAATTTCTCGGCTACCGACGGCTGGCCTCCGCCGATCCACACACGGACGTCCGAGGGTACAATTCGCCTCTTGCCATCTGGATCGACAATACTAAGGTCGCGACCACGCAAGAGGAACTTCACGTTTTTTGTTTGCCCGGCTGCCAGATGAATTCTCTGAAATCCGCGCAACTCTTTTTCTGCAGCACCGGGGACATTTTCGTGGGTCACGTAGAGCTGGACGACCTCATCGCCGGCCATCGCACCGCTATTTTTCACATCGGCAGAGACGGTGACCGAGCCGTCTGCCGCGACAGATTCGCTCGTGACACGTGGGTTGCTGTAGCGAAATTTTGTGTAGCTCAGTCCATAACCGAACGGATAGAGCGGCTCGCCCTTGAAGTAGCGGTACGTACGGTTCGCCATCGAGTAGTCTTCGAAGGCAGGGAGCTGGTCCGTACCTTTATAAAACGTAATCGGCAAGCGTCCGGCCGGACTAAAATCGCCGGCAAGTGCCTCCGCTACCGCCGTGCCTCCCGCTTCGCCTGGATACCACACTTCGAGGATTGCCTTGACGTGATCGTTGGCCCAGTTCACGGATAGGGCGCTGCCGTTCGCCAGCACCAGCACGACGGGCTTCCCCGTGGCAGATACTTTTTCGATCAACTGCTCTTGCGGCACAGGAAGATCGAGACTCGTGCGGTCGCCACCAGAAAAGCCGTCGGCGTTGACCTTCATCTCTTCACCTTCTACCCTCGCCGAGAGCCCGAGCACCATCATGACAACATCAGCTTGCTTCGCAGCTTGAATGGCTTCTTGCTCTTCGCGACCGGGCACGCCCCAGACAAGCTTTGCTTCGGCGGAGCGGATCGTCTCGAAGTATTCAATCTTGAGAGAATACGTTTTGCCTGCATCAAGGTGAATGGCTTTGGTCTGGGTGGTGGAGGGCCGGTGCGCCGTCCAATCGTCAACGAACGGAGTGTCGTCGATCCAGACGCGATAACCGTCCTGCCCGGTAAACCCCAGAATGTATTCGTCTGTTTTCGCCGGAACAAGTACACCGGTCCATCGCACGGAATAGTTCTGGGCGAGCTTCGGAGTTACACCCTTGAACCCCCAGACAAAATCGATTGAGGCATCCGTCCGCTCGAGCGCAGGTGCTCCGTCGAGCTTGACGTTGTCAAAGTATTCCGCCTTTAATCCATGCACCTTTTTGGATCGGTCGGTAAAAAGGGCTGAAGCGGGAACAGGCCGGGTGACGGTTCCGACAAGACCCGTGCCCTGGACGTACCGGATTTTCGATTGCGGGAATCGCTTCTCGAGTCCCGTCAGTATGGTGACGGGCGCACTCGGCGTGCCGTTGTAATTCCCTTCCAGGGCGTCGAGACTGTCTGCATTCGCGCCGATAACCGCAATTCTTGAAACAGTTTGCTTCAAAGGAAGAAAATGGTTTTCGTTCTTCAACAAGACCAGCGATTCGCGGGCTGTTTTCAAGGCCAGCGCCCGGTGCGCTCCGGTATCGTTATCCCGAATACCCAGCCCTGACCAGGGAACGAGACTTGGTGGATCGAACATGCCAAGCCTGAAACGTGCGGTGAGCGTTCGCAGGACTGCGGTGTCGACGGCCGATTCCGGAAGAACGCCCTGCTTCACCGCATTTAACGCAGCCGTGCGTTCAAGCTCGACTCTTGATCTCGGCGAACCACAGATCAGGTCCGTTCCTCCCCGTAGTGCCGCTGCCACGCCTTCCTCTTGTGTTGGCTTGAATTTGTGATGAGCGCTGATATCTTCAATTGCGGCGCAATCTGAGACGACATAGCCCGAAAATTTCCAGTCTTCACGTAAAAAATCGTGCAGCAGGACCTGGTTGGCACAGGCCGGTTCTCCATTGATGGAATTGTACGCACACATCACCGACTGTGCATTTGCTTCTGTAACCGTAGCCCGGAAGGCGGGCAAGTACGTGTCCACCAGATCGTGCCGGGAAACGGTCACGTCCACCTCATGGCGCGTTGATTCCGGGCCGCTGTGAACTGCAAAGTGTTTTGGTGTAGCGACCGTCTTCAGGTATCTCGGATTATCGCCTTGCAGACCTTTTACGAAGGCAACGCCCATTCGCGAAGTAAGGTAAGGATCCTCGCCATAGGTTTCCTGGCCCCGGCCCCATCGCGGATCCCGGAAAATATTGATATTGGGCGACCAGACCGTCAGACCCTTGTACCAGGCGGTCGACCCGTCCTTGCCCTTCTCCGTGTTGTATTTTGCGCGGAACTCGGTACTGATGGCCTCGGCATCCTGAAACAGCAGTGCATCGTCAAAGGTCGCGGCCATGCCAATCGTCTGCGGGAACACCGTAGCGATACCGGCGCGGGCGACGCCATGCAATCCTTCATTCCACCAGTTGTATTCAGGAATGCCCAGTCTCGGGATGGCGTCAGCCGTGTGGCCCAGTTGCGAGATCTTTTCCTCGAGCGTCATCCGCTGCTCGAGGTCACGCGCGCGCTCTTCAAAGGAAAGCTTGGTATTTTTGTACGCTGGCGTCCGAGTGTCTTGTGCAAACGCTGGTAGGACGGCGAACAAGGGCAGCAGAAACAGACAACGGAAGCGCGGCACTTTGGGATTCATGAAGGCTCCGAAGCATGAAATTCGCGAGTACGGGCTGCTCCAGCTCGGGAATTGAACGGGTGAGAATGGATTCTCTGCGTCTGGATGCGCGCATCAGTCTACAACTGGCCCGTGATAAATGTAATAGGCAAGCCCTTCCAGAACGAGAGCATCCGATTTTTGGTCAAAAAACGGAACTTTCTTGCACACTTCTGTCGACGACCTGTACCGATGTACAGGTTAGGACAGAGCGACACCTGTTCCTTAACTGTACTCCAAGCAAATTGCCGGTTCAGCGGACCAGGAGGTAACTTCGAACAATCATCATTCAGGAGGGGTTTTGTACGCCTTTTTTTCACAGGTCTTTCATTTCATTTCGGGCCGAGGTCACTCGAATTCTGTCATTTTACTGGCATTGGTGGCATTTCTACTCACCGGATGCGCCAGTTACACTCCTCCGAAGCTCACAACCAGCGCCGCTTCCCTCACTGTTTCGGCAAACAGTTTGAATTTCAAGAAAGTCGTTTTGGGTCAGACCGTCAATCAGACGCTGCACGTTTCAAACTCCGGTAACGCACCTCTCCAGATTTCGAAGCTCAGCATTAGCGACCCTCAATTCGTCGTCACCGGGCCATCCGTTCCACGCACCATTCTGCCCAATATGGGTCTGGATTACACATTGGCCTTTACGCCCAAGTCTGCAGGTGCAGCTTCTGCCTCGCTTACGATCCAGTCGAATGCGTCGAATTCAGCGGCTTCGGTTTCGCTTGCAGGCGTCGGAGAGAAGGTAATTGCGACCGTTGACGTGTCCCCCGCTGCATTGGACTTCGGTAATTTGAAGTTGCAGACCATGGCGACCAAAAACGTGACCCTCCAGAACACCGGCGACGTAAATATTACGATTAGCGGCGTAACCGTTGCCGGCAGCGGATTCGGGTACTCCGATCTGTCTCCGGGTTTTTCTTTGGCCCCCTCTCAATCGGTGACGTTCCAGGTCTGGTTCAAGCCCCAGGTCAAGGGATCTGCAGCTGGAACCGTTTCTATTCTGAGCGCAAACCTCTCCTCTCCAGCCTCGCTTTCCCTTGCAGGAAATGGAGTCAGTGCGTCCGGCAGCGCCCCCACACCACCGCCACCAACTGCGGTGCAGCACACAGTGCATTTGACGTGGGACACGAGCACCAGCACTGTCGTCGGCTACAACGTCTATCGGTCGCAATCAGCGAGTAGCGGATTTCACAAGTTAACCTCTTCGACCCTGGCCTCGACCGACTATGACGACGCCACGGTTGCATCAGGCAGCACGTATTATTACGCAGTCACCGCGGTCGATGCCGCAGGTGAAGAGAGCCCTTACTCGAACGAGGCAACCGCCGCCATCCCAAGCAATTGATTGATGCAATTTGGCGTTTCTGTCAGATTCCCGTATAATCGTGGATTGTCTTGTGACCTAGCGACGCGGCCTTGGTTCGCCATGTGCAGTTGCCGCGCAGACCGGACACGACAAAGGGAGAATTATGAAAGCCGGAATCCACCCCGATTACCACGCCGTAACAGTACATTGTGCCTGTGGGCATACGTTCCAGACTCGCTCAACGGTTAAGGGCGACATGCTGCGCGTTGAAATTTGCTCCGATTGTCACCCTTTTTTCACGGGGAAGCAGAAGCTGGTCGATACCGCTGGCCGAGTCGAGCGTTTCCAGAAGAAATACGCGAACGTTCCTGCCTCGGGCAAGAAGACCAACTAGTTTTCAGGATTCACGTTATCTGATGGACCGGCGCTTCTGCCGGTCCATTCTTTTTCTGATTAACTCTTTTGTTGGCCCGTTGCTCTCCGTGTAGAATCAAAACTCACTGTGGCTACCCAATCACGCATGTTCGATGGTTCTCCGGCCCCCGATGGCGTCGAAACGGCGGCACCGCGCGTTACTCTTCGTAACGCCTTTTCGCATCCTTTTGATTCAGCAATTGCCGCTGCGCGAACCTGCTATTCAACGCAGCTGATCAATCCCGACGAGATCACCGACAAGCAGCGACTCAACATTGGCGCCGGAACGTTTTACAGCGGCCACCATACGGTCTATCAGCACGCGCATTTTGAGTTTGGCCTCGAGAATATAAGCCGGCAATTTGTGTGGTCGTTCCTTCATTCACATCCGTTTTATAACTCCGAACAGCAAAGCCAGCGCTACGTCCGGCTCGATCGCCCGCAAGCGTATATTCCACCCACGTCCCTTTTCTTTGATGAGGGATCGCGGCGTATCTACGAGGATGCAATTCTTTGCGGCTGGGAGTACTACCGCGAGCTCTCCGCACTCCTGATCCCTGACGCTCGCGAGATCCTCGGCGACATCTGGCATATCGGGCCGATGTCCCATCCGAAACGCATTCATAAAATCGAGCGCTCGTCTGAAAAGCGCTCCATCGAGATCGCCCGCTACGTCTTACCGATTGCCGCATTCACCACCATGGTGCACACGGTCTCAGGGATCGTGCTGCATCGGTTGTGGCGCATGTGTTCGGCATCCGACACGCCGAGCGAAGCCCGGACCGTCATCGGAGACATGGTGAACCAGGTCCGACAGATCGACCCGCAGTTCTTCGATCGTTTCAGTATCTCGCCGCTTGAGGAATTACCGGAATGGAAAGAAGTCGCGCCGCGGCAGGACCATGCTGGGGCTTTTGCCAAGGAGTTCGACGCGAAGCTCGAAGGGAAGACGTCTCGCCTCATCGATTATTCGCCAAACGCTCCCCGCGTGATTGCTGAATCCTATCGCGCCGTTGTCGGTCTGCCGGAATCTGCATGTCCGGACGCCGAAGCCATCGATCGGCTGCTCAATCCTGCACGCAACCTGTATCGCCTCGAAACACTGAATGTGGGCGTACACGCCCCAATGATGAAGGCCCTGCAACATGCGAACTATACGTTTGCGAAAAAAATCAGTCACACGGCTGACAGTCAGGATCAACGTCATCGCATGGTGCCCGGTTCCCGTCCTCTGCTGACCCTTTCTGATACGCGGGACCTCGACTACGTCACTCCGGTTCTGCTGAACCAGAATCCCAGGGCAAGGGAGCTCTACGAGCGCGCAATGCAGGATGCCTGGACCGCAAAAAACAAGCTGCTTGATCGCGGCGTCCCTCCGGAAATTGCCCTCTACGTTTTGCCCAATGCAAAATCCATCCGCCTTGTGGAGACCGGTTCCCTGCTTCATCTGCTCCACAAATGGACGATGCGCACCTGCTTTAACGCGCAGGAGGAGATCTACCAGGCTTCAATGGATGAACTGGTACAACTCCGCGAAGTTCATCCGGAGCTTTCCCAATATATCGGTCCGCCCTGTCACGTTCGCGCCGGCGTCACGACGCCGATCTGCACGGAAGGCTCGCACTTCTGCGGTGTAAAGGTCTGGCTCGACTTTCCAAATACGCCACGCCGGATTTGAGGCAGGATGTTCCGCGCAATCGGCACGTTTTTTTTATCGATCGGTCTGCTCGGGAGCCCGCTCTTTCCCTACGAAACAGAACTGTCTGATATTGCCGTTCGTGAAGCGTATTTTCTGGGCCAGCGGAATGACGACAAAATGAGGGCGTTCTTCAGCCCCTATACGAAGCATTTGCCGCTTCCCAAAAAAGGTCCTCACGTCTCAGAGGTTCGCTTATTGACCCCGCTCGCGCAGATCGTTCAAACGTCCAGCCAGGTTACGTCCGGCTACAGCGCGCAGCAGGCCCAGATTGCCTACCAGAAGCGCGGCGACACCATTCTGCTTGTCGTACATCTTCTGCTCACTGCCACGTATGGTGAAATTGACGCAGAACATAATGCGCAGGAGGCGGCCAACAAAAGAGGTCTGGCAATGCGGCAGGATGATTTCTGGCAGGATTTCCAGTACGGCATCAAGCAAAGCAATCTGTGGATCGAACCACGTGCCATTCACGGCGAAGCGGAATATGGTGACGTCTCGCTCGGCAGTGGACTGGTTGGCGCCTGGGTCTACGTTGAATATGACGCAGCGAAGGTTCGCTCGGACGACGCCGAGATCCATGTCCTGACGATCCCTGGCGAAGACATTACGGTCACATTTGACCTGGCAAAACTGCGCTAGCGCGGACGTTATTTCGGAATTCAGTCCGTCTTGCGGTTGCTCAGCGACACCCGAAATGGCGGTTTATCTTTTTCAGCCGGATCCATCTCGAAGGTCTGCCCGGTCTGATTCGCATCATAATCCCGCCACAGCCAAATCATCTCCTCCGGAAATTCTACCGCACCCTGTCCTGCATGGTGCGAGCCGGACCCGAAGCTGAAATGAAAATCATAGTTCGTCAGTTTGAGCGCGTTCGCCATCCGGATGTTGTTCAAAGCCCAGCTTCCATATCTAAGCTCGAGGTCGTTCGAGCCGTCCTGTAGCCAGACTCGGATGTTCCGCTTGGGCTCCCGCAATATCTTGTCCGGATAGTCCTGCCCGCCGTCGGGATTTGCCGGATCCTCTTTCCATTGAATTGCGCTGAAACTGCCGATCCAGGAGTCCACACGGCTGAATTGATCCGACATCTGCCATGCCGCGTTGAAAGAGCAGATCGCGCCGGACGAGAGCCCGGTAATGGCCCGACTGTAACCATCCTTGCGAATATTGAATTTCTCTGCAACTTCGACCAGCAACTCATCGCGCAGGAATTTCGGGTAACGATCACTCACCGTATCATAGAGTGTGCTGCGCATCGAGTCTTTGAGGGTTCGCCCCCATTTCTCCGAATAGGCTTTCACGAACGTGTACGTTGGCGTGTCCGGAGAACCGCTGATATCGCCTGGATTGATAAATACGCAGATCATCACGGGAATTTTCTTCTGCGCGATCAGATTGTCGATTACGTTCAACACCAACATCTTATCTTCCCGGTCGAGATACATTTCCCCGTCCTGAAAAATCATCAGCGCTGCGGGAGTCTTTGGATCGTATTGCGCCGGGACGTAAATCCAGTAGTCGCTCTTCATCCCGTCATAGATTTTGCTGGTATACGTGGTTTTGGAAGAGAGGGTTCCGGTCGGGACACCAGGCACGGGATAGGAAAGCGGTCCATACGCGGGTAGATTCAGGCTTCCGCCGAACGGTTTCCCGTTCATCAGATATTGAAATGAGTGCAGTTTGCCAACTGCTTCAATCCTCGCACTTGCGTACCAGAGACCCGAATCGGCAATGTGCTCCATTCTTGGCCCGGGCGAATCATCGATTGTTAGAGACGGTTCTGATGCCGCGTCGATCGCAAAGAAAAAATCCGGTCCGCGTCCGAGCCATGCCGTTCCCTCCTTGAGTTCCTTCGGGTCCATGCTTCTGACAATCGCCTCCCGAAGCGCCGGACTCTTGGACCTTGCCATGGCAATCAGTTGCGTGGCTGTTGATTTCTCTGCGGCAAAACTACCGGGATTCGGAGAGACGATCGTCAGAAGCGCAGCGAGAGCGGATCGCAAGGCAAATCGGGACATGGTATTCCTTTCAGAAAATGGCAGCATTCCTGTAGGCGTAGCGGGCAATCTAGCTCTTCCAGTGAAGAGTTACGGGCCCATCCATGGGGTGCTCCATCGGCATCCCGGTGCGACGAGACTCAAGCAGATTGTGTTTCAGGGCGAAATACCATTTCGCCGGGCGATCGGCATCGTCGATCAGCATCAGACGCGGGTTATGCTTCAAACCTTCGGCTTGCTGAATCATGGTCTGCTGATCCTGTCGCAAGAACACTTTTGCAAAGGATTGGAATATCCAAACTGGAAGCACCAGATTCCACGCTGCCACAAATTCAATCCGGCACAAGTCCCGGCGGATGGGAGTGACTGTGGCACGACTGGAAAACCACAGCTTGCCGCTGCGGATTTCCTCAAAACGCATGTTTGGTAATACAAAATCAATCGTCGTGGAAACTGGCTCGCCGGTGATGCGCTTCAACAACTGATACGGCGCGCTATTGGAGGAAGGCGAATGTTTGCTCATGCGAAAGCCATAAGGAATTGGCTCATACTGTTTGGCCTTTTCGTGGATGCTCTTCTTGCTTCGCCAGAACCAGGATTGGTGCACAAACGGGCCGTGCGCAGGATCCATCAAGCCAATGATTCCTTGGTCGACATGCGACGGCAGGTCGCATCCGAGATGAGTCATTTTGTACTTCTGGCCGAATTTTGGGAGTTCCGGAACAGCCGGAATCGATTCCCGAAGCAGCGTTCCGGGAGGATTCACATAAACCCAGACGTATCCATCGCGCTCTTCGCAGGGAAAATGTCCGGCGTTGATGCGTTCGACTCTCAGTTTATCGCTACTCGTCAGTGATGGTATCAACACGCAACGCCCGCTGCAGGCGTCGAATTCCCATCCGTGGTAGCTGCATTGAACATTTTTCCCGTCAAACTGTCCAAAGGAAAGCGGGATACCTCGATGAGGACAGGCATCTTTCATTGCGAATACGGTTCCATCGGAAGTGCGGCCGATCACCAGAGGAATTTCCAGTAGCATCGCCTTTCTGAGCTTTCGGCCATAGACCTCGTCACTCCTGATCGCGGGATACCAGAAATCCCACAAAAAGCCGGGATCGGCATGTGGCGCGCTTGGCGATCCAACTTCTCGGGAACTTTCCATCATTACTTGCTCCATTTGAGCCATCCTCTTGCCAAGAGCGGGTGAATTGCATCGTAGTATAGCAATGCAATCTCGGCAACCGATTGAACGAAAGGGCGAGAGCCATCGACTCGCCCAAAAAAGTTTCGAGGTAGACGATAATTGCGCGACGCCGGTATCCGCGTTATTCTAGGAGTTAGAAATCTATGTGCAAAACGTTCTATTAGCGACCTCTCGAGCAATCCGCCACCTGATCGATTTCCGTGTCCGTACTTTCCAACTTGACACCACAGATACTTTTGAACTCAGGGTACAACCTGACGTATTTTCCAAGGACTAAACATGGCTGCTCTCACACTCACCGAAAAGCTCGACCAGCTGGATGCCCGTTACCAGGAGATGACCCAGCAACTGTCCACCCCAGAAATCGTCACCGATTCAGCGAAGTTCCAGAAGCTCGCCAAGCAGCATTCCGATCTGCAACAAATTGTCGAAAAGCACCGGGAATTCAAGCAGATCGAGAAAGACCTGGCCGGTGCACATGAAATGGTTCTCGAAGCGGAAGACGCCGAAATGAAGCACATGGCCCAGGAAGAGGAGAAACAGCTCAGTACCCGCAAGGAGCAGGTCGAGCGTGAATTGAAACTCCTGCTGTTGCCCAAAGATCCTAACGACGACAAGAACATCATTCTCGAGATCCGCGGCGGCACCGGCGGCGACGAAGCGGCTCTGTTTGCTGGCGATCTTTTTCGCATGTATTCCCGCTACGCGGAGTCCCAGGGCTGGAAGGTGGAAATCATGGAAAGTTCTCCCTCCTCGGTCGGGGGACTGAAGGAAGTCATCGCCGCCATTCAGGGCAACAAGGTGTATTCCAAACTGAAGTATGAAAGCGGCGTTCATCGTGTACAACGCGTTCCCGCTACCGAAACGCAGGGCCGTATTCACACTTCGGCGGCAACCGTGGCCGTGCTTCCTGAAGCCGATGAAGTCGACATCAAGATCGAAGCAAAGGATCTGCGCGTCGACACGTTCTGCTCCTCGGGCCCGGGCGGGCAGTCAGTGAACACAACCTACTCCGCTGTGCGGATCACGCACATCCCCAGTGGTCTGGTCGTTTCCCAACAGGATGAAAAATCACAAATCAAGAACCGTGCGAAGGCCATGCGCGTATTGCGCGCCCGTCTGTACGAAGCTGAAATTGAACGGCAGCAAGCGGCGCTCAGTGCCGAGCGCAAGGGGCAAATCAAGACGGGCGATCGCTCTGAAAAAATTCGCACATATAACTATCCGCAGAATCGCATCACCGATCACCGCATCGGCCTTACCATTCATCAACTTTCCGAAGTAATGGAAGGAAAGATGGCAGCACTTATCGACGGTACGGTCACCCATTATGAGGCGGCGCGGCTCAAATCAGAGCTTTCGGATGCATAATAGCCAGAGCGTAGGTAGGAAGGGAGGGAACCATGCTGATCCGCCCGGGTTCCAAATCAGGTCCCGCCTGGATGCGCAACTTCAGCGACTCGCTCAGTGATCCCGAACGCGCGCGCAAAATCCTAATGCCATTCTGGGCCTTTTTTGTTTTGTATATGTTTGCGTGTATCACGCTCACCCATTTCGTGACCGCCCTTGTTTTCTCGAAGGAACATGTCATCGAATCCTCACGGCACTTCGCCGGCCTTCCCCTGTTTTCCTATGGCCCTGTTGCGCACGGGATTATTGCGATCGGAGGGCGGGCCACGGGGATCATTGCACTGGGCGGGATTGCCGTGGGGGTCCTTGCATTTGGTGGAATCGCTGTGGGCACGGTCGCCTTGAGCGGCTTTTCGGTCGGACTCTTTGCGCTTGGAGGAATCGCACTCGGTTGGCGTGCAGTCGGAGCGTTGGCCGCTGGTGATGCGGCCCTTGGGGCGATGGCTGTTGCACGACATGCCTTTGCCGGCAACGGAATTGCCTACGGATCGCTTGAGGCCAGTGGTCGCCAGAAAGAACATTTAATTGGATGACTGAAGGATCACGCGATAACTCTGTCCGCGCTTTGCTGAAGCGCAGCATCGAACAACTTCGCAACGCTCAGATCAGTTCGTTCACTCTCGCTGCAGAACTCCTTCTCTTGCATGCAACCGGACGCGACCGTGCCTGGATCTACTCGCATCCCGAAGAGGCCCTATCCCAGGAAACCGCAGATCAGTTTTTTGAATTGATTCGCCGCCGCGCCAGCGGTGAACCAACGCAACATCTCACCGGCAGACAGGAATTTTGGGGACTGGAATTTGAGGTGTCTCGCGATGTCCTAATTCCTCGTCCGGAAACCGAGCATCTCATCGAGGTCGCGCTCGATCGCCTCGCCGTGCGTGAAGTTCGAGCCGGTCGCGATCCACGGCTCACCGGAAGAGGCCTCAAGATCGCTGATATCGGCACCGGATCCGGATGCATTGCCATTGCCCTGGCGAAAGAGCTGCCGGAAGCCGAAGTGTATGCGACAGATATTTCGACGAAGGCATTGAACCTTGCGAAGAAGAATGCTGATCGCCATGGCTTCCTCGACCGTATCCATTTTCATGAATCAAATCTGCTTGGTTCGCTGTCCGCGTTGAAATTTGATCTCATCACGAGCAATCCACCGTATATCGCTCTGACCGAAGCGGACTCTCTCCCTGTTGAAGTGCGTCGGTACGAGCCGTCGGTGGCGCTCTTTGGAGGCCAGGAAGGATACGAACTGTACTGTGACTTGGTCCTACAGGCATCAAAACATCTAAAACCGGAAGGGCTGCTTGTACTGGAGCTGGGCTACAACAGTCTGCCTGCTGTTCGACCTCTGCTCGATTCAGCGCAATGGACGAATATCGGCGTAACCAAGGACCTCGCCGGCATTGACCGGGTGCTGTCGGCGGAAAGGCTGGCGTGAATCCGATTCCCGCTGGCTCCGGGCCGGTTTCCTTAGCCTCAGTTTGAGAGGGCGATGACCGAGAACCGAATGGCTCTGGACAAAGCTTTGGCCTCCTGTCGACACCCGCCATCAGGCGTTGCCGTAATCCCCAGAGATCGTCATCCCGCGGGCAGAGCGCCTGCACGAATGTGAGGCCTCGATGCTCCCGGACAAATTTCTTGACATCGAACCACTGAACGCGATACGAACGATCGCAATTCACAACACTACGGAAAAAGACCGTCCGCAATCCCGGGTCTGGACGAGGTCGTCTAGCGGACACAAGCTTTCAGGAGGATTTGGCCGTGCCCTGGACCCAACTGTACGATCCCCTCGGCCATTGGTGGCTATCGACACTCGTCGCGGCCGTTCCGGTCATCGTGCTCCTGAGCGCTCTGGCCATTTTCCGCATGAAGGCTCACTGGGCGGCATTACTGGGACTTGCTGCCTCCCTGTTCATTGCCTCGAATGTATTTCATATGCCTCCCCTGCTGGGCATTCGCGCTGCACTCTACGGCGCCTGCTACGGCCTTTTCCCCATCGGCTGGATCATTCTCAACGTAATTTTCCTGTATGACATGAATTGCGCTGCAGGACGATTCAACGTCCTGCAGAAGAGTCTGATGGGCATCACACAGGACCGCAGATTGCAACTGCTCTTGATCGCTTTTTCCTTTGGGGCGTTCTTTGAAGGAGCAGCCGGTTTCGGTGCGCCCGTGGCAGTAACCGCTGCCATCCTGATCGGTCTCGGATTCAAACCGTTACAAGCCTCTGGCCTTTCCTTGATTGCCAACACCGCGCCCGTCGCATTTGGTGCGCTGGGCACTCCACTGGTCGCGCTGCAAGTCGTCACCGGCCTCGATCTTTTGCAGCTGAGCAGCATGGCCGGGCGAATTCTGCCGTTCTTCTCGATTCTGGTGCCGTTCTGGCTGCTGTGGGCGTTTGCAGGTTTTGCCGGAATGATCGAGGTCTGGCCTGCCGTTCTCGTCGCCGGAGTGTTCTTTGCGATCCCGCAATTTCTCGTGTCGAATTTTCACGGCCCGTGGCTTGTGGATGTTGTCTCTGCAGTGGTATCGATGGCTGCCGTGATTGTGCTCCTCTTTATCTGGCATCCAAAACGGATCTGGGGATTTACCGGCCATGAGGCTCAACTCCGGGCTCGGGGCGACCATGGTTTTAGTACATCGGAAGTGGCCCGCGCCTGGGTTCCCTGGGTCATCCTGAGTGTGCTGGTCTTTATCTGGGGACTGCCAAGCGTGAAATCTTTTCTTGATCACATCTCCATTTTAAAAATACCGGTTTCTGGACTGCACAATCTGATTCAACGTGTGCCGCCGGTCGTTGTAAAACCGGCGCTCGAACCTGCGGTTTTCAATTTCAACTGGCTGTCGGCTTCCGGAACCGGAATTCTGATTGCTGCACTGGTTTCCGGACTGGTCATGGGATTCGGCCCCGTGCAAATGATGCGGCAGTATGGGAAGAGCCTCTACAAGGTACGCTTCTCGCTCGTCACCATCTCTGCAATGATGGCGATTGGGTTCATGACCCGGTATTCCGGGCTCGATGCAACGATGGGTCTGGCCTTTGCCCGCACGGGGCCACTCTATCCGTTCTTCGGGACATTGCTCGGGTGGCTTGGGGTGGCGCTGACCGGTTCGGACACTTCTTCGAATGTGCTGTTTGGCAGCTTGCAGAAAATTTCTGCGACCCAGGTCGGAGTCTCTCCGACGTTGATGGCCGCAGCCAACAGTTGCGGCGGGGTCATGGGCAAGATGATCGACGCTCAAAGCATCGTGGTCGCCAGCACTGCCACCGAGTGGTACGGCCATGAAGGCGAGATCCTGCGTTACGTATTTTTCCATAGTATCGCGCTGGCAACGCTGGTCGGGGTACTGGTTTTGCTCGAAGCCTACGTCTACCCGTTCACGCGGCTCGTGGTGCACTAACGGGCCAGAGTTTTTGCTGAGAGTTTTGTCTTTTCCTGCCATTCGGGAGGTCGTACGCTTATCCCATGCCCGATCTGGCTCGCTTCCGCGCGAAGCATGATCTTGTCGACCGAGAGGACGCACATCTGCCCTGCTCGATCCTCCACGTCGATATGGATGCATTTTTCGTATCGGTGGAGTTACTCGAACGGCTCGACCTGCGCGGCAAAGCGGTCATCGTGGGCGGCCGACCGGACGAACGCGGAGTCGTTACTGCCGCAAGCTATGAAGCCCGCAAATTCGGTGTCCATTCTGCGATGCCTCTTCGAACCGCCGGCCGGCTTTGTCCGCACGCTGTATTCCTTGACGGACACCACGAAAAATATTCAGAGTGGAGCGATCGCATAGCGACCATCCTGAACCAGTTTTCTCCCATCGTTGAAATGGTTTCAATCGATGAAGCCTATCTCGACCTTGCGGGAACGGAACGCTTGCACGGTCCACCCTTTGCCGCTGCCGACAAGCTTTTGCGTACCATCACAACGAAAACAAGTCTTCCCTGCTCTGGTGGTCTGGCTCGGACACGGCTTGTCGCAAAGGTGGCTTCCGATCAGGCGAAGCCGCGTGGATTACTTTGGGTTGCACCGGGCCAGGAGGCGCGATTCCTTGCTCCCCTTCCCATCCGGAAAATTCCTGGCATCGGTGAAGTGACCGAGAGGGCTCTCCGGGCCCTGGGGATCGAAACGGTCGAGCAGCTGGCTGGTCACGAGCAAGAGAAGCTTGAGAAGATATTCGGCCAGTGGGGCACGGCCCTTTTCAGGAAGGCCCGCGGCGGAGACAGTTACGAGTTCCTGATCGACGCCGAACCAAAATCCATCTCGCATAATCACACCTTTAGCCGGGACACCACGAACGTCGCGGAGATGGAATCGCTGCTGAGCCTCCTTTCGCAAAAGGCCTGCAAACGCCTGCGCGAGGCCGGTCTTTCCGTTCGTACCCTGACCCTAACGATCCGCTATGAGGGATTTGAAACCTACACGCGCTCCCGAACGATCCCGGAACCAGTCCACCTCGATGGCGATATTTTCGCCCTGCTTCTAAGATTGTTTCGCGAGAATCGCGATCCACGACGCAAGGTCCGTCTCCTGGGCGTGGGATTGTCCGGGCTCAGTCACGGGGAAGAACAGCTCGATCTGCTCGAGGGCCAGCGGCGCGAAAAAATGGAGAAGCTTACGCAAGCCGCTGATAAATTGCGCGATAAATTTGGTTTCGGCAAGGTACAATTCGGCGGCTCACTTCGAAAAGACGAACCGCGTTAATCCAACTAATCTATACTCTAGAAGATGAGCGCCGCCGCCCCACCGACCGGACAGCAAGATGGCCTCCCTCTAAGAACTAAGCGCCGCGTATACGATTTCTGGCAACGCGTCAGCGAAGGCCGTGATATCGACGTTCTGTGGTCGCAATTTGCGGCGGATGCCCGATCGAGCTACGGCTTTTACGGAAAAGACGTAGACTGGGAAGAGATTGACAAACTCCCATTCTGGCGGCGTCCGTTCCCCATATTCAGGCAATTTTTCTGGGCGGTGATGAACAAGCTCAGCCCGGCCCGTCGCGTCCTGCTTCTTCTGGCCATCGGATTCCTGTTCCTTTCCGGAATCAAGTTTCAGGTTAACGACCACAGCTCGCAAATCAACTTCGAACTCCTCTCCGCTCTCTTGTTCTTCCTGCTGTTGTCTCTTGAGCTTGCTGACAAGGTAATCATGAAGCGCGATCTCGAAATTGCCCGCGAGATCCAGTCGTGGCTCGTGCCGTCGGATCCTCCGGCGATTCAAGATGCGCAAGTTGCGTTTTCCACCCGACCGCAAAACTCCGTTGCCGGGGATTATTATGACGCTTTTTATCCAGACGGCGACGCTTCCACTGGCGGAAAACTGATGCTGGTCATGGCGGATGTGGCCGGCAAGAGCGTCCCCGCCGCATTGTTGATGGCGACGTTGCAGGCCAGCTTGCACACCATTGCGTCCGAAGGCTTCTCTCTGGTGGAACTGTCCAGTCGCTTGAACCGTTACGCTTCAGCACACAGCCTCGATGGCCGTCGGTTCACGACCGCCGTTATCGCCGAGTACTACCCCGCCCTTCGTCGCCTGGTTTATGTGAACGCCGGGCACAACGCACCGATTATTCGCCGGGCGAGTGGCGGCATTGAGCGTTTGGAATCCGGCAGCGTCCCATTCGGAATTACTCCGGAGAGCCGTGTTCACCGCCTGTGAAGTTTCGCTCAACCCGGGGGACACTCTCGTCCTGTTCACGGACGGAGTCGTAGAAGCTTTCAACTCGGACCTCCAGGAATTCTCCGACGCGCGCTGGGTCAGGGTGGTTCAGGCACTACCCGTTCTCTCTGCCAAAGATTCCTTGCAGTTTCTCATGAAACAGGTGGACGATTTCGTCGGCGCAACCCGCCAGTCCGATGACATCACCTGTCTGGTCCTTCGCTGCGACTAGTCGCCGTTGAAACTCCTCTGGAATTCCCGCATCTCACTGGGGAAGGATGTTTCATAATCGAATCGTGAATCCCAGGGACTTGGCCAACTCGATCTGTGACACGCTGCAGTCTCACGGGCACCAAGCACTGCTTGTGGGCGGCTGTGTGCGGGATATTTTGCTCGAACGACGACCAGCCGACTTTGACGTTACAACCGACGCAACTCCTGAGCGGGTCCTCGCGTTATTCCCCGGAAGCCTTGGAATTGGGGCGCAGTTCGGCGTAGTACTTGTTCCAGGGGGCGATCTGAAGGTCGAGGTGGCAACCTTTCGCCGCGACCTCGGCTACTCCGATGGGCGTCATCCGGACGGCATTGCTTACGCCAGGACTGCTCGAGAAGATGTCGCTCGTCGCGATTTCACGATCAACGGCCTGCTCATGCGCCACGATACCGGTGAAATTCTGGATTACGTCGGTGGCCGGCGCGATCTTGAGGATGGCCTGGTACGCGCGATTGGCGAGGCGGATCGCCGCTTCCGCGAGGACAAGTTGCGTATGCTGCGCGCGATCCGTTTTGCCGCACGATTCCATTTTTCAATCGAAGAGAAAACCCTTGCTGCCATCAGAGTCCATGCCGCGGAAATTCACACCGTTTCGGCGGAGAGAATCCGCGACGAACTCACCAAGCTTCTAACCGAAGGTGCCGCAAGCCGCGCGTTCGAGCTACTCGATGAGACCGGACTCTTGTTTGAGCTGCTCCCGGAAGTATCCGCGATGAAGGGTGTGGAGCAGCCACCGCAATACCATCCCGAAGGCGATGTCTGGATCCACACGCACATGATGCTTCAAGGCCTACCAGCTGGTGTTTCACCCGCACTCGCTTGGGGTGTATTGCTGCACGATGTCGGCAAACCTCCCACCTTTCGCTCCGCGGCGGACACAGGCGACCGCATCCGGTTCGACGGCCACGTCGAGGTCGGCGTGTCCATGGCGGAAGCGATCTGCCGCCGACTCCGATTTTCGAGCGAGGACATCGAACAGGTAAAGGCCCTGGTGGCGAATCACATGAAATTTAAAGATGTGAGCCAGATGCGCCAGTCCACTCTCAAGCGTTTTGTGCGTCAGCCGCGCTTTGCCGAGCACCTCGAACTACATCGACTGGATTGCAGCGCCAGTCACGGGAAGTTCGATGCATATGAGACCGTCCGAAAACTTCTGGCGGAAACGCCCGAAGAACAGGTTCGCCCTCGAAGACTATTGACGGGAGACGATCTAAAGGATATGGGTTATAGTCCGGGGCCAGAATTCCAGCGTATTCTCACCGCCTTAGAAGACGCCCAACTGGAAGGGTTAATCCAGAGTAGAGATGAGGCTATTTCTCTAGTCGAACGTAACTATAATAAGGATAGCGGGAAGCAATAGGTCCTCCGAGATTCGTAGAATGACGCTTTCCTTTATCTAAATTACTCAATTACAGCGACTTAGCGCCTCATTGCAAGAAATTCATAAATTGGCTAGAATGTGAGTGTTACAGACTAAACTTACTTGCGATAGAGGCCCGCAGAAGTGCACACCCTTTCTCTCCCTTCTGCATCTAATGTCTCAAGGCGAACAGCTCCGCTGACTGCATTTGTTGTTTTTTGGGCTGGCTTGGGGGTTTTAAGCAATGGCTGATAAAAAATACGTTGTGCCGGAAACCTTGGCGATTTTGCCGGTGCGTGACACCGTACTGTTCCCCGGAGCAGTCCTGCCACTGACAGTCGGGCGTGAAAGTTCGCTCGCACTTGTAAACTCGCTGACGGGCGAAGAGAAATTACTGGGCGTTGTCGCCCAACTCGATCCCCGGATCGAAGATCCTGCAGCCGCGGATCTGCATAAAGTCGGCACTCTCGCCAAGGTCCACAAGACCGTAAAGATGCCGAACGGCAATGTGGTGGTCTTTCTCGAAGGCTTACAGAGAATCCGCATCAACGAACTGCTGGGATTGCGTCCTTTCCTTCGTGCCGCGGTTGAATCCGAGCCCGATATTCTGGGCGATGATGACAACGAACTCGAAGCGCTCGAACGCAACGCGCAGGACCTGTTCCGCGATGTCGTAAGCCACTCGCCACAGTTGTCCGATGACCTGCAAAACGTTGCAATGAACATCGACGACCCAGGGCGGTTGTCCGACTTCATTGCAGGCACGTTACCGAGCCTTTCGACGTTATTGCGCCAGGAATTGATCGAAACGTCCAGTGTGCGCAAGCGTCTGGAGATGCTCATTCGCGAACTTTCCAAAGAACTCGAAGTCTTGGAACTCCGCAGCAAAATCAACGAGCAGGTTCAGGAGCAAGTGAGCCAGAACCAGCGCGAGTATTTGCTGCGCGAACAGATGAAGGCCATCCAGAAGGAACTCGGCGAAATCGACGACGCGACTGCCGAAATCGATGAGCTTCGCAAAAAAGTCGAAGAAGCAGGCATGACTCCGGAAGCAAAGAAAGAATGCGAACGCGAGTTGAAGCGCTTGTCAAAGATGACGGCGGCTTCTGCCGAGTACATGGTTTCTCGCACCTATCTCGAATGGATGACTTCGCTTCCCTGGAATAAGTCTTCCGGCAGTGCAGAGATCGACATCACCAAGGCGCACGAGATCTTGGACGAAGATCACTACGACCTGCAAAAGGTAAAAGACCGCATTCTGGATTACCTGGCTGTTAAAAAACTCAAGCCAGAAATGAAAGGACCCATCCTTTGCTTCGTTGGGCCTCCAGGCGTCGGCAAAACTTCGCTCGGCAAATCAATTGCCCGCTCGCTCGGCCGCAAGTTTGTTCGCATTGCACTGGGCGGAATGCACGATGAAGCCGAAATCCGAGGTCACCGGCGCACCTATATCGGTGCTTTGCCCGGCCAGATCATCCAAGGACTGAAACGTGCCGAATCAAACGACCCGGTCTGTATGCTGGACGAAGTCGACAAGCTTGGCCGTGACTTCCGGGGCGATCCTTCCTCGGCGCTGATGGAGGTTCTCGATCCGGAGCAGAACAGCACGTTCCGCGATCATTACCTGGATGTACCGTTCGACCTCTCGAAGGTCATCTTCATTGCGACGGCGAACTGGATGGATCCCATTCCGGGTCCACTGCTTGACCGCATGGAAATCATCGAACTGCCGGGTTACACCGGTGAAGAGAAAATTCACATTGCGCGCAAATACCTGATCCCGAAGCAGGCGACGGAACACGGAATCAAAGAAGGCGACCAACTGGAATTTACCGACGAAGGGTTGCGGGAAATCATTCACAGCTACACACGCGAAGCGGGCGTCCGCAATCTTGAACGCGAAATTGCAACGCTTGTTCGCAAGCAGGCTCGAAAGATCGCAGAAGGCAAGACCGAGAAAATGCTGGTCACGCCGGAAGTGGTTCGCGAGTTCCTCGGCGTGCCGAAATATCGCACCGAGCGCGAAGTGGACGAACGTGTCAAAAAGCCCGGTGTGGCAGTTGGCTTGGTCTGGACTCCAGTGGGCGGCGACATCGTTTTCATCGAGGCGAGCAGGATGCGTGGCGGCAAGCAATTCACCATGACCGGCCACCTGGGCGAGGTGATGCAGGAATCCATGACTGCAGCGCTCACCTGGACTCGAGCCAACGGCGAACGCTACGGCATCGACCCGGACTTCTTCCGCAAACTGGATATCCATATCCACGTACCGTCGGGAGCGGTTCCCAAAGATGGTCCTTCAGCAGGCGCGGCGATGGTAACGTCACTCGTCAGCTTGCTCACCAATCGCCCGGTCAAGAACCGTCTGGCGATGACCGGTGAAATGACCCTGTCAGGTGTCGTTCTGCCGATCGGAGGCGTGAAGGAAAAGGTGCTGGGCGCGAAACGCGCCGGTATCAATCACGTCCTGCTGCCGGCCGACAACGAACCGAACGCCGTTGCGGATCTTCCGCCCGAAATCCTGGGCGACCTGAAAATTACCTACGTCCGGACGCTCGACGAAGTGCTTGAGCACGCCCTTGAGAAAGAGCCTGTCGCTCCGGTTGTGCCTGAGCCCGAACCGCAACAAACCGGTACCGGCGACAGCCCACGAGCCATTCATTAAAAACCTGACTGCGGCTGCAGTCACCACGAGGAGGCCTGACAAGTGCTGTCAGGCCTTTTTCATTTTCACGCCGCTCGCGGATCTTGCGTAGGCTTTTCGCTGACCCCTGAGTGAGCAATGGCATCCAATCTGCTGTTAGTATGTGGAATCTGCTATGGCTGCGAACCTAAAACTGAAGCCCTCTCCCGGTGAGACGGCAACGATGCTGGCTCGCGAGGTGAGCGAAGCGCTTACCCGGGAACGCATCGTTCCGCACTTTGTCGATTCCTATGTGGAGAAACACGGTCGCTATGGTCTACAGGTACACGCTGCTCTTTACAGGGATCTACTGACCTTACTGCATCGTGAAGCGTTGCTCGCGATCTCCGCCAAGGTGATGGAGATCATCACAAAAGGTGACGAGAGTATATCCGGATCAACGGTCAAACCGCTCACTCGACGAGACGCGGCACTCTTTCGTCAGAAATATCTTTCAGCGATGACTCGTCATCAGAAATGGAATGCGGGGGAGGCACTCGACTTTCAAACCGATTTGCAGATGTACGAGGAAATTGTCGCCCGCGCCAGCTCTCCGCAACGCCGCCGGAAATCGTTCGAAGTGGCAAATCACCCGTTCGTCGATCGCTGCGCCTTCGTGCTCGATTCTTCGTTTATGGAAAAAGCCCGCGTGGCCGCCAGCCAGGCACTCACGGAACTGGAAATTCTTGCTGCAAAATCAGCTGTGGAACGATTGAAGCCCTGAGGCAAAGGCTATTCAAACAGTTCTTCCTTGATCAATTTCTGGCCCGCGAGTGCCGTGTAGAATCCCCACAAGGCGAGTGCAACAAAACTCCCTACGATGAGCAGCGATGTTGGTGCGTACCAATCTCCGGAATCCAGGGTGAATGGGACATTGAGCAACACGTTGGCAGTAAAGGTGGCGGTGGCCAGCGCAATCAGTCCAAACCGAACAACGGCGAAAGCAGCAATCAGATAAATAATCGTCCAAACCGGAGCATCCACCAGCCTGTGATTACTGGCCAGCACTTTGGGCACTGCGAACAGCACGACAAACAGCGCCGCTGAAACCCACGCATTGCGCACCAGCACTCGCAAGAACACCAGGATAAAAAAGAACATCAACACGCCCAGCAGGCCTCCAATAATATTTCCGAGACACATCGAAACGGCCGGCCGTAGGCCATCGAGAACGTTGGTCGAGGGCAATAGCGGCCTGTCCCCAAGGCGCATATCGAAAAGATAGCCTGCATAAAAAACGAATGCCCAGAAAATGCCCAGTAATGTCCCGAGCAGCACGTCCCGTCCTACGAGTGGGTCGCGCAGTTTGCCAGACAGCAGTCTTGTCCAGGAGACGATCGTCTGTGGCCATCTGCTTCTGACATACGGCTCAAGCGCTAGATACAGGGTCCACATGAACGCAGAAACAAAGAGTGCCGTACTGGTCGACAGCAGCAGGAGGAAGAGGGTCTCATTTGAGAAATGAAGGTGGGCTTCCAGCAGAAATAACGTCAGCTCCAGGAGGAAAACGCATCCGGCCAACCTCCATGCACCATTCCGATCACCCTTGCCGCGGGAATAATTTCGATACGCTAACCATATTCCGCCGCCAACGATAAGCAGCACGAAGACGGTTCCGAAGATGTTGTTCGCTCGTTCCGAATTCGTCTGCGCTGGGGGCGGCATTCTCGAAGCGGTAGTCCATGGTCCGGCCAGCTGAAAAAACACGACCTTTCCGGCCATTGCCGCTGCTTCTACGTGAAGCGGCCGACTTGTTCCGGGCCAGACTCCGTCCCATGCGGCACGCACATCGGATGCGGCCAGCGTATTCCATTGAGGCGCAGCCGGATGAAGATCCGATGATTTCAATCCGGCCGCGGAAAATAGCGGTTGCCAATCCGGCGTGAACGATCCCGGAGCCGCCTGCTTCTCCGGCGGAATCGCCTGGAAATAGAGAAGTCGCCCGTTTGGATCGAGTCGAACATTGACCATTCCGGAAAACGTCGCCGGGGGATCGTTGAATGTGACCACGCCCGGGGTCAACGAAATATTTGAAAAACCGTGCGGAAACAGCTCATTTGGGCTCTGGCGATACCAGAACAACAATAGGGACGGACGCTCGGTGAGAACGCGATTCCAACCTGAGCCTGGTTTATCTTTGACAGTCAGATACTGCAAATAATCAAAGTCGTACTCGAAGCCCGATGCTGAATCTTCGGGTGCTTCCCCGTAGCCCAGGGACGCAACAATCTCCCTGGCCTTACTCGTCATCACTTCCCGTGAATGCACGGGATGGATCTGCTTCAGTCCACTCTCGCGAATTCCGAGATACATGCAAATTCCCAGAAGCAGAAAGGTCGCGAAAAGCCATGCGACCGCCAATTTCGGCTTCGTTCCCTCGTGCTCTCCGGCTGCCGCGACCATCTCGGGAGATGGTGTTTCCCCGGCAGCGAGTGCGGCTGCGAGTGGGTCGCCGCCCGGAAGTGCGGCGGACACTTGAAGAGCGGATTTCGGACGCTTCTCGGGATCCCGTTCGAGGCAACGCAGAATCACCCGTTCGACCAGCGGATCGAGATCTTTCACAATCGCCGAGGGGTTCGTGATTGTTCCGGAATCGCGCGCTTTCATCAAATCGGCCATCGTCAGAGAGTCGTAGGCGCGTTTGCCGGTCAGAATTTCATACATCACGAGCCCGAGCGAATAAATGTCGCTTTTGGTCGTCACTTCTTTCCCGGCAAGCTGCTCCGGAGCCATATACGCCGGCGTTCCTGCCCGCACCTCGGCCCCTTTGATATCTGCTGCAACGCCTGCCAGACCAAAGTCGGTGATCCGGACTTTGCCCGATCCATCCAGCATCAGGTTCGATGGTTTCAGGTCACGGTGGACGATGCCGCGGTCATGCGCCGCGGCCAGGCCTGCGCAAATCTGACGCGACACTTCTGCCGCTTTGTCTTGTGGCAGACGACCAATTCGCCGGACAAGCGAAGAAAGGTCTTCACCATCCACATATTCCATCGTGAGAAAAGGGATACCGTCTGCATCCCCGATATCAAACACTCGACAAACGTTTGGATGAGAGATTTGCCGCGCCACGCGCACTTCAGAATGAAAGCGCTCAAGGATCGAAGGGTCCTGTGAAAACGCGATGGGAAGAAATTTGATCGCCACAACTTGCGATAATTTCAGATCGTCGGCGCGATAAACTTCCCCCATTCCACCCCGACCGAGCAGCGCCACAATGCGGTATCGTTCCCCGACAATTTCGCCCGGTGGAAACCGGCCGCCTCCGATCGGATCACTCGTCTGAAACGGATTTGTTGCGGAACTCGAACGGGAAGGTCGCTTCGAAGAGGGTGGGCCTGGACTTCGCCCGGAGACAGGCGCTGGAGCGAGTGTGTCCTGATTCTCATCGAACAACACTTGGTCGCCAAGAACCGTAGCGTTCGAATCACTCTCACCGGCAACAGGCGTCCCACAACGCGCGCAGAATCGCGCATTCGCCGGAACTTCAGCTCCACATGCCGTGCAAAACATGAGTTCGTGATTCTATCATTGCGGCGAAAAAGGCTGAATTTTTATCTCTTCAGGTGGCTCGTTCGACTTGAACCGCAGTTCCGTACGCCAGGACTTCCGTCACACCCTGCATCACTTCATTCGCGTCATAACGCATGGCCAGAATCGCATTCGCGCCATGCTCCGCGGCATGTTCTAACAGCAGTTCGTACGCTTCGCCGCGTGCCTTCTCGCATAGTTCCGTCAACACGCTGATATTTCCACCTACAATTGTTTGAATTCCCGCCGCAAGATTTCCAAGTACACTGCGGGAGCGCACGGTAATACCGCGCACAACTCCAAAGTTGCGTACCACCCGGTAACCGGTAAGCTCATTTGACGTCGTGACCATCGAAGAATCGACTCGATTTGCCATAATTCGCTGCCCCTCCTCGACAGCTGTTTACCGGTGCGATTCTACCTCCTCACAAGCCTCTTCGCACAGTGCTGTCCTCTGCTATTCTCAATTCAAATGGAAACCGTTTTCTTCATTCTGGCGATCCTGCAGATTGCATCGGGTGTGTACCTGCTTTGGCAGGCGATTCTCTGGCTGACCTACGTCCAGAAACGGCTGAAAACTGACCCTGGCTTTTACGCTCCCCGAACGGCCATCATCTGTCCGTGCCGCGGCATGGAGGCTGGCCTAGAGCGCAACCTGGTCTCCCTATGTGAATTTGATCACCAGAATTATGCGGTCTTCTTTGTGATCGCCTCAGAGAGCGACCCTGCGCACAGTGTCTTGAAGCGCGTGGTCGCTTCTTCGCGCGTACCCGCACATATCGTGATTGCCGGCACGCCCGAAGCGTGCAGCGAAAAGGTGAACAACCTCCGTGCGGCAGTCGAACAGCTGCCTCCGGAATTTGAAATACTGGTGTTCGCGGATTCAGACGGCCGCCCCGGTAAGTCATGGCTGCACAAACTGGTGGCACCCCTGCAAGATTCGCGAATCGGCGCGACCTCGACGATGCGCTGGTTTATACCCACCAATAACAGTCTAGCCACTGCGCTTTTGGCCGCGTGGAATGCTCCCGTTGTCAGCATGCTTGGGGCGCATACGAAGAATTTTTGCTGGGGTGGTGGCACGGCCATTCGGCGGACAATCTTTGAAGAGATCGGAATGATGGACGTGTGGCAGTACGCGTTCAGCGACGACTATTCCTTAACGGCGATGATCGAGCAAGGCCGTCGCTTCGTTGTTTTCCTGCCGGAGTGCCTCACGGTCTCCTACGTTCAGACGGATTTCGAGGGATTGCTCGAATTTACCAATCGCCAGATCCGGATCACCAAAGTCTACCGGAAGCAGATGTGGGCCATGGCGTTTGCGACACATTTCCTCTACTGCGTTACGCTTCTGTTGGGAATCTATATTGCGATGAGCCTTACACTCGCTTCAAGGCCCGCATTTCACATCGCAACGCTCCTCGTTCTGCCACTCCTGTTAGCCGCCATACGCGGTGCGATTCGTGTGATTGGCGTTACGGAAGCCCTTCCCGCTGTGAAAAAGCAGATCATGGCACAGTCGTGGATTTACATTTTGCTAACGTTACTCGTTCCATTTCTGTATTTGATCAACTTTTTTTCCTCTCTCGCGGGACATCGTATAAAATGGCGCGGAATTTCCTACGAATTAATCTCGGAAGAGCAGACCCGCGTGCTCACGCGCTAGTTGCTCTGTCGCAACTCGGAAAAAAGTGCGACGGCCACGCAATTTCTACCTACCATCTACGCCTCAGGCACGCTTTATTTCCTCCTAAGTGCTTGAAAAACATACCTGTAAGAAAAGACAGAGTAAGGCAGGCGGGTTGCAAAACGTCACCGTGGTCAGGTGTAACGTTAGCAAGTATTTGATGGGGACTCCTTCTTGTTTATCCCTTGGTGGTGACTCTGACGGTCTTTGGGATAAACGAGCCTGTATTCGCTCAGGCCCCTGTCGCTTGCCCGGTGATTCCGGCCACCTCTTAGGAGGAAACAACAAACAAACCCACAGGAAGTGTCACGTTCCCACCACGAGGCGCTTACGGAGGAGTTCAACAGTGAAGTTCGTCCGCAGAACGCATACGATTGGCCAAACGAAACCTTCCCAGGCTCGACCGGTTTATCTTTTCTATGAAAAGGCGACCGGTACCGCACACTTCCACGTAGATGCTGGCCCCGACGGGGAGCTTCCCGTTGATCATGCCGCTGGCCTTCTTGCCATGCATTGCATGGTTCGCGGTCAGTCCCCTGCCGATTACATGATCATGGTCCCTGCCGATCCGAATAGCTTGTCTGGATTGACTGAAAGGGCTCAGCAAATTCTCGAGTCCGGACATAGTGCGAAGAGTTCCGTCAGATTGACACGCCGAGAAGAAGAAGTGCTCGACGGGGTTTTAAGGAGTCTGGCGAACAAGGAAATCGCTACTCAACTAAATCTTTCCGAACGGACCGTGAAGTTCCATGTATCCTCGCTGCTGACGAAGTTTAAGGTTCGCAGCCGCATGGAACTGCTCCGCGAATCATCCCGGCTCTCCCTCAAATCCATGCCATCGGCAGTGGCGTCCCCGGCCGATCGCTTTGGACCTTTTGTTTCGCAAAAGGAGTCTTACAATTCTCCGATTGGTTCTGGCAAGATCTTGCCTTTGCCTCGCGCACGAATGATGGCCTGATAGAGCAGGTCGTCATTTGTTCCGCCCTACTAAAAAGAACCCGGCATTCGAGAATGCCGGGTTCTTTTTTTGTGCACTTGACTCGTTGTTTCTTTATTTCTTTGCCGCATCGAACAATTCCGAAGCCTTGTCCCAATTGACGATGTTCCACCAGGCTTCGATATAGTCCGCCCGAAGATTTTGATACTTCAGGTAGTAGGCATGTTCCCAGACGTCAATGCCAAGAACGGCCTTCGCTCCCAACTGATAGGGGGTATCCTGGTTTGCGCTGGAGTCAATCACCAGCTTTCCATCCTTTAGCAGGAGCCATGCCCAACCGGAACCAAACCGTCCTAGGCCAGCAGCCTTGAACTTGTCCTTGAATCCGGCAAAGGAGCCAAAACTTGAGTTGATGGCAGCCGATAAACCGCCCTTTGGCTCGCCGCCTCCGCCCTTTTTCATCTCCAGCCAGAACAGGGAGTGGTTCCAGTGGCCGCCTCCATTATTGCGCACTGCGGTCCGGATGGTCTCAGGCACGGCATCCAGGTTTTTCATCAAATCGTCGATGGACTTGCTCTGCAGGTCCGGGTGTCCTTCAAGAGCCTTATTCAGGTTTGTTACATAAGCTCCGTGATGCTTGTCGTGATGGATTTCCATCGTCTTTGCATCGATGTAAGGTTCGAGCGCGTCGAAAGGATACGTCAGGGGTGGAACTGTAAAGGCCATCTGTGTTTCCTCCATGTGATTAAGATTACGATTTGAATCGGAATTACCAATGTCGTGCAGCAAACCGGGTGAAACGTGGCCCGCGCCGAGTAATCCTGCACCTACAACCCCACCGTTCAGAATGAACTTGCGGCGATCCATCGGACCCTCAGCCTCCGTCGACCCACTGCGCACTCTTGCCGGGGCGCCTCAGTTCCGGCCAAGTATACAGCCCGAAGCGGGGAACGCTCAACCGAACTACCTTATTGCCCGCGCTCGACGCCACCTAACTTAGATGCGCGACAATGCCCATCCGGCAGATTCCGCGATCACCGGATCCGGGTCTTTCGCCCGCTTTTCTAATACCGCAATCGCGTGGGCATCTCGCGTCCGGCTGCGGCTCAGCTTTGCATTTCCCAAGGCGATACACGCGTTTCTCACAATCCCTCTCCACTTGGCTCGTTTTATGGCGCTGCCGCGGAATATTGTGCGAAACTGTGCTTCGCTCAAACCGGCAAGCCATTCGAGTTCCGGCAAGAGCAGACTCGGTTGCGAGTCTGATTGCCGAGGCTCGAATTGCTCGAGCAGCGATGTCGGCGCGGCTCGATTGTAGGGACAGACTTCCTGGCAGATATCACACCCATACACCTGCCACCCGATCTGCTCCCGGAACTGCACGGGGATCTCTCCCCGCAATTCAATTGTGAGATAGGAAATGCATCGGCGCGCATCCATTACGTAAGGTTCGACGAGCGCCCCGGTCGGACATGCGTCAATGCATTGCCGGCAATTTCCGCACAAGTCTGGCGGCGGAATCTCAGGGGCCACGAGCGATGGTGTCAGTTCGAGCGAAGTCAGAATAACGCCAAGGAATACCCAGGATCCGAGCGTTTCATTTAACAGCAGGGTGTTTTTTCCGAGCCATCCGAGTCCTGCGTGCTTGGCCAGGACTCGCTCGACCAGCGGGCCCGTATCCGCATAGGCCCGCGAGAGGAAGGGTTTCGAAAGTTTCTGTTTGAGAAGCAGTTCCAGCGCGTTCAGTTTGGACCAAAGTATTTCGTGGTAATCATCGCCCCAGGCATAGCGCGATATCCAACCACGCGCGCGCTCGCCGCGAATCGTCACAGTCGCGTCAATCGAATAGGGATACGCGGTGTTGTAATTTAGCCCGCATACAATGATGCTCCGAAGTGGATCAAGGACCAGGGAAGGATTTCCCCTACGCGGGTCTTCGAGGTATTTCATCTCCCCGTGAAAGCCACGTTCGATCCATTCATTGAAATGAGCGAGTTCCGGGAACGCAGCGGCAGAAACTACGCCACAAAGATCGAATCCCAACAAACTCGCTTGCTGGCTGATCCAGTGTGTATCCGCATTCGTCATGGTGTCGATTGTCCCAGAGACGACGGGAGCCCGCAAACAAGGAGAGCCCGTCGATTCGTCGTCTGAATCGACCGATCACGGCGAGAAAGTACAAAACCTTTTCATTCGAAAATGACGGTCTTGTTGTTGTAGAGCAAGATCCGGTTCTCAATGTGCCAGCGAACTGCACGCGAGAGCACGACTTTTTCCAGATCGCGACCTTTTTCTACCAGATCTTCCAGTCCGTCGCGGTGCGAAATGCGCGCAACGCCCTGTTCGATAATCGGCCCATCGTCGAGCACTTCCGTAACATAGTGGGCCGTGGCGCCAATCAGCTTCACGCCGCGCTCGTACGCCTGGTGGTGCGGCTTCGCCCCGATAAACGCAGGCAGGAAGGAATGGTGAATGTTGATAATTTTCTCCGGATATCTCGCGATGAACCCGGGCGAGAGCACCTGCATATAACGAGCCAGCACGATCAAATCGATCTTCAGACCTTCAAGCAGTTCCTGCTCACGCTTCTCCGCTTCAGGCTTACTTTCTTTCGTTACCGGAATTACGTGAAACGGAATGGCGTAGAAATCGGCGTGACGCTTGGCATCCGGATGATTGCTGATCATCAACGGAAAATCACAAGCCAACTCTCCGTTTCGCTGGCGGTACAGCAAGTCCACCAGACAATGATCGAACCTCGATACAAAAATGGCCACCCGTGGACGGTAGCTCCCAAGAGCGATTCGCCAGTTCATTCCGAACTTTTCAGCAATCGGTCCGAACGCTCCTGCAAAATCCTTCAAGTCCAGGCGAAATTCATTGAGATCCCATTCAACACGCGCCAGGTAATACCGCTCCGCCCCGGCCTGGTGCTGCTCGAAATGCAGTATATTCCCGTCATAGCGGTAAATAAATTCCGCTATGGTCGCGTCAAGTCCCTTCCGGTCAGGGCATTGCACAAGAAGAATCGCACTATTTCTCAAAGCACTCTCCGATGTTCAGAATATTGTACGCGAGGAATGCAACGCGCAGACGAGTTGATGCCTCAAGGGTTCTACAGGTGCACTTCAAATGGCTGATCTGGAGGGACTGATTCTAGTTGAAGCTATTTACCGCATCTCTTTCTTCCGTGTACACATCAAATACGGTAAAGAGCTTGGTGATCTGCAAAAGGTCTTTCACTTTGCGAGTCAGATTGAGCAGCTTCAATTCGCCCTGCCGGTTGCGGACGGCCGTGAATCCGCTGACCAGCTCGCCAATACCCGAGCTGTCGATATAATTAATGTCTCCAAGATTTAAAATGATTTTCGTTTTGCCGCTTTCGAGCAAGTCGCGAATCGTCTTTCGCAACAGGGCACTTCCTTCGCCGAGCGCGATCCTTCCGCTGAGATCGACCATCGTTATCTGACCAACTTCGCGTGTGGTTGCAATGAGAGCTGACATGATTCTTCCTATGCTTCCTGATGAGGTGCAGCACCAGATCGCGATGCTGGATTCGAGCCATTGCTTGATGGGGGACCGGAAAGCGGAAGCTTCTTCATCATGATAATTTCTGCACCGCCCGTTTTACCTGATACCACATTGAATTCGTCCATGAAGGCGCGCATCAAGAAGATTCCACGACCCGAGGTGCTCAACAAATTCTCTTCTGCCAGTGGATCAGGGACATCAGCGAGTTTAAAACCTTTGCCCTCATCAACCACATGGATAATCATCTTTTCCTGACTCAGATCGACAGCGAGGTAGATCTTCTTGTCCGGTTTTTCCTGATTGCCATAGTGAAAGGCGTTGATTACGCCTTCACGAACCGCCATGCCGATACGATAGCATTCATCCTCGCCGAAACCAGCTGCTTCCGCAACGCGGATACACATCTCCTCAGCGAGATTCACGCTCTCTACGTGGGTGTCGAGGACCACTTCTAGGTGCTTGGTGTCTGGCGCCATTCCTACCGTGTCACGAGCCTAATTCCCTGAAAAAACGCGTACATATCCGTAACACAGCGAACAAACACAAGTCAATGGAGCCTTTCAGGGAGACTCTGGTGCGAGATCCTGGCACCCAGGGCCGTCGCGAGGGGCGAGAACGGTGCTAAGATGGCGCCTTAAAAACGCCGTGAACGGAGGCTTATGCTCGCCACCAACAAGCTCGTTGGGTTTGTTCCCACGAAGGACGCGCCAGCCTCCCGTGCGTTTTATGAAGGGAAACTGGGATTCCAGTTCGTCAGCGACGACCCGTTTGCCCTGGTCATGAAGTCCGGGGAAAACATGATTCGCATCGCCAAGGCCAAGGACTTTACGCCCCCTCCCTACACCGTTCTTGGTTGGGAAGTGCAGGATGTCGCTGCGGTCGTTCAATGGCTCACCGGGCGGGGCGTGGTGTTTGAAAAGTACCCGTTTGTTCAGGACCAGGAGTTGGGGATCTGGACAACGCCGAACGGCGACAAGGTAGCCTGGTTCAAGGATCCGGATGGCAATGTTTTGTCGGTAAGCCAGCACAGGTAACCGCTTCAGAAATCGTTTAGCGACGCTTCAGCGCTTCGAGAGCTTCGAGTGTCTTCGGCCAATCGGAACGGAGTAGCCGGGAAAGGCTACGGTCGGCGAGAACTCTTCCGTTTGTCTGGCACCGTGCGCAGTAGTTTGTTTCATTGTCGGCGTAGCGAATGCGCTGCACTTTTTCACCACATCTCGGGCACGGCTCGCCGTAGCGCCCATGGACGGCCATTTCCTTGCGGAATGCAGTTACCTTTTCCGGAAATTTCATGGTGGCCTCCGCTCCGAGTCTCCCGATCCAGAGCGTGAGCGTTTCGCGCGTAGCGGCAAACAATCTCTGCCACTCCTCGTTACTCAGTTTTTGCGTGAGAGCGACCGGAGATAACTTTGCAGCATGCAAGATTTCATCGGAGTAGGCATTGCCAATTCCACTCAATAAACGAGGATCCGTGAGAGCACGTTTCAGGGTGTGATTCTCCGCTGTCAGTACGCGCTGAAACGTGTCGAAAGGGCTTTCGAAAACATCAATTCCACCGGCATCCTGGGCACGCAAGCCTTCCTCGCCAGAGACAACATGCAGCGAGGCTCGGTGTTTCGTTCCGGCTTCTGTCAGCAGGAGCGAGCCCCCTGAGAAATCGAAAGCTGCGAGTTTATTACGCCCGGCGAGCTTTGCACCCGGCTCGGTCCAATGCAAACGGCCGGCAATCATCAAGTGCAGGACCATCCAGATATCGCCATCGACACCGACGGCGATACGCTTGCCGACGCGACGCAGTCGGCGAACCGTACGACCTTCGACGATAGAAATGGGCGGATCTGCCGTACGCAAAAGAAACGGACTGGAAATTCGCACGCGCTCGATGGATCGGCCCATGATTCTGGTATCAAGTGCGCTGAGGTAGGCGGTGATGTCCGGCAATTCCGGCATGCCTAACAGCTTGCATGTGCGGGCAGCGTTTTTGCAACCCGTCCAGAGGATACACCTCTGAGATGCCAGTTCTGTTTTTCCCCGTCAATGCATTTGATTCGAGCCTTCACGGCGGGTGAAGAGCCGCGGGTAGAAGTTACGATTCAAACCACGGGTCCGCCTCGACCAATTCGAATCGGCAAAAAAGATGGAACCATCAGGCCGCTGCAGTCCATTAACAACCCACGTGCGAGACGCGGAAGGAGAGCTGTGCGGCAACTCTGAATTGCTGCCGAGGCAATCGGCGACGATTGTCTCGGTCCAGGCTTTCTGACGGCAAAGGCAGCCTTCGGTTCCGTGCTTTACTCGCCGTTTCGCAAGCCGTATAGTCAGGTTGTAAGCTCGTTGCACCATCCTTCCCGTGAGGTTGCCTATGATTGGTTGGATAGTTCTTGGCGTCCTCGTCCTGCTGATCATTCTGGTCATCGGGATGTACAACGGCCTGGTCCGGTTAAAAGTACAATGCGATAACGCCTGGGCCGATATCGACGTTCAGCTGAAGCGCCGTTACGATCTGATCCCGAATCTGGTGGAAACTGTAAAGGGCTACGCGGCTCATGAAAAGGGGACGCTCGAGGCTGTCATCAATGCCCGCAACCGCGCGATGACCGCGACCGGGCCCGCGGATAAGGCCCAAGCTGAAAATGTTCTTTCTGGCGCGCTAAAAAGTCTGTTCGCACTGTCCGAATCGTACCCCCAGTTACGCGCAATTGAAGGCTTCACGTCGTTGCAGAATTCACTCTCGCAGATTGAAGATACCGTGCAGAATGCCAGGCGCTATTACAACGCCGTGGTCCGCGACCTCAATACAAAAATCCTGCAATTCCCGACAAACATTTTTGCGGGCATGCTGGGGTTCAAACAGCGCGAATTCTTCGAAGTCACTTCCGCCGCAGAGAGAGAAACTCCGAAGGTCAGCTTCGGCAATCCGGCTGCGCCAACCGCCTAAACGACGGCGAAACATTTACCATGCTGCTTCAATCACGCACGGCACGCCTCACGATCGGTCTCCTCGGTGCGCTGCTGTTTATTTCCTGCTCACCTGCTCTCGCGCAAACAAAGGAACGTCAGCTCAAGAAGTTTGATGCCGAGATTGACGTTACGCCGGACGGAAAAGTAAACGTTACGGAAAATATTACATTCCGGTTTATTGGCGGACCGTGGCAAGGGATCTATCGAACGATTCCAGTTGAGTATGTCGGGCCCGGCGGCATCAATTACAGCTTGTTTCTCGATGTAAAGAGCGTGCGGGATGAAGAAGGCCGAACGCTGAGATATGAATCCAGCCGGGAACGCCAATACCGCAAGCTGAAAATTTACATTCCGAACGCGGACAACAGTGTGCGAACGGTTTCGATTGAGTATGTCGTCTCCGATGCGCTTCGCTTTTTTGACGACCACGATGAGTTTTACTGGAATATTACGGGAGACGAGTGGCCCATTCCGATTGAAGCGGCCGGTGCGCACATCGTTTTTCCTTCTAATGCCACCGATATTCGCGCTAATGCGTACACGGGCGCCTACCGGGCAAAAGGGCGGGAGGTACGAGTAGAAATTATTGGTACAGGCGTGGACGTCAATACGACGAGTCCCTTGGGCATGCGCGAGGGTCTAACCGTCGCAATTGCATGTGACAAGGGTGTTTTCAGAGAGCCGACTGCCTTCGACACTCTTTGGCTCTATGCGCGGAGCAACTGGCCGATTGTGATTCCCGTGATTGCGTTTTTCGCCATGTTGCGCAGATGGTGGACCAGAGGCCGTGACCCGAGGCTTCGCCCGATTGCCGCACAATACGAACCGCCCGAAGGCTTGACTCCAGGAGAAGTCGGCACAATTATCGACAATTCAGTCGATATGCGAGACATTACGGCCTCGATCGTGGATCTTGCCGTGCGAGGCTATCTGGTCATTGAAGAGCAGCAAAAGGATCATCTGCTGGGACTGACACACAGCCGAGAATATGTTTTTCATCTGAAAAAGGCGCGCCCTGAATGGTCCATACTGAAAGCCCACGAACAGCAGTTGCTCGATGGCATATTCACGAATGGAAATGAGGGTGACACGGTCTCATTAGCCGATCTGCATAACCGCTTCTATACGAGCATCACACCGATCAAGAATGCTATTTTTGGCTCACTGGTTGGAAAAGGCTATTACAGGCAACGGCCAGACAGTGTGCGTGCGGGGTATATTGGGATCGGAATCGTTACAGGACTGCTCATTGTTTGGATCGGGATATGGATTGCAAATCATATGGGGATGACTCCGCTCGCCTTCATCGTAGCCGGCATCGCGACGGGCGCAATCATTTGCGGGTTCGGATTGTTCATGTCGGCACGCACGGAAACGGGGGCGAGGACGCTTGAAGGTGTACTCGGATTTGAAGATTTTCTGGATCACGTGGAATCTGACCGGTTTAATCGCACGATCAAGACCCCGGCGATGTTCGAAAAGTTTCTGCCATTCGCCATGGCCTTGGGAGTAGAGAAAAACTGGAGCAAGGCATTTCAGGGCATTTATACCGAGCCACCACAGTGGTATCAGGGCAACTATGGCGCAACTTTTTATCCTTATATGTTCGCAAACACGCTAAGCGGCATGAGTTCGCAAGTCGGAAGCGTGATGACTTCTGCGCCGAGGAGCTCCGGAGGTTCAGGTTTTGGAGGGGGCGGCGGCTTCTCCGGAGGCGGCTTCGGAGGTGGGGGCGGCGACGCCTTCTAGATTTTGCAATTCGTGCTTTTCGGCCAAGCCGTACGCGTCCAGAACATCCCGCAAGCGCACGACCCCGAGCATCTCATGCAAGTTCGCACGGCTAACGACCGGTAGGACATCCAGCCGAGCTGAGCCCATCCGCTGAAGCGCCATATCAAACGTTTGGTCCGCGTGCAGGTGAGCGAACTCGCGCAATTCGACAAGCTCACCGACCTGTTTCGCCGACCCGTCCGATCGAATCGCAGCTTCTATTTGTTCCCGATTTAACAATCCTACGAGTCCCTCGTGATCCATCACGGGCCAGGTTCGATCTGTCGACTTGCCCACCCGTTCGGCTGCATCCATGAGCGATTCGTTGGCCTCGAGGACATTTGTGGCGGGACGCATAAGGCGCGCCACTTGACGCTGACTGCGTCGGGCGTAGCTTTCATGTCGCGGCAAGTGTATGCCGTCCTGATCCGCCAGAACCTCGTAAATCGGTTCGCGCTGAATCCGGGAAGCGATGAAATAACTCACCAGGTTCGAAATCATCAATGGGACGATTACAGCGTAGTCACGCGTGATTTCGAAGATCATCACCACGGAAGTCATCGGTGCACGAATGACTCCTGCGAACGCCGCACCCATACCGACCAGGGCGTAGGCACCAGGCTGCGCAACGTAGGTGGGGAAAAAGTACTTTGCAACTCCTCCGATCAACCCACCCAGCATCGCACCCATGAACAGGCTTGGACCGAAAATACCACCCGCATTTCCAGAGGCGTAACTGATTGCCGTGGCCACGAGTTTCATGACCAGCAGCGCGATAACCAGTTTCAGCGCCATACCGCCATTCAGAACGTCGCCAACATATTTGTAGCCAACACCCATCACCTGAGGCACGAACCAGCCCATCACGCCAATGAGCAAACCTCCTGCGAGTGGCTGGTACCAGACCGTTTTTCGTGGCAACTTAGCGAACCACGCTCTGCTTCTCAGCAATAATTGAGTGAAGGCGACCGATACCAAGCCGCCAGCCACGCCAAGAACGGCGTAAATAACCAGTTCCCACGGGTTAACGAGTGAATATTGCGGAACCTGAAAAAGCGGGTCGTTTCCAAGCATCAGGCGCAACACGCCCCAACTGGTCGCCGATGCCAGGACAACAGAGCCAAGCACCGGGGCGTGCAAGTCTCCGACCACCTCTTCAAGAGCAAATAACACCGCTGCCAGAGGAGTGTTAAACGCCGCAGCAATGGCGGCTGCCGCTCCAACCGGGATCAGCGATTTCACCCGCTCGGGACTCAGTCCAAGTTTTCTTCCCAACACCGACGCAATTCCGCCCCCTACCTGGACCGCGGGACCCTCGCGGCCAAGTGGAATGCCACTCGCGAGGGTGGCCGAAGTGCAAAGAAATTTGCCGAAGACAGTCGAAAGAGTGATGCGACCCTCTCGGGCGTAGAGCGCGGCCTTCGTCTGTGGTACACCACTGCCGCGCGCGTCAGGGAAAAATCGGAACAAGAGATAGCCCATCGTGAGAGAGCCGATGCAGGGAACGAGTAGGATGCGCCAGTGGGCACTTCCTACTGGATAGAGCCTTGCTCCGACGCGCTCGGTCACCAGGATGAACGCGACTACCGTCAAGCCAACCAGTGCGCCAATCAGAAGCGTGAGTACGAGGAATACCTGCTCCTCTCGTTCTCCCAGGAAGGAGTTCCACCGCGCGGAGCCGGTCTTCCACCATGGCGATTTTGCAGTTCCAATTGGGCCGTTCAATGCCGAAGATCTGCTATCAAGTTTCATGCGTCTGATGCCGTTGCCTTTCCCGGCCTGCACTACGCAGCGCGGCGATCATGTCCTTCTCCAGCGTCCGGGGAGAATTCGGCGTCGATTCAGGCAGCGGGCCTTTCCGCAATTCGAGACAGGCCTTCAGATCGCGCCAGCGAAAAATTTGTTCCCTTCGCCGTTTTTCTTCAAGATGTCTCGAGCGAGCCTTCAATAAGTCCGCAAGCGATATAATGCCCATAAATCGCCTGGTCCCGCGTTCGACAACCGGATGCTTCACAGAAACCAGTTCCCTTTCAATCATCCGCCCGAAACCCGCCCGAGAGTGGCTATCGCCTGGACTTTTTAACGGAGGAAGACCGCGAGTGATCGTTTGAGCGCGACTCAAGCAGCGCGCTTATGGCCTCTACAAGTTCGTGTCCGTTGCTGCGCAATTCAATCAGACGCTTCCGGGCGACTTCTTGCAGCAGTTTGTCCCCCCGGGGCTGCATCGCTACCAGCACCTGGCGACGATCCTTGCTGCTCCGGGTGCGCTTGACATACCCGTGCTCTTCCAAGCGATCGACGAGCTCAACGGCGCTGTGGTGCTGCAGAGAAAGGCGCTCAGCCAGTGTCCGGATGGAGGCGTCGCTGCCTCGGGGAAGACCGCGAAGGGCGAGCAACAGAAGGTATTGCTGGGGCTCGAGCCCTGCTTTCCGTGCTGTAACATCGCCATCCTGGGTGAACCTGCGAATCTGGTAGCGCAATTCCGCGAGCGACCTGAATTCACCTTCACTCACTCCCTTAGCCATATCTCGATTCTATCGTATCACGATATATTTTGCCATCCGGTGCATTCCGGAGCTGGTATTTGAGTTCGCTCCCTCATCAGGGGGGCCCATTCAAGGGCTGAGGTTTTCTCAAAGGGTTTTTTGGAAGGCTTTCTGCGTCTTGTAATGCTCGTACTGGTGTCCGAGATAAAACGCATGTGCGCGCTCGCGAACAATATTTGACCTCACCGAAATGCATTTGCATTTCATCTTGCGCGCCCATTTCTCTGCTGCTTGCAATAGGACCCATCCGGTGCTGCGGCCGCGGACCTGCTCATCGACGACCAGACCGTTCACTTCTGCTCGCCGCGGCACTTCGAGCAACGGGGTCACGGTGACGTGCAGCCAGCCGGTCACTCCGCGTTCAGTGGTTTCCGCAACAAAACAGGCTCCGCAACGGTCGCGGAGAACAGCGGTTAGCCTCTTCCGCATCTCCGCTGTTGTGGTGGGATATCCCAATTGACCGCTCAGCTGGGCGATCCGGGGGGCATCCTTGCCTCTCGCCAGGCGGATTCTGACTACGGACGCATTGGCATGGGATGTCATCTGGCTATGCCTTGTCTGCCATGGCTAGAATGTCTTGTCGGAATCGATGAGGATCGTGACCGGTCCTTCGTTGACAAGTTCCACCGACATCATCGCCTGGAAGATCCCGGTGCTCACTGAAATTCCCAAGCGACGCATTCCCTCGCAGAAATCTTCATACAACTTGCTCGCCAGATCGGGAGGAGCCGCAGAAATAAAGCTGGGCCGTCGTTGTCCCCGGGCGTCACCGTATAAGGTGAACTGAGAGACGACCAGCGCCGAGCCTTTCACATCCAGCAACGAAAGGTTCATCTTGCCTGCTTCATCTTCAAATATCCTGAGATTGGAGACTTTTTCTGCCATGGCGGCAGCCGTGGCAGGAACATCTGCCTTCCCCACACCCAGCAAGATCATCAACCCTGCAGTAATTTCGCCGGTTGTTTTTTCGCCCACGGTGACACGGGCCCGGCTGACGCGCTGTACCACTAGTCTCATCGTATTCCCTATCGGGCTCTGCCGCAGATCGCCACTCGCTCGGTCCTTAATTATTTGGTTTCTTCGCTGGTTTCCGGGGCAAGAGTTCCGGCAATTGCGCAGTGTTATACGCAAATA
This sequence comes from uncultured Acidobacteriota bacterium, assembly GCA_963831545.1. Taxonomy (GTDB): domain Bacteria; phylum Acidobacteriota; class Terriglobia; order Acidiferrales; family UBA7541; genus Acidiferrum. Next base: position 195,601 of record CAWHQX010000005.1, read on the forward strand.
CAGCCAGTACTTCTGCGCCCTCGGTCAAGTCATCCCATCGGACACGGTCAAGGGTGTCCGCCTGGGAGTGATGGGTCTTGTCATAATCCACGGGATCCTGCACGCACCAGAAGCCTGGGACGCCCGCTTCGTCAAAAGGTACATGGTCTGATCCGCCTTCGCTACGGAGTGTCGGCTCCATGATACCGGCCAATTCTGACAGCGGAAATAAGACGCGGTCCATCGTTTCGCGTGCGTTGTAATTGCCCATCAGACCGACCGTCAGTACCTTGCCGGTGCCTGAATCGTGAATGAGAACGCCAGATATTTTCGACACTTCGTCGTTGTGCTTCTTCACGTAATCCCGTGAACCATTCAGGCCTTGTTCCTCACCCGTAAAGAGTACGAAGCGGATTGTGCGCCTGGTCTTCAAGCCGCTTTTTTGCAGTGCACGAGCGGCTTCAAGAACTGCCATCGAGCCTGTCCCATTGTCAGTCGCACCCGTCCCGAGGTCCCATGAATCGAGATGTCCTCCGATAATCACAACTTCATCGGGTTTTTCCGTTCCGGCGATTTCTGCCACAGTGTTGTATACCGTCACGGGTGTCCCACTGAGCGTGCCTTCGAGTTTCACTTCGGCTTGGACTGTCGTTCCCGCATCGAGCATCCTCCACAAATCCAGGTAATCCTCTCGCGCTACAAACGCGGTTGGAACAGGGGAAGCATTGTAATCCCGGGAGAATGTACTCATGTTCAATAAACCGTACATTTTATCTGAGCCAATCAATACGGCGTGCGTCTGCTCGTCGTTCAGCATTTTCATGAGTTCGATTCGCATTTTTCGCGCCGCGCCCGGTTCGCCTGGCCGTTGCTGGACCGGCCGCATCAACGGCAGGGTTCCTTCTCCCCAAGGGGTCAGCATCGGATTCGTCGGAGGCTCCATCTCCCGCGGCCGTCCCAACAGGACTATTTTTCCTCCAAGCTTTCCCTTGTATTTTTCGAGATCTTCGACTTTTTCGGCCTCAATCCCGACGACTTGGCCTTGCACGGTACCGTCAGTCGAAGAACTCCAGCCGGCTGTGGCCATGGTTAATTCATGGACAGAAGGAGAAAGGACACGACCCGTAGCGGGACCGCGCTTCCAGCTATTCGCGATGGTCCAGGGTTCCAGATGGACGTTGGACAATCCGAGCGCCTTGAATTGATCTTCGGTCCAGTGGCTTGCCTGGTCCAGTTGCGGAGAACCTGTCAACCGCGGACCAATTTGCGTTGTCAAGAAAGTGAGATCGTTCTTGAGCTGGCCCTCATCTGCCTTTACTAACTCGACGATTTTCTTGTCAGCTTCCGCAACCGGATCTTTCACAGGCTCAGTTTTTGTTGCAGTTTTAAGGGAAGCGGGTGGGGGCAGCGGCCGTCTTGGGAGACGCTCCGGCAACTCTGCGGTATTGTAGGCCCATGCCGCAAGCACCTGCGCTCCTTGCAATAGGTCGTCTTTCCAGGCCTTGTCGAATGTGTCGGACTGGCTGTGATGGGTTTGGGGATATTCGGCAATTGCCTGGACGCACCAGAATCCGGGCACACCCGCTTCATCAAATGACAAGCTGTCCGTTCCGTATTCCCTCGCCATCGTGGGCTCTAATAGCTTTAAATCGTGGAGAGGCTTTATGACCTGGTCGACCGTTTCGCGTGCCTGATAATTGTCGTGCAGACCAATCGAGAGTACCCGTCCCGTGCCGCTGTCGTGAATCAAGGCACCGGACACTTTCCCCAGATCGTCTTTGTGAGCCTTCACATATTCCTTGGAGCCGATCAATCCTTGCTCTTCCCCGGTAAAGAGAATGAATCGAATCGTTCGCTTCGGCCTCACATTCAATTTCGCCAGTGTTCTGGCAGCTTCGAGTACGACCATCGATCCTGTCCCGTTATCGGTGGTGCCGGTACCCAAGTCCCAGGAATCCAGATGTCCCCCCAAAATCACATACTCATCCGGACGCTCGGTTCCCCGCAAATCGGCAACGGTGTTATAGACCTCGACCGGCTTATCGCTTACTGCATTCGAAATTTCGATTTCCAGTTCTACCGGACCTTTTTTCAGCAGTCGCCAGAGGAGGCGATATCCTTCCCCGGAGAGGAACGCAGTCGGAATCGGGCCCAACGTGAAAGGTTCGTTGGTCGCATCGGTCATATTCAGTAGTGCATGAGGCTTGCCTGCATCGCGCAGCACGGCAACAGCGCCTTGATCTACAAGGAATTTTCGGGTTGTTTTAACGAGCTCGAGATATTTGTCGTATGGATCGGGCAGCGCGGGTTGACCCACGGGCGGTGGCGGTTCTTCCAGTGGCTGATCGATTTCCTCGTTCTGATCGACCGGCTTCGGAGGAGAAAGTGGGATTGGCTCTGAGGTAATTACGATTGCGCCTCTCAGCTTTCCGGCAAATTTCGCGAAATTTTCCGGTTTTTTCGCATCGAAATAGACAACCGGCCCATGAACGGTTGCTTTCGTACCGGGCGACCAGGCCGCCGAGACAATCGCGAGCGGGTGGGAGGCTGGTGAAATCACCCGAGCTTTGGCAGATCCACGGACCCACGCATGAGGAATGAAATATGCCTCCAGATGAACGTTCGTGAGGCCATATTTCTCGAACATCTGCACGGACCAGTCGCTGGCCTGCTTCAAGAGCGGCGATCCCGTCAGCCGCGGCCCGATCCGATCCGAGAGGTATTCAAGATTCTCCATCAATTCACTGTGATCGTGGATCTCTGCGAGAATCTGAGCATCCGTCGCAGCAACTGAATTCCCTTCTTCTGTCGTAGCTCTGGCAGTCCATGCTCTCGCCGCAATTGAGGCGACCAACATGAGCGCAATCGTACGTTTTCTTGTGAGCTTCATTCCGCTCTCCATGGTGTCTGGGATCCACGGGCCGCCAAGCGCGTCAGCGCTTGGCTTTTCTGCCGGTTTTTGACTTCTTTTTCTTTCTGACAAGCGCCTTCCATCCGCGCGGTGCTTTCTGACAACGCGGGCAGTAAAAGCTGCTTCGTCCGCCAACAATTCCTCTTCGTATCAGAGACCTGCACCGGAAGCAGCGTTCCCCTTCCCTGCCATAGACCTGATGATGCAGCTGATATTCTCCCGGACGGCCACTGGCGTCAAGGAAGTCCGAAATAGACGAACCTCGTAACGCAATCGCTTTCTGCAAGATCCTTTGCAGCGACTCGAAGAGCAGCTTTGTCTGCCGCTTATCCAATTTGGCTGCGATTCTTGCAGGGTGGATTTTTGCGCGCCACAAACTCTCGTCCGCGTAGATGTTTCCAACGCCTCGTAATACCTTTTGGTCGAGCAGCAGGGCTTTAATGCGCGCGTTTCGGCCTGAAATTCTGCCTGTAAATTCAGACAGGCCGGCTTCAAGGGGGTCAGAGCCAAAGCGCAACAATTCTTTTCGAAATACCTCACCCGCCAAGTAAGCGATCCGACCGAAGCGGCGGGGGTCGATGTAGCGGAGTTCGCGCCCATCATCGAGGAGCAGTACGACGTGAGTATGTTTCGCACGGGTCTCTCCGGTCGGCACCGGCTGCAGCATGCCGGTCATTCCCAGGTGCACGAGCAGCGCGGATTCTTCTGGCTTGAGAGGGAAATCTGCTGCGACGAGCTGCAACAGCAAGAACTTACCGTAACGTTCCACCGCCCGGATCTTGCGTCCTGGAAGTTCGCGCTCCAGAGCCTCAGGATTGTCAATGAAATCCGTTTTTCCCAGTTCCACGGTCAGAATTCGTCTGCCGGCAATCGCTTTCTGGAGTCCGCGCGCAACCGTCTCGACTTCGGGTAGCTCTGGCATCGTTTTCTAGTTCTTCCAACCTATCACAGCCCAGGTCGGCCTGCCGATCGAGCTTCGTGGTACATTCGCATTTTCGGAGGAGAGGATGACACCTGTCGGCTTGCGTTTTCTGGCTGCTTGGACTCTGCTGTTTTCATGACGACACCTGCGCGCGCTCGCAAGCCTGAGACTGGATTTCTCGATCGGGTCATTGCCATAGACGGTTCAATCTATAGATATCAAGTGTTTGTTCCGGAACATTGGTCGCCAAGGCGGAAGTGGCCGATCATTCTGTTTCTGCACGGCGCCGGAGAGCGCGGCTCGGATGGACTGTTGCAAACAGAAGTGGGCATGCCTTCGGCCGTTCGCAAAGAGCGTTCGCGGTTTCCAGTCATCCTCGTCATACCGCAATGCCCGATTTCGCGGTGGTGGGCGGAGCCAGCCCTGCAGGAGGTGGCATTGGCCACGCTCGCCGCGGCTTCGAAGGAATTCAAGGGAGACGCAAAGAAGACCTATTTGACGGGCCTTTCGATGGGCGGCTACGGGACCTGGGCGCTGGCGGCGAGCCATCCAGGGATCTTTGCTGCCCTGGTCCCTATCTGTGGTGGAATTGTGGCACCGGAAATCGTGCTTGGAGAGCACCCGGATCTGGCAAAGGCGAGTTATCCCGACGAGCCCAAAAGCTATCGAGAAGTCGCAAAGAAGCTCGGCAAAACTCCCATTTGGATCTTTCACGGGGACGCCGACCCGATCGTGCCTGTAGAAGGTTCGCGTAAAATGGATCAGGCACTAGAAGCCGTTGGGGGCAACGTTCGCTATACGGAATATCCGGGCGTCGATCACGATTCGTGGGACAAAGCGTACGCCGAGCCCGAACTGATGCCCTGGATACTGTCAAAATCCCTATAAGAGCTCAGTTCTGATGATAGTTCGGATATGGAGGATGCTGCGGAATCACCACAGGATCCTTTTTCAGTGCGTCGAGCGTGATCTGCACGGCCTTTTCCAGTTGCAGGTCATGACCTGCTGCGACTGAAGCGGGATCGTTCTCGACTTCAATGTCGGGGGCGATTCCGTGGTTTTCAACCTCCCATTCACCCTTCAGCCCATAGATTGCAACACGTGGCGCGGTCACTCTCCCGCCGTCCATGAGCGGAGGGTACCCATAAATGCCTACCAGTCCGCCCCAGGTCCGGGTTCCGACAAGTGGACCAACACCGTCCAGCCTGAACATCCAGGGCAGCGCGTCTCCGCCCGAGCCTGACATTTCGTTGATGATCATGGTCTTTGGCCCATAGATTTGTGCCAATGGCGAACAGAACGTTTCCCCTTCTCTCGTTACGGAACAGTTCCGCAAGGGTCGCTTTAACATATCGATAATGTAGTCGGCGATCTGTCCACCGTGGTTATAGCGTTCGTCAATTACGGCAGCTTGCTTGCCGACCTGCGCGTAATAGTAGCGGTTGAAATTTGTGTAGCCGCCCGAACCGGTATCCGGTACGTGCACATATGCCAATTTCCCACCGCTCAGCTCATCAACTTTGCGCCGACTGTCCTCCTCCCATGCGCGATTGCGCAGTGCGAATTCGTTGTCGACGGGCACCACCGTCACTTCCCGTTCGTCCTTGCCGTCGGGACTGGGTCCCACCTTGATCCGGATCTGCTTGCCAGCGGTGTTTTCAAAGAAACTGTAGACATCGGCAGGCGGCCGCACTTCCCGGCCATTCACTTCCAGAAGATATTCACCGACTTTGACGTCGACGCCCGGTTGTGTCAGCGGCGCACGCAAATCGGGATTCCAGTTTTCCCCGTTGTAGATGCGCACAAAGCGATAACGTCCATTTTCCACCTTGTAGTCCGCACCCAACAATCCGCCTTTCACCTGCCTTGGCTTCGGAACATCTCCTCCAAAAATGAACATGTGGCCGATCGTGACCTGACCGAGCATCTCGGTAAACAGGTAGTTCAGATCTTCACGTCCACCAAGTTTTGTGAGATACACACCGTATTCCTTTTCCGCTTTTGGAATATTCAGGCCATGATGATTCGGGTCGTACAGGAAATCGCGTTCGATGCGCCACACTTCCCGGTACATTTGATTCCACTCGGCTCGCGGATCAACATAAACCTCCATGTCACCAAGGTTCAGCACACCTTCAGCGGGCTTCGGCGCCGCAGCCGTGGCGACAATGAACCAGGGCGAAGCAGGCTCCTGGCCCTGTTTGAACAGGGCCTTTTCTCCGTTAGCAGAAACAACGAAAGCGCCGACACCGGAGACGAATGGTTCCGTTTTTCGCGTGCTGAGGTCAAACTTGCTCACCGTAGCGAGCGCCGGTTCCGAGAATCGAGGCACGTCCACAATTTCCGACAAGAACAGAATTCCCGCCTTACCGGTATTGAGGCCGATGTAATTTGCCGCGCGAATCGGGAGCGCGACAATTCGTTGGCCAATTCCATCAAGGTCAATCGTGACGACAGCCGCCGGCTCTTTCTTTTCTGGCTCCTTCTTGTCTCCATCTTTGCCTTTGTCCTTTTCCGCCGCTTCTTTGGACTTGTCCGCGTCTTTATCCTTGTCCTCAGGCTTCGCTACTTTTTCTTCGTCGCTCTGTGGCTCGACCGGATTGGGATCCCCCTTCTTCAGAACAGCTGCATACACATTCCGTGTAATCGGGTGCTGGTAGCTTGAAAGATCCAACCATGCTTCCGAGAGCCCCACATCCGTGCTTGAAACGAAATATAAGGATTTTCCGTCACGATCGAACACGGGATAGCGCGAATCCGCGGTGCTGTCTGTAATCTGAGACTCTTTTGCGGTCTCGATGGAATAGACGTAGACCGAATGAAGGTGACTGGGCTGGAACTTCGTGTAGGTAATCCATTTACTGTCCGGTGACCAAGTCGGACTCATGGAATCTGAGGGGTCCTCAAACAATTGGGTGCTGACCTTGACTGGAGTGCCCGTATCGACCTGTACGTACCAAAGGCCTAGCCGCTTATCCATGTAAGCGATCTTCTTGCTGTCCGGAGACCAGAGCGGACTGTAGAAAAAGGATGGAGGGTTGCCCAGATTGATCTTTTTAATCGCACCCAAACCGGACTGATCGACAATATGCATCGCGTATTCGCCCGACTCATCTGAAAAATAAGCGATCCATTTCCCATCAGGCGACCACGCCGGATCGCGATCCTCTACACCAGTAGTGCGCGTCAGATTGCGAATGTCGCCCTTTTCTGCAGGAACCGTCAGAATCTCCCCGTGCGCCTCAAAGACCGCTCTTGCTCCCGTGGGAGAAATTGCGGCATTCTGAATCTGGTCGGCCACTTTTTCATAGTGCGGGCGCGTTTCCGCTAGATCAGCGGAGACCGTGATGTGCACTTGTTTGGATTTCCCCGTCGACGGATCAAAGAGAAAAATTCCGCCGAATTGCTCATAGACGAGAGCATCGGGTCCGGCGGAAACCGACTTGAAATCCAGGCCTTTATTTTCGACTTCCTGTTTCACGCTTTTTGAATTTGCCTCGTAGGAAAAGAGGGTAACGGAGCCGTTACGGTCAGAGAGAAAATAGACCTTGTCCTTGAACCATACCGGGCTTGAATCGTTGGAATTCTGACGAGGCACTTTTTCCAGTTGCAAATCCTTCAGGCGGACGATGTAAATTGGAGTCGTTTGGCCGCCTTTATAGCGTTTCCATGCCGATTGCCACTTGAGGTTAGGGACGTAAGCAATTTTTTCGCCATCGGGCGAGTACGTGCCTTCAAATGCGCGCCACATCGGCAAAACTTCTGCAACGCCACCTTCCACGGGAACGGTATAAAAACGGGTGATATCAGCCCACGCGTCGCGATCGGAAACAAATAGAACCTTCTTGCCATCGGGAGTCCAACCCACGGCGCCGTCTTGCGCGGGATGCCAGGTCAATCGTTTCGGCTCACCGCCTGATGCGGGCATGACAAAAACGTCGCGATTGCCGTCATAGTTCGCGCTGAAGGCGATCCACTTGCCATCCGGTGAAAAGACGGGACTGCTCTCATGTCCCCCTGTCGTCAATTGGCGTGCTGCCCCACCCTCCCTCGGCACGGTCCAGAGATACCCGCCGTAAGCAAAAACGATGTCCGTATGGCTGACGGTTGGGTCCCGCAAAAGTAGCGGAGAATCCTCCGCCTTCACGAGAAAAGCCGCCGCGAGAGTAAGGATGACCGCCAGAAGAAGATGGATTCGGACGCGCATGAGTCCCCTTTCTCAAGTCACTTATATTGGAACGCAGGAGTAGAGTATGAAGTTCAATTCAGCTTGAAAGACAGTGATGCGCGCAGCGAGACCCCGGCCTCACGGCAGGGGAAGACCAGGCGTTGCGACAATACCGGCCATTCGCAACAGCTCCTTGTATTCTTCATCGCTAATGATGGAAATGATCAGGCGCACATTCTTTAAGAGCTTCATTTTTCGGAGGGCAGAATTGCCGCGCATTTCAGAGAGGGTGACCGGACGCGGCAGTTTCTCAAACGCCCGTAAATCCGCGACTAGATTTTTCTCTTTCCGATCGTGCGGGTCGGGATAAGGATCGCGCGTGACTTCGGCGATGGAATAGAGCGATCTTTCCGGGGCAGAGTGATAACAAAGCACCCTGTCGCCCTTCTTGACCTGTTTGAGCGCACGGATCGCATCGGGCTTGGACCCGGCGCCGTGCCACATCTCTTTGCCCTTCACGAAAAGGGTGTCCCAATGGTAGTGATGTGGGTCTGCGCTGAAGATCCAGTAATGTCGTATTGGAGGAGTCGCGGTCGCCATCGGCCCAGAATTCGCGTGCAATATACACGTTAATGAGGGGAAAACCAAACAAAATGTGAGAGATAGCTAAATTACTCGAAGTAAACAGGTTAAAAGACGAGTCAGTCTGTGCAAAAATGCACTAAGTGATTTACCTTCTTCTACTTAACCGATCAAGTGCGCGCACTAAACTCGCGATTCTGAGGTAAGTCCATCAAATCAGTTCGTTTGAGGCGAATCCAGGTCCACAAAAATGTCTTCCCCGCGAATCTCGGCTGGATAGCAGTCAACTCCCGCTTTTGGGTTCGCGAGCACCTTCCCGCTGGTCACATCGAACTGCCAGCCATGCCACGGGCAGGTCACGACTTTTCCTTCAAGCGTCCCCTGACCGAGAGGACCTCCCCGGTGCAAACAGGTATTGTTGATCGCGTATACCCTGCCGTCGACGTTTGCAAGCGCCACAGCTTTGCCTTCGATTTGAAATTCCCGGACCGTTCCCGGCGGCAATTCGCCAATCTTTGCCGTTCGAGTGAATCCCATAGCTCGCCTCTCACATTTCTCTCAGCAGGACTGAAATTCTACTGGCCCGGTTCCGCAACCTGCGCAATCATCACACTTTTTTTAAATTCGTGAACCATCTCCGTCTTCAGGCGTATTTCTGTGGGCCGTTTCGCCAGAGTCATGTCGTCAATCTTGTCCTGCAATTTTAAAAGCGCATAAAAGAGAGCCTCAGGCCGTGGCGGGCAACCGACCACATAGACATCAACCGGAACGATCCGGTCCACTCCCTGCAAGACAGAATAGGCGTTGAACGGGCCGCCCACGCTCGAGCAGGCACCCATCGAAATACACCACTTGGGGTCAGGCATCTGTTGCCAAACCCGCTGAATGACCTGCGCCATCTTCAGGGTTACCGTGCCGGAGACAATCATCAGGTCCGATTGCCGCGGTGAAGGTCGAAAGACTTCCGCGCCGAATCGCGCCATGTCAAAACGCGCAGTGGTCGAGGCAATCATTTCGATCGCACAACAGGCCAGTCCAAAGGTCAGGGGCCACAATGAGCTCTTCCGCGCCCAATTGAAAACATAGTCCACCGATGTAATCAGCACGTTCTTTTCAAACCGTTGATCAATCACTCCCACAATCCATCTCCAGTCTGATTCGCTGCTGCGCAGTATATCTCCTGCTTCAGAGACCCGTCAAAGACCTGCGTCACAGCAAGCAGATCTTCCGCCAGAATCTACTTTTTTGCGCTCGGATCGTCGAACTGTCTGGCTAGGAGCCCCCAATATCCGGTCGGCCTGAGCCGCTGCCAGGCGTCTACAAAATGTGAGTCCAAGCCAATCAATACACGAGCTTTTCGTTTCCGGACGCCCTCGAGGATCTTGGCCGCCGCCACCTCTGGAGCTGTCCGCGCAATGCGCTGGAACCGCGCCATGCTTTCATCGTAAAGTCCGGCCCCGGCCCGGTCGCCGCGCCGGGCGGATTTTGCGATGGATGTCCGCACGAAACCGGGATGAACACACGTCACAGTGACATTCGAATTTTCCAGTTCATGCTGCAAACTCTCTGTAAATCCGCGCACCGCGAATTTACTGGCGCAATAGGCGCTCTGGCCAATCGCCCCGACAAATCCCAATAAACTGGAGGTATTCACAATGTGCGCACGCTGCTCCCGCTTGAGCATCGGCAGGAAATAATTCGAGCCATAAATCACGCCCCAGAAATTGACGTCCATCAGCCAACGAAAATTCTCGAGCGAGATCTCCTCAAAATTCCCGAGCAACGCGACACCCGCGTTATTGAACAGCATGCTCGCGCGGCCATGTTCTGCTTCAACGGATACCGCGAATTCCCTGACGTGCTCTTCCTTGCCCACATCGACAAGATGCGAGGTGATTTTTCCGCGCGTCTCACCCAGCAATTTTCTGGTTTCCCCCAGGCCTTTCTCATCAACATCCGACAATGCCAGGGAAGCCCCCTCGGCCGCCAACTGCTGGGCCAGGCATCGGCCCATCCCTGAACCTGCACCGGTGATTACGGCAACGCTTCCACTAAAAAAACTCATATCATCCTCGCGTGTTGTAAAGAAACTCCAGACGCACTCATACCACAAGGAGGCCATTTCCGCTTGTGCGGGACAGAGAGGAACCTTGAGTGCGGCGCGGTCGCGTATCGCCAGGGCTCGAACTGAATGGTTATTCGGTCAGCGAGATACGAACTAGATTTCGTCCAGCTCTTTTTGCTTCATACAGCATCTGGTCCGCTTTACGCACCAAGGCTGAGAACTCAGCTGCGTCTTTACTGTGGAATCCAGCGACCCCGAAGCTGGCCGTCACCGATACGCTTCGTCCCTGAAACGGGAATGATAAGGCGGCGAACTGTTCCCGAAAACGGTTCACGGTTGCTTCAACCTGCTTAGGATCCACGTGGGTAATGACCAGCAGAAATTCGTCCCCTCCGAGCCGGCCCGAGATGTCCGACGCACGCGTGTTTTTCTTCAAAATATCGGCGAACGTCTTCAGTACAATGTCTCCCGCATCGTGTCCAAACGTGTCATTGATCGTCTTGAAGCAATCGATGTCGCCGAGCACGACCCACAACCAGTATCCATGTCGGGCTGCGCCACGGAGCTGCCGGCCGGTCCAGTCTTCAATGGCCCGTCGATTCGGCAATCCCGTTAAAGGATCCGTTCGTGCCGCTTCCTCCAGTTTCTGGCTCTTTAGCGCAATTTCACGGTTCAGATCTGTGATCCGGCGGCCGACACCGATACGCGCCAGCATTTCTCCCGGATCAAAGGGCTTTGTCAGGTAATCGTCCGCCCCGGCCTGCAATCCTTTCACCACATTTCCTTTTTCGATGTTACTGGTCATCAGAATGATGTAGGTATACGGGCGAGTATTATCAGCCCGTATACGCTCGCATAATTCCAATCCGGAGAAATCGGGCATCATCCAGTCAGTAATCACAATACAGGGACAATGCCGCTGGTATAAATCGACGGCTTCCGCGCCGTTACTGGCAAAAATCAGCGAATAAGGTTCGCCCGATAGCACCTGTTCGACGAGCTTCCGGTATACCGGCGAGTCATCTACTACAAGCACTTCATAGTTTGAACGGGTCGAGCTCATCTGTCTGTGTGACGTCGCAGGTGGCAGACGTCGCCTATTCTGTGGACGTGAATGCTTTCATCGAATGTAGCAGAACCGGGAGGTCCGGGCGCCTTTTAAGACGGCCGCGCACGTAAGAAGCAACTCGCTTGTCGAAACATGTACCTGAACGAGGAGTTACGGTTTTTTCCCGTGAATCAGCAACGCTCCTTCGGCCTTGAAGGATCTTAGCTGCTGCGCGTCGCGGAACCATCTCCCCGTGTAGGTTTCAGGCGATCCGGAGAGATCGGGCACCCGCTCGTGCTCGACGTTCCTGAAACCGGCCGTATGGAAGAGACGACTCCAGTCTTCCGCCAGCAACAGATGTGTTTTAACGGCCAGTAACTCGCCCCACTGATGGCAGTGGATATTGTCCTGATAATAATTGATCAGAATCCAGGCCTGGCCGCCAGGACGCAAAACCCGGAATAGTTCGTTCACACCTGCAGCTGGGTCAGGCCAATAATACGCGGACTCCACCGAGATCAGATGATGGAAAAAATTTGCTTCCCACGGGATTTCTGCGACGTCGGCAGCGACGAATAACACATTGTCAAAATCCTGGCTTTGCCGACGTGCCAGGCGAATCATTTCGTCGGAAAGATCCATCCCGACTACGCGGCCGTCGTGCGCCAGCTTGGCCAATTTCCGCACAAGCCAGCCTGAACCACAGCCTACATCGAGTACGTTGTCGGTCGCTTCTACGTGCATCTTCCGGATGACAGGCAGTGCAATCGGCAGGTGGTCGCGTTCCATGCCGTCGCCGCGGCCGGATTCAGCCCATTTGTTGAACTCGTCACGTAAGTTCTCTGCGTTCGATCCGGTCATCGTTTTTTATCTGCCTGTCCGAACAATGGATAAGCTCTACGGCGGAAGGCCCAGGGTATCAGACCGTTCGACCACAGGCAGTGCAGAAGTGCGCTTGAGGATTTGCAAATGTCCCGCATTGGGTACAGAACCGACCTCCGGCCGGTACCGGAACAAGCCTTACCGAGCTGCAGGGTTCGGCCGAGCAAGCCCAAACGAGAGCAATCAGCCAGCCGATGAGCGTCCATCCGAACAACAGATTTAGAAGAAAGATGCCGGTAAAGTCTCGCTTTTCCCGAGCAATGATCGTTGGCAGAAAATAAAGAAGGACGAGAGAAATCAGGGTAAGCACAGTGCACCCCTTTCGGAAAATCCCGGGGAGGCAACGAATCCGCTGGCCTCTACCTATTTATACGCAACTTGCATAGAGAATGTTTCGAAAACGGAGGGTCAGGGCAACCGCGCTAAACCCTGATCATCCAGCGCCCTGCACCTTGACCAGCAAATCTGCAAATTTCTGCCTTCGATCTTCCTGGTCCTTCCCTGCCTCTTTTTCGGCGAGTTGCGTAATATTCATCGAGCAGAACTTAGGTCCGCACATCGAGCAGAATTTCGCTTCTTTGTAGAAATCATCCGGCAAATTCTCGTCGTGCATGGCCTTGGCGGTTGGCGGGTCGATGGACAGCTCAAATTGCTTGTTCCAGTCGAACAGGAACCGGGCGTAGCTCAGCGCGTCGTCGCGATCCCGCGCTCCCGGTCTGTGACGCGCTACATCAGCAGCGTGTGCGGCAATCTTGTATGCAATCACTCCCTGTTTTACGTCTTCCGGATTGGGCAAGCCCAGATGTTCTTTCGGAGTTACATAGCAGAGCATCGAGGCGCCATACCAGCCAATCATCGCCGCGCCGATCGCACTGGTAATGTGGTCATACCCCGGCGCGATGTCGGTCACCAGAGGGCCTAACGTATAGAAGGGCGCTTCGTGACACCATTCGTTTTCCTTGTCGACCTGTTCCTTGATCTTGTCCATCGGCACGTGACCCGGTCCCTCGACCATCACCTGCACATCCTGTTCCCATGCCTTTTTCGTAAGCTGGCCTAGCACCTTGAGCTCCGCGAACTGCGCTTCATCACTGGCGTCGGCGAGACACCCCGGCCTCATCCCATCGCCCAGCGAAAAACTCACATCGTGCTTCTTGAATATTTTTACGATATCGTCAAACCGTTCGTACAGGAAGTTTTGCTTTTTGTGATGCTCCATCCAGTGGGCCATCAGCGAACCGCCGCGAGACACAATTCCCGTAATTCGCTTGCGTACCATGGGCACCGTGTTCCCGCAAAACGCCCGCGTGAATGGTCATATAATCGACACCCTGCTCGGCTTGCTCCTCGATGACTTCGAGCATCAGGTCGATGGTCAGGTCCTCTGGGCGCCGCACGCGCGATATCGCTTCGTATACGGGTACCGTACCGATAGGCACCGGAGAAGCATCAATAATCGCCTTACGAATCTCCGGAATATTTCCACCGGTCGACAGATCCATGACCGTATCGGCGCCAAAATGAACACCGTGATGTAATTTCTTCAGTTCCTCGCTCACATCGGAGTTCGTGGAGGAATTTCCAATGTTTGCGTTGATCTTGCATTTGAAGGCAACACCAATTCCCATCGGTTCGAGGTTACGGTGATGGATATTTGCGGGAATAATGGCACGTCCTCGGGCGACTTCGCTTCGAACCAGTTCCGGCTCCAGTTTTTCGCGTTTGGCGACGTATTCCATCTCTTCGGTGACGACACCGAGGCGCGCCAGATGCATCTGCGACATATTGCGGCTGCCGTTCGCGCCCGCCTGTGCCGCTTCTCTCTTTTCGATCCAGTTATCGCGTAATGCCATGGAGCCTCCCTGACTTGCGCTGTGGCTATCGAAAGACACTCGATCGCCCGAGGGCGCTTCGTACGAATCTCGAATTATGGCATCGTGCACTGCGAACAACAACCACGGGGTATTTCGCGTGCGGAAGCGGCAGGCCTCAGCCTTCGATGAGCACCTTATATTGCGCTTCGGTCAAAGGAACGACCGATAACCGCCCAATCTTGACCAGAGGCGAATCGAGTGAACAACTTGTTCTTCTTGATCTCATCTAGGGTGACAGGCCTAGCTAGGGCCCTCCCCGCCTTCAGTTTTACGACCGGCTTCTTGGGATCTTTTGGGTCCACGGAAACGACCGTTCCCGTTCCGACTGCGCTCCTGACGTTACCCGTTTCATAGATGATCAATCGATCGCCCGCTTTCATCTCCCGCAAGTGTTTGACTGCTGTCGGGTTGCTGACGCCGTCCCATTCGGTTTCCTTGTCTTTGAGCAATTCGGCAAAGGAATATTCCGTTGGCTCTGTTTTCAGCAAGTATTGGGAAGTCATGGAAGTGGTTTACTCCTGGACCGTCAGAATTATACGCCCCCAAGCGCAGAGAATCGGAGCCTAAAAAACGCAAAACGAGGTCATCCTCTCTCTGCCGACTTGAACTGCCCGGAATCCTACGCTACCGCTTCGATCTTTTGCACATGGATCAGGTTGTTTATCTTGTCCATTGTTCCGGTAACGACGACGATTTTACCCTCGTAGTGCTTCGCTGTTTTCTGATCGTCAAGCATGAAGGACGTCTTTCCGCTGGAAGCACGAAGTACATACGCTCCATTTGATTTGGTGATCCTACCGCCAAACATCTGAGTGTCCGAATCGCTCGTGCCGGGTTCCTGTTGAGATTGCGGTACATCCGGGTTTTGTGCCCGGGAAGAAGCTACACACTGCATTCCGCCGAGGACTACAGTCAGAAAGAACAGCGCAGGCCCGACTGCAATGAATAATTTCGGTTTCATGAATTTCCCCCAAACTGGCCGGGAACCGTGTGACGCAGTTCAATGGTAGGGGCACGTGCCTGAGGACAATCTCCCCGGAATCCTGTATTCGCCCGTGTCAACAGCTCGTACGCGAACTTGGGGTCTTCCATGCCGTTTTTCATGGATGGACGGTTCCGGCCTGCTCCTCAAAACTATCTGTCGAATGGAGGAATTCGATGCAGGCCATTTCAGCGCGACAGGACCCGAACACGCCTTACCCCGAGGTGCCGGTCCCGCAACCCCCGCAGCCCGAACAGCCTTTCCCCACGGTACCTCAGCCAGAGATTCCTCCGGTGGGTCCCGAGGAGCCTCGCCTTCCACCTCCGGATCCGGACCCAACACCGGGCCCTGTTCCTACGCCCGATAATCCCGGCTGGTCGGAGTGAATTCTCACCGGCTGGCTTTGAGCCAGTAGGCCCATCGTTTCCGAACGGATCACTCTCTTCTTCCTCCAACCGGATTAATCTGTCTCTCTCAGCGGCGAATGCAAAGCGAACACTTACGTCGCCTGGTGGTATCCTTCTCTGGGTACGTAGCAATGAGTTCTACCGAGGTGATTTTGCGTGGGCCGTTCTGCCGACCAGTTCTATCCGGCACTAAAACGCTATTGGGGCTATGACTCCTTTCGGCCGAAACAGGAGGAAATCGTACGCGCTCTATCCTCTGGCCAGGATGTCTGTGTCATTATGCCTACCGGGGGCGGCAAATCGCTTTGCTATCAGTTGCCCGCTGTTCTGGACGCGCGCCGAACGGCCCTCGTCATCTCCCCACTGATCGCGCTCATGCAGGACCAGGTTGCCCAGCTCCAGCAGATGGGCATCCCCGCCGTCGTTCTCAATAGTGCGGTTGCAGAAGCGGATCGTCGGAAGGTCAAGCAGAAAGCGATTGCTGGCGAATACCGTCTGATGTACGTCTCGCCTGAGCGTGCAGTAATGGATGGAACCGCAGAGTGGCTGCGGCAGGTGCCGCTCTCGTTTTTTGTAATCGATGAAGCACACTGCATTTCAGAGTGGGGACATGATTTCCGCCCGGAATACCGGCAGCTGAAAAAGCTCCGGGAACTCTTTCCCGATCAGCCGATCGCCGCGTTCACGGCGAGCGCCACGCAGCAGGTTCGTCACGATATTGTCGAGCAGTTGAAGTTGCACAACGCATTAAAGTCCGTCACCAGTTTCCACCGCCAAAATTTGCGCTACATCGTCAAGGAGTCGAACGGAAACCTGCAAGATGAGCTACTGCTTACGGCTGTGAAAAACGTGCGCACCGGCAATGTCATTGTGTATTCGCCGACTGTTGCCCGCGTTGGCGAGATCGTAGACATGTTTGAAGAAAATGGGATCGCTGCCATCGGCTATCACGGGCAAATGGACAATAAAGCGCGTCGCGAGAATCAGGAAAAGTGGATGGCCGAGGAAGTTCGGGTGCTGGTTGGAACAATTGCCTTTGGTCTTGGCATCAATAAGCCCAATGTACGCGCCGTCGTCCGCCTGGGACTTCCAGAAAGCATTGAACAGTTTTATCAGGAGACCGGGCGCGCGGGGCGCGATGGTTTGCCCGCAGATTGCTATCTGTTGTGGCAGAAAAAAGACATCGGCTTGCGAACCTACTTTATCAACAAGATTGGAGACTCGAGGGAACAGCAGCGCGCGTGGAGCCGTTATCACCAGATGCAGGCTTTTGTCTCAAACAACCGGTGTCGGCCGCGTTCGATCTGCGGGCATTTCGGCGAGACCGTGAAATGGGAGAAGTGCGGCCATTGCGACGCTTGCGCGGGAATGCCGGCGTGGATGCTCGGAGAGGGCAGTTCACGAAAACGGAAACGTGCTCGCGCGGCTCCGATTCGCAGGGTGGAACAATATGCCGGCGGATATGACAGTTTCGTCGCCAGCGACCTTAACGAAGAGCTCATGGATTTCCTGCGCGAATGGCGCCGCAACAAAGCCAAAGAAAAGGGATTGGCCGCATTTCTGGTGTTACACGATTCAACTCTCGAAGCCCTTAGCCGGGTGCAACCGAAAACCAGAGCCGAGCTCTTGCTGGTTTCCGGAATTGGCGAAAGCAAGTCGGAACTGTACGGCAGAGAGATCCTCGGCGCGCTAGAGCGTTTTAAAAGTGGCGAGCGAGCGAAGAACGACTGGCAGGCGCAGGCCTCGAGCCCCGCGCGCGAAACGCTGGAACTATTACAGCAAGGGAATACGTTTGAAGAGATCGCGCGGCGGCGCGGCAGAAAGGTAAGCACCGTCGTAGCGCTCATCTCCAGCCTGGTGGAAAGTGGCGAGACCGAATTCAAAGAACAGTGGATGGATCCGGAGCACTACCGTCTCATCGAGGAGGCGTGTTTGAAACTGGGCACGGACTTGCTGCGACCGATCAAGGATTCTCTGCCAGAGAAAATCAGCTTCGACGAAGTTCGTCTCGTCGCCTCTCACCTGCGTCAGAAAAGCAAGAACCCGAAATCGGTAGCGCTGCAACGTAATCCCCGCTCGTGATCGATTCACGCGTTAGTGGGCCATCGCAGCCGGCTGATGTGGCGGAGCCTTCT
>CAWHQX010000006.1:0-538002 GCA_963831545.1 uncultured Acidobacteriota bacterium
TGGGGCTTCTTGCCCGCAATAAATTCCCGGTTGCCCGTGATACAGGCACAACCCCAAGAGAGGCCGCCCACTAGACGAATGGGAAGCGGTCACTTCTGCAAGTAGCCGACTATTCGGCGATGGGGCTCAGGTGCTGTTGTTGGTAGGTGACTTGGCCTGTTGTCTGTACTCTAGGGTTCCGTGCGGGTCAGACCCCTGAAGCCTCGATCGCGGGCGAAGACGATTGCCTGCGGTCTTGACCAGACGCTGATTGGCCGCCCTCCAGCCTGACCAAGGCAGTGTGGGCGAGGGCGAGATCCTTGCCAATGCGGATTGGCGTGCGCTTGCCGCTGTTGCTTGGACGAAGATAGTAGGTCGCCTCTTCGATTGGAATCGGACGATGATTCCTCGAGAACTGCACATTGACGAACGGAAATTTTCCATTGCCGGCGTTGATGCGTGCGATGAGGGTATAGTGCGCCATCTCTGTTTTCCTCGCAGAGCGTGAAAGATTCATGCATGAATGCAAGAGGAAAATGCAAAGCTGGCAACAGTGTGGCAACAGTTAGCGGTTTTCTGCGGTAACTTATTTATTTTCTTCAATTGGTGGAGCCGATGGGATTCGAACCCACGACCTCCTCGATGCCATCGAGGCGCGCTCCCAACTGCGCCACGGCCCCACACCAACTGCTTTTGAATGTTACCACAACGGAGTGGAAATTTGAGTGGGAGTGGAATGGGCTACCCATCGGAACTTGATCTCGAGAAGCTCCGAAACCGATATCCACGTCGCTGTGAGAATTTCAGAAACAATATGCGAGCTTGGGGGCCAGTCGGCACGGACGTATAAAATGAGCGCAAAGAAATGCCGAGCAGATTGCCTTTTCCACCTGCTTCGCCGAACGCTTGAACAGCGGAAAATCATACGAAAGGGATAGAATAACCGGACCCAAGCCCGCGGATTTTCTGTGGAAAAAGCCCAAACAGAAATTGCCGGTTTCGGTAAAATAGCAGTTCAAAGTACTGATAATACAAGGCTTGCATTATTTTGCAAACGTGACCCCGGTCACTAGCTTTCTCTAGAACGGCAGGATATCTTGAGGTAGACAAGATCACGGTTCCTTCGGTATTCTCGCCGGGCCGCTACCACAGGAAGAGACGTTTAAGGAGTTTTCTCCATGTCTGTCGATACCATTGTCGAGCATCAACGGGGAGTACAATGCCGAAGCTGCGGCAAACCGGTTCGAGTCCCCGCTCTCGTCGCGAAAAAAGAATACGCTTGCAACCATCACCTCGAAACCGACAATGTGGAGTATCACCTGGTATCGAGAGTGTTTGTTTTGCGCTGCCATTCCTGCAGAAAAGAATCCGTCTACTCGATGAATCAGATTGTCGACATTTCTTATCTGCCTCAGGCTGGCAGCAGAATTGTGAAAGAAGCAGTGGCCTAGCGAAAGCCAACCGAGACCCGATATTCCAAAGTTTTAGAATGCCACCAAGAGCGCGGTTCTGTTCGCGCGCCTAGCCACCGAACCGCGAACGACCGGGAAGATCCCGGGGCTTGTTGGGCTAGGCTCCTGCCGATCTCGCAATAACCGGAAGATCTCGTCGCAAGATCTCTCGATAGCTGCGGACCACTTCGTCTGAAGAAAGCTCCGGCTCTTTGCCAAAACGAGAAGGCTCCGCCCGGAGAAGGATGTCGTGCAATGAGACGACGCCGACTACTTTGGAGTCAGAATTGATCACGGGAAGCCGACGAACGTGACCTTCGCGCATAATCTCCAGTACATTATGGACGTCATCCTCGGGGCCACACGTAAAGAGCTGGCTGTGAGCGATTTCGGCAACCGTGAGACAGCCAGCGACTACATTGCGCGTGCCTAAGGCGATGCAGATGTCCCGATCCGTCAGCACAGCACGGATTTTGCCAGTGGAATCCAGAACCGGAAGGAATCCGCAATTCCCTTTCCACATCAATTCCGTCGCCGAACCGAGATTCGTTTCAAGATGGCAGGCATACGGTGTTCTCATCATTACGTCTTTTGCTTTCATAGAATTCTCCTTTCCCGACAAAACTAAAATGTGGGTCTTGAGTCCATTGATTAAAGGACAGGCTGAAGCCTGTGACGTCAAATTGAAATACAGCAGATCAGTGAGGTTGGCGGACGACTTCGACTGAGCAGTGCGCGTGCATCGCCACAGAATCAGAAACGCTACCGAGGATAAGTCGATCGAAGCCGCGACGCCCGTGAGAGCCAATCACGATCAGGTCGGCTTGCCATTTTTCCGCGGCGGAAAGAATGGCGTTCGAGGGAGTGTCTTTGGGTTCGGTTACTTCGGTTTGGACGGCCAATCCGGTCGTCTGGAAGAACGAGACGGTCTTCTCAATCGATTCGCGCGCATGGTCTTCACTGGCTTTCGAAATTTCGCCCAGGTGTTCCTGAACAAAGAACGGGTAATCGCCGACCAGAACCGGATATTCAGGGCAGGAAATCACCTTGAATTGGGAGCCAGTCGGCCAGGGGCGCGCGGCGATCGATTTCAAGGCGTATTGGGCACACTCCGAGCCGTCGGTAGGGATCAAGATTTTCATGGCCGCGGTGGCCATTGCGGATTTGCTGCGTGGAGCGCGGACGAGTTCAACGGAGCAATGGGCGTGCCGGAGTATCGCTTGCGCAGTGCTTCCGAGGAGGAGTCGTTCGATTGTGTTATGGCCGCGTGAGCCGAGCATAATCAGGTCGGCCTTCGCTTCTTCGGCGAGACGATAAATGACGTGGCGGGGATTTTCAACAACGACGCTGGTGCTGGTTTGCCAGCCCGCTGCCCTTAAGGTTTGCGCGTTGTCTTCAAGAGCCTCTTCGGCAGACTTCTTCGCTTCTGCGAGCAACATCGGAGATCGGACAAAGAAAAAGGGGTCGACGGCGGTAACGAGGTTAAATTCCGAATTTCGAGGCCATGGCCGGGATGATGCTTCCTGGATGGAGACGTCAGACGCGGAGGAACCGTCCAGAGCAATAATGATCTTCATGTGGGCTCCTGCAGATCACGATCTGCAGCTACGTTGCAGGTGACGGTACCGAACGCCTTTGGTACGGCGTGAGGAGAAGTGAGAACGAGATTGAGATGAGACCCGCTAGAACGTGTATAAAGCGCCCCACGCCGGTACCGGTCCAGTATGAGGGGAAGCAGGTGAAGGGCCACGGTGACACCGTCCAGTCTTCGCTATCTTCCATCGATTCAGCGCGCGTGGCAAGTGCATCGGACACAGGTGATTGGAATAGAGTGATTCTCAGAAAAGTGGGTCATACTACACAGGCTCGAGGCCAGAAAACGCACCGGTTTGGAACAAAGTTTGGTCCAAACATTGAGGGTTTGTCGTGAATCTGAAGGTACTAAATATTGAGGCGGAAATGCCGACAGTCGAAGAAGCCCGAAGGACGCTCCTCGCAGAGGTGAAACAAGCAAAGGGCAGCGGACTAAAAGCGCTCAAGGTGATCCATGGCTATGGCTCGACCGGTAAAGGTGGGGCGTTACGGGCCGGATTGAGAACTTCACTCCTGCGAAGAAAGAAGGAGGGGCTGGTGACGCGCGTTATCTTCGGGGAAAAGTGGAGTGTATTTGAAGAGGATGCACGGTATGCAATCGAAAAGTGTCCCGAATTGAAGGGGGATCGCGACTTGAACCGGAGCAACGAGGGAATTACGATTGCGGTGCTGGTGTAGCCAACCTGGGATCACGAAGCGCCGGTTAGCGAACGAGAAGCAGTCGGAAAGATCTGCCCCCTTTGCGGGCATCGAGACCAGCGCACACGACAAGGATCGCGGATTGAACGAGCTTACAATTGCGGGCGAGTCAACAACTGGCAGGTGGATGAAACTTGCTCTGAAGTCTCTCGCCATCGTACTTGTCGCCAGCTGGATAGCGGATTTGGCGTGGTTTTACGTAAGGCAGAGTTTCCCTGCGACCGGAAGAGCCAGTGGATCGGTACATCGCGTACGACTTCTGGCGATATCGGATAAAGGAAACAAGACGGAATTTCAGGTGGATGCCGTAACACCGGAAGAAGATGTGCCGTGCGCCAATTCGATTTTTCCCCATGGCGGGGAAAATCCGTGCTGGTATGTGATAAAACACGCAAAAGACCCGATCCCGATGTAGTTCGATCTCCGAATGATCCCTTCCCGCAAAAGCAGGCCGTCCGGTTCGTATCCAGGCAAGGGTGTATTTATGACCTTTTTGCATATTCGTGCGAGAATGGTCCGGAAAGCGCTCAGCCCCTGGCGCTCGTTCATTTGGTACCCCACGCCCACGTTAGTCGCCGGCCAATTTGAATAAACGGCAGTCTGTATCCTGGAGAGCAGAAACAATTTTCGTTGCGGGGTGCGCGATGAGTGGAATGTGGAAAGAATGCGAAGGACAATACGTAGAGAATCGGTTCCCGTTGCGGCAATTTCTGACCAGTACCAGGCACAGCGCCATATTTCTCACAGAAATCGCTAAACCCGAAACACTGAAAGCCGTCGTCAAGTTCATTTCGGCGGACATTCCTTCGCCCGATGAACAACTTGCAGTTTGGAATGAGGCGAAGCATCTCGACCATCCCAATATCATTCGTGTCTTGGACTGCGGCAGGACACAGATCGCAGGGCTGGACATTCTTTACATTGTCATGGAGTACGCAGAGGAAGACCTTTCACAGCTACTCAAAAAGCGCGCGTTGACTTCGACTGAGGCTCGAGATTTATTGAACTGTCTGGTGCAACCCCTGACCTACCTGCATAGAAAAGGACTCGCGCACGGCCACATCAAGCCGTCAAATCTGCTGGCCACGAACGATCGACTGGAACTTTCAAGCGACACCATTTTCCCCAGCGGCTATTCCCGTAAAGCGCATCGTGACATGGATCCCTATGACGCGCCGGAACATACCGGAGCGGCTGCGGTGATGGCAACACTACCTGCAGACATCTGGTCGGTCGGAATAACGCTCGTCGAAGCACTGACTCAGCAGGCGCCTTCATTGCCGTACGACGATTCCGCAGAGCTCACCCTGTCTCCGACAATTCCGATGCCTTTTCTTGAAATTGCGCGTGGCTGTCTGCTTCGTACTCCTGAAGAAAGATGGACGGTCGAAGAAATTGCGACGAAATTAAACCCTACGCCTTTGGCCGCGGCAGCAGGTGCGACTACGACTTCCCGACAGACTATAGGGCCACGAACTGCCGCAACGGCAAAAGAGTCTGCGCCGGAATTTGACAAAAGCGAGAAGGCAACACTGAGTTCGGCCGCCGTAGAACATGAGCCAGCCGGAATCATTGCTGAAACCCCGGCGCCGAAGGCCAGTGCGGCGACGAGTAGCCCAGAAGCGCCCAAGATCATGCCTCGAAGATCGGCCCCGGCGGGAAAAACCCTGCCGGAATTGCCCGCGCTTCCCCCTCTTCATGCCGTCAAATCACAAATGCAAAACAGGAGAGGGCTGCGTAGTTACGTGTTGCCGGTTGTTCTCTTGAGCTTACTGATCGTGGCAGTACTCTTCGCTGCGCCCAAGCTTATCCGGCGCGTTACGGAACTGGATTCGCCGACGTCCGGCAGTGGAGGATCTCCGGCAAAAGCAAATTCGGTAGAGCCTGAGGCTGCGACAGCGCAGAAACCGGTCGGAGCAGAAAAGGTCGGAAATGCAGCAGCGCCGATATCTGGAGCGAAAAGCGAGGCCCAGAAAGCGCTCGAGGCTGAAGCCCCGGCGATTGCTACCTCAGCACCCAAGACAACGCCACCGCCAGAGGTCGTACGAGCCACTCCGGAGAAAAAAGACGGAACCGCTCCGCCACCATCACCAGGATCGATCGAGCGCGGCCAAGTGTTGGATCAAGTGCTTCCGCAGGCGTCTTCGAAGGCGCTCGCGACGATTCACGGAACCGTGCGAGTCGGGGTGCGTGTGCAGGTTGACGCGGCAGGCAATGTTGCGCTCGCGCAACTGAACTCGGCAGGACCGAGCAAATACTTCTCGGAACTGGCCTTAGAAGCCGCAAAGCAATGGCAGTTCCGTTCCCCGGTTTCCGACGGACACAGCTTGCCCAGTCAGTGGGACATCCGCTTCGAGTTTACGCCAAGAGGTGCAACTGCGGATTCTGCCCAGCGATCTCAATAATCCAAAAGAATTGAAGCAGTCTCGGCGGTTTGAGCCGATGATAGGCACCACGTCAGCTGAAGTCCGCTGGATGCGTTTTGCGCGTGCAAGGCTTGCGCCGGCATGCGGGTCCCATGCCCTATGATGAAGATATTCGATGTCGTGATTTTGGGAGCAGGAGCGGCCGGGTTGATGTGCGCGATTGAGGCCGGGAAGCGCGGGCGTCGCGTCGCCTTGTTGGAACGCGGAGACCGAGTCGGTAAGAAGATTCTCATTTCTGGCGGCGGGCGCTGTAATTTCACAAACATTCATTGCACGTGGGAAAACTTTCTTTCAGCTGATCCGCATTTTGCGAAATCGGCGTTGGCCCGATACACACCGGAGGATTTCATCGGGCTCGTGGAGGCGCACGGGATTTCTTATCACGAAAAGACGTTAGGGCAGCTTTTTTGTGATGACTCTGCGGCGCAGATTACCGAAATGCTCGAGCGGGAGAGCCACGCGGCTTCGGTAGAAATATTCCTGAATTGCAAGATTCTGAATCTATCGCTCGCTAATGGCAACTTTCTCGTACAGACGGAAGGCGAAGAATTTGCCGCAGCTTCCCTGGTCGTTGCAACGGGTGGGATGTCGATACCCAAGATGGGTGCGACTGGATTCGGTTATGAATTGGCGCAGCAGTTCGGAGTGAACGTTGTGACGCCCCGGCCGGCACTGGTGCCATTTGTATTTTATGGCCCGGATCGGAAAACGTACCAGGAGTTAGCTGGTATTTCAACGGAAGTGATTGCCTCGATCGAACGAGTGCAGTTTCGCGAGAAGATGCTGTTTACGCATCGCGGGCTCAGCGGGCCGGCGATTCTGCAGATTTCCTCCTACTGGCGACCTGGACAGGAAGTACACATTGACCTTGCACCGGACATTGAAGCTACGCGGGGAATCAGCGACGCAAAGACGCGGAACGATCTCGTGGCACGAAAGACATTGCAGGCTATCTTGCCGAACCGGCTCGCTGACCGATGGCTCGAACTTCATCTGCCGGAAGGCTGGACGAATGCGGCTCTAGATCAGTTGGAGAAGCAAGTACATGACTGGGTCGTGAAACCCTCAACGACAGAGGGATATGAAAAGGCGGAAGTGACAGCGGGTGGTATTGATACACGAGAGCTTTCGAGCAAGACAATGGAATGTCGCCGGGTGCCAGGGCTTTATTTTATCGGCGAAGTGGTCGATGTAACAGGGCAACTGGGGGGATTTAACTTTCAGTGGGCATGGGCTTCAGGGGCAGTCGCGGGACGAGCATTATAGGGAATTAAGCGAAGCGCCGTCTTCAAAACAAACAGTGCGTTCATCTGGTTGCTGCTGTTAGGTTAAGCGCCCAAGCGCGGTAGGTTCCAGTGAAACCAGAGACTAAGGACCCGCAAGGTAAAGCAAGTGACGCCGCCAGAGATAGCGGCCCATCGGGGCGAAAGCCCTATTTTTCCACCGAGGATCATGACCGCGGAGCCGATAATTGCCGCCGTTGCATAGATATCCGATTGCAAGAGTCTGGGGACCCGAGAGAGGAAGATATCGCGCAAAACGCCGCCACCGACGGCAGTGATGGTTCCGAGAAGAATGGCCACGAAGGCTGGCATCTTGTAGAGGAGCGCCTTTTCGGTACCGGCGATCGCGAACAATGAAAGCCCGGCTGCGTCAAGAATGAGCACGACCCAAGGAGAAATTCCCGCAGCATAACGATGGAGAGAGAAAAACAAGAAGCCACCAAGGAACGCCAGTGCGGCGTAGCGCCAATCGCGAAGAGAGGCTGGGGGGACCGCACCAATGAGAAGATCGCGGATGATGCCACCGCCACGAGCGGTCGCGAAGGCGAGGACCAGGACACCCAGCAAATCGAGACCGCCGGATGTGGCAGCCGAGCCACCTTCAACTGCAAAGAGAAGGGTCCCGGCCAGATCTACAGCAAACAGTAGACTTTCACCGTCGGCTTTAATCATTCCCAACGACCCTTATTGGTTACAACTTAAATGAGTGCGATGGACGGTCAAATCTGTACCTTCGTCCTCCGGGCCCTCGGGAATAGCCCATACAAAGATTTCACAGCAGGAGAAGAAACATTTTGAGGGTGAACTTCGTCTATAGGAACAAGACCACTCGCGGGGTAGGAGACTAACCACCACAGGGCAACCGACCGTCAGTCTCCTACCCCTTCTTCTTCCCGGAACTCCCGGGTGGAAGTCTTGCGCTCGAAATCACGGCTCCGGTTCAGCGAGAGACCATGACGGCGCGGCTTGTCGGCAAATCACGCGACATTGGAGGAATTTCTTCCAATGCGAATCCAGCGACGAACATGGGCTGAGGCGTGACGCGCCCCCAGCGGTTCAATTCCCATTTCGCACGAATGAACTTTACATCCGGTTTTAGTGAAACATCTAGCACCATTTTTGTGGTGCCACGGTAAAACTGCTGGGGAAGCTTGAGGAGCGGAGTTTTGCCGAAGTTTTCTCCGTCCATGGAGCCCCAGATGGAAACATCGAGGGACTCCTGCTCGATTTGATCCTCGACCGTCAGAATGCAAAAAAACGTTCTGGTAGAGCTGTCAGAAATATCGAAAGAAACGCCGTCGGCGTTCGATTCAAGTCTGGTGCTGGCGGGGATGAGTGCAAGTTGTAGAGCCACGATGCGGTTCGTTCCCTTCTCGATGCTAGCGGGAGTGTAACACAAGAGGAAAATACGGCGGAGTGATGGGGGATACAGTAAGCGAGGCACTCCGGACAAAGAACCGTCCTTTTTCACTGAGATTTGGGTATCGCGAGACAGAAGACTTCCTGGTTTCCCGCAAGAAGTCGCCAGCGTCTTCTTAAGGCCTTATCAAAATCCTCTAGGCGTGAAGGCTCGCGAGGCGAACTTCGGCGGCAGCTAGGGTCTCTTCTTTTTTGCAAAAGGTGAAGCGCACCTGGGCGGCACCGTCCTGGGCATCGTTATAAAAACTCGAACCGGGCACGCAGGCAACGCCAATGTGTTCGACCAGATATTTGGCAAAACGCACGTCGCGCGAAGCGGCCGGGAATTTTGGTTCGTCGAAATTGAAGCGGGAAATGTCGGTCATGATGTAGTAGGCGCCGCGCGGTTTGTAAACGGTGAAACCCGATTTTTCGAGGATTCCAAGCAAGCGAGCGCGCTTCTTTTCGTAAGTGACGGCGAGATTGTCATAGTAGGACTGCGGCGATTTGAGCGCTAGTGCCCCAGCCTGCTGCAGCGGAGCCGCGGCCCCGACCGTCAGGAAATCGTGGACCTTGCGAATGGATTGCGTGACTTCTGGCGGAGCGAGCGCCCAGCCAACGCGCCAGCCCGTGACGCTATAGGTCTTGGACATGCCGTTGATCACGATGGTGTGATCGCGCATGCCGTCGATCCGGGCCATGGAGACGTGCTCGGTACCGTCGTACAGAATATGTTCGTAAATTTCGTCGGTGATGCAATAGGCGTTCCAGCGCAAGCAAAGATCGCGGATGAATTCAAGTTCGCCGCGCGAGAAAACTTTCCCGGTGGGGTTGTTGGGCGTATTAACGATGATGGCTTTAGTCCGCGGGCCAAAGGCTGCGGCAAGTTCCTTCGCGTCAAAAGTCCAATCTGGCGGCTGGAGTTTGACAAAGCGCGGTGAAGCGCCGGATAGAATCGCGTCAGGTCCGTAATTCTCGTAGAAGGGCTCGAAGACAACGATTTCGTCGCCGGGATTGATAATGGCCATCATGCTGGACATCATGGCCTCAGTGGAACCGCAGCAGATGGTAATTTCGCGTTCGGGATCGTACTGAATATTCTGAGTGCGGGCGCACTTGTCGATGACAGCGTCACGAAGGGACTTTGCCCCCCAAGTGATGGCGTATTGGTTGACGTCGTCGGAGATCGCCTGACGTGCGGCTTCCTTGATCAGTTCGGGAGCTGCAAAATCGGGGAAACCTTGTGAGAGATTCACGGCGTTGTGCTGTATGGCGAGGCGGGTCATTTCGCGGATGACGGATTCGGTAAACTGTTCAGCCTTGGCAGAGAGCATCCTGCGAGCGATTTGAGACAGGTTGGTTTCCGGTTTCGACATGGGATTAGATTGTAGCAAAGCTCAGGAGAGAGTCATGAGCCAACCGTTTTCAGCAGTTGGTTCTGGAAACCAAAAAAGAGCGAGATCCACGCCCTGCCTCGCAAAGCCGCACAACGGAATGAGCTGGAGCGGGTTCGCTGGCCCAACGGGGCGTCGAAAAAGTGCGGTGAGGGTTTGCGACAGGACAACCGCTAACGGGTCTTGGCGGCCGAGGTAACGGTGGTTTTAGGGGCTGCGGAGTAGAGCTGACGGTACATGCCGGCGTTTCGGACGACAATCTGGACATATTCGCGAGTTTCCGTGAACGGTATGGATTCGACCAGTTCCGGGACCTCGTCCCAGTTGCGCTCAGATTTCCAGAGAGCGATGCGATCTTCGCCCGCGTTGTACGCGGCGGCGGCGTATTCGGGTCCACCGGTCGTCCTGGTGAGATCAGCGATATACAGCATGCCCAGTTCGATATTTATATTGGGATCAAAGAGCGATGCGTTGGTGAACTTGATTTTGCGTTGTTTGGCAAGAATCCGTCCGGTCTTTGGCAGAATCTGCATGAGCCCGATGGCGTTCGCGTGGGAGACGATGTCGGCCTGGAAGGTGGATTCCTGTCGAATGAGTCCGGCGGCAAACATAGGATCGAAATCGTTGCGTTCGGCTTCGCGGCGAAGAACGGCCTCGTACGGGAGCGGGAATAATACTTTCCAAACGCTTGGTGGAACCTCGCTGAACTTACGGGAATCGAAATTGGGGACAGCGAGACGGCCATAGGCCATGCCCGCCGCGAAATGCCCCTGATCAAAAGCTGCTTGCGCGGCTTCGACAAGAAAACGCGGAGAGGCCGTGGCGGCGTAAGCGGCTTTCAGTTCAAGCTCGGCAGATCCATCAAAGGCGATCGTGCGTAAAGCCTGTGCCCGGTTCCAGTGATCCAGTGGATTCGCCGGAATGGGCTCGTCGAAAGGTCGAAGCGCCGGTGCAGCAGGAATCTGACCGAGGACTTCGGTAGGATCTTCTTCGCCGGGACCGAGCTTTTCGAGTCGCGCGGCGGCATATTGGCCGAAATAGGTGCTGGGGAAGCGATCAACGGCTTTGCGGTAGTAGGCGCGCGCGTGGCCCGGATTGCCACTCCGCTCAGCACTTCGGCCTAGCCAATAGAGTGCGTTGACCGCTCCACCGTTAACTGGATATTTGCGCAGGAAGATGGTGATCTTTTCGTCAGCGTACGGCGCATGATCAAGATAAGCGACCCATGCAACGCGCCATTCAGCGTTATAGGCGTTTTTCCCACCGGGGAAATTATCGAGAATGCGGACGTAATAGGTGGCAGCCTTCCCGCGGTCGAGCAACACCCAATAGTAATTGCCTGTCGCCATCAGGGCTTCTTCGGTCCACTTGCTGAGAGGATATTTTCCGGCGACTTTTTCGACAGTGCCTATCATCGCGCCTTCATTCTTCTCGGACCGGTAGGCTTGCGAAAGAGCGAAGAGACGTTCAGCATCAGCTTCAGAATCGGAAAGATTCAAGTTAGCGAGCAGCGCGGGTGCGGGCTTTGGATGCTGCCGGCATTCTGCGGAACGGACAAGGGCCCGCTGACGAATCGGATTCGCGGGATCCTTCAACATCACGACGAGCTTGTCGTACTCGATGCGGGCGTCTTTCCATTTATGCGCATCATAGAATATCGTGGCACGTTGATCCTGCAGTTCCGGACCGGCATATGGGAATTCGTTATGGAGTTGTTTGTTCAAACGAACGAGCGCGAGACCAGCGTCTTTCGATTCGTCGGAAAGCGGAAATTTGTAGTACAGCGCCTGGTAATCCTTGACGGCCGGAACCAATTTGTGAATCGATTCGTACGCACGTGCCCGAACGAGAAGTAAGGTGGGCTTACTGGTGGCGGCTGGATACGCCGCGAGGGCGTCCAGACCATCTTGGGCGCGGCCAATTTCGACCGTGGTCGGCACGTAGGCCTGCAAAGCGATCTCCTTCAGCACGGTGTTCGGATGATCGCGGAGAAGAGTTGCCAGATCCTGTGCGGCTTCGTTGCTCTTGTGCAACGCACGCTCGGTCTGCGCTATCCAGAACAGTGTATATTCGCTCAAAAGCGCGTCGCCTTTGGCTTTTTGCAGCCAAACGAGCGCCTGCGGCGAATGGCCTTTGATGTTGTCGTCGTAACCGAGGGCCAACGCAGCTCGCTCACCCCAGACACTCTTTGAATTTTTGTTGGCAAAGGCAGCGAGCTTTTCGTAGGAACCGATGACCGCTTGATGAAGATCGCGGGCGAGTCCGGCCAGTTCCTTCTGCAGAGCGGCATCTTCCGGAGTATTCGAGTCGAGCGCAGGAGCGCTGGTATCGGGCTTGCATCCCGTCCGACACGCGGGCGATTTCGGATGAGTCTTCTTCTTAGGCGTCGATGACGCTTGAGCGAAAAGTCCCACCGGACCGGAGAGCAACAGGCATGCGATAAAGAAAAAAGCTGACGCGCGAGAAGCCCGCAGCGGATGCGAGATCTTGCTAGTGGCTCTTGCCTGCGGTGGAATAAGGATATTCGCCCAAAGCGGAAGCGTCGCCTTCGGCAAGAATTTCCACCAGCCAGCGATAAAAATAGTCGACCGGGTGGTCCATGATGGGTTTGAATCTACGATCGTATTCGCGATGGGCTTTCTCAATGTCGTCTTTCAATCTGATGCAGATATCACGGTTTTCGCGGCCCAGCTTGACCTGTTCCGGACGTAACATTTTAATATCCTGCATCGAAACCTTCGCCACACGATTTGCACGGCG
Source organism: uncultured Acidobacteriota bacterium (assembly GCA_963831545.1). Lineage (GTDB taxonomy): Bacteria > Acidobacteriota > Terriglobia > Acidiferrales > UBA7541 > Acidiferrum. The sequence continues at coordinate 12,984 of CAWHQX010000006.1, forward strand.
ATGAAGCTCTTGTTCCTCAGTAGTTAACCGGTTGATGTCGAAATCGCCGTTGGAGGAAGGAGCGGGTTCCGTCGACTCCAATTCTACTGGAATGCGCTCCGGAGCGGGAGATTCAACGTGGAGGGTTGTATCGACAGCGGCCTGAGTCTGTGGTGGTTCCTGATCGGGCGCAGTTGCAACAGCTTGCGGCGCAGGCAAGGCCGGTTCGCCCTGCACAGGTTCAACGGCAAGGTCTGTTGACTCGGCTGCGATCGCCTGCGAAATCTTCTCTTCAAAAACCGTTCGTGGAGCCGGGCTGAGCGCCAAGGTGACGAAGCGCGAAAGAACTTCCAAAGAAGCCGCAAGGGCGGCAGCGCCGGTTTGCGCGCGGAGCATCGGGGGCAGGGCGTTGGTGGGGCGGCTGCTGGAGCAGGCGGCGACAACGTCATTGATGGACTGATTCAGCTCGTCACTCGCGCGCTGAATGCGCTCCAGGTTATCGCGGAGCGCCCGGGCTACGGCTTGTTCAACGGCATTGGTTTCTGGTGACATGCCTATTTTCCGGGTGTTTTGCCCGAATTTTCCCTCGTTTTGTAATTTTGGGGCGGTTTGCCGCAGGCGTCAATCATCGCGCTCGAGCGATGTGCCCAGAAGTACCCGTGCGCCTTCGGCTACTAAAGGAAAGAGCCGGGAGAGAGTTCGGCTGGAACCATTGTCCAGTCAACATCTTATGAAGCAGCCCATGGCCCTCCTACAGGGGGAAGAACTGGAATCGCAGGGGCCGACCTAGGGCATGGTTGAGAGGATGAGAGCTGAAGGATGGCCGGAATCGTGAAGGATGATATTGGTTGCAGGCACCATCGTCGAAGAAGTAGCGGCGGACCCGCCGTTGTTCAGATTTCGGTCGAAGCGCGGGAAATTGCTGCTCGTAATTTCCAGGCGAATCCTGTGGCCCGCGTGGAAGAGGTTACTGGTTGCCCAGAGGTCGATCGCGAGCGGATAGACCTTTCCTGGAACGAGCGGAGTCGCCGTTTCCTGCGACTCGCGGTATCGGGCACGCAGAATCCCTTCGGTAAGATTAATGGCAGTTCCATCCGGAGAGACGTCGACGAGCTTGGCAGTGAAGTCGGTGTCGACCGTTGAAGACGACGCAAAGAATTCGAGACGTACGGGGCCCGTGACCTCGAGATCGTGGTCAAGCGGCGCGGACGAATAGATCAAGACATCCTTGCGACCTTCCACAATTCGCTGATCCATCGGACCGGGAGCGAGGTGCGCCCCATCACAGCAGAGCGGCCCACCGACTGTGGGCACAGGGGTTGCGGGATCGTAGATGAATTTGTCTGCCGTCTCGGCTCCCGGAGCAGAGGTCGACAGCGAGCCATTTCCGCTGCTGGAATTAGCGGCCCCTTGTGAGTGCAGGAAATATCTCCTACGTTTGGCGTCGGCCGGGGGCCAATCGGATTCTTCACGCCACTCGTTCCTGCCCATCACGAAAATTTTAACGGGCTTGCCAGAAGCGAAATCGTTCTGTACGCCTTTAAAGAGAAAATCGTACCAGCGCAACGTAATTTCGGTTTCCTCGAATTTCAGCAATTCCACGCCGTAATCAACTTCACCTATTTTTCGTCCGCCGCCTGCATGGCCGCCAACAGTAACGAGAAGCTGTTGGCCCTTGCGCGCTTCTTCCGTGCCGGCATGACGTCTTAAGCCTTCGTAATTGCGCAAGGAACCGCCGAGAAAAATGTCGTACCACGCAGCGATGTGCAAGGCAGGAACGCGGATGTCAGGATAGTGCTCTTCGATACTGACGCGTTTCCAATAATCATCATAAGCAGGATGGGCGAGCCAATCGAGAAAGTATGGAGCGAAATTTTTAGCATTGGCGTCGATCATACCCGGTGAGGACAGGTTGTAGATTGGATAGTCCGTAAGCGGCAGAACACTCTCACCAAGCCGGGCGTTGGAAGCCTTCTGGATCGACCGGAGGAGGGTATCCTGCGAGAGTCCCGTCGTCCAGGATTGGTTAAACCATTGCTCAAACGCGCCACCCTGATAGGTCCATCCATCATGGTAGTTGCTCGCGGTTACGACAGGGCAGATTCCTGCGAGATGTGGAGGATGAGAGATTGCTGCGAGCACTTGCGTTGCACCGACATAGGAACCGCTCCACATGCCCACACGGCCATCGGAGTACGGAAGTGCCGCGGCCCATTCGACAGTGTCGTACCCGTCTTCAATTTCGTGAACGAAAGGATACCATTCGCCTTCAGAGGTATAACGACCCCGTACATCCTGGATGACGACGACATAACCGTGTGAGGCGGCTTTATACGCAAAGTCGACTTCGTGCAGAGAACCCATCTTGTTATACGGAGTGCGCTTCAGCAGGACGGGAAATTTGCCTTCCCCGTTTGGATGGTAGATATCGGCACGGAGAGTAACGCCGTCGCGCATCTTGGCAGGTGCGTCCGGTTCGACTCTGACAGGCAGGGACTGAGCGGCAAGGATCGGGGCATAAGAGAATGCGACGATCAGAAAAAAAGGCAAGAACGACTTCTGAAGGCGAGCGCATTGAATCGTTAAGGGCATTGGAGATCTCCAGACCGAGCAGAAAGATGGTACCGCGGGTTCGAAGCGTTCACAGAGGGAAACTGACGCCATTGCGTAGCCGGCGCTTCCTCAAAGCCCCGGCGTGGTAAAATAGTATGGTCAAGGGGGCGACACGGTTTCGACGGAAGCTGTCGCGTCTCGAAGGCATGCCGGGGCCCACCCGCCCGTAACAGGATGGAAACTAGAACTGCCAACAACAACTTGGCACTTGCTGCTTAATTAATTAAGCGCAACGCTTCCCTGGGCTTTGCTCATGGGCCCAGTCAGAAGCGTCACACAGTGAGCTGGCCTGGGCCTTTCGGTCCGTAAGGCTCGGGCGAGAACCATCGGACTAGCCAGCCGCGTTTCTTGCTCATTCTGAGCGCGGAGGGCGAACCAAACTGAACTGAGCTAAGCATGTAGGCTTCGTGGCGTTGCGCTTTTCGGACGGGGGTTCGACTCCCCCCGCCTCCACCATATATATTTATGATTTTAAAGGAGTTCTATAAGAGAGTTGATGTTCCACTTGCGTTTCAGTTAACGGTAGGCTCTTCTGGTGCTAAATTTCCAGAGACGGCATATGAAGGCCTGCCCGCATCGACTGCGGATCCAGCGGAAATGTCAGTGCCCAATCTGGGCACAAGGCACGCTCCGCGGAAAATGGCTAAAGAAATCGCTCGATTTGGGGAATTGGGACGCAGGACAAAAGTTGGTTCGAGAGTGGGAAGGCGGGCACTCGAATAACGAAGACACCACCCTCGACATCGCGTGCAAAACCTTTATGAAAGATTGTGAAGCTCGCAAGCTTTCAGACGCGTCTCTCGATAAGTACACACTTACGGGATTCATACGGATACCCTTTGTTCAAGCTATACCAGGAGTAAAGGGAGCATAGACCTAAGTCGGCTTTTCGGAAAGAGAATTTGGTTGGGGAACACCATCATCCGGCGTCGGACTGGGGCGAGGCCCAGCTCGTGCGGAAACCGAAAATGTTAATTGCTTGAACAGATCAGTGATACCTACCGCCCCCAAGGTCTTGGATGACTTCCAGCACTTCCTCTAACGCGGCCATCGAAGATCTCCCGGCGGGGTCAGCTGCCCACTCACTCTCTTTTCGAAGAGATTTACAACGAGGCTTGCCACTCACTCAGACATTCCTGAATCGCAAAAGTGTGCAATTGATGCTGCACACTGGGTCCAGATTTGATTTCGGTAGGTTAAAGCCCAAAGGAAGCACATCAACATTCCAGTCTCCCGAATCGGCTTATGAAAAGTTAGTCGCCGGCCTTCGCAGTTCGCTATCCTGATTAAATTGACAACTCTAACCGTCGAACTCGAGCCGTTCCAAGCTACATCCAGCGTTATGAAGTATCTAGGGGGGCATTTACATTCAAAATACTCCTAACCAGGCCTATCCTTAATTAAAGATATGCGTGTTCTATGAGGATAAGAGTTCTACGGTGCTGTCATAGCTGGCCTCGAAAAATGAGCCGATCGATAGTGACTCCAATTCCACTAAGATCCATTCTGTTCGACGACGGTTTGGAAAACCGCTGCTGGTTTGCCGAGTACGTAAGACGTGACCTCGGTCAACACGGTAAGCGCAATAGCGATTTGTCGCCAAGCGTTTGCCGCCCAGTTAGAATGTCCCCCGTGACTAGAGAACGCTGGGCTCAGATAGGAATCACGGTTCAATTCCTCATCGTGGTAAGGACACTCGGTGAGTTCTACCGGCTCAAACACGTCCTTGGCACGAGCTTCTCAACGGCCGTCGCTGCGCCATATATTGGTGGCGCCTTAATAGCTGCATGCTTCTGCTGGGCAAACGTGACTTTGTATTTCTTCCGACGCTACATGCTGTGCGTCTGGATCGCGCTGGCGACCGTAGCCATTCTGCTCGTGTACAAAATTGCTGCAATTGGCTGGTGATGGCGGATCACTCTCTTCCGTCACGATCGAGGAAACTGGCGCAAAGCGGAATGCCCGCACCGATAGCGAAGGCCGGTTCAATTTTGCCGACCTCCTTGTGATCTACACTTGTGAGGAATCCCCTGCGGGTTCTGGGCGTTTGCCAGATCCGATCTAATCTCTCTTCGACGTCGTAATTCACCTGGGCCACCGAACTAACGACGCTAGAGATACAGCTGCAAGCCGCGATCATCGAGAGCGATTGCTACGTGAGACTGAGCGCTGAGGCGATGGCGAGCAATACGAAATCACCGTAAATCGCTAGGTAAAGTCCTCCAGAGGATGTTGGTATACTCGGTTAGCGTTTGCTCCTCCCGAAGATTCAGCAATCGTTCAATCCGGAGTCTGTCAATCGATCGATGCGGTCGTGCGTGCCGATGTGGATCATGCGACCAACAACCTTGTTGCGGCCAATGCCCAACTTCTGCGTCGATTAAATTTGCGGCGTGGTATTTCAAATCATTCGTCGCTGGATAGATCGACTGTTACCGCGCCCGCATCCTGAATTCTCCTCATTAATGGACACGAGTCTTAATAAGTGAGTATTCAGTTGGATAGTCAACCGCTGCATTTATCAGCGCATCGAGTTCACGAATCGAATAGACAATTAAATCTCGGTCGAAAGGATCTTTGATGCACTTTGAAATAGCGGCCGAAAACTCATCGAGGAGAGCGAGACCCTTAGAATCGAAATCGTTTTCTGCTTGTAAAATGAGTCGTGAGCCATCCCAAGCGCAAGTTACTCGCTGGTGCCACGACCTATATGTGAACTCTCTCATGATGGCGTGCGTTGCCGCTGAGCCCACGAGTGCGGGGACACCCTCACAAACTACGGTAATTCGATATACCGTGGCCATGTTTCCGATCTGCCATCTTATTTTCCGGAATTAAATCACCCGCTTTTGGAGCGTCGCAATCAGCCATGCAAATCGATCTGCTCAAGGCACCACAAAAGATATTCCGCTCGGCTCACCACTGGCACTTTTTCTGACATGAACATTTTCTGGCGCTATGACAAAGATCTTTGTTCCTTTGTGCACTTCAATTTCTACGTCGCCCATCGGACACGCGGAAGTCGGGCCCTCGTTCATATCGTCGAGGACAATAGGCTCCTTTGCGCCGGGCCTACACGGGTTCAGATGTATATGACCAGAAAATGTTTGCGGCACAATAATAATAATCCGCGTCACGACGTTCTTGGCACAAGAACCGCTAACACGCGATGAGAACTATAAATATGAGCGACGATTTCATAAAGTTGCGTTTTTTTGCTTGAAGTAACACTTGTATCGTAGCACGATATACATGTTCGCACACAAACGGTTTGTCTTGAACTAAGTTCCAGTCAGCAAGGCAGCATGAAACTGGAAACTCAAAGTCGATTCGGGCATTCCAGTTTGTATGTCGAACCGAGAGCTTCGGCTGGAAGTTTCAACTCGGTCTAATGTTTTCTAGGAGAAAATTGTGAACATGAAGATTGGATTGGTGTTTGTGGGGGTATGGTTTCTGACCTCGTTGCAAGTCGAAGCACAAGCAGTGCCTGGTCAGAAGGCAGCGGGTCAGAACTCGCAAACCATGGCAGATCAAGATATCAAACTACTGAGGACTGATATCAAATCGGAGAAAAAGCAATTAATCGCAGAGAATCTGCAGCTGACGCCGGCAGAAGCGACAAAGTTTTGGCCAATCTACGATCAGTACCAAGCTGAGTACGCAAAGATTGGAGATGAAAAGGTCGCCCTCATCAAGGACTACGCCGGAAACTGGGGCTCGATCACGGAAGAACAGGCCGTGAGTTACTTGAAGCGTTCGCAAGCCATCGAGGAGTCCGTAATTCAGTTGCGGATCAAGTATGTCCCAATCTTCAACCAAGTACTGCCGGGAAAGAAGACTGCAACCTTCTACCAGTTAGACCGGCGAATCGCGCTTCTGTTGGACATTCAGCTGGCATCGCAGATTCCTCTGGTTCAGAGTCAGGGAAAATAGGGCGTAGCCTATCTTTTCGTCGAAACTTAGCTTCAAGCTCAAATTGAATTCAATGATGCCTGAGTTCAGCTGCGGGAGTGTAGCTGCTTTCTTGATCTGCGGGGCGCTGAATTTCAGCCTTCGATCTCATTTTAAAGAACCAGCTTATATCCACTCCCACGGGACTTGGGGCCTCCTGCGAGTATGGTGAGCAACGCCCCACCTTTCGAGTTCAAGATATTAGCGTGCAGGGCAACCCCACGCTTTGACGACCGCCCTCCACACCAATCGTGAGGCGTGCAGAGTTCTCGCTTCCGGGTGGTCAATAAGATATTTCTTGACCACATCCCTGACCTGCCAGCCATCAATCGTTGGAGGTAAGCAGACGTCTCCATCCTGCGAAGGGCTTTCTCCGCTTCTTCCAGAAGTCTGTTCGGTATTAATCATGTCAATCACGCCAAGGATATAGCCTATACAGACTCCGGCACTGGACATTTCTGGCTGCTGGCAGTCGTGAAGGAGATCATTGCCGGATTTAAAACTGAAGGAGTCGGACTTCGGCGGCACGGGTCGCGCCGTTTGCGCGGTCGCAATACCTGCGAAAGCAAGAAACACCAGAATCGCTGTCGATATTTTCATTTATCCTCCAAGCCTGCCGACGGCGGGTGTCGGAGTTATGCCTCAACTCCGAACAATGCAAACAAAGCCTTTTCAACTACCATATCCAGTTTTCCTGTGATTGGGACGAGGTCTCCCGGATTGTCGCCCCCGGCGTAACACCACTTCGTTTCGTCCTTGGCGAGTCTTACCCGAATGAAGTAGTAGAACTTTGTCGGCTCCTTCCCTTTTATCTCAGCTATCCGTTCAACTGGATTGAAATCAACCATGAGCCCTTGAGCTTCTTGCCCGATTCTGAACACATATGACTCTTTGTCGGTGAATCTGCTGCCGAGTGAATCCATACAACCAGGCTCATGATTCGCCTCGTCGATCTGAGTATGAAACTCGCGTGCTAGACTCTCTCGCAATAGCGAAAAGCCTCTGTCGAGGACTCCCTCATGATTGGCTTGCAGAATCTCGGGTCGGTGACCTTTGGCCCTGCGAATGTGCCGCGCTAGATTCTTGGATCTTTCGGACATTGCATCCTTTCAGATTTCACAAGGGAGAGCACGAATACTGAGTTGCGAGGTTCGCCCTTTAGCGCCGTACATAGAATTCGTCGGCATTTTGCCTGCCGCTTGGACTCTGAACTGTCATCACTGTGGTGAGTATCTTCCCCTGAGTGCCAAGCTTCATTACCCGGCGCGTGGCCACTGAGCCACCAGATGACCGCTGGGTTATGGTCAACACCAATCGAGTACCGTCAATATCGCCCCAAACGACGTTGGCAGTAGAGGTTCCTTCTGAGTTGGTTTGCTTCGCCTCAGCTCCGTCGGTCGTTAAATCAAACACCTGGTCCTCTCGAGTCCCTTCTTTAGTTTCTGTTTTGATTTCGATATGTAGTTTCGGCTCGTGATGTTCGATTACCAGAGCCCTGCTCTTCGGAGCGGGGAGCTCCTTATTGAAGCGGCTTATTAATGGGTCCAGTTGCCATGTCCCGCTGAAGTCCGGTTGTCCCCCGGCCACAAGCACAGATTGGGAAACCGCGGCAAGAAAACAGATGGCAAGTACACTCTTCATGGGCACCTCCCGGAAACGCAACCTCACTCGGGACTGTTTGCAAAGCCCTAGTTTGGCGATTCCTTGGAATGATTTGCCGTCGCTACTTTCTACCTATAGTCGAAATCCCTGCCTCGATTCACGGACCGACCAGTGAACACTGCCTACATCTCACTACAATTGCATGCGCAGCCAACCGATCCTCTGTTCTTCGCTACATCGCGTCACGATATTTTTGTATCGTACTACGATATATATGCAGTGTAAACGCACTCTTCCGCATCGGAGCAGCGGTGCCAGGTAGTCATATGTCGCGATATTGTATGAAAAGATCTGCGAGACGTGTTTGTACTTGATCCAGAACGAATGGCAACATCGCCCAAAGAGCTTTACGACATCAAATCCTTCCGACGTCCGTTCCGTCCTTGGTTGCGACTATGAATTCTAGATGCAACTATATCGCATCACGATACATCTAAGGGCTATGGACAAATAAGGAGACAAGCGCTGGTGGCTCCCTTTCTCGGTGACAAAGGAGACGCGTTGGATGCTTCTAAAGTTTCGGCACTGCTTGTCGGGAGCACCGTGCATGAGGGCTCTCCTCTAGAAAGTCACCTTATACAACACGGCTGCAAAGTCTCCTTCGCATGCTCACAGCAGGAAGCAATCGAATGCCTCAAACGTTTCCAGTTCGACATCGTCCTGAGTGAGTACCTTCTGGTGGATGGAAGCGCTTTTCATCTGATCCCTCCCTTAGTGGGCACGGAAACGACAATGTTCTTTTCCTATGCAGTTGAAGACAGTTGCTGGTGGATGATCGCCGTTTGCGATGGAAACGCCTGTTCGGACTGGCCTGGAATGACGCCTCGGGAATTTACTATCTTGCTCGACAAGACAGTAGAGAAATCATGCCTGCGAAACACGGTCCAAGCAAACAGCCGACTTCGCGATGAACGGGAGGAATCGATGAACGTAGGAAATATCTTTGACAACACTCGCAGAGAGGCAGAGGGATTGGCATCATCGGTACGTAAGGAAGAGCAAGTAATGCGACGATCAAATTCTAACTCGCCTCCCTATTTTTTGATACGCGCAGAAGCTAATACGGAAACGACTTTCCGATATTGGAATAAAGCATTGATCTCCATTTTGGGAATGCTGGTACTGGGAATTCTGTTGGTGGCGTTTGTTCCGCAACAAGGAAATGGATCGAGCAGCCAGAAAAACCGTATTGAAGGAGCAACCTATAGCAATGGCTCGCTTGGGATCGAGGCGAAAACTCAGGGCTCAGCTATAGGACCCGATTGGTATGTCAGTGGAAATAATTCAGAGGTCGTGATTACTTCCGTTCGTTCAGCTTCGACGGGTGCTAAGGCGGGACTTGAGAGCGGAGACATAGTTCTGAAAGTTAACCAAAAACCGATAAGTGGCGTGGAAGATCTTGAACGATCCCTCGATAAGAACCGAAATGGTTCTCTTCGTTTGGTGGTAGAGAGAAAGAACGGGTCTAAATCCATAATCGAAATCAGCGCGAAGTAGGGCGATTTTCTTTCTGTTGATTTGTCCCTCCGCCAGTAAGAAAGGCAGGATCGCGCCTCAGTCGGATCGATGATTGGCGACGCCACCTCGAACAACATACAACTTCGGTCCCATAGTCGCTTTACCTGAAACTCGGAATTCAGGCCCCTCAGGGTCACCTGAAAACCGGCCAACGATAAAACCCGGGACATTGACTCTGACGAGAGGGCCTATAGCCTCTGTCAGCATGAGCAATGTCTTGAGCGAAGAGAAGAAACAACAAGTTATCGCGCTGGGAAAGCTCGGATGGCCGTTGCGGCGCATCGAGCAAGCCACTGGTGTGCGTCGAGAAACAGCAGGCGCTTACCTCAAGGCGGCGGGGATCGCAGTACGACCGCCCGGTGCCTGGGGACGACGAGCGCCGGCAAAACCGGCCAACGAGGTGACCCCCGACCTGGCAGATTCAAAACCGGCCAACGAGGTGACCCCCGACTTTAGCCTGCCGATTTCACCTTCCACGGGAAATCCAGGATCGAGCAACCAGCGCCTGCGAGCCGTACCGCGAACTGATCGATCAGGGGCTCCGTCGTGGACGCAATGGCAAAGCCATCTGGCAGGATCTGGTTTCCGATCACGGATTTTCTGGCAGCTATCAGACGGTGAAGCGTTTTGTTCGCAAGCTCCATGGAATCGCGCTGCCAGAAGCCGTTGGGATTATCCAGACCGCCGCCGGAGAAGAAGCCCAGGTCGATTACGGATCGGGTCCGATGGTGCGCGACCCGCAAAGCGGAAAATACCGACGAACGCGACTGTTCGTGCTGACCTTGGGCTACAGCCGTAAGTCGGTGCGCTTGCTGTTGTTCCGTTCGAGTTCTCGTGTCTGGGCCGAGCTACATGAGAAAGCATTTCGTCGAATGGGCGGGTGTCCGCGTCTGGTAGTTCTCGATAATCTGCGCGAAGGAGTCATCGTTGCGGACATTTACGATCCCACTCTCAATCCACTCTTTCGAGATGTGCTCGCACACTACGGCGTCGTGGCTATGCCGTGCCGGATTAAAGATCCCGATCGCAAAGGAAAAGTGGAAGCGGGTGTCGGACACGCGCAGAAAACTCCGCTCAAAGGCCAGCGCTTCGAGAGTCTGGAAGAAGCGCAGGCTTATCTGGATCGCTGGGAAGAACGTTGGGCCGATACGCGCATTCATGGCACCACGAAACGACAAGTGGCAGCTATGTTCGCGGAGGAAAAACCATCGTTGCTCCCTCTTCCACTCGAACCCTTCCGCTACTACCAGTATGGAGAACGCGTCGTTCATCTGGATGGTTGTGTAGAGGTCGAAGCAGCTTATTACGGACTACCACCGGGATGGATCGGACGAAGCGTCAAAGTGCAATGGGATGCGCTGCACGTACGCATTCTGCATCCCGGTACGAATCAACTTCTCCGCGAACACATTCGCCAGAAACGCGGCTGGTATCGCATCAAGAACGAAGACTACCCAAAGAAAATGCCGTTGAGCACCGCGCAGCTGTTGCGCCGCGCAGGCCACGCTGGAAGGCAGATCGGCGTACTGTCGGTGGCCATCTATCAGCGACAAGGCGAGGCGGGCATTCGCCGCATCCTGGGGATCCTCTCCTTGGCCAAGAAATACGGCACGGCGGCTCTCGAAGATGCCTGTGCCGCGGCCATCGAGATCGGTGTGCCGGAGTATCGCTTCGTGCGCCGTTATCTCGAGCGCCGCCCACAACTGACTCTCCGGCAAGTCGATCCGCTGATCCGTGAACTCACCGAGTATCGCGACTTCATCAATCTCAAACTCAAGGAGCAATCATGAATTTAATCGAACTCAATCGTGCGTTAAGACAACTGCGCCTCGGCGGCATCGCTGCCGTGCTTGAGACGCGTCTGCACCAGGCCCAGGCGGAACCGATGGCGCCCATCGACTTCCTCTCCTGCCTGGTGTCGGACGAACTCACGCGCCGAACCGACCGGCTGCTGGAGCGACGAAGAAAACAAGCGCAGTTTCGCGACCCGCAGAAAACCCTCGATAACTTCGATTTCAACTTCAACAAAAAGATGAATCGAAGTCTGGTTTTCGATCTGGCGACAGCGGCATTTATCGCTCGCCGCGAAGACTCACTTTTTCTAGGTCCACCCGGCACGGAGCTGGAGAACGAAAACAGACTTGCCGGATCAAGAGAAGATGGGATAAAAGAACCTTGCCCCGGGCCACATCCCTTGGCCGGTTTTGACCTGACCCCCGTTGGCCGCTTTTGACGTGACCCCTGCGGTTCAGGCCTAGGTCATAGCCTTGACGACGTTCGAGAGTTTGAGGATTTGGCCGTGTGGATGGGGCGGCGTCTACGCAGAGGTAGGACCTTCGGATCTCAGCACCACCTACCGCTTCTTTTATTTGATTTTCCGAAGAATGAAAACCCGCGTTCCAGTTACGTTCCAGTTGGACACAATTCTCAATAATTGAGCGTGTTTAGCATCTTAATTTTTCAGTAACTTGCGCGTTTTCAATGAGCCAACATTTTCCGACTCCCCGCCTCCACCATATTTTCTGCAGTATTCATTGGCTAGTTCGCTGTTGATTGTTAATTGTAGCAAAATTGTGGTACTCAAAAAGCCTTCAGTTGCCTGCGAAGGTGCTGCGAACTGCGGCTTCTAGCAGATACTGTCGCGCCTTGACGAACGGCTAATAGTGACGCTCAGTAACCTTAATAGATTGGTGGCCGAGTAGGATACTGACCTGTTCCAGCGAAACCCCGGCCAACAGCAATTCAACTGCGAAGGTATCGCGCCAACGGTGCGCGTGGCCGTTCTCAATGCCAGAAGGTAGACAAAATTGAACTTCCCAAGATTCTTGCTGTCAACATCGCCTCCATGTACTCTCGTCTTCCTGTAATCCAATCCTCTGAAAACCCTAAATGACCGAACAACGTAAGTACGTGATCCTATTCGCAGCCATTCTGCTGTCCGCACGCCGCTTGATCGAAAACATCGAGTCGGACAAGCCGCACATGAACGAGCAGTATTTCATATACCGCGCAATCGCTAAGAAGTCCAAGTGTTGGAGCGGATTGACCAGAGGTATGGGACGACAGACAGATGGGTCTTCTCTTCCGCCCAGCACTTGCATCTGATGGCTGCTGACCCAAAGTTTATCGAAAATTGATTCGTGGTTCGGGTTACTCGGACGTACGATAGCTTAAACATCCCAAACACCCGGACACCCCCCAAAGGCCTAGGTGCGAATCTGGGCCTTCTTTTTTTTCCTGTGCCATTGCGTCGAACGACGCTATGTTCGAACTATTCGCAGCGGTGATGGCCGTCGGCAGAGTTGCAAGAGCTATTGAAAGATTGGTGCCTAGGTTATTCCGGGAGATTTTGAGCCAACGGCAAACGCCATGTGCGGGAAGTTTAAATTCAGTCTAATGAACAGAAAGTTTTGGTCATACCGTTGTTTCCAGTTCCCTGAGATAGAGTGGCCGGGTTCGCTCAGTCAGTGCTGCAAGCCCCCTCGCAACACAAACCCACTTCCCGGCCAAAACATCTTTAGCCAATTTTAAAGTTGATCGGTACTGTCAAAAATACCCTGAGGAAAGAAAGATGACAGAAGCATGCTTATGTATTTCGTTCGAGGGCACTACCGAATCCGAACAGCCCAGAACGGGGAGAGTCGGCGTTTGCTGCGTGTCGAAGGCCTTCTCTAAGCTGTTTCAATTTTGCAGCGGGAATAACGAGATCAGCGTGTCCACAATTCAAGCAGACCAAGATTTGACGGCTAAAATAAACTGAAGGCTCAGCGATTCGCTCAATTCCCGGCAAATGAAGATTCAGTTCGGCAGGACAATCCAATAACAATTCATTAGATGCGCAGACTCTACAAGACATAGCTCCTCCAGAATCTGAACGTATAAAATTCGATTATTCTCTTCCAGCTAGGATACTTAGGTGGCCGGGATGGTCACGTCACGCATCGGATCCGTCCACGGTCGAAGCAAAAAGCGATTCCCGGCCGATTGCGACTTTATTTGAGGATTTCGATTTCCGATACTGTCAGAACTACCAGAATTTAGATCTCACCGTGGTTGGTTGATCGGTCGGTGAAACAGGCATCATCGAATAAATCTAGTTCCTACAGTAAAGCCAACGTTGACGCCGGATCATTCGACCGTTAAGGCTTGGCGCTGGGTATAATTCGTGTCAACGAGGTGGAAGTGGCAGCTTGGGAACACCGTTGCGCTTCATGCGACAAGAAGTTTGAGTACTCAAGAGTTCCCGATGCTGGGTACGAAGTCCGTAGCCTATATGGTCCTCCAAAACCCGAATACCCGCCAGCCGGTCTTGAGCTTGAGTGTCCGCATTGCAGTCACAAATCAGTTTATCTTCGCCGTCAGCTAACGCTTCGTAATTGATTGGGCTGAGATTTTTGCTGTTCACGGGATGACTCTCCAGGCACACTCTGAACAACCGAACCCCTGAAAATGAGAGCGATAAATCGAACGGAAGGCCCGATGTGATCGAGCCTTCCGATTTTTCGACGAAGCAGAGGCAGCTACCTTGAGGATGTGGCGACGGCTTTAGCTTTGCCCAGTTCGGGAACAACGCCAAGCTGCTGCATAAGGCCCAAAGCGTCCCAGTTGACATAGCCTTCCGTCATTTTGCCGTTCGTAAACCGGGCAATACTTATGCCGGTCATGTTGACTTGCTTCCCCGTTGGCGCAATCCCGTTGAATTCGCCCTTATGGGTACCGCGACAAGACCAACGAGCCACTACGGTTTCGCCGTCGGCGATGAGGTCCTCGATCGTGAGTCGCAAGTCAGAGAATGCGTTGCGGTAAAAAGTCGCTCTCTTCTTCTCACTCTCGGGTCCTCGGCCAACATCGGGCGTCGAACTGTCGTGGTGAGTGTAAGCAGGTGCGAAGAGCTCGTCTGCTACAGCGACATTGCCCTTGTTCCAAACCTCTTCGAACAAACGACGAACATTATTTTTGTTTTGTTCAGACATAATGAATCTCCTTTTTGAATGACGCGATGTTCCCGTGTCGCATATTGCGAGCTCGGTGTATTGATGGGCCTTGAACCGCTGGCGTCTTGGGTTTGAATACCTGTACGTCGAACAGGAGGTAGGGCCCCGCGCAAGAATAAAAAAGAACCTGATAGGTTCTGCCCTGTTGGCGCTCGATGCGGAGCTTGTCCTTTACGGAAACTGCAAATGGACTGAGAAGCGGGAGTCTCGCCGTAACTAGCGAAACCTTGAAACGATCCTCTCCCTCGGGAGCGCTCCTGTCAAGGCGAATTAAGAACTCTCTTTTGAGTGAAAGAGGATAAGGGCCCCTTCATTCTCGATTGTGTATGATCGGCCAACAGTCAATGTTCATGGTGGCACAATGGAAAATGACAAGGATCTACGTGAGGCAATTCTGCTTGTCGTCAACGCATGCAATGATTACCAAACACGGAATCTGGCTCTTACCTCTGCGCTTCGTGCGGCTCAACGAAATCCAGCTAAAAAGTGGGACGGTCTTAGTGAGTGCGAACTACAGGCAGAGATATTGAAGACCTATGACAACGCAGAGGCTAGGGTTGAAATTGAAGCTAAGGAAGTAAAGTTGGCGTTAGAGGGGGCAGACCCGTTTCCCAGATGCTGTGACAACGTTTGCGGCTCGCCACTATCTTGAGTTCGATCCGGCGTTGGCGCGCCTGCGGGTCCACTAAGCGGTCAGATATAATGCCCCAGAATGTCCCACGAGAGTCTGAGGAATTCGCCATCAGCCGGGAAGCCCCGCGAGTCCTTCATACACCAATTCTCTAAAGCCCGCGGGTCCAACGCCCCAGAGCTGCTCGATCGTAGTTCTCAATCCGTTTACGAGCACGGTAAAACGAAAATGAGACCGAACGACACACTGTAATAAACGTCATCTTCCTCACTCCACGTCGGTTGAACTGGGATAAGGTCGTCGGGAACGCCTGCACAGTTCTCCATTGCGTACACCCATAATTAGGACGAGCAACCCCGGATCATCGGTCATATTTTACGACGACAGTCCGACTAGTGCGCTGATTCAGGATGAGGTAATCACACGCCGACCGCTGCATCAGGGCAGTGATTCTAAGCCGTGCGTCATCGATATTTTGCGCGGACTCTACCCAGAGGACACTATTTGCTGCTTCTAATTTAAAGATATCGATAGGTAGCATGTGTCTCTCCATACTGCGGACTAAGTAGAACACTGTAGGGGGATTCGTGTATGTACCGGATTGAACACGGTTGAAGCGGACCGTGCGAATACAACTGGACGGTATTCCTTCGACTAGAAAAATTCAAAAGCCTGAAACTCGCGCCTCGGGCCTAGTGGGTCACCATTTAATTAAGCCGATTTCTTCTCGATCGCCTCTATTGCGGCAAACTTTCGGTCTACGTGAGGCTCGGAGCGCGGCGCACCTGAGTTCAGCTCACAACTATCCCCGATATCAGCACCACAGGTGGGACAGGAAACCGAGGCAATTTGTTTGGCTGTGAGTTCGCGCTTTTTCATTTTAACAGGATGCGCTTGCACAAGGTCACGAATCTGTACAATTCTGGACACCTGCGGGGTTAGTCCTGATGAGACTCGCCATGCGAATTTCTGACTGCAAGCCTCAAAACAAACAACACGCTGCGCATGAAGCCAGAAGATATTCTCCGCCCAAAATAAAGGGCCCGAGCCTTGCCTTCGTTACACGGCTGTTCTTCCTGAGCTCCGTTTTAAAGTATGCATATGAAAAGGACGGCAAAATGACGGATACGTCCGATCCGCCCTGACCGACCAATATCGCTCTGTCTCACCGTCCGGTGCCTTTGGGGTACAGATTCTCAAAGGTGCGCGCTGTCCACTTTTGTACAGTCTTGCCGAAGACTTCAAGGTTAGTGGGAAATTAGACATGCGAAAGTCTTCGACCGAAGGCCTTCCGTAGACATGAGGAGTCGCGCCGGTAATCCCATAACTCTCAGAACTTGTTGGCGATTACTTTAGGCTAGCGATGCAGATGCGGAGTATTCAGCAGTGAACAGCTACCAAAATCGCTGGTATAATACGCATTAATGCCGCCCAAAGCTGCATCAGCGAAGGTCCCTTACTCCTTCAAAAAAGCGACTCCAGGAATCCCTGTTTTCGATGTGAAATTGTTTCTCGACTCGGCCGGTCTGGGGAGAAAACTGGCCAAATTTCGCGCGAAAGAAACCATCATCACACAGGGGGACCCAGCAAAGCAGGTCAT
Source organism: uncultured Acidobacteriota bacterium (assembly GCA_963831545.1). GTDB lineage: Bacteria > Acidobacteriota > Terriglobia > Acidiferrales > UBA7541 > Acidiferrum. The sequence goes on from CAWHQX010000006.1 coordinate 29,932, forward strand.
GTACGTTCAGAAAGGCGGCGTGAAGCTTACGGTGGTAAATGAGTCGGGCAAAGAAGCAGTTGTGGCGATACTTGGGCCTGGTGATTTTATTGGGGAAGGGTGCCTCGCAGGCCAGAACAATTATCTCGTAACCGCAACGACAATTTCTCCTACCAGCGTGCTGGTCATTGAGAGAGCCGAGATGATTCGCGCACTACACGAGGAACACGAGTTCTCGGACCGCTTCATCGCTTATACGCTTGCGCGAAACATCCGAGTCGAGGAAGACTTGATCGACCAGCTTTTCAACTCCAGCGAGAAACGATTGGCGCGAACTCTGCTACTGCTCGCGCGCTATGGTACGCCGGGCCATCCTCACAACGCGCTCCCAAAAGTCTCGCAAGAGATGCTCGCGGAAATGGTGGGAACAACCCGGTCCCGAATCAATTTTTTCATGAACAAATTCAGGAAATTAGGCTTCATCGAATATAACGGCGAGATTCAAGTCAAAGATTCCCTCCTCAGCGTCGTCCTGCACGAATAGCATTTTTCCGCCTAACCTTCCGTGCGCATCGATATTCCCGGCAGCTCTGAACATCGCATTCCCTATCCCACCCCTAAAGTCGGCTAAGTGCTTTTCGAAGGAAACAGATGCTTGGCGACGACGATTACGAGCGCTAGAAAATTCGCGATCGAAGTTGACACGAGCGCGATTTGTACCGAATTATCCAGATGAAAACCGCTATCCCGCGAGCCTGCCTTCCATAACATCATCGTCACCTGGTGTGCCCAATAAATATTAATTACAACTACAAACAAGAACAGAATCAACTTAAGTCCAAACCTCAATCGCCAGTCCCAGAGCCAGTATTTCATCCATCGTTCTCTGTCAGAATCAAAACCAGAAGCTTCTTGCACCGCCAGACGGTCAGGGGGCGGCGGTCCGGCAACGTTGTTGAACGTGTCGCTGTATTCTTTTTCGACGTAGGAAGTTACTTCCGACATTATTTGCCGCTCACTTGGCGGCGAACGAATTCATCTGCAATGAGTGTGTTGGAAATCCTCGGAGTAAACCAATTTGTGGGAGAAGATGTCGCTAAGTCCCACGCATAACCCTTTTCGTGTGTCATCGCGGACAGCTGCAATCCCGAGTACCTTTTGTAGGCGTCCCAAACGCTCTTTATGAAGGCTCCGGTGCCTGCGTCTATCGGAGGGTCACCAGGGCGTACATACGCCTTGTCCGTGATTGGCGATGGACCATACTGTTTGAAAGCGTGATACAGCTCGGACACGACAGGGCCGTAACGCCAGGCTTCGACTTCGTTAAAGATAAGCGGAGTTTGTCGCAAAGCCAAACTCCAGCCATGCGCTAAGTAAACCAGCTTCTGGATTTTAAGAGGTGTGACAGGAATGCCGTCCACAGCAGCCAAATTAAGAATGTAATTGGCAACGGCGCGGGCATCGTAGGACATGTATGGGCCTCATCCTCAGCACCCTGAAGTCTATCATATTCGCTTTTTGTTCGCCATATATTTCGAGCTTATCGATAAGAGGCGGCCCAGCCGTCGCTACATGGGGAGTCAGCTTTTGGGATCGAATCTAGGGCTGAGAGAAGATCAGGATTCTACGATCGGCAAATTGGAATATGGGAGCGCCTCCATCAGATCTTCTTGGCGACGATGAGGACCACGAGGATCACCAGCAGCAAACCTAAACCGCCGCTCGGGTAATATCCCCAACCGGTGCTGTAGGGCCAAGTCGGCAAGCTTCCGAGGAGGAGCAGAATCAACAGAACAAGCAGAATGGTTCTAAGCATTGTGTTCCCTCTGTGTGTGTTAGATGCGGACCCGACTGAAAATGGCGGTGAGCGAAGGATTCTAGACCGCAGATCTTCGACAGCATTCGCCTGAGCTATTTCGTCTATCGTGTAATTGATTCGACTTCAGTTCGTTTGCGACCGAACAGGATAGATCGGCGGCGTGCCGAACGACAGGAATGCGCACTAGGCGTTAAGCGTTTGCTTTTCCATTGACTCGGTCATCCGCTGCTCTGACGTTAGAGCTCACAAAGTTCAGAACGAAATGGGCCTTGGCTTCGGCGTCAGACGGTTCTTGAAAGGGAGTAATCGCCTGATAGTGAACGAATTTGAGGCTCTCTCTCTCCCCAACCGATGCGGGCGCGTCGGTGATACTTACGACGGCATGGCCATTCGACTCATTCGGGTGCGGAATGAGCAAGGACGTATTGCCGTTTTCCTGTAGGCCCCAACCAATCACAGGCACTTCCCTGCTGGCCAACTCACCGCCGGCAGTTTGGCTGAATTCAAATACACGCCAACCCGAGGCTGGAATGATCTGGATCACTCTCGAGCGATTGGGCGGCGTGTTTTGAGCTTTGTCGAGTGTTTTATTCTCAGCCATGACACGTATGTTTGCTCAGAGACGGCTCTCGCTACCTAGTGAATGATCCCGGTGAAATAGAGAAGCAGCGCGATGACAATTACGGTACCCACCACACCTAATCCACCGCCAGTTCCCCACCTCGAGTAGCCGTAATATCCCCCGCCGCCACCAAAAAGCAACAACAGGACGATTAATAGAATGAGCATCGACTCCTCCCGAATTTGTTTCTGAAGCGGAGGATAGCTCGCGCCCAGCGGAAATACTGTACGGAAAACGCTGCATGTTTGGTTCCGAGGTATGGGATGGGTTCGGCCGGCTAAGGGTAATCACGAGCGGCCCGTAATGAACCAGCCGATCGATTCAGACGTCATTGAGGTGAGGGTCCACGACGTTCAAGATTCCGTCATGAATCCTGGGAGCTCGAGAAATCGTCGCGAGGCTGGCCCTCGTTCGCCGGGCCCTTGGTAGGCGTTGTTGCCGGAACGAAGCTGCGCTAGATTGACTCGAATGGAACACTTCTTTTCCTGTCCTTATTGCGGCGAACAGATTTCGATGGTGCTCGACTTGTCCGCCTCGAAGCAGACGTACGTGGAGGATTGCGAAGTCTGCTGTAATCCGATCGAGATTACCTATACCGCAGAGGACGCGGAACTGACCGGCTTCACGGCAAGAGCCTTGGGTTGACGGCGCGCAAGAATGCAACCATCCATCTGAAGGAAATGCCCAAATACCTTCTCTAAACCCAGCCAGCATCGACGGCGTAGCTCTGATTGGTGATAGCGCTGCTATCATCGGCGGCCAGGAACAGCAGGAGACTGCTCACTTCATCGGGCAGGAGCGGTCGCTTGAGCGCCTGGTTGCTCATGATTTCGGCTTCATACTCTGGCGTCCACCACAGTTTGCGCTGACGCTCGGTCAGCACCGCGCCAGGCAAAACAGCATTCACGCGGACATTCCATTTTCCTAATTCGTGAGCCATGGTCCGAGTAAGTCCGACGATAGCGGCTTTTGCCGTTACATACGCGACCTCTCGAACGGACGGGATTATCCAGCCGATTGAGCTCATATTGATGATAGAACCGGCTTTGGCCGCTTTCATCGCAGGAAGAACTGCTTGCATCGCGAAAAAATAGTGGCGCAGGTTGATGGCCATGCGCTCGTCCCAGTACTCTGGCGTAACATCCTCAAAATTGTGACGATCATCGTTGGCGGCATTGTTTACGAGAACGTGAAAATTGCCGATCCGGGACTGAAGCTCAGTAATTGTCTTTTGCAGAGCGGCGATGTCGAGCAGATCGCAGTGGGAATAAACGGGGGGTATTACCACCCCGTCCGCAAGTTCCGAGACAAGCTGGTTCGCGATTTCGTCCTGAAGGTCGAGAAATGCGACTCTCGCACCCTGCTGGCAGAATTGACGGACGGCTGACGCACCGATTCCGGACGCTCCGCCGGTAATCAATACGTTGCGATTGCGAAGACTGGGATACTGCGCGGATTGATCAGTCATGGGTGGTCTCTTGTCCGAAGCTTATTTGATTCAAAGCGTGAACCGTACCCGAGGACGGGGACCGTCCGGCGCCGATAGCGATTAGTACGGTGAAGCGTTCGTCCCGGACACGGTTGTGATTGGCGGTAGCCCGAGTCGCTTGCGACAATCCTCTAAAATCTCCGCGGTACGGGAGCAGCCAACGCGGGTCACCCCAATTTCCCGTGCAGCGAGTATCGTATTGAGATCGCGGACGCCACCCGCCGCCTTCACCTGGACATGGGCTGGTGAGTGCTTTCGCATGAGCCGGAGATCGTCCAGCGTTGCACCGGTGGGTGCGTATCCGGTTGACGTTTTGACCCAATCCACGCTTGCTTCCCCACAGATGCGGCATAACTCGATTTTGGCTCTATCGTCGTGGTAGGCGTTCTCGAAAATGATTTTAACTTTCGCACCTTCTGAATGGATTCGCTTCGTCAGCGTTTCGATCTCGTCTCGGACATAGTTCCAGTCGTTGCTTTTCGCTTTACTGATGTTCACGACGATATCGAGTTCGGTCGCACCATCTTCGAGCGCCTGCTGAGCCTCTGCCAATTTGGTGTTGATAGTATGGCCACCATGAGGAAAGCCGATCGTGGTGCTGGTTCGTACGCTGCTGCCATTCAGTATCTCCGCAGCGCGCTTTACGTAATACGGCAAGATGCAGACGCTGGCAACGTCATAAACGTGTGCCAACTTGCAACCAGCATCCAATTCATCCGTACAGAGAAACGGCTGCAGCAATGCGTGATCGATCATTTTCGCAATCGATGGGTAGTCAAACGGCGTAGTCATCGATTTGACATTTCTCCTTGCTCAGAGGAATAACCCCACCGGCGGGACCGGTCCATGACTCGAATCTCGAACATTGGGGGTATCATACCCGAATGCGATTGTTACTTGTTGAAGATGAAAAGAGGATCGCGAATTTTGTAGCGAAAGGGCTCCGGGAGCAATCCTATGCCGTTGATATAGTCGCCAATGGAGTTGACGCACTCTATCATGCGGAAATCAACGACTATGACGTCGTGGTTCTGGACGTGATGATTCCGGGATTCGACGGGATCGCAACTTGTCGTGCGATTCGCGCCAGGGGCAAGCGTATTCCGATCCTGATGTTGACTGCGAAGGATGGAGTTCAGGATCGAATCACCGGACTCGATGCCGGCGCCGACGATTATCTGACCAAGCCGTTCGAGTTTGGCGAATTGCTGGCAAGGTTGCGCGCGCTGTTACGGAGGCCGCGAGAATTAAGATCGGCACAAATCGTCGTGGATGACGTGGTACTCGACACTGCATCCCAAACTGTGAAACGAGGTAATCGCACAATTTCCCTGACCGCAAAGGAATACGCACTGCTGGAATTTCTGGCCCGTAACGCTGGGCGTGTGATTGGTCGCGCAGAAATCGCAGAGCATGTGTGGGATGACTCGTTCGACCCCTTCTCCAATCTGATTGAGGTTTACATCAATCGATTGCGAAGAAAAATAGACGAGGGTGCCAACAGGCCACTGTTACAGACAAGACGTGGAAGTGGATACGCTTTTGGCCTGGCGTCTGATGATACCGGGGTGAACGGAGCGAAAAAATCGCATGTTTGAGTCCGTTCGCGCACGACTGACTGTCTGGTACAGCATTGCTCTGGGCGTCGTGCTAATTCTCTTCGCGGTCTTTTCCTACAAGATTTATCAACGGAATGTGCTTCAGCGTTCAGACGCAAATCTTGAGGAGTTGGCGCATGCGTTTCTGACCACGTTCGCGAGCGAGTTGCCGGATTACGCCGGAGCAGATGCAGTAAAACAAGCTGCCCGGGAGTCGATGATGGAGCATCGATTTCGCGACACGCTTTTTGTTGTGCTGGACGCGGGGGGACATCCGTTGATCAGTTCTCTGGAGTTGCCTGGTGCCGGCCCGCGTCACGAGCTCATTTCCGAGGATTTATTTTTGTCTCCGGAATTTCAGAAGACTGCAACAAATCCAAGTTCAGCGGGCATCATTCGTGAACGGATATCGGGTGGCAAGGAAGGGTTCCACGGTTTCACGCTCATTTTCATGGCAAACGGCCAGCCTTACAGGCTCGTGCTGCTTCAGTCTTTACACTCACTCAATCAGTTGCTGCATGACATTCGCAACGCGTTTCTTATCGTGATTCCCTTCGCAATTCTGCTTGCAAGCGCAGGTGGGTATTTTCTGGCCCGAAAGAGCCTGGCTCCGGTAACAGCTATGGCCTCGCAGGCCAGGCAAATCGGCGCATCTAGTCTCGGGTCACGGCTTGCTGTGGTGAACCAGCGCGATGAACTTGGCCAGCTGGCGCTTTCGTTCAACGAACTTTTGGAACGCCTCGAAGCTTCCTTTGAGCGACAACGAAGGTTTATTGCTGACGCTTCCCACGAATTGCGAACACCCGTGGCGATTTTACGTGGCGAGACCGAGGTGACCCTCTCGAAGTCCGATCGCTCGCCGGAAGAATACCGTGAAACGCTAGGTATTTTGCGAGACGAGTCGCAGCGGTTGACGCACCTCATTGAAGATCTGTTCACCCTCACGCGTGCCGATGCCGGCGAGTATCCTTTGAGCCTGAGCGATATCTACCTGGATGAACTGGCAGTCGACGTATTGCGTCGGGCACGTACGTTAGCAATCGTGAAAAATATTACTCTCTCTTCGAGAATCGCTCCCGAATTGCCCCTCCGGGCGGATGAACCCCTGCTGCGGCGGATGTTACTGAATCTCCTGGATAACGCGATCAAGTATACGCCGCGAGATGGAAACGTTTCGCTCGTTTGCAAGAAAGAAGGAGCGCATTACGAGCTGAGCGTAACCGATACCGGGGAAGGAATTCCGAAAGAAATGCAGGGGCGAGTGTTTGAACGCTTCTTCCGGGTGGATAAGGCAAGATCAAGGGAAGACGGTACCCACGGAGGAGCAGGACTGGGTTTGCCGATCGCGCGATGGATCGCGGAAGCACATCACGGTCGGTTGGAACTGACTCGTTCCGACACGGCTGGATCGACCTTTAGCGTGATCTTACCGATTATCGCCGAATCCGAAAATCACAGGCGCCCATCAAGCTAGCGTCGATCAATTCCCACGACCGTCAGAAATAGCCGTGACCAACCAAATTGAGCAGGATCTTACTACCTCGGGGTTAATCTTGCGTTTATCTCTGAACAGATAGCCTATCCACAGGACTATCAGGTTCAGTTTTCGGATGGACTTTAAACGAGAGAAGCACGTGAGACGTAACGGTGGGAGTAAAGGCAGGGTAGCACTGTGGTTTGCGGCAGTCGTCTTGGCGGCTCCGGCGCATCTGCGTGCTGGCCAGCAGCCAGAGACGCCGCCGCCCAAACAAACAGCCGGCAGTACATCGCAGTTGTCGACGGTGCGGGCAACGACAACATCGACGGCCGGCACGCTCACGGAATTGACACTTCACGAAGCGCTGGAATTGGCAGAGAAAAACAGCACGCAGTTGCAAGCGGCCAAAACAGATCAGGGAATCGCCAATGAAGAAAGGAACATTGCGCGGTCAAGTCTGCTGCCCAACCTCAGTTTCAATACCTCTGCCATTTATACCGAAACCAATGGCATCGGGCAGCCGAAATATATTGCGAATAACGGGGCACAGGAATATATCAGCCAGGGAAATGTTCACCAGCAGCTGGATTTGGCTGGCATCGCCTCATACCGCGGCGCAGCGGCATTGGCCGCAGCGGCGAAGGCGCGAAAAGAAATTGCTTCGCGAGGCCTGATCGCTACTGTTGTACAAGATTACTTCGCCGTAGCGGCAGCCGAACAGAAATTGAGTGTGGCCGAGCGAACTGCCGAGGATGGGGAAAAGTTTTTTCAGCTTGCGCAAAGCCTCGAAAAAGGGGGCGAAGTAGCGCATGCCGATGTGATCAAAGCCGAACTGCAGATGACGGAGCGGAAAAGGCAGCTGCAAGAAGCTCAATTAATGGTGCAGAACGCCCGGCTCGATCTGGCGATCCTAATCTTTCGCGATTTTAACGATAATTTCCGGACAACCGATGATTTACACGCCAACGTGCCCCTGCCGCTTCGCGACGCGTTTGAAGCGCAGGCTGGACAGAACAATCCGGAGATCCGTGCTGCCCTGGCCAATTCGCAGGCCAGCAACTTTGATGTCAGAGCGGCGAAAGCCGGCTATTTCCCGTCAATCAGCTTGGATTACTTCTACGGGATCGATGCACCACAGTATTCGACCTATACTACGAAAGATGGGGTCAAGCTGAGCAATCTGGGTTCCGCCGGGATTATTGGACTGAGCCTCCCGGTGTGGAACTGGGGCGCTACCCAGAGTCGCGTGCGTCAGGCGGAATTGAAGCGCGATTTGGCCGTGAAAGAACTGTCATTTGCGCAACGGAAACTGCTGGCGGAGATGCGGTCTCGGTATGCAGAAGCTGAGACCGCATTGAACGAACTTGCCGGATTGCAACGATCTGCGGAGCTTTCCGCGGAGAGTTTGCGGCTGACGACTTTGCGATACAAGAACGGCGAAGGAACAGTTTTGGAAGTTGTCGACGCGCAAACAACATTTGCGCTGTCAAACAGTGCCTACCAAGATGGCGCAGTTCGCTACCGCGTAGCCTTGGCGAATCTGCAGATATTGACAGGAGTAATGACAAATCCATGAAAAATGGGGGAGTGATCAGCACATTGATATCACGCAGCGATTGTTCCGCGAGAGCATTCCTGCTGGTTGCCGCGCTGGGCATACAGGGCTGCGGAACGACTGAACGGGAACAGGAGCCAGTCGTCACCGTGCAGACAACAGCGGCGAAGCGGGGGCCGATTACATTGACAGTTCCTGTGGAAGCCGTGGTGTCACCGCTGCAGCAGGCAATCATTACCCCGAAGATCACATCGACCATCAAGAAATTCTACGTGCAACGCGGTTCCCAGGTTAAAGAAGGCCAACTTCTCGCGACCCTGGAAAATGCGGACCTCGAGGGGGCAGAAGAGCAGAGCAAGGGTGAATTGGAACAGGCCGAGGCTGGATACACCACGACCACCGGCGCCAGCTTGCCACAGCAAATCCAAAAAGCAGAACTGGATGCAGCTGCCTACAAATCAGCCTATGAAGCGCAGAAAAAAATCTACGATGCGCGAAAAGATCTTTTTGATCAGGGAGCTATTCCGCGGCGGGACCTGGACTCGGCGGGAGTTGGATTGATCCAGGCTCGAAGTGCAGACGAGCAGGCGCAGCGACAACTGGGCGATCTGAAACGACTGGGCAAAGAGCAGACTCTGAAGTCGGCCGCAGGGCAATTGTCCGCAGCCAAAGGAAAATACCTGAACGCAAAGGCGCAGTTGAGCTACTCCGAGATTCGAAGCCCGATCGACGGTGTGGTAACGGACCGTCCGCTATTTCAGGGTGAATTGGCAGCCGCCAATCAGCCAATCATGACGGTGATGAACACGTCCAAGCTTATCGCCAAGGCGCATATCGTCCAGAGCGAAGCAGCACTTCTGAAATCCGGAGATCGCGCGGAATTGAAACTCAATGGACTGGATGAACCAGTCGAAGGCCATGTCACTCTGATCAGTCCGGCCCTCGACCCGGGAAGTACCACGATTGAAGTTTGGGTCGAAGCCGACAAACCGAATCCGAGGTTGAAACCGGGAGCAACTGTGCAAGTCGAAGTTACCGCAAAGAGCGTCAAGGATGCACTGCTCGTGCCCGAAGCGGCCGTTTTCAAGACGGCCGAGGGAGAGGAGTACGTCTTGCTGGCTGGGCCAGATCGTAAGGCACATCAGGCGATCGTGAAAGTGGGTTTGCGAAACAAGGAACTGGCGGAGATTCAATCAGGGCTCAAGGCAGGCGACCAGGTCATTACAAAGGGTGGATACGCCATTCCGGACAACACCGCCATCGTGATTGAAGCTACGCCTGCGACTGATTCCGAGAATCCAGCGGCCTCCCACGGTAAATCGGATGCCGGAGCCGACCAAAAATCAACCACCGTGCCGGACAAAGACAAGGAATAACGCAGAATGGGTTCTCCTTCGGGAAACACGGAAAACAATTTGTTTAACGGCGTCACCAGAAAAACGGAGCCGTGGTTCAAGCAATTCTCGAGGCCAATATTGTTCTTGACGATGAGCTTGGCGCTAGCCGGAGCTTATTTTGCGTTTCGTATTCCCGTAGCCGTCTTCCCGAATACCGATTTCCCCCGAATTGTCATCGGGATTGATAACGGCGTGATGCCCATCGACCAGATGCTGGTGATGATTACAAAGCCGATCGAAGAAGCGGTGAACAGCGTCCCGGGCTTGGCGAAGGTGTATTCGACGACCAGTCGCGGATCCGCCGAAGTGGACCTGTTCTTTGATTGGAATTCCGACATGATTCTTACACTGCAGCGCGTCGATGCGGTTGTCGCGCGTCTCCAGCCGGAATTACCAGCAGGAGCGAAGATCCAGACCCACCGGCTCACATTCGCATCGTTTCCGATCCTTGGATACAGCCTGACTTCCGACGTGATCCCTCAGAATAAATTATGGGAAATCGCGACATACGATCTAAAGCCTCGGCTCAATCGGCTGGACGGCGTTGCATCGGTATTGATCCAGGGCGGACGCGTCCCCGAGTTTCAAGTGACTCCCGATCCGGCACGATTGCTGGCAGCTGGAATTACGGTAAGCGATATTCTCGAAGCGATTCGGCGGACAAATACAATCGACTCGCCTGGATTGCTCGAACACGACCACCAACTGGTGCTTGGCTTGATCAGCGGACAAGTTCGCACACCAGGGCAGATTGAGCAGATCGCAGTAAAAAACTCCAAAGACGGCGTGCCCATACGCATCGGCGATATAGCAAGGGTGTCTCCCTCGGATGCTCCGGTATACACGATTGTGACGGCGAACGGGAAACCCGCAGTTCTGCTGAGCATCAACCGCCAGCCAGAGAGTAATACGCTCGACGTAGCGCGCGAGGTGCACACACAGATTTCCGATCTGCGAGCGGCACTTCCCCCAGGCGTACATCTCGAACCGTTTTACGATCAGTCGACAATCGTACGGCAATCGATCGGGAGCGTGAGGGATGCGGTGCTGATCGGAATTGTCCTGTCAGCTGCAATTCTGCTGCTATTCCTCCGTGATTGGGGGGCCTCTCTGGTCGCCGCGGTGGTGATTCCGGTTACGTTATTATTCACCTTCATCATTCTGCGGTTCAGCGGGCAAAGCTTTAACCTGATGACCCTGGGAGGACTTGCAGCAGCTGTCGGACTGGTCATCGACGACGCGATCGTGGTGCTGGAAAATGTCGTGTTGCACCGGGATGCGGGCGAATCGCGATTTCAGGCCATCGAGAGCGCACTGCGCGAAATCACAGTACCGCTCATTGGCTCGACCATCACGCCGATCGTCGTGTTCCTCCCCTTAATTTCGACCACTGGAGTATTCGGGAGCTTTTTCCGCGCTCTGGCCATCACCATGTCGGTCGCGCTTGCTAGTTCCTTGCTGCTTGCAATGACCTGGACGCCGACGCTCAGCCAGTATTTTGTACGGCGCACAAATGCGGCGGCCGCGACGGAAACACCGGAAGGGATAGAGACTGCGGCTTCCTTGCTGGCTGCCGAAGAGGAACACATTTCGGGATTTTTTGGCCGGATTGTGGATTTTTATTCGCGTCTGATGCAGAGGATTCTCCGCCGTCCCCTGCTACTCGTCATCTCCTCCATCGCGATCATTCTGCTCTCCTATGTTTGCTACAGTTTTCTCGGAACTGACCTGCTCCCAGAAATGGATGAAGGTAGCTTTATTTTGGATTACAACACCCCGCCCGGGAGCTCACTGGCGGAATCAGACCGTATCCTTCAGCACATTGAGAAAATCCTCCGCGATACCCCCGAAGTGGAAAATACTTCGCGTCGCACCGGTTTACAACTGGGCCTTGCGGCAGTGACGGAAGCCAATCGCGGCGATTTCACTGTGAAGTTGAAGAGCAACAAGAAACGCGGAATCGATGACATTATTTCGGATATTCGCTCCGAAATCAGGAAGACGGAGCCTGCGGCGGACGTTGATTTCGTGCAAATTCTACAGGATATGATTGGTGATTTGACCAGCCGGCCGGAACCAGTCGTGATCAAGCTTTTCTCTCCGGATGCCAAATTGCTGGAGGCAACCGCACCTCGAATTGCAGATGCAATCAAAAAGAATCCTAGAGTCGTCGATGTGTTCGATGGCATTGAGAACACTGTGAGCGGTCCAGCCGTCACTTATCAGATTGACTCCATGGTGGCTGCGCGCGCTGGATTTACCGTGGAAGAAGTTGCGATAAATGCGGCGGCGGTTCTGGAAGGCCAGCCTGCCGCGACACCGGTGGTGCTTAACGATCGGACCTATCCGATTCGCGTTCGCTTTCCTGAGCAAAACCGCGGCTCTCTCGAGAGAATGAGCAACACGCTCTTGACCAGCTCAACGGGCCGTACCGCAACTCTCGGTTCGCTCGCGGCCGTCACCTATGATCCCGGACAATCCGAAGTGCGCCGGGAAAACCTGCAGCGTTTGGTTGAGGTTACCGCCCGCTTTGAGGGCATCGACCTTGGCTCAGGCATGGACTACATCAAGAAAACCGTAAGAGATTTGCATCTCCCTGCTTCGATTCGTGTTGAATACGGAGGCTTGTACGAAGAACAGCAGAAAACCTTCAGCGATTTATCGGCTGTGTTTGTCCTAGCGCTGATTTTGCTGTTCTGCGTTTTGTTGTTTGAATTTCGCACCTTTTCCGCGCCTATCGCCATACTGGGATCCGCCTTGCTATCCACTTTTGGTGGATTTCTGGCATTACTCGTCACCCGTACTTCCTTTAACGTAGCTTCCTTCATGGGAATGATCATGGTCATCGGAATCGTGGCTAAAAACGGAATTTTGCTTTTGGACGCGGATCAGACATTTCGTGCGTTGGGCTTTTCTGCTGAAGAATCGCTCATTCAAGCAAGCCGGCGGCGTTTGCGTCCGATTGCGATGACGGCGCTTGCCACCATTTTCGGAATGCTACCGTTGGCCCTGGCGTTCGGCTCTGGCTCGGAAATGCTAAAACCACTGGCGATTGCCGTCATCGGAGGTTTATTAAGCTCCATCGCGCTCTCGCTCATTTTTACACCGACGATCAACTATTATTTGGGCCGTTGGCAGGAAAGCCAATCAGCATAAAGGACGAGGGTCAGCCACTGAGCCTCGAAGAAACGGCCGTGACGGCACTCGCGTCTTAACACCAGCAGGCGAACTGGTGTACGCTCTGTATTCGCGTGTCTGGCTTGGCGATTTCGAAATCGCTATTGCAGTAGTGTGTATCGATTCGGTATAGGCTCGCATCCAACTCGGCAACTGAGGTGAAAAATGAGGATTTCTCGAATGTTGACAACGATCTTAGTGGTTTTGATGGTGGTGGCGATCGTCGGCGTTCTTGCTTCGCGTCTACGAGCCGGAGACAAGGAACCGGCGGTCGGTACTGCGGCTCCGGATTTCACATTGAACTCACAGGATGGCAAACCGGTCAGCCTGCATGACTTCAAAGGCAAATGGGTGGTTCTGTATTTTTATCCAAAAGACGGTACAACGGGCTGCACCATTGAAGCGCACAATTTTCAGCGCGATCTTTCCAAGTACGACGCCAAGAATGCGGTCATCCTGGGTGTCAGCGTCCAGGACGAAAAATCGCACCAGGAATTCTGTGCCAAAGAAGGCCTGAATTTCAAACTGCTGGCCGACAACAAGAAGGAAGTCTCGGAAAAGTATGATTCAGTGATGAACTTCGGCGTGACAAAACTTTCCGCGCGACACACCTTTCTGATCGGCCCGGACGGTACCATTCGCAAAGTCTGGAATGATGTCGATGTGAAGACGCATAGCGACCAGGTTCTTGCCGCGATTGACGAGATGAGCAAAAGCGGCGCGTAAGGGCACGCGCAGCATTTTTAAATGAGGCTTGCAGTCCAGTCGGCGTCTAGCCCATCAGCCCTGTTTAGGGTTCGTCGTCGCCATCAGAAGCACCGCCCGGGTCTTCGAGGAGAGCCTTCTTCGGATCGAGTTCCGGATGCCTCGATTTTTTCAACTCTTTGTTGAGATCAAGTAGCTCCTTCTCTTTGAGCGCGCTCCAACGGTTTCTAAGGCGCGCGGATTCGCTCAGGAGTTCCTGAAACGCTCGGTTTGCTTGGGTCGTGGGCGCACTATCCGCACTATCTGCAACGGCCAGCATCTCGGAGTAATGCTGGTTGAGCGATGAGAAGTTTTCCGGGCTCTTTCCGTTCGGGGGGGTACCGTAGAAATTCGGCTGTGTGGCACCTTCCAGTTCAGCCAATTGTCTGTCGAACGTCGCGGCATCGGTCGCGGCAGTACCACGCAGTCTCGGCATCATCTGTTTTAGCTGCTCGCGGACGGAAAGCACTTGCTCGAGCAGCTCGTAACTGTCGTCCATGCCGGCAACCGCCTCGGATTCCATGACAAATTGCTTCGCGAGATCGCTCTCTGATGCCGTGATCCGCGGATCCATCTTCAATTCGAACGTCGCATCGTAACGCTTGCCGTCAACGGTCAGTTCTGCCTTGTATTTCCCTGGTAACGGCCGCACGCCCAGCGGAGTGAGTGGTGTGTCGTGCAAAATAGCAGAGATGGGAAAATCGTGCTCGAGCGCTTTGGGCGGGGCAAAGTGAAGATCCCACACGAAGCGATGCATACCTGGTTGCGATGAAAGAACATTTTCCGGGCGCACCCAATACATCGGAATCGGATATTCACCTGCAAGTTTCTCGATGGATTGCGGTTTGTCCGAGCTGGAAAAATGGCGGACCAGACGCGGATTTTCGTTGGCAGTGAAGATATCAAGGGTGACTGGACCCGGCGCTGCCGAAGAAAGGTAGTAATCGATGATCGCGCCGTCAGGAGGATTCTTCCCTGCCGGCACTTCTGGCGGTAGCGGCGTGTCAGGGTTGCGATTCCAGCGCCAACGGATAGCTTGCTGGGGCGTGAACAGATAGACGGCGGAGTGCGCGACTTGATCGGATAGCTGGCGTAGCGGCGTGAGATCATCGAGAATCCAGAACGACCGACCGTGGGTTGCGACAATCAAATCATCGCCGTGAACTGTGAGGTCCCGCATGGAGGTGTGCGGGAGGTTCAACTGCAACGGCTGCCAGGAATCGCCATCGTTGAATGACACGTATACGGTCGTTTCTGTACCAGCAAAAAGCAAGCCCTTGCGGGCGGGATCTTCCCGCACAACGTTTGAGGCGGACTTGTCGGTAATACCTGCCGTGATCTCCTGCCAGTTCGCGCCAAAATCGCGCGTACGATAGATGTGCGGGCGCAAGTCATCGAGTCGAAAACTATTGATAGCCGCGTAGGCAGTACCCGCATCGAAGTGCGATGCCTCAATGATGGAGACCTTACTCCATGGTTTCAGCTGCGGCGGAGTCACATTCTTCCAGGTTTTGCCGCCATCACGGGTGATATGGATCAGGCCGTCATCCGTACCTGCCCAAATCGTATCGACTTCTTGATACGAGGGCGCGACGGCGTAGATTGTACCGCGATGATGCCCGTGCTCCGGATCACCGGCGGCAAAGGCGCCGAGATTTGCCGGGATCTCGTATGATTCTCGCGTCAGATCCGGACTGATGATCGTCCAGCTATTCCCACGATCGGTCGTTTTAAACAATACGTTTGCGGCAAAATAAAGAGCCTTGGGGTCGAGCGGTGAGAAAACAACCGGCAGTGTGCGGTTATACCGATATTCGCCGCGGCGTAAGGGCTCGGGTGCGATATCGGCCACTTCGCCGATTGCCTGATTTGTGCGCGTCAATTTCGCTCCATAAAGAGTATTGGAATCGAGCGGATCGACGGCGATATAACCGTATTCAAATACGCCTGGTAGGCTCCAATCGCGGAATGTGATTTCTCCGTAATCACTTCGGCTTTGCGTGGCCACGCTCCCACTCTCCTGCTGGGCGCCGTAAACCCAGTACGGAAAGCGATTGTCAGTCGTTACGTGATAAAACTGGGCAGTCGGCTGGTTGTACCAGCTGCTCCAGGTCTGCCCGCCGTTCACACTGATGGCTGCACCTTGATCGGCACTGAGCGCAATCGTTTGAGCATTCCTGGGATTGATCCAGATTCGTTGATAGTCGTCGCCACCGGGTGCGCCCTTAAATCCGACAAATGTCTTGCCTCCGTCGGTCGATTTCCAGGTTGTGGTATTCGCGACGAAAATGGTGTCGACATTATCAGGGGAAACGGCAATCCCCATCGCTCCGGGCCCGCGTCCGCCCACGCGGTGGTCCGAGCTGACCTGTTTCCAACTCTCGCCTGCATCGTCGGAAGCGTAAACACCGCCGTGACCTTCCTGCGCTTCAACGGACAGATACATTCTCTTCGGGTTGCTCGGGGCTATGGCAATTCCAATGCGCGCAATGCCGTCTTCCGAGGTCGGTAATCCCCTGGTGATTGGCTTCCAGCTTGTCCCGCCATCGACTGATTTGTAAAAGCCACTTCCAGCGATGACGAACGATGCTCCGCTGCGGACTTCCCATGGCGCAACGCGTGCGGCCCACAATGCAGCGTACAGAATATTTGAATTGCCCGGATCCATAACCAGATCAGCGGCTCCGGTGTTCTCATCCTTGTATAGAACCTTCTCAAAGTTCTTACCGCCGTCGATCGAACGAAAGACCCCGCGTTCCGTATTCGGCCCATACGCATGGCCCTCGGCCGCAACAAACACCCGATCAGGGTTATCCGGGTCGATCACAATCGCCGTGATCTGCTGCGCGTCTCGCAATCCGAGGTGGGTCCAGGTTCTGCCGGCATCAATGGATTTGTAAATGCCGTCTCCGGTCGCAAGATCAGGTCGCTGCAAGCCTTCTCCGCTTCCGACGTAGATAATATTGGGATCAGAAGCGGCAATCGCCAGCGCACCTATGGAACCAGTGGCCTGCTCATCGAAAATAGGACTCCATGTATTGCCGAAGTCGGTGGTCTTCCAGACGCCACCATTCACAGCCGCCATATAGAATACGTTTGGCTGCTGCGGCACGCCGGCGATCGCAACTGTTCTGCCGCCGCGGAAAGGCCCGATGCACCGCCAGCGCATTTCGCCAAACAGCTTCTGGTCATACTGGAGTTGCTGTGAATGTGTCGTCAATCCAGCAACAGCAACCACCAAAGCAACTAGAAACAGTTTGAACCTGAATCCAACTTGCATCGTATCCTCCACAAAATATGCGAGCATAACGTGGGAAACAAAAGAGGGCAAACAAATCGGCCCTGCCCCTTTCTGTCCAGACCATAAGCATTGATTATCTGCAAATGCGCTCCATGCTGGACCACACGCCAGCGTCACACATCCTCCGCAGGTTCGCCACGCAGCCACGGGGACTGCAGGTCGTCACAGCAGGCAAAAAGAAGGCCGAATTCTGTTGTAGACTGCAATTCGAGTTCGGTTACGAAAATGTTCCGGGGAAACTGTGGATGCGATGAAAGAAGTGCCGACCGTCAGCCAGGACGAAGAAAGGCTGCTCATTGATCCGGACCAGGGGACGCGAAATCCTGTTGTGTTGGCGTTCCTATCCATGATTGTGGGTGCATTTACCGGGCTGATCGGAGCCATGTTTCGCGTCTGCTTGCAAAAAGCCGACGTTTTGCGCTCCACGATCATCGAGAGGGCCCATCTTTGGGGGTGGAGCGGAATCCTGCTGGTCATCGCCATTCCTGCTGTGGCGGCGGGTCTAGCGGCATGGCTGGTGCGGCAATTTTCACCAGAGTCGACAGGTAGCGGGATTCCTCACGTGGAAAAGCAGTTGAGGCAAGGCTGGTCGGGCAATCCTTTGCGCATCGTTTTGGTGAAATTTTTCGGTGGCATTCTAGCGATCGGCAGTGGCCTTGCGTTGGGCAGAGAAGGACCAAGTGTTCAAACCGGGGCAGGCATCGGACAGCTGATCGGTGATGCATTCCGGCGGAACGAAAATGAGCGGCGGGTTTTGCTCGCCGCGGGAGCGGGCGCCGGCCTCGCGACGGCGTTTAACGCGCCAATCGCTGGAGCCGTTTTCGTGCTGGAGGAATTGGTGGGCCGTTTCGATGGTCCAGTCACAATTGCAACCTTAGGCGCGAGTGCGGGTGCAATCGCGGTAGCCAGGGTGCTTCTCGGTGTTGCGCCGGATTTTCAGATCGATGCACTCAAGAATCCCGGGTTTGCCACTGTCCCCGCGAATCTGGCACTGGGCGTCATGTTCGGATTTTTGGGCGTAGCCTACAGCCGGTTCCTGTTGAAGGGTCTGGATTTCTCGGCCAAGATGAGCAAGATTCCAGCGAGCTGGCGCGCCTCGATCATCGGCGGCTTGATAGGCCTGCTAGGCTGGTTTGCTCCAAACATTATCGGCGGAGGAGATCTTCTGACCGAGCAGGCGCTGCGGGGGAACGTTCTCTTGCGCGACCTTTTACTTCTCTTGGCGATTCGCTTCGTCTTGGGACCATTATCGTATGCGGCGCGGACGCCGGGCGGCCTGTTTGCCCCGATGCTGACGATTGGCTCGCAAGGAGGATTGCTTTTCGGCACAATCTGGAGCCGTCTGTTTGTCAGCAACACAACGCTACCGCGAGAGTTTGCCGTCGTCGGCATGGCTGCATTTTTCGCCGCGGTAGTACGGGCCCCGATTACCGGCATCATCCTGGCGATCGAATTGACGGGTTGTTTCACGCTGTTGCTCCCGATGCTCGGCGCCGCATTTGCCGCAATGACCGTAGCAACAATTCTTAACGAACCTCCCATCTATGATTCCCTGCGCACTCGGAGCTGATCTGTGGGCTGGTTCACAGTTGCGTATCGATCGCGAGGTTTATTTTTCTTAAAATATCTTTGTATTCCGGCTCTTCTTCCATCGAAACGACAATTTTGTCTGCTTTTCAATGTGCCCGGCGTAGCGTGCTAGAATCTCTCGTCCCGTAGGAGACTTCATGAGCCGTTGGCCCGCGGTCTTCGCCGTCCGCTCTATCGCATTGAGCTTGCCGCTATTCAGTCTCTTCTCATGCGCGGTCACTGCGCAGCAGGTCTCGCCGGAGCTTCTTCGGGGGCTTCAATGGCGCCTGATCGGCCCACATCGCGGCGGTCGGGTAACCGCCGTTGCAGGCATCGCTGGAGACAAACAAACATACTATATGGGCACTCCAGGCGGCGGCGTTTGGAAAACAACCAATGGCGGCACAACCTGGATTCCCGTTTTTGACGCAGCGCGCGTCGCCTCGATTGGCGACCTGGTCGTTGCGCCGTCAAATCCCAACATTATCTACGTCGCGACCGGAGAGCAGACAGTCGGAAATGGTGTCTGGAAATCGACAGATGCGGGCGCAACCTGGCTGAATATCGGTTTCAGTGACTCTCCCATCATTCCATCGCTACTGGTTGATCCACACGATGCAAATCTGGTCTACGTGGCCGTTGCCGGCAATTATTTGCCGAGCAATGCACGCGGAATTTTCAAGTCGTCTGACGGCGGAAATACATGGCGGAAGGTCTGGTTCAGTGACGATCGGACCGCTCCGACGGAGCTTGACTTCGATCCTGACAACTCTCATACGATTGTCGCTGCCG
Source organism: uncultured Acidobacteriota bacterium (assembly GCA_963831545.1). Taxonomy (GTDB): domain Bacteria; phylum Acidobacteriota; class Terriglobia; order Acidiferrales; family UBA7541; genus Acidiferrum. Next base: position 49,451 of record CAWHQX010000006.1, read on the forward strand.
CGATGCACCTGGCACCGCAACCCGGAGAAAAACCTTCTGAGGGTGTAGATACGATCCTTCTGCGATCGACTGACGCCGGCGAAACGTGGACTCTTATGGGAGATCAAGGGCTTCCTCCCGCGCATCGCATGCGTACAGGACTTTCGATCGCTTCCGGACTTGGCGGAAAACGCATCTTTGCGTTGATGGCACAGGGATTGTTTCGTTCCGACGATGCTGGAATAACATGGCTAAAAATCACGGCTGACCCGCGCATTCTCGGTTCGAATTACTTTGGCCGCGTATTTTCTGACCCGAAAGATCCGGATGTAGTCTACGTGATGCAGACATCCACCTATCGTTCAGCGGACGGAGGTCGAAGGTTCGAAGCGTGGAAGGGTACCCCGAGTGGCGAAGACGATCACGTTCTCTGGATTGATCCACTCGATACAAATCACATCCTGGAAGGTACGGACCAGGGTGCCGTCGTAACGTATGACTGCGGCAAATCGTGGAACAGCTGGTTTAACCAGGCGACTGGACAGTTTTATCGAGTCGCGACAGACAATTCTTTTCCGTACCGGATCTACGCCGCACAGCAAGATTCCGGTTCCGTTGTGGTTCCAAACCGCACCGATTTTGGGCTCATCACCTATCGCGATTGGTTTTCAAGTGGCTCGTTTGAGAGCAGTTTCATAGCGCCCGATCCGCTAAATCCGGATTACATCTATTCGCTTGGCTGGTACGGCAACATCATCCGCATGAATCGCAATACTGGACAGACAGAGACGTTATTTGTGGCACCCGCGAACTACCGGGCGAGTTGGGAAACACCGATTGTTTTCTCACCTCGCGATTCTCACGCGCTCTATTACGGCTCTCAATTCCTGGTGAAAAGTACGGATGAAGGCCTCACCTGGCGCGAAGTCAGTCCGGACCTCACCCTGAAACCCGGCACTTCCTCCGTGCCGCCGAAGTCCGACGTGGCCGGCCATGTCCCATCGAAGGATGATATTGAGGATTCCGGATTATTCTCTGATTTGAACGATGACGATGAGAGAGATTCTCAGACTGCGCCAGTTCGCGCGTTCATTCAGAGCATTGCGCCCTCTCGACTGGATGCCGATCTCATCTGGGTGGGCACATCGAATGGACTCATACAAGTGACTCATGGCGGCGCGGCTTGGACTGACGCATCTCCTGTGGGGCTTCCGGAGCGGTCTACGGTAAATGTCATCGATGCTTCCTCGCATGACTCTAGCACTGCTTACGCCGCGGTCTTTGCTCGCCGCGACACGCATCCTTACCTATTTCGCACGCGCAACTCTGGCAAGACTTGGGAGAAAATTGTGAATGGTTTGCCCGATACGGGAATCGTCCGCGTGGTTCGCGAAGATCCCGTTCGCAAGGGAATGCTCTTTGCGGGAACAGAAACCGGTGTTTACGTTTCATTTGATTTTGGAGACCACTGGCAGTCATTGCAGTTAACGCTGCCGACGAGCTCCGTCCGCGATCTCACGATCCACGGAAATGATCTCGTCGCCGCGACGTTTGGACGCGGGCTTTGGATACTGGACGATATTTCCCCGCTTCGCGAACTGCCTGATCTCGAGAAATCGCCGGTCCATTTTTTTAAACCCGGGACAGCCGTTCGCGTGCATTGGGACACTCATCCTGACACGCCGCTAGAGCGCGATCTGCCCGCGTCGCAGAATCCCCCTGATGGCGCCAACCTGTACTACGCCCTCAGTTCCCGGCCGAAGGGCGAAATCACTCTCGACGTACTCGATTCGAAAGGAACTCGAATCCGCCAGTTTTCGAGCATCCCTGCAAAGGAATCGCTCCCGCCGGCGAATGTTCCGGAGTATTGGTTCTATCCCCCCGCAGCTCTACCCGTCGGCGCAGGAATGAATCGGTTCGTGTGGGATTTGCACTACCCTCCGCCAACTGCGCTCTCCTATGGTTTTTTTGGAGAGTACCTTGAATACACGGAATACACATTGCCGGATCACGCTGTTCCCGGAGCGACGCCTCGGTCCCAGCCGCCGGGACCGGTTGTATCTCCCGGCCTTTATGATCTGGTTCTGACGGTCGAAGGAAAGTCCTATCGTCAGAAGCTGAATGTGCTTGCCGACCCACGGGTACATTCGAGTGCAGCCGATTTGGCTGAACAATTCGAGATCTCGCACAGAATGTGGGAAATGATGGAGGCTGCTGCCTCTTCCTTCCAGAATATTTCATCGCTCGAGAGGCAGCTTGCCGAGCGCACACGTGCCTTACCTGCCGCTGCATCGAAGGAGCTTTCCGACGCTCTCGCTGATCTAGAGAAGCAGATCAAAGCCCTCCAATCCGGCGACGAAATGTCTCCCGGCTATGGAACGCTCAATCGTAACGTTGGCCGTTACCTGGTCATGGTTCAGGGGGCAGATACTGCACCCAGCGAATCGGTGCGGAGGACGCTCCAAACCGCATGCGATGCATTCGCAAAGGACCTGGCCGCCGAAGAAAAATTAGCCAGCGAAACGGTGCCCGCAGTGAACAAATTGATTACTGCCGTAAAACTCGCGCCGATCACATTTAGCGCCAGGCCAGCTGCGGTTCCTGGCTGCTCCCCGTGACGCCCCGGGAAGTCGACGGTGTGCAACTGAACATTCGGGGTGCAGCCTTTAATTCCTGCCAGCCGATTCCCGGTTTAAGGTATTGGCCCCTGTAACTTCTGCCAATTCCCCCGCCGGGCCGACTGGGATATCCTTTCCTTCAATTGCAGTACCTTCAATCCAAAGGAGAACGATATGCAAGCGAAGTTGTGTTTCCGAGTATTCGCCCTGGCTTTGGCGACGTCGTTCCTGTTCGTTTTTGCAGGCGCCGTCCCGGCACAGCAGGTTACCTACAACTTTATGCCGGGAGTGGACTTCACGCAGTTCCACACCTATAAGTGGGTCGAAATCCCCGGTGGCATTCACCCGAACCAGATTGTCGATCAGGAAATCAAGCAGGCTGTAAACAGTACTCTGGCTGGCAAGGGTTTCACCATGGTGACGGGCGACGCCAAGGCCGATCTGTATGTAGGCTACCAGTGCTTTATCCAACAGCAGCGTCAGTGGAACGCCTGGGGAATGGGCGGCGGCCTCCGCTGGGGCGGCATGGGCTCGGCGACCAGTTCGACAATCGACAACGGTACACTTGCCGTAGACTTTTACAAGCCGACGTCGCAAGAACTTCTCTGGCGCGGTTCCGCGGCCCAGACTCTCGATCCCAGCGGCAATCAGAACAAGGATATGCAAAAGCTGGATAAAGCCGTGGCGAAGCTGCTGAAGGATTTTCCGCCTCCGCAAAAAAAGTAGCGTCCAGCCGACTTTTTGAAATCATGAGCGCTCGGCCGGTCGTAGACGATGAAGATCAGCGATCGGGATCGACACATAGCAGCGTGATCCAGGGGAAAAAATACTCTCCTGGTTGCGTCTTTCTTAAATTTCTATGCAATTTCGAATGCGGAAGTCCCGAAGGAGAATTGAGACCAATATGAAATCCCCAGTGAATAAATCCGTGAGTCTGAGCTTTGTCCTCGCAAGCCTGCTGGCGGTCGCCGCGGCAGTCGTGCCAGCGCTCCGAGCACAAAATCCGGAAATGCAACAACGCCTCGCTGCGCTCAAGCAATCGATCGCCTTCAACAAACAGGTGCTCGCGCAATACACCTGGATGGAGCAACAGATCATCAGCATCAAGGGGGACCAAAAAAAGGAAGAGTTATATAACGTACAGATGGGGCCCGACGGGAAACTGCAAAAAACTCCCGTCGACCCCAGCTCGGTTTCAGACGATGAACGCAAGCGTCGCGGTCTGCGCGGGCGGATTATTGCCAAGAAGACCGACGAATACGAGGAATACGGCAATTCGATCAAGACTCTCGTACAGCAATATCTTCCCCCGGACAAGGATGTGCTGCAGCAGTGCTATGAGAAAGGCAACGTGATGATCGGACCTATGGCTGGTCAGCCAGGCAATTATCGCATTGTCATTTCCAACTACTTGAAGCCCGGCGACAACATGACCATTGTTGTGGACAAGGCGCAGTTCTCATTTCAGAGCCTGAGTATCTCAACCTATCTCAGCGACCCCGGGGATGGTGTGAATGTCAATATTCAGTTCAGCCGCCTGCCCAACGGAGGTCCGTTCCACATCTCGACAGAGACCATAAATGGCGTCAGCAAGCAACTGACGGTTGAGATCACCAACACGAATTACCAACACATGTAGCTGAAGACTGAAGCCGTGTTGCGATCCCTCACGCGCACCAAGTGTGCGTGGGGGATATTCGATCTTCGAATCGATCTTCGCTTCTCAGTTCTTGGTCGCCGGCTCTGCGTCGAGCTCTTTCAATTTTTTCTCGAGTAGCATCTTTTTTTCTGCGTTGCTCAACTTGGGAAACAAAAAGGCAATTTGCAGGCGCATCGACCACGCTGGAGATCCTACAGGATGTACCGCGTTTCCATAAAATTGCGCAGTCAGCGACACGGGTTGGTTTCCAATTTTCATGATTCTTCCTAGGCCTCCACCAAACGGCACTGTCCAAGTGTTCCCGTTCGTTGCCTCCCAGTTCGCCGTCAATGTCGGTTGCCAGGTAATGAAATAGCCTTTGCTCAGGTTGTAGTTGATGAAATATTGCAGCAGAAACTGGTTTACGTCAGGCCGATAACCGTTGCCTGCCACCGACCACACGTTGTTCGCTAACACACCCAGAGTCCAATGCCCTGGCTGTGTCAGCACGACAATGGACGGCCCGATGCCCAATTTCCCCTGTCCCAGATAGGTGCTTGTCGCCGTCGGCAACTGGAAGATTGGTCCGGCGCCCCAGATTATTTTTCCGGGCTTTCTTGGCGAGAGAAAGAACGTTGGTGTCATGTCGCCCAATCCGTATTGTCCAGTCTCGGGAGTTCCCGGGGCATTCGGGATCGGCTGATAGATCACAGGTGTGATCCAGCGGACGATCAGATTCCAGTCTTTCGAAACGCCGACCGGAATTACCGGCTGAATATTCAGTACATTCTGATTACGGTAGCCCGGCTCCACGCCAAAATTGGTGTTGTCCTGCACCGGCACGCTGATCAGGCTGGCCACCGGGTTCTGTGTGGCTTTCTGCAAGGCTTCCGCCGCTGCCGCAGTCCCTGCTTCCTCTGCGCCAGTCGCCGGCTTGGCTTTTGTTGCCGTTTGCGCTTTGGCTTGTGCCGGAGCCGACGCTTGGGGTGGTGCGCTTTGAGTCGCATTTGCCTGTTCCTGCGACCAACCTGTAGACACGAACGCGCACATCGAGGCGCAGATTACAAACGTCATTTTACCGATAAATTGTCTTTTCACTCTTTTCTCCGTTCAAATTGTGGGGCCACGGTAGAATCGCTGCGCGTCTCCAAATCCCTGATCCGTCCTCAGCCTGTTGTCCTCACTAGTCTAACTGTTGCGAGGTTAAACTGTACTGCCAGAAATGAAACCATGATCCGGGTCTGAATCCCACAGGCTTTGGCAATCATTTCCCGCTGAGAGAGCCTGCGAAGGCACCAAATGAAGTGCCAATCCGCGGATTCATGCCCAGGCCGTTTTGGTCATTTTTCAGTATCTATTCCATGTTTCTACCGAGCCACACTTCTACGCTGTGCTCCTGCGCACGCCGCGGGTGAGCCAATCTGTTATAGAATGATTGCCCAACAAGATGACGTTCGATCGATTTCAGTCGATAATGCAAATTCGGAGAAAACAATGTCTAAGTATTGGAAGAGATTGCTGCCAGTCCTCGGTCTAGTACTATGCGCCGGGCTTGTGTCCGCGCAGACCCAGGAGCCGGAAACTCCGGCGGCGGATACCATCAGTCGCTCGATCAAAGCGGTGGGCTATATCGTGGGCGGTGGCGCGACCAAAGTCATTTTTGTGCCGACTAGCGCAATTTCGCAGGGTAGCGGCGAAGCAAAGGTTGAAGTGAAGAAGGGCCCGACCAACATCGAATTGAAAGTGCAGAACATGCCGCAGGCGAATACCCTCGGGACAGAATTCCTCACCTATGTTTTGTGGGCGATTACGCCCGATGGCCACACAATTAACCTCGGCGAAGTCCCGATCGACAAGGATGGCCAAGGCCAGCTGAATGCAACGACTCAACTGCAGACCTTCGCGATGATTGTGACTGCGGAACCTTATTATGGCGTTCGGCTCCCCAGTGAAATCGTCGTCCTTGAAAATGACACCAAGAAAAACACCAAGGGCAAGATTTACCCCGACAATAACTACAAGCTAATGCGTCGCAGCCAGTACGCCAAAATGAGTAATCCCCTCGGCATGACACTCGATCTGAAGAAAACACCATTAGATGTGTACGAGGCGCGCAACGCGGTAGAAATCGCTCGGTCGCGACAGGCTGACAAGTACGCGCCAGATATTTTTGCCAAGGCAACATCGAGCCTGCAGATGATGGAGAACTACATCGCCAGCAACGCCAACAAGAAGCAGATTATCTCGACTGCCCGCCAGACCGTTCAATTTGCTGAAGATTCCCGCGCTCTTTCCGTTCAGGTACAGGACCAGAACCGCATTGCAGCGGAAAAGCAGGCAGCGGCCGATGCAGCAGCAGCCAAGGCGAAGGCCGAGGCCGATGCTCAGGCAGCAGCGGAAGCCAAGCGCCAGGCTGAGCTGACTCAAGCGAAAGAAGCCCAGATGAAGGCAGAAGCGGAAGCGGCTGCAGCAAAGGCCAAGGCCCAATCCGACGCGGAAGCGGCGGCGCTTGCTGCGAAAGCACAAGCTGCTCGAGACGCAGCCGCAGCAGCCCGAGCGCAAACCGCGGCTCTCCGCGCCCAACTGCTGCAACAGCTCAACGAAGTCTTGCAGACAACCGACACACCCCGCGGTCTGGTCGTGAATATGGCCGACGTGCTCTTTGAATCGGGTAAGTATGCCTTGGCCACCGATGCCCAGCTGAAACTCGCAAAGCTCTCCGGAATCATCCAGGCACATCCTGGTTTGAATCTGGCGATTGAAGGCTATACGGATAACACCGGTACGCCGGAGTTCAACCTGAAGCTCTCACAACAGCGCGCCGACGCGGTTCGGGCCTTTCTAATCTCACAGGGACTGGCGCCGGATACCATCACATCGACAGGATTAGGTCAGGCCTCGCCCGTGGCAGATAACTCGACTGCCGCCGGCCGCAAACTGAATCGCCGAGTCGAAATCATCGTTTCCGGTTCGGTGATCGGTCAGAAAATCGGAATGTAAATCGGCCTTATCGCTGGCAATCGAAGAGGGCCGGCTCCTTTGGCCCTCTTTCATCTTTGTACCTCGTGCGTTTGCGCATGAAGGCGTAGTGCATGCCTCATAACCTGATGACTGCTGTCGCAGACTCTCTCGACCGGTAACGCTAGTTTCCCCGTTTAGGGCGCGCAGGGGTTCCGTCGGCTTTGACGTAATGCGCGTACCATGCCAGAAACCTTTCGTTCAGATCCTTGATATGACTGGGCGTTTTGAATTCGTGATATTCATCAGGATAGACGACCAGCTCGGTCTCCCGACCGAGAGCTTTCAGAGACTGATACATCTGCTCGCCACCCAGAATGGGCACGTTCCAGTCTATATTTCCACCAACAAATAGCGTCGGGGTGGTGATGTTCTTCATGTTGTAGAAAGGAGATACCTTATCCCATGCTTCTCGGTGCTCCCATGGGAACCCAAGTTCGGTAATATAGTCTTTCACGTACTGATCGTGTCCCCACATGCTCGTGAACAAAGCCGCGCCAGCGCCTGAGGTGGCTGCCTTGAACCGCTTGGTTTTGCCGATGATGAAGTCAGTGGAGATGCCCCCGTAGGACCAGCCTCCGACGCCGAGTTTGTCGGGATCGGCAATTCCCTGCGCGATCGCGTAATCGACAAATGCCATGTCGTCGTCAAAATCCTTATTGCCCCAGTCCGCGAATATCGCCTTGCAGAAATCTTCGCCGTACCCGGAGGAACCCCGCGGATTCGGAAGCAACACGACGTAGCCGTTCGAGGCAAATAATTGTGCGATGTCCTCGTATTCCGAATAGTAGGCCCAGACGGGACCCCCATGCGGACGGACCAATGTCGGATATTTTTTGCCGGCGACATAATCGATGGGCTTGTACAAATAACCGTGCACGGTAGTGCCGTCTTTGGATTTAAAGGAAACATATTCATCCTGGGACCACTTGAGCTGGGCTGCCCACGCGTCGTTGACATGGGTCATGCGTCTCAGTTCACCGTTTTGAACCGCGAAGATCTCGGCAGGACGACCGTGCATGGAAATTGAAGCGGCGAGAGTACCGTTGTTTGAGAACGAATAGCTGTCGGTCATGAAGCGGCCGTCGATCGGCCGGGTAATCTTGCTGTCGGAGAGATTGAGCTCTGCGACGATTTGAGTGCCGTCATCATCGGCGATGAAATATACGGATTTGCCGTCCGGGGCGAAGCGCGGCTCAATGGACATACGGTCGAGAGCCTTGGTGTAGATCTTCTCGTCGCCGCCGTTTGCGGGGGACATGCCGATGTGCTTGGTGGCGTATTCAAAGAGGCTGGGATCCTGCCGGACGGTGTATACGAGCCACTTTCCGTCCGGCGACCAGGCCGGCGAATGGTGCTCGCCGGGTTTGCTCGTGATCTGCGCGACCCCGGAAGCGCCTTTGTCCGAGTTACCGGCTGAGACTGTCCAGATTTCATCGTCGTAAGTTTCGTCTGGATCAGGCTTGGTGCGATTGCTAGAGAAGGCGATCTGCGTGCTATCCGGGGACCAGCAAGGTTCCGTATCGTCAAAATTGCCTGAGGTCAGCTGCTTGAGCGATTTAGAGGCCAGTTCGAACGAGTACAGGTGAGTCCGGCGATCGTCAAGGTAGCCCACCGTATCTGACTTAAAGAGCAAGCGGTCAATGACCCATGGCTTTTGCGTCTTGGCTTTTCTGGCGCCCTTGTCGCTGCCGTCTTTGTCTTTGTCCTTCTCCTTATTGGAAGCTGCTTCGAGTTCTTCCTCGCTCGGGTCCCGGAGGACAAGAACCAGGCGCGTGCTGTCGGGCGACCAGGCAAAACTATCTACGTCCTGGGCCGTATCGGTCAGGCGCTGCGCTTCCCCACCAAGGCGATTCAGTAGATAGACCTGGGTCTTACCTTCCCCTCGTTCCGAGAGGAATGCGACGAATTTACCGTTGGGAGACCAGCGAGGGTGGGAAGAGGAAACCTCCTCTGCCGTGAGCGGAATCGCGTCGCCGCCGGCGGTGGCAATCATCCAGACCCGGTCGAAGGTCTTGTCTTCCTTGAGATTGGTTGAATTGACGACAAAGAGGATCGACTGGCCGTCCGGAGAGATCTGGGCGTCGGAAACTTGCTGAAACCCGAAAAGGTCATCGACCGCAAACGGATGAGGGGCAGGCTGCTGCTGGGCGAAAGTAAGGGAACCCAGAACCGAAATTGCGAACAAGACGAGAACAAAATGAAGTTTCATCTGGTATAACTCCCCAAAACCGAATTGAAATGAGAGCGAAAAGATTGGCGCGAGTTTAACACAAGACGCGAGCGAACCGTCGGAGCCCGCAACAGCCTGACAGGCTGCAAGGAAACGCTTCGCGAAGCGTCCGAAGGTACAGTAGCGCCGGGTAAAATATTTTCGAAAAAGTGCATTTTCTTATTGCGTGTGCGTACAAAACTTGTATTCTTCAAAGAGTGAGCTTGCTCCGCGCAAATTGAGAGCGAGAGTCACCTTAGGAGGACGAGAGAAAAAAATTGAGCACTTTATCCTTCCCCGCACAAATTCCCTCCCAGGTGATTTCCGCAACGAAAAAGAAAAGCGCTAAGCTTACGCTCTGGCCGCTTGTTGCAGCTACGTTCTTCATGGTGTCCGGGGGCACCTACGGAACTGAATCGATTATTTCCGGTGCGGGCTACGGTCGAGGACTTCTGGTTTTATTGTTTTTGCCAGTGATCTGGTGTTTGCCGACAGCATTCATGATCGGCGAACTCTCAAGTGCCCTGCCTGCAGAAGGTGGATATTATGCGTGGGTCCGGCGCGGTCTTGGCAATTTCTGGGGATTTCAAGAAGCCTGGCTTTCACTTGCTGCAAGCATCTTTGACATGGCGATTTACCCGACGCTGTTTGGAATTTATCTGAAACAGATGTCACCGTGGTTTGGCCTGGGCAACCATGCCTTGTACGCGGGACTGTTTGTGGTCGTAACCTGCGCGATCTTGAATCTGGCGGGGATACGAGTCGTAGGGTTCACCTCGCTCTGGCTGTTCTTTCTATTGTCACTCCCCTTCGCGCTCGTGGTGGTGCTTTCGCCGCTGCGGATGGGAGCTTTGGCCACGGAACCTCATGTCGCGGCAACCGGAGCCGGCGTTGGCGTGCTTGGCGCGGTTATGGTGGCGATGTGGAATTACATGGGGTGGGACAACGCGTCGACAATTGCGCAGGAAGTGGAGCGCCCGCGGAAAACCTACCCGAAGGCGATGATCGCTGCGGTAATTCTGGTTTCGTTGACCTACATACTCCCGTTCGTTGCGGTGTACTTTACCGGTGTGCCTGCTTCGGCGTTTGCCGAGGAAGGTTCTTGGGCAGTCGTCGCGGGACAACTGGGCGGATCACTGATGGGCTTCCAGTGGTTGCGGTTCATGATCACGATCGGCGGGATGATGAGCGCGTTTGGCATGTTCAACGCCTTGGTGCTCAGCTACTCGCGTTTGCCTCTAGCCATGGCAAGAGACGGCATGCTCCCGAAGATTTTTGGCAAAGTGAGCAAGAAAAACGAAACTCCCTGGGTGGCGATCCTGGTATGCGCCAGTTGCTGGGCGCTGTGCCTGGGAATCGGCTTTAAGCGACTGGTTACGCTCGATATCATGCTCTATGGTGCGAGTTTGATGCTCGAGTTTGTGACCCTGGTGGTTCTGCGCATCCGCGAGCCGAAGCTGCCGCGGAGCTTCAAGGTGCCGGGCGGAATGGCTGGAGCGGTGACCTGTGGACTGTTTCCACTGGCGCTGCTGGTGCTCTCCATGATGGAGAGCGAACAAGAGACCATCCTAGGTGTGAACGCGCTGGTGTTTGGCGTGGGAATTATCGCTGCCGGGTTCGTGATCTACCTGGGGATGCGGAAAGTTCGCAGTAAGTATATGACTGCGGACGTGCTCGAAACGGCGAACCTGGCGCCATAAGCGCACACCCAGCAGCCCGAATCCCGACAACAGCGGACGAGCATCTGCGTAATTTCGTTCTGTTCCTCTCGGGGCGAAACCCATCCTGAACTCGGACGTGAAACCGCGTATTTTCTTGATTCCAAAGCCACAAGGTGTGGACCTTAAAACGTTGTATTGCTCAAGGTTTGTCGTCCCGGGTGACGTTTGTGGTGAAGCGCCGGGGAAGAAACTCGCGCATTAAATTACCGCCGATCCTTCCGCCGAGACCAATCGCGGCATTGGTAAAGACGAGATGCGCGCCCCGGTTCGCCTGTGGATAGTACAGATTGGATAGAGCTGCTGCGGACAAATCGCCAAGCAAATAGGAATAGTTCGGGACACTGCGTCCACTATCGCTTCGCGTAACAAATGCCGAACCGACCGCATGAACAAAACGGGATTTTATGGAACCGGAGCCTTGGTAGAAATAACGGGGATCCTGATGAAACAGCGTCGGAAAGACCGCGTGCGTCAGGAAGTCGCTCGTGCGCCCATCGACAAATTTTGCGGCAAACCGTTTGCTATAGCCCTCTGCGCCCTGGCCGTAGGCGGGAAATGTGTTATTCGCCTGCTCGAGACCGGCGGCGAAGCCTACACCTAGCATAGAAACAGGATCGAAGGTACCCCGTGCAGCGAGCGAGAATTTCTGCCGCCACGTGAGCGGAGCCGCGTTGTAGATGTAACTTGTATAGAAATTTGGAATCACCCCGACAAGGCGCTGCTTCTCCTGCGCTTTTATCTGTTCGGCGGCAATGAGATCGGTGGGACGGACCATCACTTCCGTGCTCGCGGTCGCGACAGATAATGAAACATCAGGAAGTTCATACACTTGCCGGTCAGTGAGGTTGAACTCGGCCGATGTATAGAGGGCGAAACCATCGGCCTTGACAATGACCACATAGAAGCCGGGAAGAACCCTTATAAAATTGAACTGGCCATTCGCCTGAGACAGCATCGACTGGGTTTTTGTTCCGTCGCGATGCGTCAAGCTGACCTCGGCTCCCGAAACGGTAGCTCCGCTCAAGTCCAGCACGGCGCCAGCAATGCTGGCTAGGTCTTCAGAGCCGGGCTCCTTGTCGAACGGTTGCTCTCGAAACAAGCGGCTGCTCGATTCACTTCTGGCAGCTTGTTGTTGAGAATGTGCACCCGCAGGAAACAGGCAAAGGAGAAGAATCGCGGACGGTCCGAACCCAAAGGACACCGACCTGCGAAACTTGCCCCAGGAACTGAAGCTCCTGCGCACCCAACGGAATGAGATTGGAGGGGCCATTAGGAAACCGATGAGGAGCCTTTCGCTGTTTCAAGTTGTAACCCGGACTGTTCAGGCTTTCAGTCGCCGCACCGAGCTGACAGCTTTTCCATTAGGTCATAGCGCGAAAACACGCGCTGTTCCTTATTGGACACTTCAGGGTGCTCAGTACCTCAGTAAAGACACAAGAGCACCGGGTTTCCTTGTATCGCCAGGTGCAAACCACTGTGCTAGAAACGTAGATTCCCCGGCCTAATCGTCTACTGAGGAGCTTCTAATGAAAATATGTAAACTCACTCACGGTTTGATCTGTCTGACCTTATTGACTGGAACGAGTGCGATCACCGTCGCGGCGATGCCCAAGCAGGAAACCGCCATTCCGTCCGCCCCGCAGCAGGGTATGGCGCCGAAGCAATCGCAGAGAGAAAGGCTAAAAGCTGCCGTCGACGACTTGAACTTGTCAGACGACCAGAAAACTAAGCTCGGACCGGTCTTTGATGATGCAAAAACCAAGACGGATGCAGTGCGAAGCGATTCCACGCTCACGCCAGAGGAAAAAAAGGCCAAGATGAAAGAAATCGCGGCGGATCTTCACTCGAAGGTCCATGCAGTGCTGACTCCGGACCAGCGGACTCAGTTGAAGGAAAAGTTGCAGGCAAACTCCCCGAAACAGCCCAGTATGTAATCAATCAAGGCGCCCGAGCAGGGCATGGCGACTCCATTCCCTGTGCGGTTCGACTATCGCATCGGGCAGCGTAACCCTTTTGCAGCCTGGTCATGAATGAGTGGAGCGAGGATACCGCGAAGAGCGCTTGGATTTGGTATTCTGCTGTGTGTGACTATGTTTGTTCGCTTGCCGCAATTCCTAGGGATGACCGTCATTTTATTTAGCGCGATCGCGCTCGACGCCCAGTCGCCGTCTGCAAATCCACCGGCCGCGAGCCCGAACGCCAAAAGCCAGGTAAAACCAGCTGCGCAGTCCCCTACGGATGCCTCCTCAAATCCATCCACTACCCCTTCTCTCCCGACAACGTCCACGGCTCAGAACATAAGTCCGACCCCAGTTGTTCCGCGCGCGGGATTGAATGTCCTCGTCATCGACCCGGCGCATGGCGGGACAGATACAGGGGGACGCGGCACAGAAGGGATCCGAGAGAGCGATGTGGTACTGGAATTGGCAGCACAACTCAGAAAGACGCTCGAGACGCAAGGATTTCAGGTCGTACAAACCAGAGAATCGAACGATAACCCGTCGTTCGATGATCGGTCTGCCCGCGCGAATGCACAACGCGGCGCGGTGTTTGTAACTCTTCATATTTCCTCTACCGGAGTCACAGGAACAGCGCGCGTGTACGTGCCCCCCGACTATCCATTGGTTACGGATACCAGCGGACTGATTCCCTGGGATCACGCGCAGGCACCGTTTGTCTCGCTGAGCCGAAAACTGGGGGATCTGGTGCAGGCCGAGCTGGCGAAGAGGTTCAAGGGATCGCCAACAAGCGCACAGGTCTCTCCCGTGAGACAGTTGCGCACGACGGCAGCCCCCGCAATAGCCGTTGAACTCTCGAGTGTATCGGTTGAAAACCGAGCGGCGCTGGACCGGATGCTGCCTGGAGTTGCCGATGCCATCACGCGCGGAATTGTGGCATTCAAGCCTCTGTATGTCGTGCCGGTAACCCTCTCGCCGGCTCCTCCGGAAGGAACGGCACTACCATGATCGCGCGCTGGATGTATTGGGTTGCCGGAGTGCTGCTCGTCGCGGTGATCGCAGCAGCAATCTATTTTCCGGCTTTGCGCAGCCAGGTGGAAAAGGCGCGGCAGTTGACGGAGAAAACAGCGGAGCAAGCTCGGCGCGAGTTGCTTCCGGTGGCGCCTGTGACGAGCGGCGAGCCGAAAGTAAAGGCGAAAATGTACTGGGGGTCGGGAACGGACGATGGCACATTGAAGCCGGTCATCGTTGAGTTGCCGTTGTCAAGCGATCCCGTCGCACGTTCAAAGCAGGTATTAAACACGTTACTGGCTGGGCCGGTCGACCCCGAGGCCCGCACGCTCCCATCGGACGCTGCGCTTCTGGCGTTTTATCTGCTCCCGGACGGAATGGCGATTGCAGATTTTTCGGAGACGCTGGGTACATCGATCCCTTCGGGAATTCAGAGCGAGCAACTCGCGGTAGACTCAATGATCTGGACTCTTCAGGCAAATGTGCCACAGGTAAAGGAATTGAAGATTTTGATTCATGGTCAGGAAATGGACACTCTGGCGGGACATCTGGATTTGACGCAGACGTTTCAGGTTAGGAATAACAACCTGGGGACTGCCGAAAAATCAGCTTCACCAGCGGATGTCATTACAAAGCCCATCGAGAAGGCCGTTGGAAAAGTCAAAGACGCAATCAAGAGATAGCGGCAATCGGGAGGAATCATGAGAAGTGACGGCCGGAGTGCGGATCAGATCCGATCCGTGAAAATCATCCCCGATTTTATTTCACAAGCGGAAGGCAGCGTATTGATTGAACTGGGAAAGACGCGGGTGATCTGCACTGCGACGGTGAATGATGGGGTGCCTGCATTTTTGAAAGGGACGGGCAAGGGCTGGGTAACGAGTGAGTATGGAATGCTGCCCCGAGCGACGGAAGAACGAACGGCGCGCGAAGCGACTCGGGGAAAACAGACCGGCAGGACGTTAGAGATTCAACGCTTGATCGGGAGATCGTTGAGGGCGGTAACCGATCAGGAATTGCTGGGTGACCGGACGGTGTGGCTGGATTGCGATGTGATCGAGGCAGACGGAGGTACACGGACAGCATCGATCACTGGAGCGTTTGTGGCAATGGCTCTGGCGATGGAACGGTTGATCGCCATGGGCATGCTCAAGAGATCGCCGCTCCTCGATTCGGTTGCGGCGACCAGCGTCGGAATTGTGGATGATGTGGCGCTTCTTGATTTGTGTTACGAGGAAGATGCGAACGCGGATGTAGATATGAACGTAGTGATGACGGGCAACGGCGAGTATGTCGAGATTCAGGCGAGCGCGGAAGGCCGCCCTTTTGCCGGAAGCGAGATGCAGGAATTGCTGAGTCTTGCTAATGTCGGCATCGGTGTCTTGGGCGAGGAACAGCGCGGCGTGCTTCCGGCAAAGTTTCTGTCGCGCGGCCGTTAATTGCTGGTGGATCCTTTGTCACTTTCGAGCCCAACAACGACATTATTCCTGGCCTCCGGAAACACAGGCAAGCTGAATGAATTTCGTGCGCTTGCGGTTGGTTACCCCGTTGGACTGGAACTGCTGCCGAAGTTCAGCGAGATACCGGAATTCCCGGAAAACGCGCCGACGTTTGCGGAAAATGCCGCGGGCAAAGCACTGTATTATTCGCGAAACTCGGAAGGGATGGTCCTGGCAGATGATTCCGGACTGGTCGTACCCGCGCTTGACGGCGCCCCCGGAGTTTTGTCGGCACGGTATGCGGGGCCCGGAGCGAGCAGTGAACAAAAGATCCGCAAGTTGGTCACGGAATTACACGGAAAGCAACGTGCAGAGCGGACGGCCTATTTTGTGTGCGTGATCGCCGCTGCACATCAGGGGCGAGTCTGCGCGGTAGTGTCTGCGAGGGTCGACGGCCGAATTCTCGAGGAGCTGCGAGGAAGCGGCGGGTTCGGGTACGATCCCGTATTTTATTTCGCAGAGCTGAAGAAGACATTTGCAGAGTTGGGGCAGGAAGAGAAGAATGCGCATAGTCATCGGGGAAAAGCATTTCGAAGAATGATGGAAATATTGGGGTAACACCATACACCGAAGGCCGCGAGAACGAGAAGATCTTAATCGAGTTTCCTGGAGAGCGACGGAGCGTTGCGCGACATGGTAAAAAAGAAACCGGTTTTGAAAACAAAGAGCAGGAAAGCGAAGAAAAAGCTCCCACAGAAGAGAGGGGTAGCAAAAGCGAGTCGCAAGAGCAGAACCGCAGGGACTGACCCGAAGCGCGTAGCGGCAATTCTAGCAGTATTGGATAAGACCTATCCCGAAGCAACCTGCGAATTGAAGCACGAAAATCCGTTTCAATTGCTGATCTCGACGATCCTGTCGGCGCAATGCACCGACGTTCGTGTGAACCAGGTAGCGCAGGAACTGTATAAAAAGTACAAAACGCCGCAAGATTTCGCGTATGCGAATCCGGCTGAACTCGAGAAAGAGATCCGGCCGACGGGCTTTTTTCGAAATAAAACCAAATCGATTATCGGGGCAAGCAAGGCACTGATCGAGACGTTTGACGGCAAGATCCCACAGAGGATGGAAGAGATTCTTACGTTGCCGGGTGTCGCTCGAAAAACGGGGAATGTCGTGCTCGGTACGGCGTTTGGAATTGCCAGCGGCGTTGTCGTGGATACCCATGTGCAGCGACTGTCTCAGCGATTGGATTTGACACAAAATCGAGACCCCAAGAAGATCGAGCAGGATTTAATGGTGATCTTGCCCCGAGACAAGTGGATTCAGTTTTCCCATCAGTTGATTTGGCATGGGCGTCGAGTTTGCGTTGCGCGCAAGCCAAAATGCATAGACTGTACTCTCGAGCGGATTTGCTATTCGTCGGACAAAACGATCTAGTCGGGAAAGATTCGCGCGGCGGTCGCCAGTCGCAACGAGATTGCAGCTTTGACATTTTCTGAACGGCGTGCGATATAACTTGCAATGACGGCTTTGGCGAAGCCGGATCTTAAGTTTTCCAGAGAGACGTCGATCGCCGCTCTCGCTATTCTTGCAATTCTCTTGCATTTGGGGTTCCGCTTCGCAGTGCACCTCCCTCCTCTGATTTGCAACTTCCCGCTGTTTGCCTCGCTCCTTGCAGCTGGTCCGCTCTTGTGGGCGCTACTGAAAAAACTTCTGAAGCGCGAGTTCGGCGCGGATCTACTGGCGGGCATTTCGATTATTACGGCCGTCATTCTTGGACAGTATCTCGTGGCGACAATCGTGGTGCTCATGCTTTCCGATGGTGAAGCGCTCGAGGAATTTGCTACCGGCCGTGCGTCCGCAATCCTGGATGCGCTGGCACGACGCGTACCGAGTGTGGCGCATCTGCGCAAGTCCGCAGGATTGGAGGACGTAAAGCTGGCAGAAATCTGCGTTGGCGATGAGTTGACCGTCT
Organism: uncultured Acidobacteriota bacterium; assembly: GCA_963831545.1. GTDB lineage: Bacteria > Acidobacteriota > Terriglobia > Acidiferrales > UBA7541 > Acidiferrum. Next base: position 67,021 of record CAWHQX010000006.1, read on the forward strand.
TGCCGCATGAAATTTGCCCCGTAGACGGACCGTTTTGGAAGGGCACGGGGTGATGGACGAAGCGTATCTGACCGGCGAACCGTACCAGATTTCGAAGACACCAGGGTCGATGGTGATTTCCGGAGCGATCAATGGTGATGCGGCAATTGTGATTCGCGCAGATAAAGTGTCGGATGACTCGCGGTATGCGCGGATTATGAGGGTGATGCACGATACGGAGCAGCAGCGGCCGCAATTGCGGCGGCTAGGCGATCAGTTGGGCGCGTGGTACACGCCACTCGCAGTAGGGCTCGCAGTGATTGCCGCTGTAGTAAGTCATAATGCGGAACGTTTTCTTGCGGTAGTCGTGATCGCGACACCATGCCCCTTGTTGCTAGCCATTCCGACCGCGATTATCGGAGCGATCTCGCTCGCTGCGCGGCGGGCAATCATTATCAGGAATCCTTCGGTGCTGGAGCAGATCTCAAAGTGCCGAACGTTGATCTTTGATAAGACCGGAACGCTGACATACGGCAAGCCGGCACTGACGGAAATCATTTGCGCTGAGGGATTTCGCCGGGACCAGGTGCTTCAGATGGCGGCGAGTGTAGAGCTCTATTCAAAGCATCCTTTGGCAGGTGCGATTGTGGGGGAAGCGAGGAAAGAAAACGTCGCGATCCGAGATGTGGAACACACCAGCGAGAAACCTGGAGCGGGATTGCTGGCCAGCGTCGGTGCGCACTCAGTGAGGATCACGGGTCGCAATAAAGTATCTGGCAAGAACATAGTTCTCCCCGAACTCAAGAGCGGACTAGAGTGCCTGGTTTTTATCGATGGTAAGTATGCCGCAGCGATCCGATTTCATGATACCCCACGAAAGGATACGGCGTCATTTGTGCAGCATTTACATCCGAAACATGGCGTCGCGAAGGTGATGTTGGTTTCAGGGGATCGCGAATCGGAAGTTCGGTATCTTGCCGAGAGCGTAGGGATTACTGAGGTGCACGCGGGGAAGAGTCCAGAAGAAAAGGTTGCCATCGTCAAGGCGCAGACTGCGCTAGTCAAGACGCTGTTTGTGGGAGACGGCATCAATGACGCACCGGCACTGATGGCGGCGACAGTTGGTGTGGCGTTTGGAACCCAGAATGACATTACGACAGAAGCGGCGGACGCAGTGGTGCTCGAACCGGCGCTGGCTAAAATTGATGAGCTAATGCACATCGCAAAGCGGTTGCGACGGATCGCGTTGCAAAGCGCGGTGGGTGGAATGGCCGCGAGCATGGTGGGGATGGTTGCGGCAGCGATTGGGTTGTTGCCACCGATATGGGGAGCAGTGGGACAGGAAGTCATTGATCTGCTGGCGGTGCTGAATGCGGTTAGAGTAGCGTTGCCTACGGAAAATCTGCGAGATTTTTAAATAGATTCGCGAAAGTCAACTCTGCTGTAAAGTCAGTCGAGAACGCGCCCGTCCGATCCCTCAGGACGTGACACGCAGCTCGAAAACCTTGCTAATTGATAAAAGAGCAATCGTCGCTGACGAGCAGCTGCTTTATTCCGAAGTCAATAGCCTTTCCGAAGTTACGGTTTGGCGGGCGGCGGATTTGACGGAGCCTGCGCGGGCGGTTGCGGGGGAGGCTGTGTGCTCTTCATAATTTCGCTGAAATCCGGATGAACCGGTCCGCCTGATGAACTTCCGGTCGCTGGGTGTCCTGGAGGCAAGGCACCTGAACCGGAAGGCATTTCACCAGGAGCAGGATGCTGGAGAGTGCCACCCGCAGGCGCTCCTTTGAGAACGACCCATTCGTCGCCGCGCTTCTCCATGTTATACGAGAGATTCATGGTGCCAGCGGCGCTATCGCCGTTCTTGGCGCGAATTTCAACCTGTGCGGTCGCCTGGTTGCCGGTTACAGAGAATTGTGTGACAGTGACTTCCATATTGGGCACGTTGAGGCCCTGTACGGAGGCAAGATGCTTGATCACACCCGCCTTGATGGCTTCTTTATCATCGGGTTTGGCCTTGCAACCGACATTGAAGAACAGCGTCAAACCGAGAAAGCCGGCCAAAAATCCTCGAAGCATTCGAATTTCCTTTCCTTGAGCGAAACGAACTAGAAAATAAGCTGGTTTCTTCCATAGTAGCGGATCGTTGTCGGATTGCAATGCGCGGGAACACGCGCTGTTGCATGCACCACACGGGTCGGTATCGCAACCAGCGGCGCCCATTAGCATTTATACGGTGGTGCCGAAGAGCGCTCCGATCCCAGCAGTTACGCCCATTGCGAGCGCGCCCCAGAACGTGACCCGAATCGCACCAACGAGAACCTTAGCCCCGCCGGCACGGGCCGCCAATCCACCCAATCCTGCAAGGAAAAGCAGTGAAGCGATGGCCACGGACGGGATCAATACGGACTGTGGTGCAACTGCAGTAACGGCAAGAGGAAGGACAGCACCCGCAACAAAACTGGCAGCGGAGGAGAGTGCAGCCTGGATGGGCCTGGCAAGAGTGTGCTCGGAAATGCCGAGCTCGTCCCTGACATGAGCGCCCAAGGCGTCGTGTGCCATTAATTGTTGCGCTACCTGTTTTGCCAGCGACGGATCAAGACCACGTGAGATGTAAATGTCGGATAGCTCTTTCTGCTCGCCGGCCGAATCGCGCTTCAGCTCTTGCTTCTCGATATTGAGATCGGCCTGTTCCGTATCTGCCTGCGAATGGACCGAGACATATTCACCGGCGGCCATGGACATTCCACCGGCGACCAATCCAGCAACGGCTGCAATGAGTATTTCCTTATGCTCGGCATGAGAAGCGGCTACGCCCAGGACCAGGCTGGCGGTCGAGAGGATTCCGTCGTTGGCGCCAAGCACAGCCGCGCGCAACCAGCCTACACGGTCTGCTTTGTGTCGTTCAATTGCGGGAGCCATTTGATGTCACTCCTTCCGTTAGCACGTCCAGATGTTCCTCCGAGAGATTCCAAGCCCGCAAACCGAGCGATAATCCCGTCTTCACGGCAGAAGCCGGGGATTCGATGACAATCTCCCTAGATTCTCCAGGAAGGAGCGAAACGTAGTTGTCAGAATAATAGGCAGGGAGAACGCGAGAGGTCCCGCTGTTATTCAGTAACGTAAGTTTCGTTTCGAGCGCAACAGTCGGTCCTGTGTTTTCGATGTGCACGTGAACCGTTACGATATCGTTCTCGCTTGTTTTCAGGGCTGTAACAGAAAGTCGCGCCTGGGGGAGGCGGTTTAACTTCCGGTAATCGGCACTTTCGCCGCCAAGCCAATAAAGGTTGTCGGAGAGCAGTTTCCCGGAAGCGTCGAAAAGCTCAAGTTTGACGAGAGCCATATTCTTCCTCAAGAGTGGCATCAGATCGAGTGGAAATGCGTCCGTCGCCCCCGAGGGCGCGTCCTTGGTCTCCTGATGCTCAGCCAAGACTTTGCTATCCAGAGAAACGATCTTGGCGTGAACGCTGAGACCGGGGGTTGTGGCCGGGAAGGAATTGATGATCTGCACCTGATAGGTGGTGGGGTCGAGCTGCACGTGTAGCATCTCACTGGCTTTCTTTACAGCGTAAAACGAGGCTTGCGTATCGTAATCGGAACTTAAAATCTGCCAATTGGAGCTGGGCCAGGCGGGTTGCGTCATCCAGAGCATGCGCCCGGTGTTGGGTGCCCACAGGTGCGCATTCATTCCTTCGAAGATGGCGCGGTGCTGGACGTAATTGAGCATCTGAGCCTTTCGTCCGAAATCCTCCAAACTGGTGGCGGCGCCAAATTCCTTCTCAATTTCATCCATGAAAGGAGCGCTGGCGCCATTTCCGTCAACATGCCAGTCGTGGTAGGCCCAAACATCGCTGATCGGCCACAGATCAGGCTCCGGGATCCAGGCTTTCCAGGTTTCGACGGTTGGGAATGAAAGCGTGCCGGTCTCGACGGAGAAACCGTGGTTCAGCATGTTGAAATAAAGTTTGGGATCGACGTAGCGATAGGGCCCGCTATTTTGAAGATTGACCTGATTCGACGTGGGCGTGTAGTAACGAGTGCCATCGAGTGTGCGGATCAGTTGATCGATACCTTCGTTGAGCGTGGGCTGGGGGACACCTTCGTTACGGCCACACCAGATTGCGATGGAAGGATGGTTGCGATAACGGAGTATGGTGTCGCGCACATTATCGAGAAACAGCTGTGGATCTTCGGGCTCGACGTTGTAGGACTGTGTCGAAGCCCAGAAATCGTTCCAGACAAGCAGACCGTACTCATCGGCAAGATCGAAGAAGACTTCTTCGGTACTCTGGCCAACCCAATTGCGGATGATATTTATATTGGCGTCACGATGGAGCCGGAAATACGGTTCGAGCTTTTCTCGCGATACACGTTTACGGGAATCGTCCATGCCCCAACTACCGCCGCGGGCAGCGATGCGCACGCCATTGACTCGGATCGTCAGGTAGGGCGTTGCTCGAAGATCTTCAACCGGTTTGAGGGCAGCAGATTTTTCCGAACCTGCCTTCAAGGAAGCGACCCACCATTTCCAGCCATCCTTCCATTCGGGAGGAAATATCGTCGGGTATGGATCGGTGGATGGGATGTTGCGAATGCCTTCGTGGGTAATGTCGACGACCTGTTCGTTTCTTTCGTGGGCGATCGTTGGTGAATAATCAACGCGACGAAGATGGCCAGTGCTGTCGAGCAAGCTCAGTTCGTAGGTCATTTCCCGAATACCGAAACGAACGTCTTTCGCATCCGATTCCTTCCCATTCTCAGCGAACGAGATTCTTGCGGTGTAGAGTTCCGGTTTGCCGTAACCGTTCGGCCACCAGAGACGGGGATTTTTGAAGAGAAGTTGTGGAAATTCGACTGGCGAGAGGACTACTTCGCTTTTCCCGGGAGAAATGACGATGTTCTTGGCAACGACCGCGTTTTCAATGACAACGTTTACAGTTCCCTTCACCGCATTCTGTGTGTGGTTCTGGAGCGGCACCGAAATCTCAATTCCTGCCTCCGTCGTGTCTGGAAGCGGCAATTTTGTGATGATTTGAGGGTCCCCTATGCGGACAGCGCTCGTCGCGCGCAGCTGTGACAGCCTGCCAGATTCCAGTGTCTCGGTCACGGATCGCGGGTATCCAGTCCCAGCCTTCGGTATCGACGAATGTCGGACCGTCGAGACATAATGCGCCTCCATTTTCTCCAGCGCCGGCTTTTATGCTCTGTTCATGAGGAATGCCAGGATGCGGAGGTGGGGAGACGCGTACCGCGAGAACATTCCTTTGACCGGGCTTGAGCGTTTCAGAAACATCGAAGACGCCGCGAATGAAGGCACCTTTGATTGTTCCAATCGATTTTCCGTTCAGCCAAACCATGGCGAAATAGTTGATGCCCTCAAACGTCAGAGTAAGCTGGCGACCCTTCCAGTCGACAGGTGCCTCGAATTCTGTCCGATACCAGTAGTCCTGTCTGTTCAGGCTCTCGGGAATCGCAAGGTTATTCAGTCCGTAGTCGGGGTCGGGATAAACACCTTGATCGGTCATGGTCGTCAGGACTGTGCCGGGAATCGTCGCAGGCCACCAATCCTTTGTTGAAAACTCCGCTTGCGAGATGGCTTCACCTGGTTCGAGCACCATGGGCGCTGGCCGCAATTTCCAGCCAGTACTGACCGTCCACTGATTCTTGCTGCTTGGTTGTAGTGCAGCTGCGTCCGAGAGAGGTCCGGGAGCCTTTGCGGGCTTCGAAAAAGGAGCCTTGGAGCGTGGCATCGTCGAGGGGTCTTGGGGAGCACGGTAGCCAGCCTGCTGGCTGGTCTGAAACGGCCAGGGCTTTGAAGCTTCTTCGAACAATACCGTTTGAAAATCAACCGGGTGCTCTGAAGTCGTCTTGATTTCATCAGCAGTCAAAGCGCGACGGAGCAATGTAAGTCCGGCTATCTTTCCGCCAAAATGCGTACTCCCCGGCCATGTGGAATTGGGCGGCGCCATTTGAAGGATGCCGGCGACCGCGCCCAAATCAAGAGTTCCCTGCGCAATGCGATTCCCGTCAAAATACAGGTAAAACTCCCGGCCATCGAACGTGGCCGCGATGAAAGACCATTTGTCAGCAGTCCATCTAGCAGCTGCGGACAGGCTGTCGCCTTCGCCCGTCCAAAACACCAATTTGTTTCCATCCGTGGCGAGAAAACGGGAGTATTCGTCTTCAGGATTGCCGACACCTGCGATTGGACTCAAGCCTTTTGGAATTTCTGCGAGGTTGATCCATGCATAGAGTGTCCACGGCGAGTCTGCACGTGTAACCGTCTCGCCCTTTACAAGTTGCTTTTTCAGGCCCTCGCCATCAGGAAGGAAGACCGCATTGTATGGACCGTAGGAGGGTGGGTCGTTCGTAGGAATGGTATCTTGTGCGACGGCCATGGACGATGTCAACGTGGCGCACAAGAGCGCAACCAGTGCCATCCCCGAAACTGCTCTCATAATTCACCTTTGCTTACGACTCATCGGACTGCGTAAGACTCTGCGTGAATCCTCTTGCAAAAACGGAATCGCTGCAAGTTCTTCCATCACGCACTGACGCCCCTTAGAGAAAAATCCAGCCGATACGGATCAAGTAGAGCGACGTAATCCCTACCGCCATCCAAAGTAGAAGGCCCTGGGCGAGGGGCCTCCATCCTACGCGTCGAAGTATAGGGCCGGAGATCCCGCTGCCGATGAGAAAAAGAGTGGCCGTCAGGCCGAGGCGTCCGAAATGAAAAATCAGTTGGGCGGCGGTACGAAATGATGGAAAGTTGGTGTTCAGAACCGCCGCCACGCAGAAAAAGAGAATGAACCACGGAATAACAAGCTTTGACTTGGCGTGCTTGATGCCAGCCGTAGCGAGAGCCAGAGGGACGATCCAGAGAGCCCTGGCGAGTTTGACGGTGGTGCCAATTATCAAAGCCTGCGGGCCGTAGCGCGAGGCCGCACCCACAACGGAACTCGTGTCGTGAATGGCGAGAGCCGACCACAAGCCGAATTGGGTTTGAGAAAGGTTGAGAGCATGACCTAACGGAGGAAAAATCAGCAATGCAACTGAATTGAGAACAAAGACCGTTCCAAGTGACACCGCCATTTCTTCTTCATCGGCGTGAAGAATGGGTGCGATGGCAGCGATCGCACTCCCGCCACAAATGGCAGTGCCCGCCGTAATCAAAAAAGAGGAATTGCCGCGCACCAGCAATAGTTTTCCGAGGCCGAGTCCAACGACGATAGCGAAACTGATACCAACCGCGGTGTATAGAAAACCGTTTCTGCCGGCTTTCAGCACTTCATGCAGGTTCATTCCGAAGCCCAAGGCAACAACCGAGGCTTGCAAGAGCCAGCGAGAAGCCTGGCTCGTCTCTGCAGGAAGTGGGTTAATCAGAATGAGCCCAAATAGAATTCCCAGGATGAGCGCAAGCGGCGGAGAAATAAAGCCGCTGAAACATGCCAGGAAACACAGGAAGAAAAGAACCTTGCGAACGGTGATGGCTCGAGACCCTCTGATCTGACTCATAGCTCGGCAGGTGGCGACACTGCCGAGCTAAACTCTAACAAATTTTCGGGCATCGCATTTCTTCCAGTCCAAGGTGTGTGACCAATTAGGCCTTGTGACGCCGATCATGCCTATGCTCGTCGTGACCGTTGTTCCTGAGCCAAGCAAGCAGTGAGCGGATGCTCCCATGGGCCAAGGCAATGCTTGAATCGGCGGCACCGTAATAAAGATTGATCGTGTCGCCATCAGAGGCGATCGTGTATCCGCAGGGGAACACGACATCCTGGACGTCCCCATGACGTTCGTACTCGGCCTCTGGAGCGAACATCCACGAGTCTCCACGATTTAAGCATTTTTCCGGATCTTGCAGATCAAACAACGCGAGGCCCAGGCGGTAAATGGAGCTCGATGGAGTGCGCCGGACACCGTGATAAATCATGAGCCAGCCCTCGGGAGTTTCAATTGGCGGTGGAGACATGCCGATCTTGTTCGCGTCCCACCAAGCGCCGCGACGCGCTTCGAGCATCAGTTTGTGGCCGCCCCAATGACGAAGATCGGGCGAATAGGAAATCCAGACGTGCGCTCCCAGAGGGGTCATCGGGCGGTGAATCATGGCCCACAGTCCGTTGATGCGGCGCGGAAGGAGAGCCGCGTCCTTATCATCTGGTGGCATGACAACGCCAAGTCTTTCGAAGGCGCGAAAATCTTCGGTGAGCGCCAGAGAAACTCCCGGCCCGCCACGAGAATATGAAGTGTAAGCGATGGCAAACTTTTTTAGCTCGGGGACAAAGGTGATCCGCGAATCTTCAATGCCCCAAATTTCTTCGGGACAATCGGCATTCGGAAGGAGGGTTGGTTGTTGGTCGATCTTCCATCCATCAATTCCGTTCAAGGAACGAGCGGCCGACAAATGCGAGAGGCCGCGGCGATCTTCGACGCGGCAAAGCAGGAGTGTAGAGCCATCCGCGAGTAATGTTGCTCCGGCGTTGAAGACGCTGTTCATGGAATACGGCCAGTCCTTTTCCGTAAGGATCGGATTGCCGGGGTGACGGAGGAAAAGTGTTTCGTATTTGGTCATCTTGCCTTTCAGGAAGAACTGTCTGCTGTTTCTATGAAGTGAACTACGGAAAGCAAATGGGATCGAACCTATATCCGTCAGAACTTGTTGGCCGTACCATCGGTTTCTTCGAGCTTGCGCATTTCAAGCAGAGCCATCAAGAAAGACAAGGTTGATTCCGCTCCTTGATTTTCATTGGCACGGTCCGGATGCAATCCATCCCTGCACCCGCCTGTTGTCGGATCGTAGAGTGCAATCTGCAGATCGTTATCGCCCAGGAACCAGTTAAATGCGGTCCACGCCTCTTTGCGCCAGCTGACTTTCCCCGTGGTTCGATAGGCTTGCAAACAGGCCGATACGGCGGCACATGCTTCGACGGGTTGCTGATCGAAACGTGCCTTATGTGTAGTCCTCGAATAAAAGCCTTCGGAACCGATCGGCACGAAATGCCCTTTCAGTTCACAGCGTTGAATACTGAGGAGCCAGTCTAGTGATTCGAGTCCGGCGTTGATCATTTCTTCATTCGCGGCGCGTACTCCTGCGCGAATCAAGGCCTGCGGCAGACGAGCGTTGGAATAGGTGAGACTGTTCTCGAACCACTTCCAATCGCCCGTGCGGTGGGCGCGATAACCAGCAAGCAGGCGAATGGCTAGAGTGTCGGAAGCACTCAAGGCTGCACGGTCGCCGGGAAACGAATCCAGATATTCCTGCAGGCCAAGCAGAGCAAAGGCGCAAGCGCGCGGACTCTTGAAATCGGTTGCCGCTGGAATCGCCAATTCGAACATGCGACCCGCAGCTCCGCGCCAGCCGGCGTTATGCGATCGGCCAAGAACGGTCCCGAGTCCCCAGAGAGCGCGGCCATGACTGTCCTCGGACCCCTCAGCTTCCTGCCACTGGCGTTCGAAGCTCAGCAGATTACGAAAACGTTTTGTCGTGGGGTCGAGCGCGAGCCAAAGGAAGGCCAGATAACGCGAGGCCAGATCAATTGCGCCTTCGCGCGCGCTAGCGCCAAATTCTTCCGCAAGGACCGCGACGATCAAGGCGCGGGCGTTATCGTCGGTAGAGTACCCTTCGGGATAGTTCGGAACAACGAAGACGGCGTGTTCGACGATTCCAGTGTGGTCGGTCATGCGATATAGATGATCCAGTTTGACAGCCGGTAGTCGATCGAGTTTCTTTTCCGTGTGCTGCGCAGAAAACGTCGCGCGAGGATTGCGAAGCCGCTCATTGTAGATGCGTTCAAAACTTTGCATGTATTTCTGGGCCACGCGGCTCCAGACCATATCTCTTGCGTATAGATAAGCGCGTTTCCGCATCGCGTGTCTGGCCGTGGTATGGTCCAGCAGTTCGAGAGTCTGGTCGGCGATGGCATCAGGATCATCGAACGGCACCAGTACCCCGCGTTCGTCGTCGAGAAGCTCAGTAGCGTGCAGGTACGGCGTGGAGATGATCGCCTTGCCAGCGCTGAGCGCATAGGCAAGCGTGCCGGAAACGACTTGTTCGCGATATTTGTAAGGCGTAATGTAGATGTCCGCCGCCCCGATCAGTTCGACCAGCTCCTGGTGACTAACAAACTTGTTCCGGAAGATCACGCTGCCAGCGACCCCGAGTTTTTTTGCAAGATTCTGCAGATAGACGCGGTACTGGTCGCCTTCCCGCCGAAGGATGTGCGGATGCGTCACACCTGACACCATGTAAACAACGTTACTGTGGCGCGCAAGAATCTTAGGAAGCGCCTTGATGACGTTTTCGATGCCTTTATTGGGAGAGAGAAGACCGAATGTGAGGAGAACTTCCTTCCCTTCAGTTCCGAACGCGTCCTTGTAAAAATTGGGGTCTGTGAATGGCAGGTCCGGAATACCGTGTGGGATCAGGTCGATCTTGTCCATGGGAACGTGGAACACTTCCTGGAGAATATCGGACGAATTCTGACTCATAACAATCAGGCGGTCAGAAAGCGCTGCGATTTCTGTCATCACGGCCCGCTGTTCGGGATCCGGATTGCGCAGGACCGTGTGCAGAGTGGTTGCAAATGGCATGTGCAAACGGCGCAGCATTTCGAGGATATGCGAACCCGCCGGTCCGCCAAAAATTCCATATTCATGTTGCAGGCAGACAAGATCGATGTTGCTGAAATTGAGGAAGTCTGCTGCTTGACGGTAAGACGCAACGTTATCTTCAGACAATTCGAAGCGGACTCTTTCCGGGTATAAGTAGCCTTCCTCGGTGTCATTTACGGGGAGAGCCAGGAGTTCCGTAGTTCCGTATTCATTGTGAATTGCATTGCAGAGATCCGTGGTGAACGTGGCGATACCACAGCGGCGCGGAAGATAGTTGCCAACGACAGCAATGCGATTGGGAAGTGCTGGTCGCGGAGAGATGGAGGTTATCGCAAGAACTTTGTCGTCGAGCGGCAGAGGCTTGATCGCAATGTTTGTGACGATTTCCTGAGTGATGATTTCTTCTGATGCCATTTGATTGCCTCCGAAACTCACGACGGGTGGAAGAAACTCCACCTCACCCCGGGCGGATTGGCCCGAGGGCGGTTGCACTCCTTGACTTTTCATTCGAAACGGTATTGGGCAGTGGCCGGGAAAAAGCGTGCGGCTTTTACTCGTGCAATACAACTGTCAGCAATGACTTGTTTACTTTTATTTTACCCTTATATTCTATGAAACCAAGCTTTCGGAACTTATTCATGAAGAAATTAACGCGAGAACGCGTTGTACCGATCATTTCCGCAAGGGTCTCCTGCGAAACACTGGGCAGAATTCCGTCAGGCTGCTCCTGACTTCCGTACCGGGCCAGAAGCAGAAGTGTGCGGGCCAGTCGTTTTTCGCTGGAATTGAAGAGCTGATCGATCAGGTCTTCCTCGACGCGAATGTTGTGCGCGAGCATGTAGGCAATAAAATGGTCTGAAAGCTCCTGTTCCGCGTGCAAAGCGCGAAGCATCTCCTTTTTCTGGATGACCATCAGGGTTGTAGGCGTGGCAGCAGTCGCCGTGCCCATGCGTATGGTTTGACCCGCCATGCAACCTTCACCGAAAAAGTCTGTCGGGCCAAACATCGCGACGACAGCCTCTTTCCCGGATCCGTTCACCACGGACAGTTTCACCCCTCCTTCTTGAATGTACATGACGCTGTCTGCAGGATCACCTTGATTGAAAATCGATTCGTTGCGGCGAAATTCAGAGATTTTTCGGGAGATACCAGCTGTGTCAAGAAATATCTGCGGATCGAATCCGTTTGGTTTGTTTATTTGCGATTTCTTCGTCTTCATAAGTAGCTAGCTAGAATTGTTAGTTTGCCAATCCTGCCGCCCCGAGTACTTTACCAAGGAGAAGTGGCGAAGACTGTGCAAAAGAGAACAGCGCGAGCGGAGAGAACTTTCCTACTATCCGATATTGAACGGCGAGAAGCGGTTGAGTAAAAGGGCCGGGCGGGCCAGATGCGCAACTCTCTTCTGATGCGCCGTTCATTTTTTTGTAAGGAGTTTGGTCACGAAGCCATCAGACCTGCATAGGAATCGTTGAGATAGTATTGTGCCGATCGATCCGCAATTAGTCCTCGTATTTACCGGGAGCACTTGCAGCGGGCTTGAGGATTTTGTTTAGATCCAAGAAGTCGAAGGCGCGAGCATCCGTCGTGCGGTAAGGCGTAACGGTGCTCACGCCCACTCTCGTCACTTACTTCTGAACTTAGGGGGTCGCCGATTGAATGACCTCAGCGCCCGTCATGGAGATCGTCACAATTTCCTTCGCGCCGGGATTCATCTTGTTCAGGTCGACCATGCGGATTTGGCTGTTCTCGTAGGTCCGGAAGTAGTAACGCTTGGCTGTGAGATCGCTGGCCGCAGTCCAAAGCGTGTAGTCCGCAACGATGTTCCCGTGCGAATCCTTTTCGTTCTCGCGGGCGGCGCCTTTGGGAATATCGAACTGGTTTAAAATATGGAATGCCTCAAGCACGGCATCATCGCCCGTCTTGGTGGGAAACGCAGATTGGCTGAAGGCAACTGCACGGACAAAGCGTGATGGAGGGGTAAAGTCTCCCGGGATTCCGAGCATACCCGAGCCTTGGCCGAACGGTTGGAGGGTAACGCTTCCTAGTTTCACCGGAGGAACATTGGTCATCGAGAAGTTGACGTAATTGCGAAGATTATTCATTTGCCAGTCGAACCCTGGAGAATTAGTAATCACTCCGAGAGGATTATCGTAGACGTTCAGTTTGCCGTCGACGTATTCGAGCACAATACTGCTGCCAGTCGGGTCGTGAACGATGTAGTGAACTTCAGGGGCAAATCCCCATCCCTTGAAAACAACGGATGGGACGATAACACTACCGATGTTTGCCTTGACTTCGGCGACGTTTGCAAAATTTTCCAGAATGTAGGAGCCCAATTCCCACGGAGCGAGAGTCTTGCCGGCATCGCTCGCGGTGTATGGCATATAGCCGGCCGAAGTCGGGAAGTAAAACAGTCCGGCCCCCAAGCCCTTCTCGTTGAAGCCGTCGAAAATAAAAGGAAGACCAACGCCATTGGCACCGACGCTAGCGTACTTCGACCTCCATTTCAAACCTTCCTTACCATCTGGAGTGCTGCCTATACGTGTATAGCCGCGGGGTACGAAAATTACGTCGGAGTGCAGATCAATGGAGAATTCGAGCGTCCGTGCGTGCACAACGGTCCCATCATTGGCTGTCAGGCGAATACCAGTACAAGCCTGCGTCGATTGGACTGCAGCGCCGAGCGACAATGTAAGTGCGATTGCGCAGGAGGCGATCTTCCTGCTGAATTGATGTTGATTCATTTCGTCTAGCCTTTCTTTGCAGACTCTCATGTTTGCTGCAGATACGCAGGCACACTGATGGTAGTGGTCGGTCCCGAGAACCGGAATGACACTTTAGGGGGATACCGGAGAATGGCGGCGTCTTCCCTTCCGCTAGAGGGTACGGTACTGGTGATTCGGCGCCCGCAGCAAGAATGACGCCTGAAAGCTTCTCTCGCATCTCGCGAGCTCGGCCGGAAGGCAGCTGGCTGTCAGCTACGACTACCAGCCCATTTGGTTCATTCGTTTAAGGATAATTGCGCTGTAGGTATTCATGCGCTCGGGTCGTCGCTTGAGAGGAGCTGGCAGAATTGCGGCAAGCCGGGCCGCTTGCTGCCGGCCGATATTCCCGGCCGTAGTTTCGTCGTAGTAACGACAAGCCGACTCTGCGCCATAAATACCGGGCCCCCATTCGACCACGTTGAGGTAGATCTCGAGAATGCGCTGCTTACCGAGGACGAATTCGGCCACCGGCACCAGTGAAGCCTCCGCTCCCTTGCGGAGAAACGAACGAGCCGTCCCGAAAAAGAGGTTTTTTACGAGCTGCTGAGTAATTGTGGAAGCTCCCCGAGCGCGCTCCCCTTCCAAATCCTCTTCGGCAGCGATCTGGACCTCGTGCCAATCGAATCCATGGTGCTGGTAAAAGCGGGTGTCCTCCGCGGCGATTACCGCGTGCTGGAGGTCGACCGAAATTTCGCCGAGCGGGATGAAATTGTAGTGTTTGCGATACGAAGTGCGGTGAATCGAGGCCTGCAAGCGGCGCTCGATCTGCACTGCCGTAGTCGGTGGGTCGATCCACCTGGCGGCTACAAGGGTTAGCGCGGCAAGCGACCAGAGAAGTACTGCGCCGCCAAGAATCCATCGAATAAACGACCAGATGGAACCAGTTCGGAGCGGAGTCTTGAGATCTGGGTTCGGCATTGCGGCCACATCTCAGCATAATGGCTAGGGGTCAGTGCAAGAAAACTGTTTATTAAGCACCCAGAGCTTCAAAGGCGAAACGCGCCGAAAGCCTGGGCGAGAATGTCGGCGAAGAGGCGATTTGCGGGAAATCTGGGGCTCCGTTGCCCAATGAGGATCGAAGTCGTCCAACCTCGCGCTGTTGTATTCACATGCAAAAGGAATCCGACGCGCAAGCGATTGTGCACAAGGTCGCATTAGCGTGTTCTACTTTCCAGAGCCCAGTCGGTCGGGACTCCTCTCGCTTGCGACCGCGGTGATGCTGCTGCACGCTTCGAACAACGTTGCTGCTGATGGCTTCCGGGACAATCCGGTTTCACAAGAGGTCATCGAAACCCGACTGGGGAAATACAAGGGCAACGATCAGCAGAGCGAGGCAACACTTAAGCAATTGTTTGCTGAAGCTGGCTGCGAGCGGCGACGAGCGGGGGGAGCTATGCCCCCAGATGGCATCAATATCTTGCGAATGGTGGCATGTGGCCTGCCACAAATGCGCCCAATCTCGTGCTGGGACTCCCCGCACTTCCATCGCCGCCAGATGTCGATCTTTTCCGCGGGAGAAAGTCTCGACCGTTTTCGTTGGATCATGAACACCACCTTCGAACAGATTAGTTCCTAGATGGTGTTGCATCGACCTATCGAATGCACCCAGATTACTGGTACCTTGAAAATCCACTTGGACAGTAATGCCGTTAACCAAGAGTTCAACCAACTTCTGGCAAGCATGGCATACCATTTTTGCTTCAGTTCCGTCATACACTTGAGAATCTTCCAGAGGTTTAAGGAATCCGGTAGTATGCGACCACTTCGCGATTTAGCTCTTCTCACGCTGGAACTAACACTGCTGGGTACAACAGCTCTCGCTGTTACTTGCCCAGTTTCCGATCTGCCGCCACCGACTGGTTCTTTTGCAATTGGCACAACGGTTCTACCACCGGAAGCGTATCCGTCGGGGACTGGGCCTTCCAGATTCCAGGTGCGGCTGTGGTACCCAGCTGAAAGCGATGTAAGCGGTGCGATCGCTCCCTACATAACAGATTCCCTGCTTAAGTTGATGCGGGAACAGAAGTATTACGACCAACCTAATTGCGTTTACGATGCATGGGGCCGGCTTCGAACGCATGCGTTTGTCAATGTGCCAGCAAATACGCAGCGCAAGTATCCGCTGATTCTGATACTTCCGGGAGAAGGCGTATCGAGCTCAAACTATACGTCGTTGGCGGAACAGTTTGCGAGTGATGGATCCGTTGTAGCAGCCGTCGACTTCGTGCATGACGGATTTACGTTTCCATTGGACGAAACTCCAGATGCTGGAAGTGAAGCGGACGCGAAGGCGGCCGTCAAGGAGTGGGCTCAAGACGTATCTGGTTTTCTAGAGAAGCTACTGACTTCCGAAGACGCCTATAAACTTCCTACAAACCTCCGGTCTCACATTGACGGTACACGGATTGCGGTTGTAGGACATTCTCTCGGTGGGGCCGCGGCCCTTCAGGCATGCGAAATGGATTCACGCATACGTGCTTGCGTTGATATGGATGGTTCGCCTTTCGGGGACGTGGCAGAAAAGGGTTTGCGGAGGGGCGCCCTGGTTCTCTTAAGCCACGTAGACCACAGCGACGAAGAACTGAAAGCACGGGGACGAACCCGCGAACAGTGGGAGACTCTCGGGAAGGAACGCACTTTGGAATGGCAAAGGGTTTTGGCACCCCAAGGTGAGGCCATTTGGGTGCTGACAATCCGGGGAACAGGTCATTTCAGTTTTAGTGATGGTCTATTCACGATGCCTAACGCTATCACACGATTTGGCGGCACAATTCTCGATCCGAAAGCTGCATTATCTATTATTACCGGCACAATTGAAGCGTACCTAAAGAGTGTTTTTGCGCCGGGAGTGATCTTCAACCCGACCCAGTTTCAAGAAACTACTGTGCTGTTGTCGAGGGTGTCGAAGTGACTAGTATGCCTGCAACACGATTTTGCTGCGAGTACCGACTGAGCTGCCGACCGCACATTTAAACGAACAGTCATTCACTTGAGCATCATTTGTCAGCAAACCGGAAATCAGGTCCCTCATAGTACCGGCCCACGGCGAAATCCGGGGTACTGATACGAACTTGTACGATTTCGCCGTTATCAGGCTCAAAGTGTATCTGGGGCGAAAGGCGTAGCACGCACTAACTCAAATCTGTACCGCGGTAGCGACGTTAATCACGCGCTGCTCAGCTCAGGTCGGCCCGTGATACGATGTGCATCTCCAGCCTGCAAATTACCGCCGAGGGTTGACATGAAACAATTAATGGCTTGGCCTGAACTGCCTTTGGCTGCATGGAAGGATACTTACGCAACCCTGCACATGTGGACCCAGATCGTGGGTAAGATCCGTCTGGCACTCAGCCCGAACATCAATCATTGGTGGGGGTGCGCTTTCTATGTGACGGCCCGAGGCCTGACCACTTCGGCGATACCTTACGAGAAAGGACTTTTCGAGATTCACTTCGATTTCGTCGCGCATTCTTTACAAATCGAGACGAGTCGTGGCGAACGCAGGTCATTTCGTCTCATGCCGCGTACCGTTGCCGGCTTCTACGAAGAACTCCAAAGCGCACTACATTCTTTGGGCATTGATGTGAAGATCTGGGGGATGCCCGTTGAAGTTCCCAGACCTGTTCGGTTCAAGCTCGATGATCTTCATGCTTCCTACGATGGCGAATACGCACATCAGTTTTGGCAGATACTTGCAACCGTGAGCCCGATCTTCCAGAGGTTTCGAGCGGGGTTTATTGGGAAGGCCAGTCCAGTACATTTCTTTTGGGGGAGCTTTGATTTAGCGGTATCGCGATTTTCTGGCAAACGCGCTCCAGAGCGGTCCAATGTCGACATTATCACCCGCGAAGGATACTCCCATGAGCTGATCAGTGTGGGATTTTGGCCAGGTGACGGTGAAACAATAAAAGACGCAGCGTTCTACGCCTATGCAGCACCTGAACCGCCAGGATTCAGAGACAGCGCGGTGCGGCCTGCAAAGGCATTCTACAGTCCGAATAAGAAGGAATTTTTCTTGATGTATGACGACGTTCGATTGTCTGAGTATCCCGAGCAGACCCTTCTGGATTTCTGTCAAAGCACCTACGATGCGGCCGCCAATCTTGCACACTGGAACCGCGCAGAGCTAGAAAACCAACCGTAAATATCTCCTCAACCGGGTACTAGGCTCCAGTTCTCCGGTTGGACCGTTTGAGGCCGCAACCCCCGGACACCGAAAGTCCCACATGTACAATTATGCCGTTTATCAAGCATGTGGATTACTCCCGCACAGAACGAAACTCATGTACAATTCCCCGACACCACTGCGATCCAGGGCATAAAATCCGAGTGCTGAGAAGTAGGAGGGCTCATGACAGAAACCGGGATGGGTCCAATCGTCAATCGGTGGCAGAGTCAATTCCATGGCCAATTAATCACGCCAAATCAGGATGGATACGACGCATCACGTCGCATCTGGAATGGAATGATCGATCGTCGGCCCGCCCTGATTGCGCGGTGTATCTCGGTCTCAGATGTTCGTGCGGCCCTGAAACTTGCGCGAGCCGAAAATCTGGGCATAAGCGTGAGGGGCGGAGGACACGCCGTCGCCGGTACGGCTGTGTGTGATGGCGGGCTGATGATCGACCTTTCTCTCATGAAAGGACTTCAGGTAGATCCCGTCTCTCGCGAAATCGTGGCTGGCCCTGGAGTACTCTGGGGCGAGTTTGACAACGCGGCACAAGCTCATCAATTGGCCACAACAGGCGGCCAGGTTTCCCACACAGGCATCGCTGGACTGACTCTGGGCGGTGGACTGGGTTACCTCATGGGAAAGCACGGGGCGGCGTGCGACAACCTTCTCTCGCTAGACGTGGTTACAGCCGATGGAGAGACGCTGACAGTAAGTGCAGAACAAAATTCCGACTTGTTCTGGGCTATGCGGGGTGCTGGGGCTAACTTCGGTGTTGCCACTTCGTTCCGCTATCGCTTGCATCCGCTTACGGGAGTGCTCGCGGGTTTGCTGCTTCATCCTCGCGACCGAGCCGGAGAACTCATCCCATTCTATCGAGAGTTTCTCGCAAACACCCCCGACGAGCTCGACACGACTCTCGGTTTCCTGAACTCACCGGATGGCGTTCCGCTGGTTGGTATCATCGTGGTCTACGCCGGTGCAACTGAGGAAGGCGAGCGCTTGCTCGAGCCCTTGCGCCGCTTCGGCCCACCGGCCGCCGATCTGATACGTCCAATGGCATATACTGAAGCGCAGCGGCTAGTGGATGACGCCGTTCCCATTGGACACCGCTACTATTGGAAGTCTAATTTCGTGCCCAAGCTCGATTCAGGTTTCGCTGACGTTATTCGAGCCGGCACGGACGTGATGCCCTCCCCCAGATCGATGATCCTTGTATTCGAGATTAAGGGTGCAATCCAGCGCATCGCAAAAGACGCCATGGCATTCGATCACCGTCACGAGAATTTCGAGATGTCGATCATCGCGCAATGGACGGACTCAGCCCATGACACAGAGAACATGCGTTGGGCCCGCGACGTTTGGACTGCGGCACAGCCTTTTGTTTCTCCGGCTGTCTACGCCAATCATTTGAGCGCTGATGAAAGCCGGAGCAGGGTCCAATCGGCTTATGGCCCTGAGAAGTACGAGAAACTGGCAAAACTGAAAGCCAAATACGATCCTATGAACTTCTTTTGCCAAAATCACAATATCGCGCCGCAAAGTACCAAGCTGCCTGCGGCAAAGTCCTGAGAAGTCTTAGTGCTGTATCGGAAGCGCGAGTTAGCAAGGCGCCGACACGAGCACGGTAGGATTGCGCGCTTTCGACACAGGGACATGAAGGAAGCCGCTCGCTTTGCGGCGGACGCGGGTGCTATGCAAATTCAATTGAGGGAAGAGTAGGTGTGGCCGCACCCTGAAGAACACCGACTGAGTTCAGCAACCACCGGGGAGAGAGAAATAATCGGTAAATGTCCAAGCAGAGATGCTGTCCTGAGGCGGGTAGAAGACATTTGTAATGAAAGAAGACACAGCAATACGGAGTGTCGTGAAACATGCGGAAGTTTCGTGATGGAGAAGTTGATCTCATGCGGCAACGGCATCCTGAGGAGGTGGGGAACGGAGTTGAATCTCAGCTGCCGTGAGCCTTTCAATCACGACCATCGGGCCGGCACACTTGGGGCAAGTCCAGAGATCGCTGAGACCATCGCGAGAGATCGCTGGAGTGGTATCTGGTGCGAAATCGAGCAGCTGTAAGCAAAGTGGCAAAGTAGTGGCACGTCTGCGGTTGGCCAGGAAACCGAAGTTGCGGATGCGCACGAAACCTTGCGGGAGCAGATGCAACAGGAAGCGGCGCAAGAACTCGTCGAGCGCCAGAGTCAGTAGTTTCTGCTCGTTGTGGTGAGCGGAGTCACGCCAGCGAAAAGTGACCTTACCGTCCGCGAAAGAAACCAGACGATGGTTGGAGATCGCTACGCGATGCGTGTAGCGACCGAGATAGCGCAACACATACTCAGGGCCTCCAAACGGAGGTTTTGCATAGACGACCCAGTCCTTTCGGAACAGCGATCTCATCCATGCAGCAAAAGTTTCAGGCTGAGCGAGGCTCTGAAGGTCTCCGTGAAAGTTGAGCCTGCCGTCATGAAAGGCACGCTTGAGCGCTGCGCAGAACTTGCCGCGAAAGACGCGACTAAGCACTCTGACGGGAAGAAAGAAATCATAGTGTGGTTTCATCCAGCGCGTGTGATCGGGCGATAGTCCACCGGCCGGAACGACACAATGAACATGCGGGTGAAGTTCGAGTTTTTGACTCCAGGTATGGAGTACGCTAAAGAAACCGATTTCGGCACCGAGATGCTTTGGATCACGCGCCACTTGCAGAAGTGTTTCCGCACTGGTACGAAACAGGAGATCGTAGATGAGCTTCTTGTTCTGCAAGGCCAACGGAGCCAAGGGACGAGGAAGCGTAAAGACCACATGGACGTAGGGCGTCGGGAGGAGCTCCCGGCGGCGCTTTTCCAACCAGCGTTCGCGAGCTCCTGCCTGACATTTCGGGCAATGCCGATTTCTGCATGAGTTGTAGGAGATGGCGCGATGTCCACAGCGGGTGCATTCATCGAGATGACCACCGAGTGCGGCGGTGCGACACCGCGCGATAGCCAGAAGCACTTTGACATGTTTCCAGCTGATCCACTTACGGCTTCGTTCGATGAAGGAATTTCCCGCAGCGCGAACCAGATCGGCCACCTCGAGAGGTGGCCGGCTCATCTATCTTCCCAGCGGTGACCTGAGCTGCAGCGAATCCAGCGGACTTGCCGTCGCGTTCAGGTGACGTTCGGAAAGGTGCAAGTAGATGGTGGTTTCTTCCAGATCGCGATGGCCTAACAAGATCTGGATCGTTCGTAGATCCGCGCCAGCTTCCAGGAGATGTGTAGCGAAACTGTGCCGCAGCGTATGTGGATGAACGTGTTTCTTGATCCCGGCGCGCTCGGCGGCTTGCTTACACGCATTCCAAAGCGTTTTCGTATCGATCGGCTGATCGCCGCGGTGATCGCGATTACCTGGAAATAACCAGGAACTCGGTTTTCGCTGCAGGCGACGCCAATGGACACGAAGCTCTTCGAGAAGCCTTGGACTGAGCATGACATCGCGATCTTTGCGACCCTTGCCGCCCTCGATACGAATGACCATGCGTTGGCTATCGATGTCGCTGACTTTCAGGTGTGTCAACTCATTGCGTCGTACTCCAGTGGCATAGAGCGTCATCAACAGAGTGCGATGGTAAGGAGTCCAGGCTGCCTCGATGAGTTGTGTGACTTCTTCCTGGCTGAGAATCGTTGGCAGACGAAACACAGATTTCGGGTAAGGTGTTTCGGCAACGCTCCAGGAACGCTTGAGTGTCTTGACGTAGAAGAATCGCAGCGCCGCCAGTGTCGGATGACTGAATTCGGCGACAATTTCCGCTTCTGAAATAGCTCGGCTTGATATTCACGAATGTGCCGAGGGCCCAGGCGGTCCGGTGGACGGTTAAATCGTCGAGCAAAATCTTCGACTGTCCTGAGGTAGTGACGTGTGGTAGTCTCTGCGTAATTACGACGCTGGAGTTCTTCCAGCATCATTTTGCGAAGTCGGGTCATAGGAGGCTCCTTTGACCCGACAACTTACCTCAACCGACAAGCAATCACTGCTCCGTTCGTCTCACGCGAAGCGTCCGCCGCAGAGCGGCTTCGTTCAAGTCGGGTTCTCGGACAAGTGGTCTTGGGCCGGTTTCACATCGACAAGTAGCCCGTTTACCAGAGTCGGTCGCAGTCTTAACAGGTGTCCACATTTGTACATCCACCGAAACAAAACTCTTGGTAGCGTTCTTCCTCTAAGTCCGACAATGAGCATCGGAGGCACGATGACTGCGGATGCGAACCTAACTTCTCGCCCAGCGAGCCGGACGCTCATTGCTCCGGCATGGCACACCATTGTGTTTATTGCTATTTTTGGGGGATTTCAGTGGGTGCTGCTTTTCGGCGTGCTGGAAAAAACCACCGACGTCCCCTTGCAGCAGAGCATACCGCGATTCGCATTGCTGCGTTGTTCAAACTTCGGCCGTGCGACAGCTCCTGCGTCGCTTCCGTTGCCGACCGCCGCGATCAAAGCCGTTGCCGTGACTGGGCCGACTCCAGGAATCGTCGTCAGTCGTTGGCAGGATTCATTCTCTCGAGCCTCTTGCTGGATGACCGTGTCCATCTGCTCGATGCGTGCTGCCAGTTGCTCCAGTTCCACCTTGAGTTGCGCCAACAGAACACGAAACGCCCGGACAGCTTCAACTCAGCATCTTCCAAAATCCTAGGAAGCATACTTGGGCAAAGGCAATCCACGTTCCAGAAGTAGGCTGCGAATCTGGTTCACCACTGCGGTACGTCGCATCACCCAACGCTCGCGCACTCGATGCAGTGCCTGCAGATCCAGTTGCTCCTCTGTCTTGATCGGCACAAAACGCATGCGGGGTCGTTGCACCGCTTCGGCAATCGCTTCCGCATCGATGTAGTCGCTCTTGTTCGTCTTCACATACGGCTTCACGTACTGAGCCGGCATCAAGCGCACGTCGTGCCCTTGCGCTCGCAGAGTTTTCCCCAGGAAATGTGCTCCACTGCAGGCTTCCATGCCGATCAACTGCACTTGCAAATTCCCGGTGAAGGCGAGCAGTTGTGTGCGTGAACACCGTTTCCGAACAACCACTTGCCCACTGGAATCCAAACCTACCAAATGAAACACTGTCTTACCCAAATCGATACCCAGTGCGTAGATTTTCATCAGATGCCCCCTTGCCCCGCACTCTATACCAGCTAGAGTTCTGCGGCGGACCATCCCATTAACTTGGGCACCGGGCTTGCGAACTCCGATGAGGCTTGCAGCTTTAGGCGGATGGTTCGATGCCGAGTCGATCATTCACGGCATGGCGCAATCTTTGCTTACAGCCCAGGTATTTTTCGGTCGTCTGCACGGATACATGGCCGAGCAGAAACTGAATTTGTTCAAGCTCGCCTCCCGATTCGTGACAGAACCGCGCACACGACCTTCTGAGATCGTGTGACGCGAGCTTTGAAACTCCCAGCCTCTCCGCGTATTCCTTCACTACATACCAGACCACCTTTTCAGTAATCTTCGTTCCCCAAACGACACCACGTCGACAGACGCTTCTAAAGATCCTACCGTGCGTGATCTCAGTCTCGCTCAGCCAGTGATCTAGCGCGTCACCACCATTTTGTTGAAGGAAAGCCTAGGCTCCGAGCAATACCAGCAAACAAAGTCATCAATGGAACGTCGGTAGCTGCGTTGGGATTCTGGTGGCCTGAGACTCACAAGTACCGCCGATTTTACGCGCTCCAAATCAGGAAGTCCCAACTTGGTCTTCTGTCGATTTTGTCTTCTCGCTTTTGTTCTTCTTCTCATGGATGCCACCTCCCGACGCTAGGAATTGGGAATGGCACGATTCTTCGTTCCGTGCAATCCCTGGACATGGCCGCGGCAAGGGAGTATGAAATGGCTAGTATCACAAACTTGAATGCACCGTGCGTGCCAACACTTGAGGTGCCAAATGGATATCGATGCAGAAAAGCTAGAACAAGCGGTCCTCGCGCTTCTCTACGTAAACTCGTTTGACTACAAGTCTGGAGGAAAACGGGCTTGGAAAGGATTTCCTTGGAGTGTAATGGATCGGTTGCACGAGAAGGGTTACATCTCCGATCCAGCAACGAAAAACAAGTCCGTATGGCTATCTGAGGAAGGAGCCAGGCTGTCGGAAGAATTCTATGAGAAGTTGTTTGCGGCGAAATAGTGACCCGGGAGATTTCTGACTCGTCTATTACGAATCTTGCCCGTAACCGGACGTACCGGCAGGCAGTTGTCGTGAAAGTCGAACAGAATGGCACTCTCTAGGCTTCTGATTGGATCTCAGTTAGTTGCAGAATTCGAGGCGAAGGAGGACTTTTCTTACTTTGAGGATATGTAGCCTGTGACAGACTGGTTCGCACGGGCCGTCCTCCACGTGAGGGACGTTGAGGCCTCGCTCCGCTTTTACGTTGACCGGCTCGGCTGCACGAGCCCGTGGCGCTACGAAGATGACGGCAAAGTACACGTTGCGCAGGTCGAGCGGCAAGGCTGCGCGCTTATCCTGGCCGACACGTGGCCGGAAAAGATTGGCGAGGGGCTGATGTTTATTTCTCTGAACGTCGAGCGGGGGAAGCAGGCGGCCGCGTTGGACGAGCTTCGCTCGGGACTCGAGGCCAAGGGCGTTTCGGTTAAGGAGGGTTCGTGGGGCTACCGGCTCTTGGCGGTCGATGATCCCGACGGCAATCAGCTCTTCTTCAATTATCCGAGCGAGACTGCGTAACCGGTCAAGCGAATAGAAAAATTGCTTGTAGCACGAACATGTCCGGTAACCGGACATCTCAGGAGTTGCCCTGACGGATGCAGGACTTTGTGAGACTATTCGACCAAGGCAGCGGGAGGTACAGCATGAAATACCGAATCGCGATATGGGCTACTGCGGGCTTTCTTATTGCGAGTGGCTGGGCGGTTTATTTCTTTCTAAGAGACAAGGACCTTCCGATAGAACCGTTGGTGTCTGCTTTTCTTCGGCTAACCTGTCCCATTGCGATTGTCGGCATGCATTACCCCGTGAGCATCTGCTCGTCTCTTGCTGCAAATATCGCCACATATGTAGTGGTTGGGCTACTGGTCGAAACACTGAGGCGGCAATTAAGCCACTCGAAATAATTCAAGACACCTCGCTACGGCACTTCCGATAACCCGCGAAACCGAAGTTCATCTGGGTACTGGGAGCAAGATATATGGTTATCTGACTCTCCAGGAGTTAGCCGACCGAAGCGACCAATGCTTTATCTCAAATCACTTTCAAGCACCTTTCCGCAGTGGTATCGTTGCACCGTTCAGATATGATCAGCCCCAAAACCATGCGCCACCTGCCTAGGAGAGAGTGTATGGACACCCAACGCTTGGAAGAACCTAGAACGACGCGGAAAGAGAAAGGCGGGGTTCCGCATTGCTGAAGAAGCCCCGCCGCTCAGCCAGTCATACCAGACGATCCGCGAATCGAACAATCGTTGCGAAAGGCCGGTATTGGAGGCTTATATTTGCAGCCAGGATCGGGAAGCCGTTGGGGACTATTCGACTCTAGCGCCGATCGCTGTGACGGCATTTGCGTCAATGACCTCGCGAATTTCTCGGCCGCCTTTATCGATAATGAAGTGACTGCGAATGGGAGAATCGGGACTGCCATTGACAAAGACTTCCTGCCATCCCGTGCAATCCTCATTGACAGTGTAGGTGCCGCTGCCGGGAGTCCATTCCTCCTGCGGCTCTTGCCCGTTTACGACGACGTGGTCCAGCTGGGTCTTATTTCCTTGGCCGTCGTAGTGAGCCAAGGAGACTCCGTGAATCGGGAGTGTAACGGTGGGAGAGATGAGGAGCGTTCCTTCGATGGTATAGGCGTAGTCGCCGGCAATCGTCCTAGTCGAACATCTGGGGGGCGGTGGTAACTTCTGGACAGCGGAGTGTATGGACGCGGACTGCGGAGCGGCAGACGCCAGCAGCGCCAGTACACCAGATATGACCGCGATGGGCACGACGACTACAAGAGAAATCAATTTGTTTTGCATTGCGACCTCCTTTAGACCGGGGCGACAGTAGGTCGAGAGCCCAAAAACGTAAAGGGCCCGCGTGCTCTCTGCATGCGGCGACTGTGTTCCCTGATAAGGGATGGCGAATGATGCAGTTAGACGTAAATTGGACATGCTTCATTCGACGATGGAGTGAGGTAGGATACTTTGCAGCTTGAGATGGGAGGGCCCCATGACGCCGATTCGCTTTGGAGCATTTGAGGCAGATGCTCAATCCGGTGAGTTACGTCGTGACGGAAAGAAGGTCAAGATTCAGGAGCAGCCGTTCCAGGTGCTCATCCTCTTGCTGGAGCGGCCCGGCGAAGTTCTAACCCGGGAAGAACTAGTCAAGCGGCTCTGGTCCGACCAGACCAACGTAGACTTCGAGCGCGGACTAAACAAAGCCATCACGCGGCTGCGAGAAGCTCTGAGAGACTCGGCCGAGAATCCTCACTACGTGGAGACGCTGCCACGCCGCGGATATCGATTTATTGGGCATGTAACGAATGGCGCCCATGTCGCTGAAGTCGAAACGAAGGCCATAGAAGCCCCGGTACCTGAGAGCCGAAACCGGAGTCCGAGAATGGCCATGTTGGCAAGCTTTGTCGTGATCCTTCTCATCGTTGGCATCGTGGCTTCGTGGAGATGGACCGTCAAAACCACCGGGATGCCGAGAGTACTGGGGTTCCGACAATTGACAAATGATGGTCAGGCAAAAAAGAGGCCCGCTGGTTACAGATGGTCCGCGCATCTACTTCAACGAAGTTTTGCCCGGTCCTCGCAACGTGGTTTTCCAAGTATCGATTCGCGGAGGGGAGGCTGCTCCCGTTGCGATTCAATTGAAACAGCCAACGGTAGTTGATGCATCCGAAGACGGTACCGAGCTATTACTGGCGAACAGTGAAGCAGACGGTGACTCTATATGGATTCAGCCCGTGTCGGCTGGGTCTCCCCGTCGGGTGGGAACAGTTTTGGCCCACGATGCTGCCTTCGGACCCAATGGAAGCAACATAATCTATGGGCGTGGGAATGAGGTGTATTCGATCAATTTGGACGGGAACGGCCTTCGAAAAGTCCCGGCTGCAGGTCATACTGCTTTCGGCTTCCGATATTCGCCCGACGCACGAGCATTGCGATACACCGTCTTCGATGTTCAGCTGGATGAAATGTCGATTGTGGACTCTACCGCAGATGGCTCGACATTCGGGAAGATACTTGGAGGGTGTTGCGGCCGGTGGACTGCCGATGGACGTTATTTCGTGTTCCAAAGCCGGCGCGATGGCCGACTGGATATTTGGACATTGCCGGAGAACAAGGCGTTCGGATGGCGGACCCACCGAGGCAAACCGACGCAATTGACCGCTGGTCCGCTGGACTATCAATATCCTCTGCCGAGCAAAGACGGTAGGACGATCTTTGCGCTTGGTACCCTTCATCGAGCTGAACTGATACGTTACGACCAGCGGAGTAGACAATTCGCTCCGCTCCTAGCGGGTATTTCCGCGGAAGGGGTGGCCTTCTCCCGCGACGGCCAGTGGGTTGCGTACACATCGTTCCCCGAGGGGGAGTTGTGGCGGAGTAAGATTGATGGCACTGAAAAGCGACAGTTGACGTTTCGGCCGCTAAGGGTTTTCTCGCCGCGGTGGTCGCCGGACGGTGAAAGGATTGCTTTCAGCGCCGATCTGTCCGGAGGCAAGCGAAAAGTCTACTTGGTTTCGAGCGAAGGTGGAACGCCGAAGCGCCTGTTGGCTAGTGAGCAAAGCCAGTCGGACGTGAACTGGTCGCCGGACGGAAATCGACTCGTCTTTGGGACTCTCTTTGTTCCGAATGCACCCATTTACATATATGACTTGACGACGCAGAGTCTTTCCAGCGTGGGTGGCTCACATGGATTTCATAACCCGCAGTGGTCTCCGGACGGTAGGAACATCGCGGCAATGACAAACAGCGAGCGGGGAAAGCTAATGCTCTTTGATATCGCGGCAGACAAATGGGCGGAAGCGGTCGGATTTCCCGTCGGCTATCCGACTTGGTCGCGTGACGGGAAGTACATTTACTTTCAGTACTCAAATAATGAAGACAAACAAGCCTTCCGTGAGAGCATCGGTCGGCTCCGATTGGATGACGCAAAGATCGAGAAGGTTGTTGACCTTAAGGACGTTGGTCGAGTCACTACTGGAACATTCGTGGACTGGTTTGGACTTGCACCGGACGACTCTCCTTTATTCGCACGCGATATGAGTACCCAGGAAATCTACGCGATTGAGGTTGAGTGGCCCTAGCGGCTCCCTTGAGGTACACCCCCGCCATTGACCATGTTCCCAAGTTGGAGAGTTGCGGAAGTATCGCGGAAACAGAAAGTCACTTAGTTCAGTAAGTTATTGGTCGGGGCGCCCGGATTCGAACCGGGGGCCTCCTGCGCCCAAGGCAGGCGCGCTACCAGGCTGCGCTACGCCCCGACATGAAGTGCTAAATGATTATAAAGCACTTCCCAACTAAAATGTTGCTCCACCGATCCAATTTGGCCTCTAATTCTGTGCCAGAACTGTGCCGATTGAGATTCATTGCACCATCGCTAGTGCCAGAATCCAACGGCATTTCATTGGCCTGACGATTAATTTTGTCCAGAGCCTCTCGCTTCATCTGCAGCTTCATTTGCGAATAGCGTTTGAAAACCTGCGAGTCTCCCTGTCGCAGCAATTGGGTTACCCGCTCGCCCTCGCTGACCGTGACGAAAATGTTCTGGGTTACTACTTCGAGTTACAGGTTTTTCCTCTACCAGGAGCTCCCCAACTAGTCGTCTCGACGCTTCCGAAATTAGGTATAATCCGCGCAATCAGTTGTTGGTCGCGCACTAGGAACTGACGACAATCTCAATCACTAGAATCCAATCACTGTTCGGCAGGCAATGTGGAAAACCGGAGGTGAACGCCGTTGAAATATTCGAAGAGCCTGTGGGTCGTAATCACGGCTGTTTTGTTTGCGGCTACGTTTTCCGCTCATGCTGGTCAGAATGGGAATAGTACGAGCCTCGACGGCCTGAAGTCGTTGGTTGGCGATTGGACAGCCACCGATGCCGACGGAAAGCCCTTCAGCACTTCATTCCGGCTCATATCGAACAACACCGCTCTCGAAGAGACCGTCAACAGCGCGCATGACACGCAGATGGTTTCGATTTACAGCGCCGACGGACCACGCGTGGCTATGACTCATTTCTGCTCGATTGGAAATCAGCCGCGACTCGAAACCCCGTCCGAACGCCCGAATCCGAATGAATTCGCATTTCCCTTCACTGGCGCGACTAATTTCGCGAGCCCCAACGATCAGCATATGCACCGTATGGTTATCACAATGGAGAGCGCCAACCACTTTACTGAGGCGTGGACAATTCGCGTTAACGGCAAAGACAGCGTTCGAGAATTCCGCTACACGCGGAAGAAGTGACGGCGGGAAACCTAGGAAGCGCAGCTGCCCACGAAGCTGAGTCGCACGGAGCCTGTTTGATAGTGTGGCTGACCCTGATTGGCCGCGTTTCCCAATAAGTGAAACCGGTTATCGAGTTATTCGCGACTTATCTCAATTTACCCAGCCGCTCTCGACTTAGAGAATCGGAATACCCTTTAGAGGCATCCTGGCCTCGGAACCGTTGTAGGGAGTAAAACATGTTCACTCGAATGGTTACGGGATTTGTTTTTTCGCTGATATTTCTACCGCAAAGCGTACAAAACTATCCAACAAAGCCTGTCTGGCTAATCGAGCCGTTCGGGGCAGGTGGGGGTCCCGACCTGATAGCCCGCGCGCTCGGCCAGAAACTCTCTGAGTCGTGGGGGCAGCCCGTCACAGTCAAGAATTGCCCAGGAGCGGGAAGTACAGCGGGCCCCGCCCTCGTCGCAAAATCGCCCGCCGACGGCTACACATTGCTCGTGAGCACCAGCGCTCAAGCATACAGCGCTGCCCTCTTGAAGAACCTGCCCTATGACCCCTTGAAAGACTTCATCCCGGTGGCCCCGCTCACCAGCCAGCCCTACGTGATCGTCGCAAGCAAGCTGGCAGGTATAGTGAGTATCCGCGAGCTTGTTGCGGCGGCGAAAGCGAAACCGGGTGAACTGAAATTTGGCTCGACCGGGATGGGCACAGGCACGCACTTAGGCCTCGAGGAATTCAATTTAGCAGCGGGCATTCAAGCCGTTCACGTCCCCGCCGGACCGGGCGAGGGAATCTCCGACGTCGTCGTCCAATACAGTCGCAGGCCGTACTACATACATGATGTCGCCCATCCAGTTCGCCCTCGCGGATATCCGCGCTGGCAAGCTCGTCGCGCTGGGCGTGACCACCAATAAGCGTTCATCCCTGCTGCCGGAGGTTCCGACGATCGCGGAGGCTGGCATTGTTCGTTACGATTTCCGAATTTGGTACGGTGTATGGGCACCTGCTGGAACTCCCGCCAAAGTCGTAGACAAGTTAGCGACGGACATCGAGGCCGCAATGTCCAGTCCGGCTCTGCGCGAATGGGTTGCGAAGCACGGTGCTGACCGGCTGAGCATGACGCAGCCAGAGTTTGCTCGGTTCGTGCTGAGCGAGAACGAGAGCGCAGCGCGGATTATCAAGGAGGCCGGGATCGAACCTCAATGACGTACGTCTGCCATTACGAGGCCACCCACTTGCATTGAAATCAAAAGCTAAAATCGCTAGCTAGGTTAGATCAGCGGGAAGGCTACCTTGGCGAGATTTTGGCCCAGGACAGTCAAGCAGATCGGTTCCTCAGGAGAAGTATTGACGGATCAACTAATCAGATGGTGTTCAACGACCGTTTGAACCAGCACCCTTAACGGGGACCTGAGGAGAAATGGCCAGACTTTGAACTCAGTTATACTAGGATCACTTTGCAGCTCAGTTCAAAATCCTGACTTGAAGTGTCCGAATAAGCGGTTCGAGTTCCCACAGACATCGATAAAGTTATCTCTGACGCTTGGCAAGCAACCAAGAATGTGCCTGGATATTTATTGGAGAATTAGGCAGAGCCGACATTGTTAGAGATGGACGGTTTTGTCGTTTTACCAGGCACAACCCCGTCACGTTTCTTGGCGTCTCATTCACGGTCAAGTTGTATCCTCCTGAATATATGGCTTGGAACCGAAGCATCGCCACTTTTTTGATTACGAATCTTTTTTGCTTTGCTGGTCTCTCGCAGGAATCTAAGCAAACACGAGAATTGCGCCAGAAAATTAGGGTCGAGTCAAATATCGTGGTTCTGACAGTTACGGTGAAAGACGGTAACGGCCGACTTGTCCCCGGTTTGGTGAAAGAGGAGTTCCATGTTTTCGACGACGACGTCGAGCAAAATATCCTCTCCTTCACTGATGAGAGTCTTCCTCTTTCGCTGCTGATTCTCGTCGACGATGACATGAAATGGAAGGAAGGGACGCAAACGGCTAGAAGTGTGCGTTCAATCATCGGCGACATCGCTGACCAAGACGAGGCCCTGGTCTGCCATTTTGACATGCTTTTCTATCCAGGAGACGAGTTCACCAGTGATTCACTAAAGCTGATAGCTGCTTTGAAGTCTGCGCAGTCAGCCGCGCAACCCTCTCATCCATACGTCCCACAGCCGCTGATTACCGACCCGGTCTCGACCACAGGGCCACCGTCAGTCGCTGCCCCAACCTACGCCGGTTCTAGACCAAGCAAAGCCCTTGATGATGCGCTTTACTCCTCAGCGCAACTTCTTCAGCAGCAGCCTAGTGACCGTCGGAGAATCATTCTGGTCCTTACCGACGGTGTAAATGAACCGAAGCTGAATCATCATTCTCACGAGGCCGTGCGCGACTTCCTGCTTCAAGACAATATCTCCGTCTATGCTCTGGTCTCGGGGTCTGGCAAATCTAAACGAAAATTTCTCGATTTGACCGACTATACCTCGACAACTGGGGGCGGGATTTTTTACGCAACTTCAACCTACACTATGGAACTCACGTTGATGCGCATGACCGAACAAGCACGCCACGACTACACGCTCGCCTATGCCCCCACAGGCAGCAACGATTCCCCAAAATTCCACACACTTAGGGTCACTGCCATCCCCGGCTATCGTGCTACGACTCGCTCGGGCTACTACACCAAGGGTTCGGACACACCCAATCCCTAGCCACCAATTTTCTTGGCAGTCAGCGCCCAATGTCGGATTACTAGCGGACTTACGGACCCGATTCGGCAGTACAATCGCTACACAGTTTGGATACGTCAGTGCAACTGGGACTATTTCTTGGCTGCGTTCGCTGCCATTCGAGCGCGGAACTGTTTTTCCTTCTGAATTTCTTCGTCGCTGAAAGCAGGTGCGAACTCTTCGGGCTCGAAGACCTGGCGGATCTCTATGTCGGTCTCGCCTTCATTGGGGCAACGCTTGACCCACTCGATCGCCTCTTCGAGAGACTTGACCTGCCAGAACCAGAAGGCGGCGATCAGTTCCTTGGTTTCGGCGAAGGGTCCGTCAACCACGGTGGGGCGGCTCTTGCCGGAAAAGTGGACGCGGGCACCTTTGGACGAGGGATGAAGACCGTCGTAGCCTATCAAGACTCCGGCTTCTAAGAGCTCGTCGTTGAATTTGTTCATGTCGGCCATGAGCTGGGGATCGGGATCGGGGAGGTTTTCGGAACATTTGACGATGACCATGAATCGCATTTTGTTTGTCCTTTCGGGTTGAGTTGGTCTGACGTTCAAGTTCAGAGCTTAATTGCTGCTCACCTATAGTCGAACGAGGAGATGTAGAATCGACACGCAGAACCGAGAAAATTCTCGGTAGCTCCTGGTAAACGTTAGCGCTTTACCGGGTGCGCGTTCGGGTGAGAATTGAGCGGAGACAGGAAATTCTGCGCGCGTCCGGTAAAGCCGTTAGAACGTGGCCGCCGGGCGGCTACGTTCAAACGGAATTATCGACCCGTGCTCAAATCCTCCAAATCCTTTACCTCATTTCCTTCCTTTTTACGTCCTTCACTTCCTATTTCTTCGGCCGTGATTCTGGCGGCACCAATCCGTTTGCCCGGTAATAGACGACCAACTGGCCGTAATGCTCTCCTGAATGCTCGATCAGCCCGTATGCCAGGTCATACAACCGGTCCAGATGCGGCCCGCCGCCGTTGACCGCTTCCATCAGGCCTTTGTCGCCCTTGGCTTTGATCTCCGCGGCGCCGTCTTCGACGCACTTCTTTACGAACGCCACCAGATCCACTCGGTCCTTGATATTGACGTCCTTGGGATCATCGGCGTAGGCCATTTTGCGGGGCTTCTTGCCAGCGGCAGTGTCCGTGAAAAAGTACATGGACGCCGAAGCGTGCACCAGATTCGCGACGAAGGTCCGCGACTCCGCCTGCGGCTTATACGAAAACTTGTCCTCTGGAAAATCATTCGCCATGGCTATCAGCTTTTGTCCGATGCCGTTCCATGACTCCAGCACGGCTTCCGACATGCTGGGAGCCGGCCCCGGCGCTTTCTTCGGGGCTTCCTGGGCCCGCAGGGAAGCCAATGCGAAACACACCACCAACCATACCAAGGCAAACCTTGAAAAACGGATCATAGCTTCTCTCCTGATGAAAGTTGGAGCGAAGGGCTTATTATCCCCATAGTACGCTCCCGTTCAGCTCCGCAATCGCGCGCACGAGATTATACGACGTTTAACCTTTCTCCCCCTTGCAAAGGCGGGGGGCCCCGACGGTTGAGGTCACTCGACTGCTAGGGCGCCCCGCAGGCCGTTGTTGCGTGGGCCTTTCAGGATTCCCAAAGGCTGGTTTGCCGGTGAGAATATTTTTGGCAAGCGGAAACTGTGCCCAAAGATTTTGTGACAGTTGAGGCGGTCACCTCAAGCCTGCGGAACAGATGGCGCCCAGACGGTCTGCATGTCATATGATGTTGGAGCAAAGGAGCACTATCAATCCCAACTTATGCTGACGCGAATCGTTTGTGCCATGATGGTCCTGATCTCGGCCTCAGGCTTGTCCGGTACGGATTTTTCCATGAAGGTGACCGACAAGAATTACCTCGATACTCAAGGTTTCAGCGTTTTTCTCTACGACAGCACGTACCACCCCGTTTTTGTGGACCAAAAGAATACGGCCATGGAGATGATTCTCCACGGCCAGCGCATCGCCACCAACGGCGACGTGCGGCTGATGCCAACGCCGGAACAGTGGGACTTGGTGGCAACCCTCAAAGGTCGCCGTGCCGACAAAGCGAACAGCCGGCTCACTGCTGACCTCGCGTTCCCGACGTTCGACTTCAGTTACACGCTGGAAGTAGCAGCGGAGCCAGGCGGTGTAAAGGTCAGCATCAATCTCGATAAGCCGCTACCGCAGAAACTGGAGGGGCGGGCGGGCTTTAATTTGGAGTTTCTGCCGTCGATCTATATGGGCAAGGCTTACGTGGTAGATGGAACCAAAGCCGGCATTTTCCCGCGAACGCCGAACGACGCGATGACGAAAGTTTTGCCCCTAGCGGATGAACCGAAAAAGGCGTACTACCTTGAGGACTGGGACAAGGCCAAGGGATACACACAGCCGCTGCCGTTTGCCGAAGGAAAGAGCATCACCCTCGGTGTGGACGACACGCTGGCCCGAGTGAATGTGGTATCGGATACGGCCAACCTCATGCTGTTCGACGGACGCGACCGCGCGCAGAACGGCTGGTTTGTGTTGCGTTCACTGATTCCTTCCGGCAAAACCTCGGACGCCATCGTGTGGCACATCCGTCCGGACGTGATCCCGAACTGGACACGGCCGCCGATGATCGCGCATAGCCAGGTGGGCTACGCGCCGGGCTTCTCCAAGGTGGCGGTGCTCGAACTCGACCCGAAATACAACGGCCCGAAGACGGCCCGAGTGTTGCGCCTCACAGAAAACGGAGCTTACCAACAAGTGTTCGAGGGTCCAATCACGCCTGCGACGCCGTGGCTGCGCTACGCGTATTCGAAATTCGATTTCACCCCCGTGAAGGCGCCCGGTTTGTATGTACTCGAGTATGCAGACCAGCGCACGGCCCCTTTCCCGATTTCGCAGGACGTCTACTCAAAGATCTGGCAGGACAGCCTGGACCATCACCTTGCGGCGCAGATGGATCACGTTGCGGTTCGCGAAGGATATCGGTTGTGGCATGGCGCTTCGCACCTTGATGACGGGCGCATGGCGCCCGTGGTTGGGGAGCAATTTGACGGCTGGAACCAGGCCACAGCGACGGATGGGAAGTACAAAGGCGGCGATCACATCCCTGGGATGAACGTGGGAGGATGGTATGACGCCGGAGATTTCGACTTGGAGGAGCCGGCACAACTGAGCGTCATTCAGAGCCTGGCGCTGGCGTATCGCGAATTCCATCCCACGTACGACGAGCTGACGGTGGATGAAGCCGCACGTGAGGTGGAGATGCACCGGCCCGATGGCGTGCCGGATACGGTGCAGCAAGTAAAACACGGCGCAGTGCTCATCCTGGCGCAGTTCCACAACATCGGCCATGCGATCCGTGGCACTCACGAACCAGATCTGCGGCAATACACCCAGGTGGGCGACGGCGCCTCGAAAACGGACGGTCGCACTTACGACCCGAAGCTCGGCCCGAATGAGACAAAGGATGACTACTCCGGCAGGCCAGACGATCGCTGGATCTTCACCTCGAACAACCCGTTCTTCCAGTGGAACGCCATTGCAGCGCTGGCAGCAGCGGCGGATACGTTGAAAGGCTGGGACGATGCATTAGCGAGAGACTGCCTCGATACCGCGATCAAAGCTTGGAATGAGGAGAAGGCTCATCCAACGCAGAATTCGGCGGGCGGCGGCTTAGGGGGATCGGCTCCCGCAGGCGCGCCGGGAGGTGGTGTGCTGGCTGCGTCGCAGGGCGTGATCTCTGGCGCTCAAGGCGGTGGGAATACAACGAGCATCGCGGGCACGACCGGCGCACAGACAGCTGCCCCGGCCGGCTCAGGCCGTGAAGGTTCTGAGCTCGGACTGGAGTGGGCAGCGGCATTGGAATTGACCATCGCCACGAATGGGGCAGAGCCATACAAGTCTCGGCTGCAGGAATTGTTCCCGCAGATGATCACGCCGCAACAGATGGATTCGCGCGGGTGGAGCGCAGTGCGGGCTTTACCGTATCTTGACGCCAGCGCGAAGGATCAAATGCGTGAAGCGGTGAAGAAATATATGGCGGGTTTGGATGAGCGTCTGGACGCCACCCCTTTCGGGGTTCCACCGAGTCTTGGCACGTGGGGCGGATCGGGCGCCGTCGTGGACATGGCCATCCGAATGTATTTCCTGCACAAGGGCTTTTCCAGATCTAGTCAGCCCCGAATACACACTTCGCGCGGTTAACTACATTCTTGGGACGCACCCGGTATCGAGCACTTCGTATGTGGCTGGAGTGGGAACAGTGTCGAAGACGAAGACCTACAGCAACAACCGCGCGGACAATTCGTACATTCCGGGTGCCGTGATTCCGGGATACATCATCATCAAGCCGGATTTTCCGGAATGCATCGATGACTTCGGGTTTCTGTGGTTTGAGGATGAAGCCGTGGTGGCAGGGTCGGCAAGCTGGGTGGTAGCGGGGAACGCTGCGGAGGCGCTCATTAAGGAATCGAAGTAGAGCCGGTACTAAAAGCCCGGCGGCCGAGCGCTTTTCTTGGGGGAAGAATCAGATTACGGCGCGGCGTTCGTTGCATTTACGAGCATGCCGTCATGAAAAATCGCCGGACTTTGTGCACATGTGCGCCCAAGTCTTACGACCTGCCGCATGCGCATCCAATTCGCACAGTCTATGTACGAATTCAACGTTTTCAATCCATTCGAGTTATCTTTGAGCAAAAGCAGATGCCCCGATTTGTTGTAGACGTTTAGCAGTTCAAAGGTTATTAAACACTATCCACAAAATGAAGCTGCACGTGAAGCGCGAAGTAGGGACATCGCGTCTCTCGCTGCCTGGAAGCTATTGGCGGTGGCCATGCCGACGTCCTGCATTTCCTTACGTCATCTCCCCTGCACCTCCACCGCGTCCGGCAACTTCAAGACTCCTCGCATCGTTCCCACCACATTCACCTGCCGCCCGTGCTGTATGTATCGCGCCAGTACACCCGATTTCAACCAATCAAATCCCCACGCATTTTCCACAGCTACTACCGTGTACGACCCCGGCACCACGCCCTGCAACGAAAACGTGCCATCGAAATCGCTCTGATCCCGCCGAAACAATTCCAAATGCGCCTCCGGATCATTCGGCACCAACGCCACCATCACGCCTACCGCCGGCTTCCCGTTTTTCTCCGCAACACCGTCAATCCGCACTTCGCCGCCCGCCAACTGTGCCGTCACTTCCAGCGCCGCCCCAGACGCCACCGACACTTCGTGCCCCGCCACGTTCCCCGACCCGGAGATCGTTTGCGCCACCGAGTACAGTTTCCCCGGGGCGGCAAACACCAGGGCGTACTTCCCCGGCCTCACCCCCGCGAACGAAACGGTTCCACTCGCATCTCCTTGGTGGAACGCCGCCACCTTTTCATGCGCATCGCGCAATCCTATCGCGTACTGTCTTGGCAACGGATCGTCCCCTGGCATTTTCACCTTCACCTTAAGCTCCCCCAACGCCTCGCCCTGCGTCCCATCCAAATCGAGCTCATCATGCAGCAGATTCATTTCGCTGATTCGTTGGAGTTCGTTCGGATTCGAACTCGCGATTCGCACGTTGTATTGCCCTGCGGGCACTCCTGTCAACTCAATGACTCCCGGCGATATCTCGCCGAATCCGCCGGTGGACATTGGTTGTTCCGAATCAAACACGCGCTTCAGCAAGATCGGCATGTAAAACCTGTGTTCCTCTCGCTGGTCATTCGAGGGCACGTGAAACACCAGATGCAGCGCCGGCACTGGCGTCAACCGGACATCGACTTCCTTCTTGTCACCGCCCTTTAACTCAATCGCCGCCGCACCTTCCGATTCGGTCGCTCCGCCATAATACGTCGTAGGGTACGCCACATCCAGCGACGCAGGAACCTGCAATCTCGCATCGGCTGCGCCCTGTGCGGCCACTGCATGCACCGCGTACCACGGCGTCGCGCTTACCGAAAGAAAATACGTGCCAGGCTGCAGCACGCTGATATCGAAATAGCCGCGGTCATCGCTCGTCGCCCCTCCAGCTGACGTCACTCGACTCATTCCTCCGCTGTGGTCTTCCATGAACAATTGCAGCCGCGCGTTCCGCACCGTCTCGCCTGCTTCGTCCAGCACATGTCCCTTAATCATCGCCAGCGGCATCAATCGCAGTATCAGCGCCTCCGTCGCAAACTCCGGCCCGGTCACAATCGCGGTCGAGTATTGCTCATGCTGTTCGTATCCGGAAGTCATGTACCCACGCTTCACTCCCTGAAGCGTATATTTCCCCGCCGGTACTCCTGCGAACTCGAAATGCCCGCTCTCTCCTGTTTGCGTTTCTATCATGCGCGACCGCGATCGCGCGTCCGCGATCGACACTGTCACCCGCGCCAGTGGCGCTCCCGTCGTCGCACTCACCACCGTCCCCGCAATCGTGAACTCCTGCGCTTGTGCTTCCTCTTTGCCTAACGAAAAATCCGTCCGTCCGAACCGAGCAATAGATCTCTGTTTGGCGGCGGCGTCTTGTCCAGGCCTCTCCACCACTCGGCTTTCGCCCGCCATTGACGACTCGCCATTCGCCACGAGCGAACCCGCCAACCACAACAGCATCCAGCGCCAGGTCCGCAGTCTCATTCCACCTCACTCCCAGCCATCACTTTTTTTACTTTCACACTCACGCTCTGTCTCGCCTCGACATGAATGGTCTGCCCTTTCCCCTCCAGCGACCGTAGTGCCTCCTCGCTCCCATACGGCAACTCAAGCTGCGCTCCCTCGCTCGCCACAACCAGATAATCGCCCGGTGGCACTTGCTCGAAATTGAATTTTCCATTGACCGACGGCGTCATGGGCGGTTGTTGTCCCCCAGGCTTCTCCATCGGCAACAAATACACGTAACGGACCGCATCCTCCGCAGAGCTCTTCTCGGCGCTCGTTGACTCCTCCACAGGTCCCGACACTTGTCCCCCATCGTCGCGCAGGATGATCTCAATCGGCGCAGTTCCCCCCAATCCCACAACCAGCGGGTGATTCAACAAATCGATTCCTCCCAACTGGATGGACGCCGCATACCCCCTTCCGGAATATACGTTCACGCGGTACCGTCCAGGAGGCACATTCGCAATCGTCAGCTCATGCCCTTCCGATTCCTGCGCCATCCATGCGGGCCACTGCTTCGTCGTGTTCAGTTCCTCTATCGAAATTAAGCGCACTTCTACCCCAGATCCCTGTCTTTGCCCCTGCATGAGCCCCACATTCCCGTCACCGCCTTTCGCGCCACTCTGCCCCGATGAGAAGTCCTCTCTCAGGTTCACCACTACCGGGCTGATCGGGATCAGGTTCAGTGTCGGCCCCTGCAACGTTGTTCCGCGTACGGAAAAATTCAGCATACCCGTCAACTGCGTCTTGCCGTAGGCATATGCCTGCACCGTATAGTTCCCGTCCGGCAGCATTCCCTCGATCGATTCGTCCGACGGATTGTAACCAAGCGACCATCCCGGACTGTAATGCCCCGTCGGATACACCACCACATTCACCTGTCCCTCTATCCCTTCGTTCCTTACGCGAAGGCTGACTGGATAATATTCCTTTCGCGCCACCGTTAGATTCACTTGCGCTGTTTCTCCCGCCTTCACCTCAATCGGACTCGCCGCGGAAAAGTCGGTAGTGTTTGGATAATAGATTGGCGGGTAGCCGAATGGCGCTACTCCCGGCGCAGCTAGCAGCGTCTCGCGATCCATCTGCTCGTGCGTAATCAGTTTGTACGTCCCCTCCCTCAGTGCGCTGAATCGAAACTCTCCATCCGCCCACGTCCTAAACGTGCCCGACGTCGACCACCCTTCCAGCCCCTCCCGGATCTCGCGTTTATACAGTTCGCACTCGATGCGCACGTCCCCTTCCGCCCCCGGCACCTCCACGTGCCCCACAATTAAGGCCTCCGGCACCACATAAATTGTCACCTCCGAATCCCCGTCTCCCGTTCCCTCGATCGTCATCATTTTGCCTTTGGACAGAAATCCCGGCTTGCGCACGTCCAGGCGTACGGACCGGACGCTTCTGCCTCCTGGCACATTTTCCTCCGTACTTGGTGTGGTCACCTTAAATTCAAATTGCCCGCGATCGTCCGTCAGCATCGCGTACTCGTTTCCCATCTGCACCAGCGCCCGCCCCACTGGCGCTGTCGTCGCCTCGTTCAGCACCCATCCATGAACAGTGGTAAAGCCGTCCTTTTGTCCGTCATTCCCGAGTGCACTCTGACTCCACGCGCCACCACAACACACCGCGCACACCATGATTATCGCCAGGCCCCTCTTGCGCACCCGCTCACCCATCTTGATCGCCCCATTCCTAATCGAACACGTACCAATCCAACAACGTGGCGATTCTACCACTCCATTTCCGGCCTTGCTGGTTGTTAGCTCATCGGACGCAGGACTGTAATTCGAGTCGCCAGAATAAGCAGGTCTGGATCGCGCTGGTGTCTACAGCACTGGTCAGCTAGTTCGTTTTCCAGACAGGCGTTTTCCAGCTCCGCGCGCTTGCCCGCGGATTGCCTCTCCCGTACTCTTTTGTGAACAATTACTGTTACCTTGCCAACTTGCGCGAATCTCATGAGTAGCATTACCTGAGGTATTTGTATGAAACTGATTCTCATCACGTTAGCGTTAGTGGTCGCTACAACTTTCTTCGTCGTACTGGGTACAAATCATGGAAGGTTCTTGAAAGATAAGGCATCAACCATCGATTCCATGACCACGCGTCAGCCCGTCATCGTCGAACTATTTACGTCAGAAGGTTGTTCCAGTTGTCCGCCAGCCGATGCTCTGCTGAAAGAGTTAAGCGAACTGCAGCCAATTCCTGGCGCGGATATTATTGCCCTCGAGGAACATGTCGATTACTGGGATCACTTGGGCTGGCGGGACCCGTACTCGTCGTTCACGTTTACCGAGCGGCAGACTGATTATTCGAAGGCTTTTGGCGGAGACGGAGTGTATACACCGCAGATGGTCGTGGATGGCGAGTCAGAATTTGTGGGCAGTCGGTCCCGCGAAGCACGGTCCGTGATTCAGAAGGCTGCTTCACAACCGAAGCTTCTGATTGAGCTGAGTGCGGTGCCGGGTTCGCCGGCCGATACGGCGGCGTTCGACGTAAAAGTCAATCGTCTTGGGGCTTTAGGCAAAGGGCGAGAGCTTGATTTGTGGATCGCGATTACTGAAACGGGACTACATACGGATGTAAAGTCGGGGGAGAATTCCGGTGAGAACTTGCAACATGCGGCCATCGTGCGGATTCTTCAACAAGCATCACCGTTGAGCGGTACAAATGACTATCATGCGCAAGCAAGTTTGAGAGTCGATCCTGCATGGCAACGAAACAATCTTCGATTTGTGGCATTCGTCGCGGAAAAGAATTCTCGCAAAATCGTTGGCGCTGCAATCACAAAACTCTAGGATTTAGCCGGCCGGTCTTTTTACGTGCTAATTTTCGACGCTATTGTGCTGCCTCTAAACGTCTCCCGGTGTCGTTCATCGGCTGACAGCTCGGGCACCAAAACGTCGTACGAGCATCGGGATTCTGTTTTCGGGACTCGATGGGGGCGCCGCAGCGGTGACATGGTCGCCCGCGTCGACCGTACACCCACAAACGTTCCTCAGGGCCTGCACCCCCCGTCGTTCTGCGCAGCGTGTTATGCGTGGGTATCTTGTCGAAGGCCCGAGAGACATTGGCGAGCATAAATCGGCGGGCAGTCGCCACCAAGCAGGCCAGTTCTGCAATTGACATGGTCTCTACGCGGCGAAAAGGATTAACACCGCAGCCAAAACAGACTTCCGACTTGAAGACATTTCCAACTCCGGCCAAGACATTTTGGTTGAGGAGAGTGGCACCAACCTCTGCGTCCGGCCGCGCCTGAAAATTTCGCAAGATCGCGGCATCGTCATACTCACTCGCTAGGACAGATGGCCCTAGTTTTCGCAGGCGCGGGTGTCTCTGCAGTGAAGATGCGGTGTGAAACTCCGCGATCTGGACATTAAACGCAACGGCCACGTATTTGTCGGTAGCGATTACGATTCTCTTGTGAATGTTTCGGCGCTTCCACGCCTCGCCAACTCGATAGACATGCCAACTGCCACTCATCAACATGTGTGTGAGCAGGATCAGATCGCCGGAGAAATAGACCCGCATCCATTTTCCTTGCGCTTCGATCCTTTCAATGGTCCGGCCAGCCAAGGGAGTATCGCAATCCACTCGCGCCAGGTTCGGTAAGACGGTCTCGAATGCAATTACCGTGCGGCCCGCAAGCGCGTTGTGCAGTACGCCGGCTGCACGAAAGATTGTGTCGCCTTCGGGCATTTCAAGCTGACTCCGAATGTTCCTGCCGGGGTTCTTCCTCTTCGCTCTTCGTTTCGTCGCCGTTTAGCGCAATGGCAGTAATACGACGCATTTGGAATCCCAGCGCAGTGTTCACGAATCCAGCTTCTTCTAGGAACCGTGCGAGGAAGTGTTCTCTCGCCGGGAGGTCATTGATCTCTCCGATCAACAAACCGGTGCGACGGCCCTGTCGCCTGATGGCCAGTTCCGTCAATTTTCTGGCCAGTTCTCGTGCAACTTGAGATCGCTCCGGTTCGCTTTCCGGCAGGAAGACCCGTATTGAAGGATTCCGGCGGCGCAAAAATGCGGCCAGAACTCCATTAATCAAGACCACACCCGCGCCACTGGTCCGCGACATGCCATGAGGCGACGCTTCAGTTCCGGCAATCTCGGCACGAGGCCAAGGCAGTAATGTACCGTACGGATTCGCGGGATCCGTGGCGGCAAGAAAGACGGCCTCCGGCGTCGACGGCTCGATGCGCAAGCTGCGGAGCATGTCGATCGCAGCCGGCATTGCGAATTGCGCCGCACCAAGACCAGCGACGAACATTCCGCGGCGAACCCATCCACTGTCTTCCATGGTTTTTAGAGCAGGGTAAACACTCTGGTAGCCGCGAGGGATATTCTCAACAATCGCGGTTTCTCGCATGACGAGGCCATGACGCACCAATAGTTGCTTCGCCATGTTCGCGCTCCACTGCGTAACATTTGGCGGATCCGTTAGCCGGAGAGGCAATAACGACCAACGTCCCTGTGCCGAGCCGTTGCCCAGGGTACGCGAACGCAATCTTCGAAGAAATTCGGGCGAGCCTGGGGGACCCTCTGCCAGCGCTGCGCGGTCGCGCTTTTTCTCATGGGAGTGCAACAAAGTACGGAGCGGGTGAAATGTGTCATTCGTGACCCGTCCCGACCAGACGAGCTCCATCAACGCGTCCTGCGTTTCGCCCGGAAACCCGCCGCCGATAGCCGCGTGCAGTTGGGCAAAAAACGACGCACCGATTTTCCCGAGGACTTCCACAATTCTTACGGCCAGTTCCGAAAGCGGTTTCTCATCCTCCCGCATCTCTCCCGGGGGAAGAAGCAGCGGAAGTGATTCCGTGAGATAAAGTGCTACGCGACCATCGTGTTCCCCGCTCGGTTCCACTCCAACCCAGATCACTTCACCCGCGGACATAACCGTATCCAGATCGTTCCACGAATAATCAGAAAGGCGAGCTGGAAGGATATCTCGCTCGAGTTCAGACACCGGGAGTGCCACACCTTGCAAGCTCTCGATCACGTCCAGCAATGCATCGAGCCCACGGCGCTTCACCGTGACACCCTGCCAACGGGCGATAAACCGCGCGAACGTCTTCTGCTCAACCGGTTCGATCTCGCGGCGCAAACGGGCCAAGCTCTTGCGGCGGATTTGCTGCAGAGTTTCGGGATCGCACCACTCGCGGTGCGTGCCACGCGGACGAAATTCCCCTTGCAGCAATTGGCCCAGGCCATGTAAGGCGTGCAGCACCGATTCGACTGCAGCCGGCTGCAGGTCGTATCGCTCCGCAATTTCGGTAGACGTAAAGGGTCCGTGAGTTCTTGAGTACCGACGAATCAATTCGCTGCATCGGATTTTCGGTACGCCGCAGAAATATTTCGGCCAAACCGGGGGGCAAAGGGGTTCCAAGCGCATCGCGATAGCGCGCCGCGTATTCCACGGGAATATACCGAGTCGAGCCTGCAATCCGGACGCGAACCGCGCGGCGGGTGTCCACCAGTTCATTTACACCTGATTCGGGCTCCACGCTAATACTGCGAGCGGCAATTTCCTCCGCTGACAGGTCGCCTAGTCTCAGGAGCAGATCATGTATTCCATCGACGTGGCGCGCGCGATACTCCGGATCGAGCGCCTGGAGTCGTGACTCGACTTCATCAATCGCGGTTGCATCCAGCAACTCACGCAAGTCGCTGTCACCGAGGATTTCCTGCAATTGAGATTGATCGATCGAAAGAGCTTGCGCACGACGTTCTGCGAGGGGAGCGTCGCCTTCGTAGATGTAATTGGCTACATAGGAAAACAGCAGTGAAGCGGCGAAAGGAGAAGGTCGGTCAGATTCAACGGTTGTGACACGGATCTCGCCGCGCTGAATGCTCGATAAGATGGCCGATGCCGCCGGGTAGATCGAAAACGTCGCGAATGCATTCACGATAGGTCTCGAGCAATATCGGAAACGACGAAAATCGTGCTGCTACGGCCAACAGATCGGCAGCCCGCTTGCGCTGTTGCCATAGGGGTGCGCGCAAGCCCGCTCGGCGTTTTGGCAAGAGCAATGCTCGGCCTGCAGCTTCGCGGAATTTTGCCGCGAATAAGGAGGTAGATCCCAGTTGCCGCAGAACCAAATCGCGGAACTCCGCCACTGCTGGCAACAACAGTTCGGCGCCGATGATTGCGTCACTGTCGGGAATGCGCAGAACGAAGCCATCGTCAGACCAAAGTGATTCTACTTCCAACCCAAGCTCATTCCGCAGTTTTGCGGTCACGGCCATGCACCACGGCGCGTGCACCCGACTGCCAAATGGGGTCATCACGCAAATGCGGCGGTCGCCCAGCTCATCGCGGCAAATTTCGACAACGACATCCTGGT
Source organism: uncultured Acidobacteriota bacterium (assembly GCA_963831545.1). Taxonomy (GTDB): domain Bacteria; phylum Acidobacteriota; class Terriglobia; order Acidiferrales; family UBA7541; genus Acidiferrum. The sequence continues at coordinate 111,649 of CAWHQX010000006.1, forward strand.
CGCTCGGAACACGTTGCGTTGCAACAGCTTGATCTTCGAGGTAGCGAAGCACGTTTTCCGCCGCGCTCGCTTGCAGGCTGTGTTGCTCAACCAACTGAACGAAGGCAACGGGCCGCGGAAGGCGCAGTAACTCGCGTGTCATCTCGCCAATTTTTCTTCCAAATTCCGCGGGACGCCCTGGGCCATCACCTTTCCAGAAGGGCATTTTCCCTGGCTCGCCCGGCGCGGGAGAAACGGTCACTCGGTCATGCGAAATCTCATCGATGCGCCAGGTCGTCGCGCCGAGAATGATCGTTTCTCCTGCCCGACTTTCAAAAACCATCTCCTCATCGAGCTCGCCGACGCGCGCGCCCTTGGTGGCACCCGACAAAAACACCCCATACAAGCCGCGATCGGGAATCGTACCGCCATTGATCACCGCGACCCGTTTGGAGCCCTGTCTGGTGCTCAGCCTATTTCCGACGCGATCCCACGTCAGGCGCGGGCGCAGTTCCGCGAATTCATCTGACGGATACCGACCGGAAAGCATGTCGAGAACGTTTTCGAAAACCCCTCGAGTGATTCCTGAAAACGGAGCAGCCGAACGAACGAGTGCGAACAAGTCGTCCACGCTCCAGTTTTCTATCGCCACCATCGCGACAATATGCTGCGCCAGAACATCGAGCGGATTGCGTGGGAAGTGAACGGACTCCACGAGCCCGGCATACATCGCTCTGGTGATCGCGGCGCAGGCAACCAAGTCCGCTCGATACTTCGGGAAAATGACCGCGTTGCTCACCGCGCCTACGTGATGGCTGGCCCGGCCAACGCGTTGCATCCCGCTAGCAACCGACGGGGGTGATTCGATCTGGACAACGAGGTCAATCGCGCCCATGTCAATTCCCAATTCAAGGGAAGAAGTTGCCACGAGACCGCGAATCAACCCCATTTTCAGACGGTCCTCGATATCTTTCCTTTGAGCGACGGCGACGCTCCCATGATGCGCGCGCACCAACGTTTCACCGGCCAGTTCGTTGATGGCACCGGAAATTCTCTCTGCCAGTCTCCGGTTGTTCACAAAAATCAAGGTAGAGCGATGCGAACGAATCAGTTCGAGAAGCTTTGGATGAATCGCACTCCAGATCGATGGGCGCACCGGCCCCTGCGAGGCCGCCCCGCTTGGCACGTCTTCCAGTTTGTCGAGGCGCGCCATATCCTCGACCGGAACCTCAACTCGCAGATCGAGCCGTTTCGGTTCGCCCGCATCGATGATCGTGACAGGTCGATATTTGGGAGCGGTAGACGGCGATGTAAATTCGGCGACAACTTTTTCACGTTCGCTTTCTTCGAGATCGGCGGTGGATTGCTGCGGTACCGGCGTTTCGGCAAGATCGGCGGGTTGTTGCGAAACATCCGCTCCTCCGAGGAATCGAGCAACTTCCTCGAGCGGGCGCTGGGTGGCTGAAAGGCCGATCCGCTGGAGTTTGCGTCCGGCGAGCTTTTCCAGCCGCTCAACGGACAGAGCCAGGTGCGAACCGCGCTTGGTCGGCACCAGCGCATGAATCTCGTCCACAATTACAGCTTCAACCGAACGCAGTGCTTCGCGGGCATTGGAGGTCAGCAATAAATATAGCGATTCGGGGGTGGTAATCAGGATGTCGGCGGGATGCCGCAGAAATGCCGAACGTTCGGATTGAGGTGTATCACCGGTGCGGATCGCGATCGTTGGTGTATGAAAAGATGCGCCCATTCGCCCTGAAGCCTGGGCAATGCCGATGAGCGGAGATTGCAAGTTGCGTTCGATGTCGACGGCTAACGCCTTGATGGGTGATATATAAACGACGCGGCAGCGCTGCTCCCGCAATGGTGTGGGCGTAAACATCAGGCGATCGATGCACCACAAGAAGGCAGCGAGCGTTTTGCCGGAACCGGTCGGCGCAAGAATTAGGGTCGACTCACCCCGTGCAATTGCCGGCCAGCCTGCTGCTTGCGGTCGCGTGGGCGCTGTAAAAACGGCCTCAAACCAGGCGCGGACCGGAGAGTGAAATAGGTCAAGCACGGCCGACCGAGCAGCCATCTCGGCGGGTAATGCCTCTTCCCGTTGCTTGCTCTTTTTTCTGTCGGAAGCCATACCTTATATTGGATGCGACGAACGGGAACCCGTATGCGTTGAGCTGGTCAGTCGAGGGAACACTCCTCAGTGACGCACTCCATACGCTCTGGTTCATTCTGGTTGTCGCGTCATTCTCGGTCAAAATCCTCTGACCACATCAAACAAAATGGGACGGAAAGACCCAATGTATTAATCGATTGTCCGACGATCGTGAATCACTGCATTGAGCCTCTGATGCAGACGTTCACTGAATCCCACCGGAAGCTCAAATGTCCGATCATCCGCAGTCAATACCAACACATTTCGCGTTGAATCCAGCACCGCTGAACAGACTTCACAGTTTTTGAGATGGTTTTCCACGTCAGCCAGGGCAGAGGGCTCAAGTCGATGATCGATATATTCGGAAATATATTCCCAGACGCGTTCGCACTCCAATTTCATTGCAGCGACCTCCCGAGGAGCCCGTTTTTCCGGGGCACTTCTGCCGTCGTCAAATACGGCACGAGCTTTTTCTGCATCAGGATGCGTCCACGATGGAGCCGCACTTTTACAAGAGTGATGGGAATACCCAACGCTGCCGCCGTTTCTTCCTGATTCAACTCTTCCAAGTCGCGAAGCACCACGACTTCCCTGTAGATCTGAGGCAAATTCTGAACTGCTGCACGCACTTTCTCGCGTAGTTCCTTTTTTTCAAGTGCGACACTCGGAATTTCCCGCCAGTCTGTCAAGGCCACGGGCGTGAAGTCGCCTTCGTGGTCTTCCCTGTCTTCATCGAGAGATTCGATCAGGGCCGCTTTGGTCCTGCGGAGGCGCTTTCGCCCTTCGTTCATCGCGATCGTCACGAGCCACGTACTGAATTTGGCATCCCCACGGAAGGTGGCGAGGTGGCGAAAGGCGCTGATCATCGTATCCTGGGCGCCGTCTTCCGCCTCAGCCTCGTTCTTTACCATTGCTAAAACAGTAGAGTAAACCATGTGCTCGTAAGGCCGGATCAACTCATGAAAAAGGTCCGTCGCTCCGGCCAATATCCGGGAGATTAACGCTCTCTCTCGTTCCTGGAGTTCTGCCGAAGACGGATGTAAACCCGGCATGAGCCGTAGCCCTCCCTGCCAATACGAGTCCTGTTAGTCTCAGAGGTTACATGGATTTCGAGGCAAATGGCTACAGGTTCAGTGCACTCGCAATAGGGGGACTGCAGGCACTGGTTGGGCATGCCCGTATTCCAACGGTCACTAGCGCGATTCCTTCGCCAAGTTGCGGCGCACCCCACGCTTCGTCGAAACCGAGTTGACGTTTAATCTCCGTCACGGGACGCGTGGTTCCATGCCCGGCAGGGAGTTCTCAGAGGGGAAGCCTGAGTAAGTAAAGAAACGCACACTGGCTCGGTACCTGACAGCCTCGAACAGGTTAATGCTCGCCAACCGTTCAGGCCTCTCTTTTCAAATCTAAAATCTCTACTGTAAAAAAGTAGGGTTTGGACCTAGACTATTTGGGATCGAAAACAACCACTGCTGAGATCCGGAGTCTTCCATGGCCATAGCTACGATCAATCCTGCGACCGGCGAAGTCATCAAGACCTTTACCGCGCTGACCGATGCACAGGTAGACGAGAAAATCGCGCATGCGGCGAAATCATTTCAGACCTATCGGTACACTTCCCTTGCCGAGCGCGCGCGTTGGATGAACAAGGCTGCGGACATTCTGGACGCGGAAAAAGAAAAGCTAGGCCGGATCATGACCCTTGAGATGGGCAAGACCTTGCGCTCGGCAATGGACGAAGCCGCAAAATGCGCGGCTGGCTGTCGTTATTACGCGGAGAATGCAGCAAGGTTCATGGCCGATGAAGTGGTGGCCACGGCAGCCACAAAAAGTTTCGTTCGTTACCAACCTGTAGGCGTTGTGCTGGCGATCATGCCTTGGAATTATCCGTTCTGGCAGGCATTCCGTTTCATCGCACCAGCCTTGATGGCTGGGAATATAGGCTTGCTGAAGCATGCTTCGAATGTTCCGCAAAGCGCTTTGAAAATCGAAGAGATTCTGCAGCTCGCCGGTTTCCCCGACGGCACCTTCCAGACCTTGCTGATCGGCGCATCGCAGGTCGACCGTATCCTGAATGATTCTCGGATCGCCGCCGCGACTTTAACCGGCAGCGAGCAAGCCGGAGTGCAAGTCGGCATCTCCGCCGCAAAACGCATCAAAAAGGTAGTACTGGAACTTGGCGGCAGCGATCCTTTCATAATCATGCCCAGCGCCAATCTTGCCGAAGCCGCAGCCACCGCCGTGAAAGCGCGCACGATTAATAACGGACAATCCTGTATTGCCGCGAAGCGCTTCATCGTTCACGACCAGATTGCCGAACGATTTGAAATTGAATTCGTGGCTAAAATGAAAGCCCTCAGGCTGGGCGATCCGTTCGACGACAAAACGGACGTCGGGCCGCTGGCCACTCCCGACGCAGTGACAGATCTCCACGCTGACGTGAAGAAATCAGTGGAAGCCGGGGCAAAATTGCTCACAGGAGGCAGGCCGGTTCCCGGCCCCGGAAATTTCTACGAACCCACTGTTCTCGCAAACGTGCCCAAGGATTCTCCTGCCTATCGCGAGGAATTCTTCGGTCCCGTAGCCAGTATATTCCGTGTAAAGAATATTGATGAGGCTATCGCCATTGCAAACGACAGCCGGTTTGGGCTCGGTGCCAGCGCATGGACAAACGATTCCGCAGAGCGCGAACGTTTCATCAACGAACTTGAGGCTGGCCTGGTCTTTATCAATCAGATGGTGGCGTCTGATCCGCGGCTTCCTTTCGGCGGCGTAAAAGCCTCCGGTCACGGGCGAGAACTCGGCGCATTCGGATTACGCGAATTCACGAATATTAAAACAGTCTGGTTCCGCGACCTGCCTCAGTAGAGTGTTTGCTCGCGGCAAACCGAAGGCCACGTTTGTGCCAAAACTGTATTTGTACTTTGCCCCTCTTTGAGTGCTGGGGTAAACTTCCATGCAAAGTGTCAGACACTCCTACGATCGTCGGCCGCACGATAGCTCACTATACCGTCACAGAGAAAATTGGTGGCGGCGGGATGGGCGTCGTCTACAAGGCAGAGGACACCCGTTTGGGCCGCCAGGTTGCCCTCAAGTTCCTTACTGAAGAGATCTCACAAGACCCACAGGCCATCGAACGGTTCCGCCGGGAAGCACGGGCGGCATCCTCCTTGAATCATCCGAACATTTGCACGATCTACGACGTTGGCGAGTTTGAAGGTCGCCCTTTTATTGCCATGGAGTTGCTGGAAGGCCAGACCTTGAAACATCGTATCGCCAAGAAATCTTTTGCAGTTCCCGAATTGCTAGATATCGCCATTCAGATTTCCGATGGATTGGAAGCGGCTCACGCCAAAGGAGTTGTTCACCGGGATATTAAGCCCGCAAATATTTTCCTAGTCGAGCGCGGACAAGCGAAAATACTCGATTTTGGCCTGGCAAAATTGGCATCGTTCCGTCCGCCACTCTCTGATTCAACCAGCGAGGATTCGACGCATACCCACGAGCATTACCTCGAAGACAAGATTGTGACGAGCAGCGGCAGTTCGATGGGTACGGTCGCTTATATGTCGCCGGAACAGGCGCGCGGCGAAGAACTGGATATGCGTACGGACCTGTTTTCACTCGGTGTTGTCCTGTACGAAATGGCAACGAATACAGCTGCCTTCTCTGGTGCCACCCTGGCGCTCGTGTTTGACGGAATCCTGCACACCAACCCTCCTCCTGCCACAAAGTTGAATCCACGTCTGCCGGTTGCCCTCGAAAATATATTGGCGAAAATGCTCGAAAAGGAAAAAGAACTACGCTACCAGACCGCGACGGAAATCCGTGCCGATCTAAAACGTCTGAAACGCGACATTGATCCCGGATCCTCCGGCTCAACAGAAACCCGAGCCGCGGAAATACGGGAGATTCGTAAGGACCGCCCAGGTGGTTGGCGCAATTGGGCTCTCGGGGCAATGGCGCTGATCGCCTTGGCTGCGATCTGCGGTTACATGGTGACGCGTCCGGTGTCTCCGCCTCGGGTGCTTCGCATAACGCAGCTTACCAACACCAATCGACCTAAATCCGGAGTGGTTACCGATGGCTTGCGGCTGTACTTCGTCGACGGTCTTGCGGGACTCTCTCAACTTTCTGTCACCGGTGGCGAGACAATCCCGGTCCCCACTTCTCTCGAAGATACGGGCTTCTCGAATCTTTATGACATCAAATCGGACGGCCCTATCCTTCTCATGAACACGGCACGTGGAACAGTTCTCGACGGGCCGCTGTGGACAGTGCCGGTTTTAGGCGGAACGCCGCGCCGACTCGGGGGCCTGGAAGGTCATTCTGGTTCCTGGTCGCCTGACCGAAAGAGAATCGTTTATTGCAAAGGCAACGAGATCTACGTGGCCAATAGCGATGGTGGCGACGTGCACCTGCTGCTAACGACTACCGGAACCCCTGCAGATCTTCGCTGGTCACCGGACGGCTCAACGCTGCGCTTCACCTTGAGTGATCCAAATACCAACAACCGCTCGATCTGGCAAACATCGGCCGATGGCAAAAATCTCCACACGCTTTTACCCGAGTGGAACAGCTCGCCCAACGAGTGTTGCGGTAACTGGACTGCGGACGGAAAATACTACCTCTTTCAATCAACGCAGGACGGAACAACCAATCTATGGGCGATCCGTGAACACATTGGCATTTTTTCCTTGTCGCGCCCGGAACCGGTACAACTGACGACTGGCCCGATGAATGTGGGTGATCCCGTTCCAAGCCGCGATGGCCGCAGAATTTTTGTACAAGGGTGGCAGCCCCGCGGCGAACTGGTGCGCTACGATTCGAAAACAAGCCAATTCGTGCCGTATCTCTCCGGCATCTCTGCCAATGGCCTGGATTTTTCTCATGACGGAGAATGGTTTGCCTACAATGACGCTACCGACGGAACTCTCTGGCGCAGCAAGCTGGACGGGACACAAAAGCTGCAACTGGTGATTCCACCGATGCAGGCATTCCTGGCGAGATGGTCACCGGACGATAAACAGCTTGCATTTATGGGTCATCCGCCAGGCGAGCCTTGGCACCTTTACGTGGTTTCTGCGCAGGGTGGTGCACCTGAGCTCATTTTTAAGAGTGAGACCAATCTCGCGGACCCCAACTGGTCGCCGGATGGCAAATCCCTCGTCTTTGGCGAAAATTCGTTGAACAATCAGGGTTCCGCAATTTTTATTCTCGACCTCGAAACACGTAAAGCGACCAAACTTCCGGGATCTGATGGGCTGTACTCTCCGCGCTGGTCACCTGACGGTAAATATATCGCTGCCATTCCACTCGATTCGCTGAAGATGATGTTGTTTGATTTCGCTACCCAGAAGTGGACAAACCTGGCTGATATTTTCGTGGCCTATCCAGTTTGGTCTCGCGACGGCCGTAATCTTTACTTTAATGGAATTCTTAATAATCAGGAGGGCTACTACCGTCTTCAGTTATCAGACCACAAGCTCGAAAAAATCCTGAGCCTGAAAGGGTTTCAATCCGCGGGCGGCGCGTTTGGGACATGGAGTGGTATTGCACCTGACCAATCACCCCTACTGGTGCGCGATGCAAGCATCCAGGAGATTTATGCCCTGGATTGGGATGCTCCTTGATCCCCTATTCATTGAACCTCCATCTCTAAAGTTTCACGCGGTTGCGCTATACTCCCGAGGTTTCCTCGCTGCACAACTTCGTTCGGGGGATTGATTGCATGGTTCGAGGCGTTCTTGCCAACAGATTTTGGCCATTTGTGGCGCTGGCCTTCATATCGACGGTCGTGATTTCACTGCGACTCAGCGCATCTTCCACCGACGCAGAGCAGTTTGATCCAGGATTATTTCAGAATTTGCACTGGCGCTCCATTGGACCGGCCCGCGCCGGACGCGTTCTGGCCGTCACCGGAGTGCCTGGCGATCCGGAGACCTATTATTCCGGCTCGGTTGGCGGGGGCGTTTGGAAAACAAATGACGCTGGACGCACATGGAGTTCCGTATTTGATTCGCAACCGGTCGCTTCGATTGGCGCAATCGCGGTGGCCCCCACAAATCCGCAAATCGTTTATGTCGGTTCCGGCGAAGCGGACATGCGCTCGTCGATCTCCACCGGGAACGGAATGTACAAATCGGAGGATGCGGGAAAAACCTGGAAGAGGATCGGGTTGAGCGATTCCCAGCACATCGGCCGAATTCTGGTTGACCCTCAAGATGCCAACCGACTTTTCGTTGCGGTGCTAGGACATGCATATGGACCCAACCAGGAACGCGGTGTCTATCGTTCAAATGATGGCGGGCTGACATGGCAGCGCATTCTTTTCCGGGACGAGGACACCGGGGCAATTGATCTGGCCTTTCAACCTGGCAATACCCAAGTGCTTTACGCTGCCCTGTGGCAAACGCGCCGACCACCCTGGAGTGTTTATCCACCCTCGAATGGGCCGGGAAGCGGGTTGTATCGCACGCACGACGCGGGCAACCACTGGGAGCAAATCGTTGGACACGGACTTCCGAGCGATGGTCTCGGCCGCATGGGAATTGCGTTTGCTCCGAGCAATCCGAAGCGGATCTATTTGATCGTTGATGCAAAAGAGGGTGGTCTGTACCGGTCCGATGATGCCGGTTCAAATTGGAAGAAGGTTTCAACGGACAGCCGGGTGTGGTCACGCGGGTGGTATTTCGGGGAGGTCACGGTCGACCCCGAAGACGAGGACCATGTTTTTCTGCCAAATGTCGCTACCTACCAGTCGCGCAACGGCGGGGTGACGTTTGAAGCGTGGAAAGGTGCGCCGGGCGGAGACGATTATCACGCGCTCTGGATTGATCAGACCAATACGCAAAGGATGATTTTGAGCTGCGATCAGGGGGCGATTGTGACGAGAAACGGGGGACAGACCTGGAGTTCCTGGTTCAATCAGCCAAACGGCCAGTTTTATCACGTGGCTGTCGACAATCAATTCCCCTACTGGGTTTATGGCGCACAGCAGGACAGCGGTTCGGCTGCCACACCAAGCCGCGGCAAATACGGTTCGTTAAATTTTCATGATTGGCGTCCGCTGGAGGCCGGTGACGAGAACGGCTACATCGCACCCGATCCATTGAACCCGAGAGTGATTTATGGCGGTTTTGTGACGCGCCAGGACACAAGCGATGAAGAAATTCAGTTAATGCCTCCAACGATTGCACATACAGGGGACTTTCGCCGTACCTGGACGCTTCCGCTGGTCTATTCGGCCACGAATCCACATATTCTCTATTTCGGCTCAAACGTCCTCTTTCGTACCGCGGACGGCGGCAGTTCGTGGCAGATCATGAGCCCAGACCTGACGCGCCTGGTTGCTGGCATCCCCCCCAATCTGGATCCGGCGACCGCTGCGGACGCTCCGAAGAGTAACCGGCGCGGTGTAATCTACACGATTGCTCCATCTTTCCTGCATGAAGGAGAAATCTGGACAGGCACGGACGATGGCTTGATTCATTTGACACAGGATAACGGCAAGACCTGGACCGATGTTACGCCCCCGGAAATTACGGCATGGAGCAAGGTCACAGACATCGAAGCATCGCACTCCGATGCAGGCACAGCCTATGCCGCGGTAGATCGCCACAGACTTGAAGATAGGAGTCCTCATCTGTATCGCACCCAGGATTTTGGCAAAACCTGGAAGAGCATTTCAGCTGGAATTCGCGAAGGGGCTTTTCTCAACTGCATCCGGGAGGATCCCGTACGCAAAGGTTTGCTCTATGCGTGTACGGAGGAGGGCATATACGTATCGTTCAACGACGGTGAGCAGTGGCAATCCCTGCAACTGAATCTGCCGATGACATCCGTCCGGGATTTGATGGTACACGAGAACGATCTTGCCATCGCTACGTTTGGTCGGGCATTTTGGATCTTGGACAACATTAATTCCCTGCGGCAACTGACTTCGACGGTAGCGACAAGCGATTCCTATCTGTTTGCCCCTCCGCCCACCTATCGGATACATCCGGGCTACGATCAGAGCACCCCCGTGCCAACAGATGAACCGCTTTTCTCGAATCCTCCCGACGGAGCAATCGTTGACTATTATCTGAAAGAAAAGTCCCCGTCGCCGGTTCAACTGGAGATCTTCGACTCGACCGGGCGGCTGGTTCGTCGTTTTGCGAGTGACGACGCACTGCATAAGACGAAACCGGAAAGCGTTCGATACACGATGAATTGGGTACACGACCCGCAACCTTTCGTAAACGAAGCCGGAACACACCGGTTCATGTGGGACTTGCACTATGGATTACCGGAGGGAACGCATGCGAGCTATCTTCTTACCAACGGGCCCTGGGCACTGCCGGGCACGTATACATTGAAATTGACGGCGAACGGGGCAAGCAGCACACAATCCTTGCTGATCAGGCCGAATCCGAATTCAAAGGCCACTCCAGACGACCTGAAGCGTCAGCTGGTGTTGGCTTTCGAACTCGGCGATCAATTCTCACAGGTAAGTCGGTCGCTCGAACAAGCAAGCATCTTGCAACAACAAATCGAGCAGCGGAAAAAAGAAGCTGTCGGCAAACCAGAGATCCTGAGAGCTCTCGACGCCCTCAGCCGTAACGTCGAGATTGCAGCCGAGCCGGACGGCGACGACGACTTCATGCTGTTCGGACTTGCACTTCCAGAGCAGCGGAGCGAACCGCTTCCGAACATGCAGACGGCGCTTGCAAAGCTCCTTCTGATTCTGGAGAGTGTGGACTCAGCACCCGCCTCCGATGTCACAACCGCATCGGAAGCGTGGCAAGCCGCAGGCCGGAACGCGATAAGACGCTGGGAACATGTGATCGATGAGGATCTGGCGGCAACAAATGCCATTTTGCAGAAGGCGAATCTGAAACCACTGAGATTCACCTGAGATAAACCAGAAAACCGGCAGAAGCGAGCCGACCCTTTGTAACAATCCTGTAACTTGACATTAAACTGCTGCCCGTATATGAACGGGGAGTTTCAAGCCGACTCACCTTTTCGCGTGGATATTCAGGTCGCATAGTCGCTTTTTGGAATGGTTATACAGGCAAACCCTCAAGCCCACGGAGGCTGAATGGCAAGTAGCGCAACAACTCTAACCGGTAGTAGCGGTCAGGCGGAATATAGCATCTGGCGGGTCATCATGGCCTCTGCTGTCGGCACCATGATCGAGTGGTACGACTTCTACATTTTTGGCAGCCTGGCGGCCACACTGGCGCTGAAATTCTATCCTCCGGGCAATGACACCTTTGCGTATGTCGCTTATCTCGCTACGTTCGCAGTGGGCTTTCTTGTTCGGCCATTCGGCGCTCTATTCTTTGGACGGATTGGTGACATTGTTGGACGCAAATATGCGTTTATCGTGACGCTGAGCATCATGGGCGGGGCCACCGCTCTGATCGGGCTCCTGCCTACGTATAAGACCGCCGGTTGGTTCGCACCGGTCATCCTGATTCTGATTCGAGTCCTGCAGGGCCTCGCCCTGGGTGGTGAGTACGGAGGCGCAGCGGTTTACGTCGCGGAACATGTTCCCGACAAGAAGCGGGGATTTTATACGAGTTTTATCCAGATCACTGCGACCTTGGGGCTTTTCGTTTCACTTCTGGTCATCCTTGGGACTCAGTCTTCCATGTCCAAAGACCAGTTCATCGAGTGGGGGTGGAGAATCCCCTTTCTGCTTTCGCTGGTGCTCGTCACAATCTCTCTCTACATTCGCTTGAAAATGAAAGAATCGCCGATTTTCGCTCACATCAAGAGCACCGGGCAGACTTCCGCGAATCCCCTGCTCGAAGCATTCACGAAGTGGGACAACCTGAAACGAGTGTTGGTCTCTCTGCTCGGGGCAACGGCGGGCCAGGGCGTCATCTGGTATACCGGTCAGTTCTACGCGCTCTTCTACCTGCAAACGATCCTCAAAGTAAACCCGCGGACGTCGAATATCATCGTCGCTCTCGCGCTGCTTTTCGCGATGCCGTTCTTCACCATTTTTGGTGCACTGTCCGATCGCGTCGGCCGTAAGTGGCTCATGATGGCTGCGTGTATTCTGGCCATCTTCTCCTACGTCCCGATATACAAGGCAATGCAACAGGCGGCTGGCAACAACGTGGTGAATCTCCGTTCGGCGGCAGACAAAGTGACTGGAGCGATAAGGCTCACGCCCATGACCGTAGACGCTGCGGGTCAACCCGTCGCGGCCGTGGAAGCCCCCAATCCGAATGTTCCTGAACTTATATTTCTGGTGTTCCTGCAAGTCGTCTTTGTCTGCATGATCTACGGTCCGATTGCTGCTTACCTCGTCGAAGCATTTCCGGCCAAAATCCGATATACAGGTTTATCGCTTCCCTATCACATAGGGAACGGCGTCTTCGGAGGATTGCTGCCTCTCATCGGACTCTCTTTATGCGCGCGTACCGGGAACATCTATGCGGGACTGTACTACCCCATCATCGTCGCAGCCATTACCCTGCTGTTTGGCACTTTCTTCCTCAAGGAAACTCACGGCACACGAATCTGGGACGAGTATGAGTCGATGAGACCGAAATAATTCCGGGTAATTGACGGCTGCCTTCGAGTAGGTGCATGATTCTGACTCTAGGCTCTGATGGGTTCGGCTTGCTCCTACCCTGTACAGGGCCATCAGACCGAGCGCGCCGCTCTGCGTGTTCATTCACAGGTCGGGGCGTGCGTGCACCCCGCCTCGCTGTTCCATCATCCTTATTTTCAAGGGAGTTTGTAACGTGCCAACAGCCCCAGAAAAGAAATCCAAAGTGAACAAGCCCAAGGCCAAGAAGCAGCGTCTTACGGAAGCGCAAATCGCGGTGCATTGGAAGGAGGAGGAGTACATTCGCCCTCCGGCACGGTTTATTGCGCAGGCAAATCTGAATGATCCCCGCATCGTTGACCGTTTCAGCGAGGAACACTTTCCGGAATGCTTTCGCGAGTATGCGGAACTTCTCCACTGGGAACAGTATTGGCATACGACACTCGATACAAATCATCCGCCGTTCTGGAAATGGTTTGTCGGCGGCAAGTTGAACGCCTGCTACAACTGTGTTGACCGGCATTTGGCCAAATACAAGAACAAGGCCGCGCTGATTTTTGTTCCAGAGCCAGAAGATGAGCACCACACCGTCATCACCTATCAGGAACTTTACCGTCGCGTGAATGAAGTTGCCGCACTGCTGCGGGACTTTGCCGGGCTGCAGAAGGGCGATCGCGTCACAATTCACATGCCGATGATTCCGGAATTGCCGATCACGATGCTGGCCTGCGCGCGCCTCGGCGTAATTCACTCAGTGGTGTTTGGCGGATTCTCGGGTGAAGCGTGCGGCCTGCGTGCGGCTGATTCTGGCAGCCGGGTGCTGATCTACGCCGACGGTTATCACCGCAACGGCAGATGGGTCGATCACAAAGCCAGCGCCGACATTGCCGTGGCGACCGCACAAAAAGAAGGCCAGCACATCGACAAGGTCCTGATCTGGAAGCGCTATCCACACCGCTTCACTTCCGATTCGCCGATGATTCTGGAACGCGATTATTTCATCAACGACATCATCAAGGATTATCGCAACCGTGTCGTTGAACCCGTGTCGATGGATTCAGAAGATCCACTGTTCCTCATGTACACGAGCGGAACAACCGGCAAACCGAAGGGCTGCCAGCATCGCACCGGCGGCTACCTCGCCTATGTTGCTGGGACAGCGAAGTACTATCAGGACCTGCACCCGGAAGATGTGTATTGGTGCATGGCGGATATCGGCTGGATTACGGGACACTCCTATATCGTCTACGGCCCGTTGGCGCTGGCCTCGACCAGCGTACTTTATGAAGGGGTCCCGCAATTCCCCGACGCCGGCCGCCCGTGGCGAATCGCCGAGAGACTTGACGTCAATATTTTCCATACGTCTCCGACCGCCATCCGCATGCTTCGTAAAGCTGGCGCAGATGAACCCAAGAAACACACCTATCGCTTCAAGCATATGACGACCGTTGGCGAACCCATCGAGCCCGAAGTCTGGCGCTGGTATTACGAAGTCGTTGGGAAGAGTGAAGCCGTCATCGTCGACACATGGTGGCAAACGGAAACAGGCGGCTTCCTCATCACTACGAAGCCAGCACTGGATGCCATGAAACCCGGAAGTGCCGGACCACCCTGCCTCGGTATCTACCCGGTAATTCGAGATGAGGAAGGCAACGAAGTTTTGGAAGCGTCACACCACGCTGGAAATCTGTGCATTCGCAACCCTTGGCCGGGTATCATGCAGACGATCTGGGGCGACCCGCAACGCTTCGTCAGCAATTACTACAAGAAATACAACAAGAATCCGCACAGCAAAGACTGGCGAGATTGGCCATATTACGCCGCTGATGGCGCCGTACTGCCACATGACGGCTTTTACCGCATCCTCGGACGCGTCGATGACGTGATTAACGTCGCTGGCCATCGGCTCGGCACCAAGGAACTGGAATCGGCCTGCCTGACGGTTCACGAAATCGCCGAGGCAGCTGTTGTCCCGGTGGTCGATGATGTGAAGGGCCGTGTGCCGGAAATATACGTCTCGCTCAAACCGGGTGTTCTTCCAAAAAAACTGATCATCGAAAAACTCACTACGACGATTGAAACGATGATCGGCAAAATCGCCCGCCCGAAGCGTATCCACATCGTGCCCGACATGCCAAAAACGCGTTCCGGCAAGATCATGCGGCGCGTGCTTGCCGCCATCTCTAATCGCATGGATACGGGCGATATCACGACGCTCGCCAATCCCGATATCGTCGAACAGGTTCGTCAGATCGTTCAGGGTCGCGAACGTGGTCCAATCAATGAAGGCCCCGAAGATATCAAGCGCTTCGGTGAAGAACGCTAGTCCAGAAATCGGGCGCTTGCCCAATTCCCTACACTGGCCGATCTCTTCAGGTCGGCCACGATCCGAGGTGGTCAGCCAATCCGTCAAACTGTTCCGGGCGCTGTTTACAGTTTCCCTATAACCCTTCATACTTCGTCATAACAAAATTGCTCTTAACGTACATGGAGAATCGAACTTGCGTACAAAAGCCGTATCCCTCGTCATAATTCTGCTTACTGTATCTCTCCTCGCGTTTGCAGGTCCAAAGCTTGAACTCAGCTGGAAAAATCCCGCCTACACCGGCGGGCAATTCAAGAATATCCTGGTGCTTGCACTGAATGGCAACGCCGCAAACCGCGCTGAATTCGAAGATGAACTTGTAACAGCAATCTCGCGTCCGGGGGCCCCGGCTTCTCCAAGCTATGAATTTATTGCGCGTCCCAACGCCACACCCATCGACAAGAACGATTTACGTGAGTTGATCAAGGAACAGAATATCGATGCGATCGTCGTTGCCCGGCTCACCAAACACGACGTGAAAACAACCTACGTTCCCGGTGAAGTCTATACGCCCTTTCCCTATTACGGCACGTTTTACGGGTTCTATGACGCGGTGTACCCGACGATCTATGCTCCCGGCTACATGGAAACCGAAAAGGAAGCACAACTCGAAGTGAATTGGTACGCTACCACCGCACCGAACGGTCAACTGGTCTGGACTGGAATTACCAATACCTTTGACGTCGGTTCTGCTTCCAAAGCGGTCAAGGAGCTGGTGAAGATTTACGCAAATGCACTTGAGAAAGAAAATATTATTCCACCCGCCCCCAAAAAATGAACGAAAGACCTCGTGGCGGATTAAAAGCGGCAGGATTTAAAGCGCGTTCATCTCCGCTCGATGCCCGATTGCCAGATCGCCTGCAGGAGCTTTACGCAATGAATTATCTTTCAACAAATTTCAGCTTCGCACAGATCCGTGCGCTCTCCAGGGAGAATGAATCTTGAAACCAAATGTGTGGACGGGGATGCTGGCAGGAATGGTACCGGGCGGATTGTGCGTTCTGGCGGTGAGTAGGCCCTTTGCTAAAACACTGGCGCAGGAATCCTCTTCAGCGGCGCAATCTTCGGTGATTATGGGACAGAGCGCTTCGGACCAGGACATCGACCTGATGCGCCAGGACTTGCGGAACAAGAAACGGCAGATTATCGCCGAGAATCTGCCGCTTTCCGATGTCGAAGCAGAAAAATTCTGGCCGATCTATCAGCACTACACCAACGACTTGAAGCAGATTAACGATGAAAAATACAGCTTGCTGAAAAGTTATGCCGAGTCATGGGGCGATATGTCCAATCAGGATGCACTGATCTATATCCGCCGCTGGCTGGAGGTCGATCATAAGGTCCAGGAATTGCGTTCTCGATATGTGCCCGTGGTGAACCAGGTCCTGACCGGAAAAGGGACGGCCACATTTTTTCAACTGGACCGTCGCATCAGCATGATGATGGATGTCCAGCTGTCTTCGCAAATCCCGTTGGTGCAAGGCAAGAAAAAGTAGACACTTCCATAATTATTTCTTGCGTGGTGAACCCCGTCGAGCATCCAGAGCGATTGATCCACCGCCTACTAAGATCAGAAAAATAAGACCGAGTAGCATGCTGACGTCAGTTCGCGCCTCGTGCAGGGTACTCCATACGCCGACTCTTGCGAGAGCGACCAATTTCGTCGAGTAAAGCGCAACCAGAATGACACCAATCAGTGGAACGGCCGCTAGCCGCGTGGCCAATCCGATCAGAATCAGTGTGCCAGCTACGATCTCGACGCTGCCGACCAATGGAGCCAGAACATGTGCCCAGGGTATGCCGATTTTGATAAAGCGCCCGACCCCGAGCGTGTCAGGAAAAACAAACTTCTGAATACCCTCGGAAACAAACACCCATCCCACCAGAATACGTATTAATAAAATGGCTTTGGAAGTACGGTCCGCCCAGTTTTTGCCAGTGATCATGATCTTTTTCTCTGGGTCACAATCCTTGCCTAGACATAATCGAACAGAGCCATAAAACCAAAGTCCATATGTAACTGCTGATGACAATGGAACAAGGTGAGGCCGGGATTGTCGGCCGTGAAGGCGACAACAACCTCCTGGTATCCACCGACCATGACGACGTCCTTATATACACCCGGTGCCGGCTTCTCCGCGATGCTTATCAACTCGAAGCTATGACGGTGCAAATGAATGGGATGAATATCGTCGCTCGCATTGCGCATTCGCAGACAGTAGCGCCCGCCCTGGTGGAGATGAAACATTGCCTCGGGCTTTTCCATCGAGAAAGCGACACCATTGATCGTCCATCGATTGAATCCGTTGTCGGCAGCATTGTTTTTTGCAAAGGTCAATTCGAACTGCTCGTCGAATCTTCGGTCAGTGGATGTCGGTTGGGCAAAAAGGGAGTAATCCCATTGAAACGGTTTCGGCTTCGCCCATCGGGGTTTGCCGGTGTATCCAGCATATTCCACAACGATTCCCATACCGTGGGAGCGATCGTCATCAGCGAGGTCGCCCATGATCCAGACGCCCGGGTTTTTCATCTCGACCACGGCCGAAATACGCTCCGCCGTACCGAGCCACAACACGGGTACCTCAGTCGCCTGAACGGGATTTCCGTCAAGCGCCACAACTTTGAACGTGTGACCTGGCAATGCCAGGCTGCGAATCTCGGTCGCGCTCCCGTTTAGAACATGAAACAGAACCCGTTGGCCTGATTTGACGCGAACCGGCTCGCCATGCCCCAGCATGCGACCATTGATGGTGAAATAACGATATTCGACCTCGTATCCATGCGGCATTCCGCTCGCAAGCGAAGCTTTCATCGAAGACTCGCCGGTGGTTTCGAGCCTCTTGTCCCGAGCCGCCGGGGCAAGAAAATTCATGGCCATGTCTCCGCCGCGACTGAGTGACGGCTCGAATTCCTTCAGCACAAGAAACACTTCGAGGTCGTAGTTCCCGGGCTCGCGCTTTGGTTCGATATAAACAGGTCCAACCTGACCACTGTATTGGCCGGCATTCAGGTCGGCACCTGCAAAACGATGTGTGTGGTAAAACCTCAATCCCGCCGGTCCCGGCCTAAATGTGATCCGCCGCATGCCTCGTGCCGGAATGTAGGGCGTCCCTTCTTCCGCCGCGCCATCGACATCGTCGTTCACAAATTGTCCGTGCCAGTGCAATTGTTCCGGCGTATCCGTGTCGTTGAAAACGTCTACTGTCGTCTGCTCTCCTTCGCGAAACCTCAGCAAGGGCCCTGGAAATATTCCGTTGTATGTAATTGTAGAGAGGATTCGCTTGGGAGAAATCTCGATTGGACTTGCAGCAATGTGCAAAGTATAGTCGGCGGGGGCCTCATCAGCGGTCGACGACCCGTAACCGATCGCAGGTTGAACGAGGCCTGCACCCGCCAGCGTTCCTGCAAGTTTTATAAACTCTCTTCTCGAGCCTTTATCAAAAGTCATCGGCCATATCCCGGGCAGTTCACCTCCATAATAGATGCCAATCCGCCTGAAGCAGGTCTTAAAAAAAACGCCCCACTCTCGAGTCCGAGAACGGGGCGTTTCCCAATCTTCTGACGGCTGCCTAGAACTTATTCCAGAGGAACTGATTATAAACCTCGTGGTGGTATTGCACTTCGGCTGGCTTGACGAACGTGCCCAGCGCACGCGCGCAACGATCCGCTGATGCTTGTTTCAAATCTGCATAGCGGGCCTTCACGTCGGCGCCGAGCAGTTTCGTTGTCCAATCCGCTTTCTGGAAATTCTCCAGCGCCGTGTAAATATTGTCAGGCAAATACCGCTCTGCCTGGCGCAGATTCTTCAGTTTCGAAGTATCCCCGTCCAGTCCGGTCTTGAAAATGGAATAGAGCACGAGATACGGATTCGCATCCGGCGCAACCGAGCGAACTTCAACGCGCATGCTCTTCTCGTTGCCGATGGGAATCCGGATCATCGAACCGCGATCCACTGCCGAAGCCTTAATCTGATTCGGTGCCTCAAAGTGAGGATCGAGCCGGCGGTAGGCATTCACACTGGGATTCAGGAGCAAGCAGATATCGTTGCCGTGCGTGAGAATCTTGTCGACAAACGACCATCCCACTTTACTTAATTTTTCCTCTCCTTTGGGATCCCAGAAGAGATTCTTGCCATCCTTGCTGATGGAAACGTTGGTATGCATTCCGCTGCCATTGACGCCAACAACCGGCTTCGGCAGGAAAGAAGCAGTGAAGCCCAGTTTGTTCGCAACCTGACGACAGATCAATTTGTAGAGCTGAATCTGATCCGCAGCGGCAACGACTTCTCCGTAACTGTAGTTGATTTCGAACTGGGAGGGTGCAACTTCCGGGTGATCTTTTTCGTTCTGGAACCCCATCGCGCGCTGCACTTCCGCCGTCGTATCAATAAATGTCCGAAGTGGATCGCCGGGCAATGAATGGTAATACCCCCCGGTATTTACGTACTCAAATTTGCCGGTTTCGTTGTAGCGGCGCTCGGCATCTGTCCCTTGAAAGAGAAATCCTTCAATCTCGTTTGCTGCGTTCAGCGTGTACTTCTCTTTTTTGAAAAGCTCGTCCGCGTAGCCCTTCAGGACCCCGCGTATGTCCGCGGTATAGGGTGATCCGTCCTTATCAATCACCTCCCCGAAGACCAGGACCTTTCCGCTACCGAAAATATCGGATGGCGCCCAATAGAACGAGCCCCAGTCCATCGACAGACGAAGATCGCTCTCTCGCTGCGCCGTAAATCCGCGAATCGAAGACCCGTCAAACGTCAGGTTGTCCCAATTCTTGACCAGGAATTTCTTGTCGTAATCGAGCATATGCAACCGGCCCTCTAGGTCGCTGAAGAGGACAGTGACTGCCTTGATTCGCTTTTCGTCGTTTAGGTACTTGATGCGCTGTTCTTGGACTTTGTGAATCGGGGTGCGACTTTTGCGATGTTCTTTTGATTCCAGATTGAGATTTTCGAGTTCATCGTATGTAAGGGCTAGAAAATTACGAAGTTCAGTCGACATGGATCTCCTTGAAATGGAGCGATGAAAGTAGTCATTGTTTTCATCTCGTATGGGCCACGGGAGGTGGCCTGTGGGAGTACGTTAGCGCGGGGCGATTCAGAGCGTCAATGAGAAAGAGAATTTTGCGATAAGGAAAAACGAATAGATCGGATGCAAAAAAGAGATAGCGAAAAAACGCGAGCGATTCTGCACTGGAACGGCGGAATTGGCAGATTCGAACGATCAGGATTTCCACAGGGTCTTTGCCCCCGTGCAGCTTTTCGACAGCGATATAGAATCGGGATTTCAGTGTATTCCTAACTCCTTTGTTTGCATCGTGTGCCGCTCCTTTAAATTGGCCATCTGCTTGCCGATAAGAGAGCAGATTCAAACGGCTAGCGAGCCTTTTCGGTCTGCTCAATTGCAGCCAGCTTAGTCTCCGTGCCGGTCATGCCCAACAAGACGTACCCCAGAATTTGCGCCCGCCAGACTCCCCTCGGGCGCCAGGAGTTTCCCCTGAAGAACTCTTGGCGTCCTTCCCTCTTTGCTGCCAGTCGTGTCTCGCTTCTCCACATTTCTGGTCACAAAAAAAGGGCCGATCCGTAGACCGGCCACCTTTTTTGCACACGGGAACGTCTAGAGGAAACTACTGGCTTGCTTGATTCGCAACATAGCTCGCATTGTTTGGTCCACTGCTGTTTGCGGAAAATGACGGAACCGCAATCTGGCTATCCAGCCGAACCAACATTCCGGTCTGAGCTGGCATCTCAAGCTCTTTGCCTTTGCGCGCGACGACGTAAATCGCGCCAGCCGCCATGCCAATTCCAAATCCGCGCAGCGCGTTACTGAAAATCAAGCCAACCATCGAACCGCCTCCGCCACCGATTGCCATACCGATCGCATCGCCTTTGTAATCGTGCTTTTCCTGCAGCACTTCCCCTTCGGTGATCTTGATATCCTTGCGCTTCTTAGTTTCGTCGCCAACCATTGGCTGGGCCAAGCCGATGATGCTCATCTGTACGGGAATCAGGCGACTATCGACTTCCATCGTCTTGAAGGAAATGTTCATATACGCCTGGCCTTTGAAAAGTGAAAAGTTTCTGGCCTTTTGGATCGTGCCGATAACGCCATTCACACGAGTGCCCGCCGGGATCAGCAACTGGTTGCCAAAAAAAACAGGTTGGCCCACGACCGCGACGATCGGATCACCCTCGCGCGCCGCGGCGGTGCTCACACCATTCAGCAGCGTGAGCCGAATCTGAGTACCTTGCATGACCTGATTTGTCGGCCCGGCGTAGATCGGCGGCGTTAACGTACAAACCAGCGCAGCGATCAGGACGAGAGATAAAAATGCTTTCATGTAAATCCTCCAACTGCACATAGCGTGCAGGCTTAGTCTTCCCCGTGACGTGGGAACCCGCGGTGCGGGGGATGCGCTGGCGCGCGGACCTCGAAGCTGCTGCGAGCAGAACGAGGCAGGTTGGGGAGGTAATCCAACCTGCTACGAGAGTACCGGATGAAAAATCTCTATGGTAAGGAAATTTGCGGAGAGGTGCGAAAAGCGTTACGTCTCCGGCAGGCCGTGGTACCGGCCGTCAAGATCTAGAATCCCGGTGGCCTGCGACGAGCCACATCCAAGGCCCGCTCGAGCACCAATCCCACTCTCGCGATCGTCCCTTCATCAAATAATCGCCCGATCAGGGTTACCCCATAGGGCACGGAGCGAGGCGGAAAAAAACTGGGCAACGGCCGGCTGGGATCGGGAGCCCAATCCGTTCGCGCTTGAGACACTTCAACGAACCCCGCACGCAGAGTCAGCGAAGGATGGCCCGTGAAATTGGTAATCGTCAGCATTTCGTCTCGCAACGAAGGAACAAGCAGCAAGTCCACTTCGGAGAAGATACGGGCCATCTCTTCCGCCACCTTGCGCCGGAATCGATCGATCTGCACAAAATCCACGGCCGATAGAAACCGCGCTTGCCGGAAGAGATTAGGCCACGCGTCATGTGTCTGAATCTTCAATTGATCAAGGCCATGCGTCAGCGTCAGTTCTTCAAAGGCGGCAGCGCCTTCCGCGAAAAGGATTAGATTTAGCGAATCATACGGCCAATCCGGCAAACTGAGCTCGACCGGCGTAAGGCCAACGCTGGTTATTGCTTTTAGAGCTGCGCGGTCGACATCGGTCGCCGGATTATGCTCGATCCATGCCGGGAAATAACCAACGCGCAATCCCGTGACCGGTGTGCGGGCGTCGAAATCGAGTTTGCTTGGAACGCATGAAATATCCACATGATCCGGGCCCGTGATGGCATGAAGCACGGTAATCGTGTCTTCGACCGATCTCGCCATTGGGCCCAGTTTGTCGAGCGACCAGCAGAGCGTCATCGCTCCGGTACGCGGCACGCGGCCAAACGTCGGGCGCAGCCCAGTTACTCCGCAACGCATGCTGGGACTCACGATACTTCCGCCCGTCTCGCTGCCGATTGCGAAACCAACCAATCCTGCGGCCGTCGCGGCGCCAGGTCCCGCACTCGATCCAGAAGAACCTTCTTCAAGTAACCAGGGGTTCATCGTCTGGCCGCCAAACCAGATATCGTTTAACGCAAGGGCACCCAGGCTCAATTTTGCAACCAGAACCGCGCCACCTTCGTTCAAGCGATGGACAACGGCCGCGTCTTGTTGAGGGACACGATTGCGGAACGGTTCGGCTCCATAGGTCGTTGGAATTCCCGCGGTATCAAGCAAATCCTTCGCTCCCCAAGGTATGCCGTGCAACGGGCCACGATATTTGCCGGCGGAGATCTCCATATCGGCCTGCTTCGCCTGCCGAAGCGCGTGTTCTTCTGTCAACGTGATCACGCAGCGCAGCTTTGGATCGAATCGCTTCAGACGTTCGAGATAAATCCGGGTCAACCGCTCCGATGTAAGTTGTCCCGTTCGAATCCACGCCGACTGTTGGGTAATTGTCGCAAAAGCAAGGTCTTCCTCTTTCAAAGGAACAGGCCCAGCGTCCGTTTTCCCGGCCTCAAATTGATTGATCTCCGGCCCCGCGAACTCTCCCGGCAACACGGGATCCCACTGTGAATACGGCGCAAGACCGGGAGGCAGCACGATTTTTCTCGGCCCAGTGCGGGCTTCATACAACGGTGCCATGTCGCTGGACCACGTAGCCGCCGCTTGGCTGCGCTCGGCCGCCGTCATCTGAATCTGTACAAGTTTTTCCGCCTGCGCGAAGGTTTCGAGTGAAACCGCAGGCCCGACCGGCGTCGCTGTTCCAAATGCAGAGGGCGCGCCCGGCACTTGGCTCACGGGATTTTGCGTTTGCCCGACGGGAGCGACACTTGCCAGGGTTAGAATCGCTGCTTGTCCAAGGAAGTCTCTTCGAGTTGTCGCCACAATACCCTCCGGAAACGATGGCTATTGTATCTCGGTGTGTCGAATGAGGTGCGCTAAAGGGTCAGAACTCCACCCAATCCTTGAAAAAACGGCACTCATTCTGGGTCCGGACTTCTATCCGCTGTAAATTTGCCCCACGTGTATGACTCTGACGGTCAACGGTCCCGGTATTCTGTGGTAACATTCTGAAGGCAGTCACGAGCTGTCCTGACTGCAGCAACGTGGAACTTCGGGCTCTGTGCAACGAGGTCCCGCGAACCCCGCCAGGCCCGGAAGGGAGCAACGGTACCGGGTAAGCCAAGTGTGCCGCGGAGTCTCCGAAGTTCCTCGTTTTGAATGGAATCGATTCTGACACCCACTCCACTCTGCAATCATCTTTTGACTTTTCTCTTCCACACGCCGAAAATGCAAGTCATCTATGGCCTACCAAGTCATCGCCCGTAAATGGCGACCGCAGACTTTTTCCGATCTCGTTGGGCAGCAACACGTCACCGACACCCTTTCAAACGCCATCAAGAATAATCGTGTGGCTCATTCCTACATTTTTTCCGGCGCTCGTGGCGTGGGAAAAACGACGGCAGCACGCATTCTCGCCAAGGCATTGAATTGCGTAAAGGGCCCGACGCCCGAACCGTGTGGTGAATGCGATGCCTGCAAAGAGATTGCCGCCGGCAGTTCCCTTGACGTCATTGAAATCGACGCAGCGTCCAACCGTGGCATCGATCAGATTCGGGAACTCCGCGAAATGGTTCGCTACGCTCCAGCGGCCGCGCGTACCAAGGTCGTCATTCTCGACGAAGCTCATATGCTCACGGGCGAGGCATCCAACGCCCTTCTCAAGACTCTTGAAGAGCCGCCCGATCGCGTCATCTTTGTCATGGCGACAACGCAGCCCGAGGATCTCGTTGATACGATCCGCTCGCGCTCCCAGCATTTTCATTTCCGGGCGCTCACCTTCAATGAAATCACTGACCGGCTGAAATACATCGCGCAGAAAGAAAATCTACAGATTGAGGATGGCGCGCTCTCTGTCATCGCTCGTATGGCCGAAGGCAGCATGCGCGATGCGCTTTCTCTGCTCGAACAAGCACGCGCCTATTGCGGGGACAACATCACGGACCACGCTGTACGTGAATTGCTTGGGGTCGTTCCTGAAGATGCGTTGCAGGAATTAGTCGAAGCCATCGTCGAGAACTCTGCCGAACGAGCCCTTGGCCTCGTTCACCGCTTCCAGAAAGAAGGCCGCAACCTCCAGCACTTTTGCCGTGAAGCCATCCGCCACATGCGCAATTTGCTCATTGCCCGGGTGTGCGGCGCGGATTCTGATTTGATCGCGGCAACTGCAGATCAGCGTCCGGGACTCGGAAAGGCAGCCGCTCTTTTCAGCGAAGAGGATCTCACGCGCTATTTCCAGATTTTGTTGAATACGGACGATGATTTGCGGCGCAAACCCGATCCGCGAATTCACCTGGAGATGGGATTGCTTCGTCTCGTGAATGCAGCGCGTCTCGCCCCGCTCGAGGAACTGCTGGCGGGGTCGCGCGGGAACGGCTCTAGCGGAGTGACCGGCACGGGCGGCTCCGGAACAGGTTCGAAGCCCGCCGTGGCATCGACATTGAACGCTTCGCGCGCGACGACAGCGTCCTCGTTTGTAGCTAGCGTCAGTAGCGGTGCCTTCGCTTCCTCCCCCCAGCAAAAAACCGCGCCTTCCGTGATCGCCAGTCCAACTCGCGTCAGTAGCAGTGCCGGCGGCACCGCGACCGCCGCTGCGCCTGCGCTCAGTCCACCTGCCCGCATCTCAGAGCCTGGCCCGGAATCAGGCAATGGCACGTGCGCCGACGGCCTGGGCCTCGCCGAAGTCGCGCAAATAAAATCGGCGGTCCAGTCGCAGCAGAAATTCATTGGTGAATTCCTGGAATATGCCTCGCGTTGGGAACTCGATGGCACGGAATTGCGCATTTGTTTTCCACCCGACAAGAGCGCATTTGCCTCACTCATCGAAGTCCGCGAAACCCTGGAGAAGATCCGGAACGTGGCGAGCAACGTACTTGGGCGCGCCGTTCGCGTCTGTGCTAGACTCGATTCAAGTGCAGCGAGCGATCGAAATTCTTCGCGCGTCGCACCTCAGAGTGAAGATTTGAGGGCCAGGTTCGAAGAAGATCCGCTGGTGAAGTCGATGCTGCAACGCTTCGGCGGGAGAATTTCCGAAGTGCGGCGGCAGGAAGACTAGCCAAACAGAATGGGTCACACTGAAAGGTGGGGCTGATGAACATGGAAGTCAACGCACTCCAACAAATGCTCTCCAGACTGCGGCAGGTTCAGGAAGACCTGCAGCAACAGGTGAATTCCGTGGCGGTGGAAGCTTCTGCCGGCGGCGGCATGGTCACTGTAAGGATGAATGGGCAGAAACAGGTTGTGGACGTGCGTATCGAAAAAGACGTGTTCGCCAGCAAGGACCAGGAAATGCTCCAGGATTTGGTCCGCGCAGCCGTGAACGAAGCCGGCCGCCGCGTGGATGAAGAGCTTGCAACACAGATGAAAAGCCTGGCCGGTGGATTGCCGGGAATGGCCGGAATGAAAATTCCCGGCTTGTTCTAAGAGAAGTTCATTTTAAGTACCTTTTTAGGAATCGTACCGCTGTTCTTTTCCCACCTGCGTTGTACGGCCTTATTCCATGCGCCAATTCCGGCAGCTGCGCCAAATCTGTTCGTGTGTTCATCACAGGGATTGTCGCTGCTCCAGGAAATTGAAGTTCAGCACGAGGCGGAGCCTTGCATGTCCAAACCGGTCGGGGCGTTCAGCAACCCAGCCCTTATTAGATTTTTCTGAGAATCAGAGATCAAGGGCGTGGGTTTGACGTAGACTCTGCGCAAAAAGGCCCGGTCTGGGCCTGGGCCTGGTCAGTATGCGGGAGCGCGTCAGCCTATTAAACGGCACCATCTCGATTGTGTCCGACAGGTGCGCCGGCACTACAATCGAGGTTCGTATACCGATCAGCCATTAGGTGGGTGCATTGCGCTTGAAGAAGCGCAATGCTTTTTGAACCTCCCATTGAAGCTGGCCCGAAACTGTGCCCGGACCTGACGGCGATGATTAGAATTTGCTCAGCACGGGTAGCAGCATCGCCTCGCGGTTTGCCTTACAGGAACATTTCCCATCCAGGACGAACGCTTTTTGTATGCGCTCTGTGCTCCTGTTTGCGCGGAGACGCGCCAGTATGCTACACAATTGCTATGCCTGATTTTGCCGCACCAATCGAACGACTCATCGAAGAACTGAAACATCTCCCGGGAATCGGTCAAAAGACCGCTCAACGCCTGGCCTTCCATATTTTGCGCGTTCCTGCCGAAGATGCGCTTGGCTTGGCCGATGCTATTCGCGATGCAAAGGAAAAGATTCGCACCTGCTCCACGTGCCACAACATCACGGACAAGGATCCTTGTCTCTATTGTGTAGGAGCAAACCGCAACAAACGCACGATCTGCGTCGTAGAAGAGCCGCACAACATCATGGCTGTTGAAAAAACGCGCACTTACGACGGCATGTATCACGTGATGGGAGGATCGCTCTCTCCTTTGCAAGGCCGCGGGCCGGATCAGTTGAATATCAAGTCACTCATTGAGCGCCTCAAAGGCGGCACAGTTGAAGAAATCATCATCGCCACTAATCCCACGGCCGAAGGCGAAGCCACTGCCGTCTACCTGTCAAAATTACTCAAGCCGTTAGGAGTTCGCGTCACCCGCATTGGCGTTGGAATTCCGGTCGGCGCGGATCTTGAATATGCCGACGAAGTCACCATGCTGAAAGCCATGGAAGGCCGCCGGGAACTGTAGTTTCCTTTACAGTCGAATCCAGAATCCAGGCGAACTTGCGGGCCATTTATGTCTGTGAAACGGGTTTAAAGTTATCGTTAAACGATTGATAATCCTTCGCAAAACTGGTGGTACGAGGGGTCTAGGAAGTACAGAGCTTTTCTACCTCTAGGCAATCCGCGGATTTCAGGATAGAGTCCTATTCCCGCGGTGGAAGTCCTCACCATTGGTTCTTTGAGAACCAAGCAAGGAGGTGCGCTATGCCCGGGTTGGCGCACTACATGGCGCAATACGACCATGAGCACAATTCGCTCTGGAATAAGTTGTTACATGCAGTCGGCATTCCTCTAATTTTTGCGGGACTTGTTCTGTTCGTGCTGATGCACTGGAAATGGGGACTCGGGAGCTTTGTCGTTGGCTGGGTCTTGTTGCTGGTGGGTCATCGGATTGAAGGAAACAATCCCGCATTTTTTCAGGGTCCCATCTATTTATTGGTCGGGCCCGTCTGGGTGCTGAAAGAAGTGTGGACGACAATTACGGGAACTCGACCGCACGCGGATTCCCAAACTGCTCCGGTCGAAAAACCGGGGGCGCTCAAGTAAACGATCCAGGGACAGGTTACCTTGACGAAGCAGAATGATGACCAGGGCCCCGAAGTTGCCGATGAATCGAGTTCGCCGATGACGGAAGGCGCCTTGAACGCCAGTACGGAATTGAGAAAGCGCCGAAGCACGAGGATCGTGCAGGCTGTTCCACTGAATGTCACCGGTGTGGACGCCCTCGGCCGTCCTTTCACGGAGCGGACTTCGACCCTCATCATTAACTGCCACGGTTGCCGCTATCAATCGAAACATTACGTTCTGAAAAATATGTGGGTAAATCTGGAAGTTCCGTCTCCGGAGCCAGGTCAGCCTCCCCGTCGGGTCCGCGGCAAAGTTGCCTGGATCCAGCGACCACGCACCGTCCGCCAACTCTTTCAGGTTGCACTGGAACTGGAAACGCCCGGGAACGCCTGGGGCATCGCTTTCCCACCGGAAGACTGGTTTACGCTCCCGGACAATGTGACTGCTTCAGCGACGGGAGGAATTCTTCCGGACGTGCCGCCGACCATTCCCGCAACATTTTCCGGAGCGGCAGAAGCTACGCCGCCCGGGCCAGAGCAGAGCACAGGCGTTCATGATAATTTGCGGGTCTTCCCTGCCCCTGCCAGCACCACCGATGCGTCGATGCAATTGGCGCGCCAGGTAGCACGCTTGCTGGCCGAAGCAAAACAGCAAATTCAGGCCCTGGTCCACGAAACCGCCTCCCAATCCGTGGCTGCTGAACGCAAAATCGCCGCCGAACAATCCGAACAGAAATACGCGGCATTTCGCGAAGAAGTTGCCCGTGAGACAGCCCACGCCATTGACACAATTCAGCAGGAAGCGTCAACTCGGGCGCGGGAAGCACAGCTTCTGGCAGCGGACTCGCTCAAGAGTGAATTGCCGCGCTGGCTCGCCCCTCAACTCGAGCAGATGACCCATGAATTGACTGCGCAACTTGCGCGGGAAGGTGCACTGCAGCACGAGCAGCACGAAAAGCAGCTTTCAGCCGCACACGACGCGCTGCAAACCCTGTGCACACAAGCCGAAGAAACCGCGGAGAAGTTGCGCGCTCAAGCTCAAAGTATCGAGAATCAGGTCGCCAGACGCATCGAGGAATCGGCACAAAATGCGGAAGAGCAGCTGAAGTCTCGCAATGAAGCAACTGTAAAGCAGATTGAGAATTTGATCGGCGGGCTGAACGAAACTCATCAACAAATAAGCGGATCTTTAACCGCAGCGCAGAATGCGTTTCGGGAGCAACTGGCCCGCGAAGTGGAATCTGCACAGGCGCGCTGGACAGGCACGCTCGAGGAAGCAATCCAGTCCGCCCAGGAAAAAGCTTCCCAGCGATTCCTTGAAAAAGCGAAGACGCTTCGGAGCGAAATTCTTGAAGAAGTGGAAAAGAAGAGCGCGGCACAACTGGAAATCTTCGAACAGCATGCTCGTCAGCTGGAAGAAACGCTCGAACGCGCCAGCCAGTCGACAGAGAAATTGGAACACCACGCCGATCGCATCAATAATGTCCAGCAGCAGGCGATCGGAGGGTTCCAGGCCCAACTTGACGATGTGCTGAGCCTGCATCGCAACGAACTGCATCGGCAATCCGACAGTCTGTTTGAAGAAATTCATAACCGGATTCGCGCCAGCTTTGAGGAAGCGAACAGCAAAGCGCTCGAAAGCTTTGATTCACAGATTCATTCCCTGGTTCAGCCCCATGTAACCCAGGCCGAGGAAGCCGTTCACCGCCTTGCCGGAGGCCGATCTCTTCTGGACGCCGCACTGACCATGCAGCAGGACCGCATCCGCAATTCCGCCGACGAGGCTTTTGCCGACTCGCTCGCCCGTTTCCGTGAAAATCTTGGCAGTGTTGAGCAAATCCTGAACGAATCCGCCCAAACGATCTCCGCGCGTAATCTTGAAGAGCTCGAGAATAAAGCCGTCGATTTGAAGCATCACACCATGGAAGAGATGTTTAAGTCGGCCGAGTGGTATGAGAAACGAGCACAAACACAGGCGCAGACATTCACCGAAAAACTCGTCGAACAGTCCACGAACCACTTGCGCGAGAAGGCTGGCGAGATTTCCAGTTTGTTCGCTTCAGAACTGGATCACTCGAGTCGCAGCTACCTGGACCAGTCCCATCATCAACTTGAAGATACCGTGGCCGACGCTTTCAAGAAAGTTCAGGGGTTATTTGCCGAAGCCGCTGATACAACTTCCGCTGCCTTCACCGACGAAATTCAGCGCAACGCCCGTCAGGAACTGGACGGTTTTAACGAACTGATGAACAAGTCGGTTGAGCTCTCCCGCGAAAAACTCGATGCCACTCGCGTGGAGATTTCCCACAAAATCACTGCCGAGCAGGAGGAATTTCTACGTCGTTTCAACGCTTCCATGAGCAATTCCGTCGAAAAGGGCCTGCAGGAAGCTCAAAGCCAGGTGGAATCCAGCTTTACCGCGCTGCTCGACTCCTGGAAATCATTGAACGAATCGAAACAGTCAGAATTGCGCGGCTCCTTCGGCAAGATCAGTGATGAATCGGCAGAACAGTACCGCAACCGACTGGAGAATATCTCTAACTCCTGGATGGTGGCTACCGTGGCTACACTCGATCATCAGTCGCGAGACGTCATAGCCAAAATTGCTACTTCCGCTGAGGACCGGCTTCGCGAAGTCACGTCCGAGGTCTTTGCGAGGTTCGGGGAAACACTTCGCGAACGGCTCCAGCAAATTGCGGCCGGCTTTGACCCTGAAAACAGATCGATATAACCCGCATTGTGGTGCTGGCAAACCTTGCCGCTCGAGCCGCTTTACACAACCCCACAGTTGGCGCATCTAAAGCCTGAGACTGTATAATTCCAAAGTTTACCTATGGCCAACAGAGCTTATTTACGTGTGTGGACGCGTGACTTCTCCGAGCAAACGATGATTGCTGAGTTTGCGCGCTTTTTGACGACCGTGCCTCTCGCTGAAACGCGAACAGGTTTCGAAAAACTGGTCGTCCAGGCAATCGACTCCGCCGAAACCCCGCTTGAGGAATGGGACCTGCGGGAGCAGCGATACGGGGCTGCCGAAGTCGCCGCCCTCACGATTCAGCATCTGAACGCGGACACCGCCTACTTCGTTAGCGGCAAATGGGATTTGTGGACATTTGATATAGACACCTTGAAGTGGACGCTTGGTCCGCAACCGATTGAGCTCATCTGTCACGGAGCAATCTATGACGACGGCATTGCGGCGACCACCGGTCACTTTACAGCTGACCTGGGCTTTGAACATCTGTTTACGGGCCATGGCGGGCTCTTGGCCCCGGGCCTGGCTTCAAACCCGTTCGACACTTCTGACCACCCGTTCGAGAAGACCTTCAAAAGTTGGATGGCCAGTTCCGAGAATCTCAAGCTCTATCATCTGAAAACTCGCGAGAATATTCAGAAACTGTTCAGTTGGGTGGAGGCGATTGAAGCTGCATTGCCGGTCGAACGCAGTGAACTCGTAAGCGAAGGTGAGGAAAACTTTGAAGCGCGGCTCGATGCCATCCAGTCCCAACTCTGACAGGCGAAGAACCGCCGGCTCGACATGCTTTGTCGTGCCAGCGGCTCTTGCGCTGATCTTGCTGCTGTTCGGAACCAACGGGTCTGCGCAAGCTCCGAACCCCACGCAAAAAAGAACTTCAACCGCCCAACGCGCCAACGAAATTACACTTGCCGGACTGCGTCCCGGCCACGACAGTCTGGCGCGCGCCATCATTCTTTATAAAAATCCCAATGGTGAGTCTCAAAAAGAGGAGTCAACGTTCAGTTGGGGAGCGACTTGTCAAAAACAGACACTCTCCGTCGATGTGGATGCTTCCAAAAGGATCCAGGTGATTCGTACCATCGAAGCCGACGGGTCGGCGGAGAATTGCGCAAAACCGTTCCTCGGGACCTGGAGTACCGGTCATGGCCTTCGGGTCGGAGATCCGTCTCCCAAGGTTGCTCAGCTTTACGGCGCGCCTGATTCCAAGAGTCCTAGCAGCAAGGGCGGTCAACAGTTAGAATTGTGGTATTACGCCTTCGATTGGGCGGGTACGGACGTACCGCAGGTGATGGAAGTGCTGTGCACGAAAGAAAAGGATGGCCAGCCAGGGCGGGTAATCGAAATAACGCTCGCGGCGCCGAGTCTTTGATCGGATTTAGCTGGATTCTCTGTTAACCGGACGCTAGCCCGGCGCGTCTACTTCGAAAGGATCGTAATGGTTCGCTCCCTTGCCATTCCCACCTTCTGTCTCTTCATCCTCGCCTTCGCAGGATGCGACTCAACGCCTACCAAAACGCAAGAAATCAAGCAGGCCGAGCCGGTGATTCCACAGGAGTATCAGGATGCCGCAACTTCCCTCCTGGGCAGTGACGCGCAAGTCCTTCTGTTCGGTGACCTCGCCAAGAACGGCCAAAAGGAAGTCCTGGTTGCCAATATTTTGCCCAACACTCCCAAAAGCGTCGTCGCCGGTACGGTAATCACCCGCGCAGTCGTGGCCCAGTTCGAAGAGGGCAAGTGGGTCGAACTTTTGCGGTGTGACGAATACCTAAAAAACGGTAGTGGATATCTGGCTCTGACCCCGCTGCAGCCCGTGACCGGCTGGAAACTGCAGTACGAAGATTCACCTGCAAAGGGTATGGCACTTTACTTCACTCCGGTAAAAGCCGGTTCGACGGAAAAGACGTTACCGATTGCGGTAAGATGGAATCCCGCCATCAAGCGGTACCAATCCATGGATGCGAGCTATCAAAAGTTTCTCGGTGAAGCGCCTACACTCGAAAGCCCGAGGTCCACGCTACGATGAGTGTTGCGGTGCCAGCCACGCAATCAACCGAGCAGAAGAAGAAAAAATCGCCCAAGAGTTCGGCGATGAGAAATCTGCGCGGTCTGGTGCCCTATCTCGGACGTTATAAAGGCGCAATCGCGCTCGGTATGCTGACGCTCGCACTCATGGGCCTTGTCGGCGCCATTGTCCCGCTCGCAACGGGAATCATCACGGATACTCTTGCCGGCAGTGGACGGCCGTTTGAGAGAATTGCTCACGGTGCGACCGATGTCACACCGCTCAATTGGCTGAGCAACATTGTGCCGCACTATCGTCCGAGTGATTCGGGGACTCTGAAGTTCTACTGTCTTGTTGTGGTGTTGTGCATCGCCATCAAGGGAATCATGTCGTTCCTCACCCGCTGGGTCTTGATTGGCGTTTCTCGTGATATTGAATACGACATCCGCAATGACCTGCTGGACCGGCTCTTGTTGATGGAGCCGGAATTCTACGTGCGCAACCGTACTGGCGAACTGATGTCTCGCGCAACCAACGATTTAAACTCGGTCCGCATGGTCCTTGGCCCCGGGATCATGTACACCGGGACCACCATCGTGACGATGGTGCTGTCGATCGCGGTGATGGTACTCATCTCCCCATCCTTGACTCTATGGGTGCTGTTACCCGTGCCCATTGTGGCGGTGGTGGTACAGCGGTTCGGCAAAATCATTCACGAACTTTACGAGAAAATCCAGGCGTCGCTGGCCACTCTTTCCGCGAAGGTGCAGGAAAATCTTTCCGGTGTTCGTGTCATTCGGGCTTATGCCCAGGAAAAGGCGGAAATTTCCGGCTTCGATGAACCCAATCGGGATTATGTAGCGAAAAATGTGCTCCTCATTCGCACCTGGAGCCTGTTTATGCCTTCGCTTCAGGCGATGATTGGGACCACATTTCTGATTGTCCTCTGGCAAGGAGGATTCCGCTTCCTCCGGGGTCAACTTTCTCTGGGCGCTCTCATCACGTTCAACACCTATCTTGGATTTCTCGTCTGGCCCATGATTGCCCTGGGTTGGGTGACGAATATTTTTCAACGCGGGGCAGCCTCCATGGGCCGCCTGAACTACATTCTCGCCGCGAACCCGCAAATTGATGACCGTGGGGCCACCATCCCACCCACGACAAAGATCGAGGGGGCCATCGAGTTTCGCGGCCTGAACTTTGCCTACCCCACCACCATCACCGGCAACGGCAAAGACGGTGACAACGGCAACGCAAGAGAAACCCGCACGGTACTGAAAAATATCGATCTCGCAATCCCGGCAGGATCAACACTGGCGATTGTCGGCCCCACAGGCAGCGGGAAGACGACTCTGGCAGCCTTGATTGCGCGTCTTTGGGAAGCTCCCAGGGGCGAAATTCTCATTGACGGCCATCCGATCGACCAGTGGCCGCTAGAAACCTTGCGTCGCTCGATCGGGTTCGTTCCCCAGGACACCTATCTCTTCAGCGAAACCGTCGGCGAAAATATCGCCTTTGGCTTGCAAGAGTTTGAACTCAACCAGGTCCGGGAAGCGGCCGAAATCGCCAGCCTCGACGGTGATGTCCAGGATTTTCCGGCGAAATATGAAACGATGGTTGGCGAGCGCGGCATCACCTTGTCCGGTGGCCAGAAACAACGTTCGGCAATTGCCCGCGCATTAATTCGCGATCCGCGCATCTTGATCTTGGACGATTCCCTTTCCGCTGTCGACACCCAGACCGAAGAAAGAATCCTCGGGCGGTTGCGCAGTGTTATGGCCGGTCGCACTACGATCCTCATTGCCCACCGCACCTCAACTGTTCGCGACGCCGATCAGATTGTCGTCCTGAAAGACGGCAGCATCCTCGAACGAGGAACCCACGACCAGTTACTGGCGCGCGGCGGCTATTATGCGGATTTGTATCAGAAGCAGCTGCTGGAAGAAGAACTCGAGAGAGCATGAGCAACCTGCAACAAGAAGAAGAGGCCTTAGGCAAGGCATACGACTCTCGCCTGATGCGACGACTGCTGGAGTACATGCGCCCGTATCGCATTCGCGTATACGTCGCGCTTGCTCTCGTCGCGATCGTAACACCTCTCGAATTGGCGCCTCCGGCACTCTTTCAACGGGCCATCGACAACTATTTGGTTCCCGGTGCAGCCGGGAGCATTACGATTCTGACCGCTCGCCACGGTATCTTGCTGATCAGTGCGTTTTACCTGGGCGTACTGCTCTTCGATTTTCTCGCGCAATACATTCAAATCCGTATCATGCAGCGCGTTGGCCAGCAAACCATGTACGACATGCGCACGCAGATCTTCGGGCATCTTCAGTGCTTGCCCATGACCTACTACGACCGCAATCCTGTTGGCCGCTTGATGACCCGCGTTACGACCGACGTCGACGCCCTTAACGATCTTTTTGCCGCAGGTGTCGTCACCATGATCAACGACTTCTTTCTTCTGGTCGTGATGGCGGCATTATTGTTCAGGCTTGACGTAAAGCTGGCACTGGCGGCATTCGCTGTCTTGCCCTTCATTCTGGTTGTCACGCTGGTGTTCCGCAAATTTGTTCGTGACGCCAATCGTCGCATTCGCACCGCCATCGCTCGCATTAACTCTTTCCTGCAGGAATACATATCCGGAATGGCGGTCGTTCAACTCTTCAATCGGGAGCGCAAGGCCCGCGAAGAATTTTCCCGCCGCAACAAGGACAATATGCTTGCGTGGCGTGACGCGATCCTGGCATATGCCCTCTTTTATCCGGCTGTCGAATTCCTGAGCTTTGCGACGATCGCGCTCATCTATTGGACTGGAGGATTGCGCATCCTCAGCAGTTCCCTGTCACTGGGTGTCCTGATCGCCTTCACCATGTACGCACAGCGGTTCTTCCGGCCCATCCAGGACCTCAGCGAAAAATTCAACATCTTGCAGTCCGCGATGGCAGCTTCCGAACGCATTTTCAGGCTGCTTGATGAGCCTGTGACCATCGAAACCAATGCGAACGCGCAAAAACTCGTCTCCCCGCGTGGTGCCGTCGAATTTCGCAATGTCTGGTTTTCTTACCGCAATGTTCCCGAACCAGCTGAGGAAGAGTGGGTATTGCGGGATGTTTCCTTCAAGATGGATCCGGGCCAGACCTTTGCCATTGTCGGCCACACCGGAGCTGGCAAAACGACCCTAATTTCATTACTGCTTCGCTTTTACGATATTCAACGCGGGCAGATTCTTTTGGACGGCATCGACATCCGCCTGCTGGATTTGCAGGAATTGCGCAAGCAATTCGGCATCGTGCTGCAGGATCCGTTCCTATTCACTGGCACGATCGAATCAAATGTCCGGCTGGGTACCCCAGGCATTACCCGCTCTGATGTCGAACATGCCCTCAACGAAATAGGTCTCGGCGATTTCATTCGCTCCCTGCAATATGGCGTGAACACCGAAGTCAACGAACGTGGATCGACTCTCTCGGTAGGTCAGCGCCAGTTGATCAGCTTCGCCCGCGCACTGGCGCACAATCCTCGCTTCCTGATTCTTGATGAAGCCACTTCAAGTGTTGACACAAAGACGGAACTTTTGATCCGTGAAGCCCTGAATCGGCTGCTCGCCGGGAGAACCGCGCTGGTGATCGCCCATCGACTCAGCACCATACAATACGCAGACCGCATTCTCGTCTTCCATAAGGGTCGATTGCGGGAACAGGGCGCCCACCAGGCATTGCTTGCCGAGCGTGGAATCTACTACCGTCTCTATCAGTTGCAATACAAGGAACAGGAATTGCACGAAACGAACGGCAACAGGCGATTGACCGATCCGAGTATCTTGCCGACGCCTTTGCCGACGAGCGACTAGCGGACGGATTCAAAACCCTTTCATGGCGCCCATCCCCTTACTTCTCTCTGCTGGTGAAGCTTCCGGTGACATGTACGCAGCGCGACTTGCGAGGGCGCTTCAGTCGCGCCTCGATGTTCAACTATTCGGGATGGGGGGCCCGCAGATGCGCGCCGCGGGGGTAGAAACGGTCACCGATTACTCCGAGGTCGCCGTTGTGGGCATCACGGAAATCGTGCGTCATCTACCGTCCCTCCTCCGGGCTATGAACCGGATCGTTGCGGAAGCAGAAGCTCGCCGGCCGGCACTGGCAATCCTCACCGATTTCCCGGGATTTCACCTGCGCCTCGCTCGCAAGTTACAACCCCGTGCAATTCGCAATGTCTATTACATTTGTCCACAGTTTTGGGCCTGGAGGCCGTGGCGCGTCAATCTAATTCGTCGCCGTTTTGCGAAGGCCTTGTGCATCTTTCCGTTCGAAGAAAAGTTCTTCCGCAACGCGGGTGTTCCCACTGAATTCATCGGCCATCCTCTGGTCGGTGAAGTGAACGCGACAAAAGACCGCAAGACATTCTGCCAAGAGCAGCGGATTGACCCGGCGCGGACGATCGTAACGATTCTGCCAGGCAGCCGTGCCGGAGAGCTCGCTCACCATTTGCCGGTACTCAAGGAAACCTGCGCACGCATTCACGCAAGGAAACCTTCTCAATTCATAGTTGCGGCGGCCCACGCCAAGGATGTAGCGCTCCTTGAGAGTGGCTGGCCGAGCGGCACGGCAGTGCGGGTCGTCGAGGGAGAGACATACAACGCGCTCGCTGTTGCCGACGCCGCCATCGTTTCGAGCGGAACTGCAACTGTCGAGGCCGCGCTCTTGAACGCACCGATGGTCGTCGTCTATCGTGTCTCTCCACTGACCGCGACACTGGCAAAACCGCTCGTGCGCACGCCCTATTTTGCGATGGTTAATCTGATCGCTGACAAGCTCGTTGTACCCGAGCTCGTACAGGACGACTTTACTCCGGATCGGGTGACAGAAGCCGTCCTGACGTTGCTGCAGGATCCGAACGCCCGAAACGCTATGAAGGAAGGGCTGGCAGAGGTTCGCAGGCGTTTGGGGCCTCCGGGTGCCGTGGAGCGTGCGGCTGACCAGATTGCCGCGATGTTGAGCAAGACCGCTGGCAACGCTTCCTGAGCCATTGTTATCCTATAGATAGGCACAAAGGCAGGTCGCGGAAGGTCTGCCGTAAAGGGTTGGCACTCCAGAGGGGAATGAGATGAAGCGATGCAGTAGAGTTTGGGCCGCTGTTTTGCCAGCTCTTATGTTCTTGATCATGCCAGGGGCTCTTCCACTCAGAGCGCAGACGCAGCCGTCTGCCCAATGGAATTTCCTCGCCGATAAATACGAGGTTTCCGCCTACGTCGACACGGCAGCACAAGGTATCAATGCCGTTGCCAAGGTCACTTTTCGTGCTGAGCAGGTCTCTTCAAACATTCGCGTCGAATTGAATGAGAACCTCGAGATCAGAGAGATCAAGGGCCCGGACGGAAAGTCCCTCACGTTTGAACGGGAAAATCAGAATCCCCTCTATGTCATGATTCTCCTTCCGTCCCAGGTCCCTGCGGGTAAAGAAATCACGCTTACCTTCAGTTACGGCGGCTTGCTGGCCAATGAGGAGAACAGCCCCGTCCCGAACCTGAAGGCGGCCTACGTCAGCAAAGAATGGGCATATCTGCTCCTGCCATCGCGCTGGTTCCCATTAACGAACTATCCGTCGAATCGCTACACCGGAACCTTTAAATTAAACGTGCCAGACTCGATGGCCGTTGCAGGGACAGGCAAAGCGGAAGCCGCGCAACCCCTGACGCCCAAATCCCCGGCCGAATCCCCGCGTCTGATGTACACGTTTCATTGTGAGCGTCCCGAGCCTCATGGCTCTTTCGTTGCTGGTCCCTTGCAGTTGAGTCCGAAGCAAGCCGAGGGGATCAGTGTCTCCGTCTATGCGCCACGAGCTGATTCGGGCAAGGCTCAGGAATTTGCGAACAATGTCGCTCACCAGGAGATTATTTTTTCCGATCTCTTCGGTTCGCTCCCCGAATCGGACCTCACGGTGATTGAACTGCCAGATGGTACGCTCCGTGAATTTTACGCGCCTGGCGTAATCATGCTGAGCCACCGCATTTGGGATCCCAAGTTCAGCGACCGTACGCAAAGCCGGCTTGTCGCCTCCCAATGGTGGGGCATCGAAGTCCTGCCCGCTTCGACGGGCGATGTCTGGATCACCGATGGACTCGGCCGTTACTGCGAAGAACTATACGCCGAACAAGCTTTTGGCAAGGAAGCCGGTCTCCGGGCAATCGATGAATTCGCCGTGGGCGCACTGATGTTTGATAACTCCGCGCCAGTTGCGCAGTCCGCTCGACTCATTCCTCATACCCCGGAATATCGCTCCGTGGTAATGAACAAAGGCGCGATGCTGTTCCATATGCTCCGTGTACAGATGAATGATGTGACCTTCCGGACGTTGTTGCACAACTTCTATGTGAAATACGAAGGCAAGACGGCAACTGTCCAGGATTTTGAGCAGATGGCCGTCGCATTGGCAAATGCCGCCGCCAAGCCAAATGAGGGAGCGCCAAATCTGGCCGGCTATTTTGCGCAATGGATGAACTCAACAGGAATTCCCGAGTTCAACCTGGAATACGTTACCTATCGCACGCGAAAGGGTTTCCGCGTAGTGGGCAAAATTCATCAGCCAATCGACACATTTGCCATGCCGGTACAAATCCGTATCGATACCGAAGGCAATCCCGAAATTAAATGGATTGACGCCCAAGGCCTCGATTCCGAGTTCATGGTGGAGACATTCGGTCGTCCCAAACCGGGCGGTATCAAGATTGATCCGAACAATTACATTTTAAAGAGCACGCCCAGCCTGCGTGCGCGGGCGGCCATCGCTCGTGGCGAAGAGCTGGCCGAAGTGGGCAAGTACTACGATGCCGTCACACAATACCAGAAGGCTCTCAGCATTCAGCCGAATCGCACGCTAGCCAACTTTCGTATGGGCGAAGCATTCTTCTATCAAAAGAATTATCAGGCATCCGCGAATGCGTTCCGCGAAGCGCTCAACACGGTTCCCGAACCATCGGAAAAGTGGACCGAAGT
Organism: uncultured Acidobacteriota bacterium; assembly: GCA_963831545.1. Classification (GTDB taxonomy): domain Bacteria; phylum Acidobacteriota; class Terriglobia; order Acidiferrales; family UBA7541; genus Acidiferrum. The sequence goes on from CAWHQX010000006.1 coordinate 151,261, forward strand.
CTGGGCTCACATCTATCTGGGAAAAATATTTGACCTGCTCGGACAGCGCGAACGCGCTCTAAACGAATACAGCAAGGCGCGCCAGACCAATGACAATACCGGTGGAGCGCAAGAGGTCGTCGAAATTCTGGTGAAGAAGCCTTACACCGAAGCGGGCATGCCTACACTGAGCCCGTCCGACGCCAAAGCAGCCGCTGCGGCCGCTTCGTCGAAGGGTAAAACCGCAGACGTTCCCGCTCCTGCGTCCAAACCAACCTTCAAGACTCCCTCTCCGTGACATCTGGGAGTTTCGAGGATCGTCGCCGTTCCCTCCTGCAACCGTAGAGTGTCCAGCACGCTAGAACCCCGACAATCCCGTTAACCGGGCGCCAGGCACACCTTTTTCCTGGATCAGCACCTGAAACCGCTCACCCATTCCTTCCGGGTAAATCAACGTCTTCAATTGCAACCGCGCGCGAACCCTATCCGCTTCATCCATTCCCTCATCGTATAAATCACCAAAATCATTCCCTTTCCCCATCGCCAGGAGGAAGGAGGTCTGTGAAGCCATTCCGAGCGAATGCAAGCCAACGCGTTCGCCCCACGTCTGGAGTGCCGTGAAATTCACGTGAGCCGTCAAATCCTGCCGCCCGGGCGCCGTGTAATAGTCTTCTTTCGCGTGATGCCCGGCATAGGCGAGCATCGTTCCCGACATATGGTGCGCATCGTACAAATCACTGGCTTCGTGTCCATAATCAATGGTAAGGACAAATCCGCGCTGCAGTCTTCGTCCAATTTCTGTGATCCAGTCACACGTTTCGAGGCCCGCTTCAGCCTGCTGCCCGTCCGCTAAGGTAATACGCTGGGTTGAAAAATACTCAGAGATCGCACAACTCGATAGCGATTGGCTCAGCTCCCTGAAGCCGCTGCCATCGTGCGCAACAAACAATTCCCGTAAAACGCCAGATTCCTGAATCACCCGGTGAACTGCCATGGCATCGAGCAACTCGTTCGAGAACACAGTACCATCCGGAATGCTGGCCGGGATCTCGATCGATGCGTTGCACTTCTCCTCCCGAATAAACTTCGCTAGTCTCGCTGAGAGTTGTTCGGTTCGCGCGGATGACCGTTCGACGGCCACATAACGCAGCACGGCATAAAACTCCGGGAGGGCAGTACGCACAAAATCGAGAATAGTCTGGGCAAGACGACCCGTGCTCGCCCCCACCTCAACCAGCATGAATGGCGCAGGGCGCCCCATCTGCTCCCACATCTCAGAAAATTGCCGTGCCAACAATCTTCCGAAGATCGGGTCGACATCGACACTCGTGTAATAGTCCGCGAAACGCCGTGCCTCGGGTTGTGTGTAGTATCCATGCAGCGGATGGTACAAGGCTTCGCGCATGTATTCGGCAAACGTGATCGGTCCAAATCGCCGGATTCGTTCAGCCAGTATTGCCGCTAAGGGAGTTTCCGGGGGACTCAAGCGCCTGCAGCCCCTGAAGACAGTTCCTTTTTGAGCTGTTCCCACGTTTTTCTGAACACTTCGCACCCGGCTGCGTCGTACAGAACGAAATAAATCGTTTCGAGGGAAGATCCATCGTTCAGATGCCGGATCGCTTCACCCAGCATAATGACCGCACATTCATCCATCGGAAACCCGGACACACCCGTGCCAATCGCCGGCAATGCGATGGTCTGAAATTTTCGTTCGGAAGCCAGTCGCAGGGAATGTGAAGTCGAAGTTCGTAGGGTCTTTGCCGTCGTTTGAAGCCCTCCGAGTCCCATGCTCGCTGCGTGAATTACATGTCTCGCCTTGAGATCGCCCGCGCCCGTAATCGCCGCGTAGCCCACGGGAATGCTTCCGATCTCATCGCACTCTCGCTGAATCGATTCGCCACCTTTGCGGCGAATCGCTCCCGCGACTCCTGCGCCCAGGACTAAGTCATTATTGGCAGCGTTAACGATCGCATCTACTGCCATTTCCGTGATGTCGCCTTGCTGAATGACCAGTCGTTCTGTCAGTGGTTTCATGTACGGATTATTCTAGTACGCCCGAAGAAAATCAGTGAGAAGGATTGTCACGGAGGGAGCCACGAGAGGCGAAAACCGTCAAACCTTCCCGTAATCGTAGACTCCTCGTCCAACTTTCCTTCCGAGCCGCCCTGCGTCGACATATTTTTTCAGCAAGGGATTCGGTCGATACTGCTCGCCGAGTGTGGCGTGTAAATATTCCAGGATTTTCAGACGCACATCGAGTCCGACGAGGTCGACCATCTCAAACGGCCCCATCGGGTGGTTCAGTCCCAATTTCACGGCCTTGTCGATGTCGCCGGCCGTTGCGACGCCCGCTTCTAGCATCGCGAAGGCCTCATTGCCGATCAGGGCATTGATACGCGACGTAATAAATCCCGGTGTCTCATTCACGACGACCGTCTCTTTGTGCATTCGGTGTGCAACGGCGCAACACGTCGCGACAGTTTCTTCTGACGTATGCTTCGTGCGAATAATTTCCACTAATCGCATCTTTGGCACAGGATTGAAAAAGTGCATCCCGACGCAACGGTCGCGTCCGATCAGGCCCTGGCTAAACTCGCTGATGGACAACGCCGAAGTATTGCTCGCAAAAATCGCCCCTGCCTTGGCGTGCTTGTCAAACAAGCCGAACATCTCGAGCTTCATTTCCAGTTCTTCAGGTACCGCCTCAATAATCAGGTCCGCCCTGCGAATCGCTTCATCCATGTCGGAAGACGTTCTGAGCCGTCTCAGCGCGGCATCCCTGACCGCGGCGTCTACCTTGCCCCGTTTCACACCCTCATCAAATGCATCACGAACCCACGCGGAGGCCTTCGCCAGACTTGATTCCGACACGTCCTCCAGGACTGTCGTGTATCCTCCGAGCGCCGCCGCATAGGCGATTCCCCTCCCCATCGTTCCAGCACCGACGACCGCAATGGTATTCACGTCCATCAACTGATCCCCAGTTTGCGATACATCTCTTCGCTAAAACCTAATACAACGTCTTTGCCCTTGATCAGCACCGGCCTTCGAATTAAATTGGGCTCTCTTGCCATCAGCTTGAGCGCTTCGGCGCGGCTTGGAGGGTTCTGTTTCATCTTCTGAGCGCGGAATAACTCGTTCCGGGGGTTAAGAAACTCCTTGTAATCGCGCTTTCCGATTAGTTTGTCCAGTTCGTCGACATTCAATCTCTCTTTGTCCAAATCTCGCGATGTAAACTCAATATTGTGCGTTACGAGCAAAGCTTTCGCTTTCTGGCACGTCGTACAGCTGGGCTTCTGCAGAAATTGAATTCTCGTAGCCATACCAAGCCTCTCGATCTGGTACCGTTTGAAGAAGATAGTTTGGGTAAGCACCGGTCAGTATCGAGGTACGTTTTGATCCACTTCCGCTGACCATCGATCAATCCCGCCCGACATTGATTTTGCCGATCGGACACCCTGGTTCCGCAACCAATTCGCAACGTCCAGACTGCGCATCCCGTGATGGCAATAACAGACCACATCTTCATCGGTATCGAGCTTTTGCAGATTCGCCGGAATCGATCCCATCGGAATGTGCAGAGCATTCTCAATCCGGCAATGCGCGTACTCCCACGGTTCCCGGACATCCACTACCAACAACTTCTCGCCGCGGTCGAGCCTCTGTTTCACTTCGATGGGCGTTATTTCCAAATCACTCATTATGGCTCCCGGTTCATCAAGTTGACGACAATTACGAACATCATGAAAATCAGGACGATCACCACCATGCACCCAAAGATCAGCCCAAGCATTTTGCCGAGCGTTACTTTACGCAACGGAAACCCCTGATCCGGCATTCAAGAACTCGCCACGCGGATCTCGACGGCAAACAAAGTGCGCCGGGCGGAAATCGAGTTTCCACATAGCGTCTGATGATTCGCTGCAAATTACTGGATCGAGCCCTTGTGTGAAATCCATTGCTTCTCGAGGGATTCGATCTCGCTCACGAGCTTTACATCTTCGGGCTGCGGCAGCATTTCCTTTATATACTCGGCAAATTTGCTTTCAGGCAACAACTCGCCATTCACGTCGTAGGGTTTCCTCGCATGCTCGCCGATATACCGGTTAAACTTCACGTCCGGCACGTACAGCTTCTTATGTCCCAAGGGCACGTTCTTGTTGATCATATCCACGAGCTTTACACACTCCTCGTGATAGAGCTCACGGCTATGTTCATTCATACGTTCGAGATTCGCTTCAAACTTGGCACTCGGTTCGTCATAACGCCCCTTCAGTCCCCACACGTAAAACCAGTGAGCAGAACTTGAGCGATCGACGCCGAACAGATCCAAACTCACCGGCACCCATTTGTTGATGTACTTCTGAATCACATCTGTCGGCATGACTCCGGCCTTCACGATTCTTTTGATTCCGTCCTGGCCTGTCCCCAGATGAAACGATTCTTCCTTGAGCATCGGGATCATCGATTGAGCCAGAGGTGCAAAACCGGAATAACTCAGCATCGTCAACTGATATTTTCCGTCGCGGTCGACGAAATCTGTGTACACAAAAAAGTCCAGCCAGTTATTGACGTCCTGGTTAAACGCGCCCAGCAGTCGCTTCTGGTCAAACGCCCGCCGTTCCAGCATTTTCTGCGCCTCGACACGTCCGCTATACCCAAAGTGATTCATCAGCAGATAGCACATCTGCCAACCGTGCCGCATCTCTTCGGTCACCACGCGACATAACGACTGCCTGTCATGCTCGCTCGGCGCAGTCTCGAAGAGTTTTCTCTGCTGCTCGACCGATGCAAATTCCGTATCGCCTTGATAGATAATCAAATTCAGCAAAGCGTCTCGCATCCGCTGGTCCGGAATCTGCACGACCCGTTCCCACTTCGGTCTGCCCTTATACGCCCCAAATTCGACTTCATTCGATCGCGTCGGCCCAAATTTGGCCTCAAACTGGTAATTGGTAATTTCGGGATAGTCCACTCCAATGTCTTTCTGCCAGACACGGAACAGATCGACCCAATCATCAAACGTTGACAGACGAGTTGCGGGCATATTCTTCTCCTTCGATCCTTGCCTGCGTCGTGTACCTGGCATGCGCAGGTTCTTTCCATCGGCCACGAAAGCGGCCGTACGATCCGTCATCGGCCAACAAACTTTGGTGCTCTTTTTTCCATGAATGCCCGGATTCCTTCACGGCAATCTTCGGAATGAAAGCACTTCATCTGGTGTTGCACTTCAAGCTCCAGTGCTTGCAGCAGTTTCTCTTTATCCCTCGCAAACAGGTTGTGCTTCACCGCGCGAATCGCCACCTGCGGACCATCGGCAATCTTCTTGGCGAGCGCCTTCACTTCCGCTTCGAATCGATCGAGTGGATAGACGTGATTGACGACGCCAATCCGATGCGCAGTCTTGGCGTCAATCATCTCGCCGGTGTAGAAAAGTTCGGCCGCCCGTGACGGACCGACCAATTCTGGCAGAAAGTAGGTTCCCCCATAATCGGGGAATAGTCCTACTTTTGAAAAATTCTGCCCGAACACGGACTCTTCTGCGGCAATGCGAATATCTGCGGCAAGCGCAAGATTCATTCCCGCCCCAGCCGCAGCTCCATTGACTGCTGCAATGACAGGCTGCGGCATGCTCCGCATGTTCAACACTGCCTGCATTCCCGAGCGCAGGATTGGCCCCAGTTCTGCCGCGTCACCGCGTTCCCGACCTTTGCCGATCAATCCAAGGTCCCCGCCGGCACAGAAGGCGCGGCCCGCTCCGGTCAGAACCACCACGTGCACAGAAGGATCGCCGGAGATGCGCAGCAACGCTTCATTGAGCGCAATCGAAAGCTCGTTATTGATGGCATTCAGCCGGTCCGGCCGGTTCATCGTGAGGGTCGCAATTGAACCGTGCCTTGCTTCGAGCAGCGCCGGCGCTGCTGGTTGTGCGGTTGTACTCATGTGCAGATTCCCTTCTCTTGGTGGCTCCTAGCGGGACGGGGTGGCTGGCGTTTTTTCGGAACGAACGACGAGCTGGGCAAGCTTGCGAAAATGTTTGACGCACTCGGCCTTGGTGCGCGCTACCTGTCCTACCGTCGACGGCAGCACAAAAACCTGTGCCCCGTAGAGCGCGCCCTTCTGCAATCCGTAATTGCATTTGCGCTGGGCAAATTGTTCGTAGGTAAATTTTCCATTGAATGCCACCACACGTGGAGCAAACTCTTCGAGTTTCTGTGAAAGCACGATGCGCCCTTCGGCAAAATCTTCGCGCTTCAATTCCTCGATCGTCTTTGTCGGCCGCTTTACCAAATCCGTCAAGCCGATTCCAAACTCAATAATTCGCCGATCATCCGGATAATCGAAGGGCTCGGGCACCACCCCACTCTCATAGAGAGTAGGCCAGAAAGGATTCCCACGGCCGGCATAGTAATGGCCGGCGCGCACAGACGACTCTGTGGGATTGCATCCCACAATCACGAGCTTCATTCCTTTACGCAGGTAATCAGGCAAGGTTTTCATTCGGGCTCTATTGACTGCTCTCCGCCTCTAGTTTACTTCCCTTTGAAATTTGCGGCGCGTTTTTCGACATACGCGGCCAGACCCTCTTTGGCATCCTCGCTCGTGAACAGCAGTTGCTGCAACTCCCGTTCGATTCCCAACGCTTCAGCGAAAGGAATCTCCATGCCTGTCACGACCGAACGCTTGATGCGGCCCACGGCCCGCGACGCTTTATTGGGAGGACAGAATTGCTTCGCATACGCCATCACATCTTCCCAGAAGTTTTCCTTTTCATAGATATACTGGATCAAGTCCATTTCCAGTGCTTCTTCAAAGCTGAATGTCCGGCCCGTAACCATCAACTCCAGCGACTTCGCCCGGCCGACCGCGCGCGCAAATCGCTGGGTACCCCCGGTTCCCGGAAGCACCCCCAGATTCACCTCGGGCAACCCGATCTTTCCACCTTCTTTCTTCGCAATTCGGATATCGCAGGCCAGGGCAATTTCCAGTCCCCCGCCGACCGTATGTCCATTGAGAGCGGCGATTACCAGTTTCGGCGTCTGTTCCAAACGACTGAGCGTTTCATTGGCATGCAGACAGAAATAGTATTTGAATTGGGGGTCGGCTTTGGTCAGCATCGGAATGCTCGCACCGGCCGAGAAGAATTTCTCGCCGGATCCGCGTAGCACGATCACGTGAACGTTCTCATCCATGCGCGCCTTAAGAATCGCCGCGTCCAGTTGCAGCATCATTTCATAGGTGTAGGTATTCGCTGGCGGATCGTCCATCTCTAGGATTGCGATGCCTTCTTCTACTCGATACTTGATCAGCTGCTTTACTTCAACAGTCGTTGTTGCCATAAGTCTTCCCCTTTCCGAGCGATTTCTTTTTATTTTTATTCTGATTTATTCCGAATGAACTTCGGCTGAAACTCGCCGCGGCAATTCCATAAATTTCCCGCCGGGTGCCGTCACGCCCCGCAGAAAAATCCCCACAATGATGTCCGTTAACTCGTCTGCTCCAGGATCGACGCCGGGCCGATGCCATTGATATACCCAGTTCATCATACCGAACAGGCTCAGGACCGCCACTCGCTCGTTCATTCCTCGATTCGCCCCGTCTCGCACGATCTCGTCAAAGATTTTCCGCGCCAGCGCGAAGTACTTCCGCTTGATCGTTCCGATTTCCTGCCGGAACGGATTCTCAAGCGCCGCTTCTTCATGCGACAGCACCTTCATCTCATTTGGATGGGACAGGAAATAGTCCATGTGGTTTTGTACCAGGACTCGCAACCTCGCGACCGGATCGGCACTTCCCTGCAACCGCTCCTGCAGCCGCTCAACGATGAAGGTAAACGTAGTTTTCTGGATCAGATACAGCAACCGCTGTTTGCTATCGAAGTAGTAGTACAGTCCGGAGAGCGAAACCTCCGTCGCTTTACTGATGTCCCGCATAGACGTGCCCTCGAACCCATGGGCGGCAAACGTCTGAGCAGAGACACGGAGAATGTGCTGCAGTTTTATTTCCGAATTCCTCGGGGTGGGGACGGCAACAACCACAAAGATCCTCTCGAACGTTCGTTCGATAAATGTAGTTGTCGGTCTCGACGCTGTCAAGCCGAGAAAACCCTCAGCTTCCAGGGCCAAAAATCAGAATGGGAGGACTTCGGTCTATTGGTCGCCGGTTTCCGCCCATCTGGAAGTTTAGGTGCTGTCTCTAAGTCTGCAGCTGCACGGCTCACGGATACGGGTAATATCGCCACAAGTCGTTGAGCAATCCGTTTCCGTTGCTCGTTGTCGAGTCATTTCCTTCGCCGCCGAACATAAAGAACTGAGGCTGATTGGGGTTGCCAGCAACGATTGGCAGATGCGAGTCATTCACTGGAACGTACCAATACGCAGCGCCATAACGGGTCCCCGGGTAATTGGTGACATGCGGCCAGAAGGTGCCGAATTCGGTGGCAGGATTCAGTCCATACACCCCGGCCTGATTGAACGCGCTCGGCCCCTTCACCCAAACCCACTGAGCAGGTGACGGCAGGCCTGGGTTGGGATCGGTTGCGGTCTGATTAGGATTGTAGGCCCAAAGGTCCGCGATCGACCCATTGCCCGCTCCGTCAAAGCCTTGGCCGCCGAACAGCCACAGGTTTCCCTGAGCGTCAGTCCAAGCGGCGGAACTCCAGCGAGATCCAGGAACGTTTGCAGCCGCAGAAACCCCCTGCGTCCCGAAAACGCCGATCTGATTGACAGCATTCCCACCGCTCGTCCAAGTCCACTGTGAGCTTCCGACGTTGAATTCCCACAGATCGTTGAATGACGCTGGCTGGCCACCACTCGAAAGATTATATCCCCCAAAAATCCAGAAATTTCCCGAGTTGTCCAGCCAAGATACCATCGCTTGTCGAGCCCCGGGAAATCCTCCGGGCGTTCCCACGGCCGACGGATAACTTCCATCTATATTGGTTACATTGGACCCACTAACCCAAGTCCACTGCCCTCCGGCGTAGACCCAGAGATCATTTAGCAATCCGGGGACTGCGTCCACGCCGTCGTATCCGAATCCACCAAATAGCCAGACCTTGCCTGTCGCTTTGTCAAATCGTATTGTGGAACCCCAACGGCCACCGGGCACATTTAGTGCGGACGGCTGCCCCTGGGTTCCATAGACGCCGTTCGCAGGCACTGGCACGAGGCACCCGCTTACGCAACTCCAGGTAGAAGTGCCAGTGTCGAATGCCCATAAGTCGTTCAGGAAGTTTAAGCCCGCATCTTGGCCACCAAACAGCCACAGCGTGTCAGTTGCATCTGTCCAAGTGACAGCTCCCCAACGAGCTGATGGTGTAACGACAGGCTTCGCTGGAGGAGGTAATGGAGAGACAAAATTCCAATAATCCCCTATGCCTCCGAAGTAGTCATAGCCGCTTTGATACTCCCACATTTCATTCAAGAAGAATGGCTGAGGGCCTTGTTGCGTGTTGTAGGTGTATCCATACCCACCAAATAACCACAACCTGCCCTGACTATCGCTCCAACTTGCAGCGTATTTACGGCCTCCCGGGGTATTGGTTACAAACGCAGTAATCGGGGGCACGATAGGTGCGAAGGTTCCGTTCTGATTGGAAGTGTTGTTCCCATTCAACCATGCCCAATCGTTGTGCCCGCAATCCACGGTAACGTCGGCGACGGGGCCCAATGCTTGCCCTTGATATCCCCAAACGATGCAACCATTATCCTGCGTGCCTGAAGGAACAAATATACTCACATCATAACTATTACCATAAGGTATATTCGTTACAAAGGTAAATGCGCCATTCCCCGAAATCGGCAGGTTATCTCCACCATTGTTCTGTAGCACCATTTGCGACGTTAGACCTGTGGGGATCGACATTCCGACAGCCTGTCCGCCAATTGGCTCTAAAACGGGCTGGCAAGTGACTTGTATTGTGCTTACAGCGGAAGCACCAGCCGGAATTGTGCCTTGATTATTTGAAATCGTGCAAGTCTGAGGAGGGGTAGTTGGCTGCGTTAAAATCGTCGCGTTGTAAGTTTGGCCAGCAGCTAAGAGCGTTGGGAAATTGAATGCACCGTTTGCGGCGACGGTATAGTTATCGCCTCCGTTGTTCTGCAAGACCATCCCTGTTCCCGCCAAGCCGGAAACTGAACCACCTACGGGAATAGTCCCGACTGTGCACGTTACCACGGCTGTTCCTTCGTTCTGGGTCACTGTTCCCGTACCCAGTGCGACTGTACAAACCTGCGAAGGTTTCGTCGGTTGCGTCAAAACCGTAATACTGTACGGATCGTTCAGATTCGCGGGTGTTGCGAACGTGAACGCACCGTTGGTCGTGATGGTCAGATTATCTTTGCCGTTGTTCTGAAGGACCAAACCCGATCCCACCAGACCGCTCACTTGTCCGCCTACCGAATAGGAACCGGAGGCGCATGTGACGGTTACTGTAGTATTTGCGGTCGCCGTGCCTGTACCGGCAGCTACCGTGCAAGTCTGTTGTGGATTTGTCGGCTGCGTGACAACTGTCACTGCGTAGCCGGCAACCTTTTTTGCGAATGCGTACGTTCCATTCGTCGTGATCGGCAACTGATCCGTTGCGTTGTTTGCAAGGACCAATCCAGTTCCGCTAAGGCCAGTCACCTTTGCGCTAATCGTGAAAGTGCTGCCGGTCCCGCCACCTCCGCTGTTCCCACCAGGTACTCCGCTGCAGGCGATTAATGTCAGGCAAGTGACCGCTAGGAGTGCGGAGGATAATGTTCTGTTCGCGAGCTTCATGACTGGGTTTGCTCCTTTATTTCTTCTTGCCGCTCCGGGCAAAGCCGGTTGGCACCGTTTACTGCCCCCATGCAACCGACATCAAAATTCTCGAAGTCTGGGCATCGCGCATTCACCGCGCGAACATCCACTTAAAATGGCATTCCGAGAGACCGCCACCATTTGAGGTAAGGATACGTTCGAATTTTGGAGAGGAGTACTAGAAGCTATAGACCGTGTGCTTACCTAAGCACGATATTCTTCGAGAACAAATCCGCACCTGTCCGATCGGACAAGTGCTTGCTGACAAGGACCTAAGGGCACGCTACGATGCAAAAAAAGGAATCTCGGTTCCGCGATGCTGAGACCGGGCGGCATCGTAGACAGCAATGGCCGAAGCCAGATCCCAAGCCGCGATCCCATTAGATTTAAAGAGTGTAATTTGTGAGTCGCTACTCCGGCCGGGCGCTTTGCCCGTGACAAGTTCTGCCATTTCATGTACTTGCGCCCACCTCTCCGGCGTCTTCTCGAACGGGATGATCAGATCTCCTGCTTCCTGCTTCGATTGCTCGATCGAATCCACAAAAATCAGATCTGCGATTGAAATCGCTTGATCATCCAATTCACGTTTGTGCGCGTGGTTCGCCCCTATGGCATTGACGTGAACACCCCTCGACAGATCTGACCCGCTGAAGACGGGCTTCGCTGACGTTGTAGCCGTGGTGACGATATCGACACCGCGAACTGCATCTGCAGCTGAATTCGCCTGTTCCACCTTCAACCCAAGGCTGTTGGACATCTCCGCACAGAACGCTGCGCGGCGTTTCGGATCGCGTCCGTAGGCACGGGCAGACTCCAATTTGCGCACAGTAGCAACGGCTTCTAGTTGCGTTCGGGCCTGCCCCCCTGTCCCGATAATGGCGACGACTTTTGCATCCCGGCGCGCCAAATATTTTGTGGCAACGCCTGACGCAGCACCCGTGCGCAGTTGACCCATGTAATCCGCCTCGATCAGGGCGACCAAAGCGCCAGTAGAAATTTCATACAACGGAACGAGGAATCGGAGTGTTCCCTTCACATAGGTGTACTGCTTCATGGCGATGTAGCCTGCTTCGGTGTCCACTGCAGCCATGTAGTGAAAGAAGCCACCGTTGGGTAGCTCGAAGCGGCGGCGCGGATGAACGATAACGATCACCTGCAGCTTGCTTGCGGCAGGCAGATTCGACGGCGTCGATCGCCATCTTCATCGTGAAAAGTTGGCGAACTTCGGATTCGGTGATGTGCAGTGTCATGGTCGCTCGACGAAAACGGAACAAAAGGAATCTAACACAGGGGCGAGGAGGGAAAAATACAGAGTTCTCAGAGCAAAACGCAGCCGGTTTATCCCTTCACGACTGCTTTCCGAGCGCTCCGTACGAGCAAGGAAGAGGCTCTACCCGACAGTCGTGCTCTGCGCACGGCGGGCTACCGTCAGTGATGCGCTGCTTTGGCGCTTGATCTCTTTGCGGAGCCTTTTGCGGAGCCCGTGTCCCGTTCGCGCCTGACCACCGTCTGGATCAGATGATAAACTCTTTCTTCTTTCACTCCATCCCTCTCATGGAAGCGGAACTCGGGTTCGCCCTTTGCGCCCTTACCCACACGAATCGGCAGGGCACCGCATACGTTGTTTTCAATAAACGCCGTTTCGTATCTCGACTTTTTCGTGTTCCAAGTAAACACGCGCATCGTCGTAAAATCGCACGGCTGGCCTTCGGGACCCCGCGCACCCGCAACCAGATATTGCGGATGCTCGCCCTCAGCATCCGTGACGCGATTCAGCTCAAACCAGGCCACTGGCCTTATGTTGGCCGACTCGGTCCCCGCTCGCACCTCGTCCGGCAAATCCAGAGTGACAAATCGCGCGACAACCCATCCAGCAATCGGAATCGTTTGATCTCCGGGCTGCGTGGTTGTATTTGTGGCAGAATTTCGAATCGCATTTTCACCGGGAGGGCGTGTCGCAACGCCGCGGACCAGGAACCAATCTTCTTTCTTGTCTTCCGGCGCGTTGGGATTTTCCTTTTCGTCCGTGGCTTGAACCCAATCTGCCACGGTTCGGCCGACAATTTCCACGGGAACACCACGTGAAAATTGGTAAATGCGCTGCTCCGTGCGGCCCGGTTTGCCTCGTAGATTTGTTGGCACCTTTGTTCGGCCGCGCGCCTGCACCGGCATCTGTTGGGCGTCCTGCAAGAGCTTCTGGCTCCGTTGCCAGAGTTCCGGCTCCATCAAATTGCGGCCATCAACCCAGCCGACGACGCCTCCCGACGTGCGCACTTTCACATTTTCGTTTCGCCTAGCCATCACTTCCACGTGATCGCCATAGAGCAGCACGCCAAGTTGTTCACGCACCTGAGCGATGCTGCTCCAAAGTGTGATGCTGCGCTCGCTAACGTAGGCCTCGCCCAACGTTTCGTGTTTCGGCCGGAAAATCCAGGCGAGCAAAGCAACGATAAGCAGCAAAGGCACTGCAACCAGGAGCTTTCGCTTCATCTGACGTCCCGGGAACTGGATGTGGCAGCAGTCAATTGTGTATTCAGGAGATTCATGGCACCGGAATTAGGTCGGGTTCATTGTACCTGATTCCATCGCCTGGCCCGTTACGCGACACAACACATTGGCGAATTTCCGGATGCACACCTACAATCGCAATGAAAGTGGTAGCGCATGCGAGGGAGTCGATGAAATTCATGAGCAGTCTGCAATCTTTAGGGCTGTTGGTATTGCGGTTGGCCCTGGCCCTGATCTTTATCTATCACGGATATCCGAAGTTGGTGCGAGCGGACGCCGACATGCACGCCTTTTTTGTTCAGCATGGCTTGCCGTCCTATTTCGTTTCGGTATCGGGGGTGTTGGAATGCTTCGGCTCGCTATTGCTGTTCCTAGGATTATTCACGCGTCCGGTGGCATTCATGCTGGCAGTAGAAATGGCGGTTGCAATCTGGAAGGTTCACAGCAGCGCGGGGGGGCTCGTTGTGAGCGGATACGAATTTCCACTGATCGTAGCAACTGCCTGTTTCGCACTCGCCACCACCGGAGCCGGTGCCATTTCTTTCGATTCCCTATTGTTCGGTGAGGGAGGGAGCAGAAAGCGCCGCTCGTCTAAAAAATCCAGAGACTAGCGGCACTCCGACACGCACAAGTCTGCGTAAGAATTCAGGCCTCTCCCGACCCTGACTTCGGGCTAGACCTGAGCAATGGGAGTCGAGGACGAGACTGCCAGCGGCGCGTTACTCGGGGCCAGCGGCAAGACGATCCACAGGATGATATAGAGTAATCCGCCGGTGCCGCCAAGGAAAATGGCCAATAGCCATACGACGCGGACAATCGTGGGGTCGATGTCAAAATAATCGGCCAGTCCGGCGCAGACGCCACCGATTTTCTTGTCGATTCTGGACCGCATCAGGCGCTTCTGAACCGGAACGACCGCGGGTGCAGAACCGGCAACTCCCGCTTGTTGCGCGCCGCAGTTGTAACAAAACTTCGATCCTTCGGCAATTTCCTTTTGGCATTGTTGGCAAATCATTGCACACCTCCACAGAGCGATTTCCCTGCGATTCTAACTGTAAATACGGAAATGGGATGCAAAAAGTTTCGTCAGTAAGGAATCGCCGTAGTATTGACTAATGCTCGAGTATTTTTCTGACTGCGTTCGAGAGGTCTTCCGTTTGGGGCAGAATCGCGTCCTCGAGCTTTGGCTGGTAACCACAGAAAGTGTCGGTAGCGGCAACGCGCTTGATCGGAGCGTCGAGTTCATCAAACAGCTCTTCTGCGATGCGGGAGGCGATCTCGGCGCCATAGCCGAAACTCATCATGTCCTCGTACGCCACGATGACACGATGTGTCTTGCGCACGGTCGCGGCAATCGCCTGCCAGTCGTAGGGCATGAGTGAACGGAGATCGATGATTTCAGCGGAGATCCCTTCGCGTTGCAGCGCGGCCGCAGCCACTTCCGCACGGTGAACCACCGCACCATAGGTGACAATGCTGACGTCAGTGCCCTCTTTCACTACGCGCGCCTTGCCGAAAGGCACGGTATATTCAGGCCCCGGATATTCCGCACGATTGTAGGGCTGTCGGTATAGGTGCTTGTGTTCCAGGAACATGACCGGGTCGTCGCAACGAATTGCAGTTCGCAATAATCCGGCGACATCGAGAGCCGTCGACGGCATAACGACTCGCAGGCCGGGGCAGTGGGTAAAGATCGATTCACCACTCTGGCTGTGGTAAATGCCTCCGCCGGTCAGGTAACCGCCAATCGCCACTCGGATCACTACGGGTGCCTTGAAATTCCCGTTGGATCGCCAGCGCATGACGGAAAGTTCATCGCGAATCTGCATCATGGCAGGCCAGATATAGTCGAAAAACTGAATTTCAGCGACGGGTTTCAGCCCGCGGGTGGCCATGCCGATCGCTCGACCTACGATGGCAGCTTCCGCAAGAGGTGTATTGAATACCCGGTCGGAACCGTATTTGCGCTGCAGCCCAGCTGTGGCCTTGAAGACGCCGCCTTTCCCCTTCACGGCGCGCAGATTCTCTTCGCGGCTTGCGTCGGCTACGTCCTCGCCGAAAACGGTGATACGTTCGTCGCGCGCCATCTCTTCATTTAACGTAGCGGCGACCATCTCCACCATGGTTTTTGCGGCGCCCTGGACTTTGGGCTCGACCTCGAAGGTCGAAGAAGTGGGATCGATGCTGGGCGAGTATACGTTCGCGTAAATCGTCGAGCCTTCGGGCGTTTCTGCGGCGAGAGCCTGGTCCGTGGCCGCGAGCAGTTCACGATCGACATCAGCCTCGAGCGCTTCAATCTCTTTCTGATCGAGCAGTCCCTCGCGGATCAGGAACAGCGAGAACTTCGATAACGGATCGCGCCTTGCCTCGATTTCGCGCTCTTCGGCCATCTTATAGAGCTTTTCATCGTCAGAGAGAGAGTGCGAGTACGGACGCGTGACATGCGCATGTACCAACGCCGGTCCACGACGATCCCGTACATACTGAATTGCTTCCTTGCAAGTCGCATAGCTTTCAAGCGGATCCGTGCCATCGCACTCTGCGGTATGCAGGCCGGGAAATCCCTTGGCGAGCTTTGAAATACTGCTGCCAGCGGTTTGCACCTCAATCGGGACGGAGATCGCGTAACCGTTGTCCTCGACCAGATAAAAAATGGGTAGCGCCTTCGCGCAGGCCGCGTTCAGCGATTCCCAGAATTCGCCTTCGCTGGTGGCCCCGTCGCCCGATGAAACATACACAATCTCATCCGGCTCGTGATTGACGAATTCGCCGAGTGGCGCCTTCTTAGCCTGGGCCAGAGCCTTCGGATGACGCTCGTAGTAAAGCGTGGCCTCGGCGGCGCCTACGGCCTGTACATATTGCGTGCCGGTGCAGGAAGACTTGCTGACAATATTCCAGTGATTGTGTCCCCAGTGGGAAGGCATCTGGCGTCCGCCAGACGCGGGATCAGCCAAAGCACCGACAGCCTGCAAAAGCATCTCGAGAGGCGTGACTCCCAGCATCAGGCAGAGCGCACGGTCACGGTAGTAGGGGTAGAACCAGTCAACCCCCGGACGGAGAAGTAACCCCGCAGCCGCCGTGACGGCTTCATGCCCGGCGCTCGAGATCTGGAAGAAAATCTTATTCTGACGTTTGAGTTGGATTTCGCGATCGTCAAGCCGCCGGGAGAGAAACATCGTGCGGTAAAGGCGAATCAGAGTCTCTCGGTTGAGCCCCTCGTACTTTGCGGCTTCCGCCTTGCTCGTCTTAACGCGGGTTTGTAACGCCATTCGGTCTGCCCTCGAGTTGGAATGGGAGCGATTGCGTCCGCGAGTACCGATTATACCGGAGCAGCCCTGTTCGCCGCATAAAACCTCAATTCGGTGTGCAAATCGGAGCGGGTGAAAGTGCGCCAAATTGGATGGTAGCGCACCTTACCCGTTCCTCTCGCGGAACCCAGTTATTCCAGATCTTCGAAACGCTTTTCCATGTCCGCAAATCTTGTATCATCCGTCTTGATCGTGACAGGAGAAGCGGAGACAAACGGATCTTCGGTGGGAATTCGTTCAACCCAGCGGTGTTCGGTGAGCTTTTCGTGGCCGGAAAACCCGAGACGCACGATAAGATGAACGTTCCCGTCCTTCTTGGATGCTTTCTTGACCGATTCCGGTTTCGTCTTGGATTTCCCTTTCGTCACTTCAGACTTGTCCACATCGGTCTCGACAGAGGATGCTGCTTCACCGCTGCGTTCAAATTTATAGAGTAACTTCTTGTCCAGGCGAAAAGCTTGCTTCCAGACTTCCAGTTTGTGGCGTGCTAACTGTGCCTTTTCTTCATCGGCAGCGAAATCAAATTGCATGTAAATGTGAGCCATAGAGCCAGTTTGCGTGGTGAGTGCAGCGCAAGTCAAGCGGGACACGCGACAATGCCGGCAATGAAGTGCCGGTCTCGTGATACGTTCGAAGCTCATGAAATCGGGTGGAGGGTCTTCGACCGGACCCAGAAATAATCGCCGTTTTTTTCTGAAGCCGGTTGAGAAATGTCAGCCCGCCTTCCGACTCTCTGACGGATGCCGTGCTAGGATCATCCGCAGAAATGTGATGGGAGGTGCCGACGATGCGCCACTGCTTGATTCTCCTTGCTGTGGGATTCATTACTGCGACAGGGACACTGGGACAGAAACCGGCCTGGGCGCCGGAGCCGGGACATATGACCTTAACGTTGTGGCAGAATGGCGCACCGGACGCCACGAGGAACCCGGAGCCGGAACTTGACACGACGACGACCAAGGACCGTCTCGTCGCAGGCAAGCCAGTGGTTCGCCTCGGCAATGTTTCCTCGCCAACGATTACAGTTTACTCCCCGGTCGGCGCGAACAGCGGGGCAGCTGTCGTTGTCTTTCCTGGAGGCGCGTACCACATCCTGGCCATCGATCTGGAAGGCACGGAAGTGTGCACCTGGCTTAACTCCGCGGGCATCACGTGCGTTCTCCTGAAATACCGTGTGCCGGATTCCGGGCCGTATCCCAAATCGCTCGCGGCTCTGCAGGATGCGCAACGCGCGGTGGGTCTAGTTCGCGCGCACGCGATCGAGTGGCACATCGATCCGGAGCGCATCGGCGTGTTGGGCTTTTCCGCGGGAGCCCATCTTGCCGCGAGTCTGAGCACGCACTTTGACAAGCGACTCTATGATGCCAAGGACGCATTCGATCAGGTCAGCTGTCGTCCGGACTTCGCAGTCATCGTCTACCCCGGCTATCTGGCAATTTCCGAGCAGAATTACGCACCGAATCCCGAAATTCACCCCACCGAGAAGACCCCGCCGTCGTTCATTGTGCAGGCTGAAGACGATCCGGTACACGTGGAAAACGCTACGGTATATTTTCAGCTGCTCGCAAATGCGAAGGTTCCCGCAGAATTGCACATTTACGCGGACGGCGGCCACGGATACGGCTTACGCCACACTGCGCTGCCCGTCACCGATTGGCCAAAGTTGGTTGAAACGTGGTTGATGACCATCAAAGTGTTAAAGCCTACGGCAAGATAATTGTGGTCTGCCTGAAGGGATCGGCAGCGGTTGCCTCAAAGCGATCCCTTTCTTGCTCGAGCGATCCGGCCGTTTGTAGGAAATAAGTTCGAATTGCGGTATCCTTTTGCCTGAACTGATGAAAGCATCGCTCCATGCTCCTGCCACTGCCGCAAAAAGAGGGATGGCCTTGCTCTGTCTGTTCGCGGTCTTGCTGCTCTGGTCTCCGCTCTGGGCGGTGGCGTTATCCGCAGATGGGTCTGGCTGCTGCAATGGCGTGATGTGCACCGTACACAGCCATAGAGGTGCGACCCAGAAGAGTACGGCTGCGACTCCAGCCGATTCTGAAGAGCCCGCGCAGTGTGACCATGCCAGGCATGCTTCGACCTTGAACTGCGCGATGTCCTGCTGTCAGCCGCAGAGCCACTCCTTCCTCACATCGATCCAATTCGTATTGCCTCAAGCACCAGTGGTTTTGTTGCCTCAGCTGGCGGTCGAAGAAATGTCAACTCAACCAGTTCCCCAGGTACTGTCTGCGTTTGATCCCCTTTCCCCTCCGCCCCGAACCAGTCTCTTCAGCGCTTAGTTAATTTCCAAACACGTTTTCGGAATCGTTCCTACATTCCGGGCCCGTTTCATGCCCGCAGCGGAATACTATCCGCCATCTCACGGAGAAGATATTCATGATTCGAGCGGGGCTATTTTTCGTGGCAGTGAGTTGCATTCTGACTGTTGGAGCCTTTGCCACTGTTTTCGGGACAATCCGAGGTGTTGTGCACGATCCGAAGCATCGTCCACTCGCAGATGCGACGGTATCGCTCAGAGCCAAAGGTTCCAATTACGCGAAAACGACAACTACAGACGCGAGCGGTGAGTTCATTTTCGATGCAGTGCCGCTCGGTGAGTATTCAATCAGCGTCTCAAAAGACGGTTTTGGAACGATCGAGCAAGCGACGACCGTTCTTTCCGGCGTCGCGCCGGTTTTCCATTTGGAGTTACCGATCGCAGAGAACAAGGAGACCATCACCGTAAGCGCCGCGCCGGCCCAAACGGAAACCACCACGACAACGACGAACGTGAGTCTGCAGGAAATCGATACCGCGCCCGGCGCAACGTTCAGCAACAGCTTGGCGATGATCATAAACTACACGCCCGGGTCATACTATACGCACGATCAGCTTCACGTGCGCGGGGGACACCAGGTCAGTTGGCTGATCGATGGCGTGCCGATCCCCAATACGGCAATCGCCAGCAACCTCGGTCCGCAAATCAATCCCAAAGACGTGGATGATCTCGAGATTTTACGGGGGAGCTATACGGCGGATTATGGTGATCGGACATATGGCGTTTTCAACGTCGCACCGAAGAACGGGTTTGAGAGGAACAATGATGCCGAGTTGATTGTCGGGGCCGGAAATTATGCGCAGACCGACGATCAGATCAATCTGGGTGGACACACCGACAAACTTGGCTATTACATCAGCGCCAATGGAAACAGCAGTGAGTACGGCTTACAGACACCCACACCCGCAGTGATACACGACGGCGTGAATGGCTACGGCGGTTTCGGATCGCTCATCTATAATCTCGATTCTAAAAACCAATTCAGGTTAGTGGGACAGGCGAGACGTGATTTCTACGAAGTACCTTATGCGCCGGACGATCCGGTCAGTGCTGGACTGCGTGATACGAATACGGAGCGAGATGCGTTCCTGGCATTTACCTGGGCCCACACGTTTAATCCCGGACTTTTGCTCACGGTCTCGCCTTTTTATCATTACAACCGCGCCGACTATCAGAGTAGCCCAAATGATGTGCCGGCATCTGCGACACAAAAGCGGAACTCGAATTATGAGGGCGGCCAGGCTGTGCTTTCCTGGGTATACAAAGCGAGCAATTTTCGAGGCGGCGTGTACGGATTCGCGCAGCAGGACGATCAGTTGTTTTCGCTGACTTACAACGACGGCAGCTCCCGAGATTTGACGCCGGTGA
The DNA here is from genome assembly GCA_963831545.1 of uncultured Acidobacteriota bacterium. Classification (GTDB taxonomy): domain Bacteria; phylum Acidobacteriota; class Terriglobia; order Acidiferrales; family UBA7541; genus Acidiferrum. The sequence continues at coordinate 171,529 of CAWHQX010000006.1, forward strand.
CCGTTTCACCCACCGGAGGAACGGTGGCGGTATATGCCGAAGAGCAACTACGGCTGACAAACTGGTTCGTACTTGACGGGGGCCTCCGTCAGACACATTTTTCGGGGGGAGTCGTAGAGAACGCGACCAGTCCGCGTGCTGGCGCTTCCGTTCGTGTTCCCAAGCTGAATTGGGTTTTTCGGGCGACTTACGGTGAGTTCTACCAAGCTCCTCCGCTCGTCACCATTTCAGGCCCACTGCTCGATCTTGCCAATAATCAGAATCTCGGCTTTATCCCCTTGCATGGAGAACATGATGAGGAGATTCAATTCGGCGTAACGATTCCCTTCCACGGATGGACCATCGACGCTGACACCTTCCGCAATCAGGTGAGAAATTTCTTTGATCACAACAATTTCAATAACTCGAACATCTTCTTCCCCATCACCATTGCCGGCGCGAAGATCGAAGCGTGGGAACTCACGCTTCGCTCGCCAAAGATCTTTAATCGTGGACAGGTCTACGTCACTTACTCCAATCAGTTGGCACTCGGTTGTGGCGATATTACCGGGGGCCTAACGGATTTCAGTTTCGGTGCCGGATGCGGATATCTGGATCACGATCAAACGAATACACTGCACGTCGGGGGTAATGTCAGCTTGCCATGGCGGACCTATGCATCAACCGACGTGTATTACGGTTCGGGATTTACGAACGGCAACCCCCCGCCAACCCATCTGCAAGGCCACACCACTTTCGACCTGATAGTCGGAAAAGATTTTGGTGAACGCTTCTCAGCTTCCGTGACCATGCTGAATGTGACGGGCCTGCGCGTATTGCTCGATAACAGCTACACGTTCGGTGGCACGCATTACAACAACCCGCGAGAGATTTACGCCCAATTGCGCTATCGTTTTCACTACTGAGGGATTGAGGTGTGTCCGTGAGAAGCTACAGATTCCTATCGTTTCTGATTCTGGTGTGCGGCTTGTTGGGTGTTGGATGTCAGTCCGCGCCGGAAAAGCGCTATCCCATTCAGGCGGAAGTAATTTCCTCGAATCCTGAGCGGCAGATGATCACAGTGAAACACGGCGATGTTCCTGGCCTAATGCCTGCCATGACCATGAGTTACATGGTCGCTGATCCAAAGCAAATTGAAACATTGGGGCCGGGTGACAAGATCAGTGCAGAGCTTGTTGTCTCTGACAGCAAGGGTCGCCTGGAACATATTGTCTTGATCAGCAAGGGTGAGGGGAAACCATCCCCCGGGACTTCGCAACGCGTGCCGGAAAAAGGCGAAACCGTTCCAGATTTTGCCTTCCTGAACCAGGATGGCAAGCCGATCCACCTCAAGGATTACCTCGGCAAGACTCTCCTGGTGACTTTCATCTATACGCGTTGCCCACTGCCCGATTATTGTCCGCGTATGAACGAGAATGTTCGACAGATTCAAGACATCTTGCGGAAATTTCCCGGGTCCTTAGAGAAAGCTTCCTTCCTCAGCATCAGTTTCGATCCCGAACACGATACTCCGGCGGTCCTGAAACATTACGCTTCGATCTACAACCGGTCGACGCCAACCAGCCAATTGTCCGGCTGGCAATTCGCTGTTCCAGCTGCGAAGGATCTGCCGGCCATTGCCTATTTTTTCGGCCTCGTCTATCAACCCGAGAAAGCGCAAATCGTCCATTCCCTGAGCACGACCCTGGTCGGTCCTACCGGCAAGATTGAAGGCTATTATCCCGGCAACGATTGGACTCCCGCCGACGTTGCACAGGCGATCACAAGACTCTAGGGGTGTCGGAGGCTCAATACGGCACGGGTGAGACGATCGAACGAACGCCAGAGCGTGATTCTCAATCAACGAGAGAGCGATAAACTCTTGCGACTCGCATCATTGTCAAGATAAGCTTTTGCCGAAACATTGATGGCGATGGAGTTCGCCAAAACCGTTCCGGCGCAATTGGCCGGATCTGATGACTCCTGGCTGCCCTGTGGCACCAGGAGTTTTTTTGTTACCGGTGCCCCGCAGCGGGAATGGAGAATACGTTGAAACTATTGCTAATCGCTGTCTTCGGCGCAATTGGAACTCTTGCGCGATACGGATTGCAAGGCCTGATTCAGACCAGAATCGGGAGCACATTTCCTTACGGAACTCTGGTCGTCAATCTTACCGGCTGCTTTTTTCTGGGATTGCTCGGTCAGATCATGCTAAATCGCATGATCGTATCACCGGAATTGCGCATGGCCATCGCAATCGGTTTCTTTGGCGGTTACACCACGTTTTCGAGTTTTGGCTGGGAAACGGCGAAAATGCTCGAAGCCGGGGAATGGCTATGGGCTTCCACTTACGTTGCCGCGAGCGTAGTGTTTGGGTTGGCGCTGTCCGTTACCGGGATCCGCTTGGCGGGCCGCTTATAGGAGGACATGATGCCCCATCAAAAATTTGAAGGCGAACGAACACTCATGCGCATTCACATCGGGGAGTCCGATAAATGGCACGGCAAGCCGCTCCATGAAGCAATCGTCGAAGAACTGCGGAAGGAAAAATTCTCGGGCGTGACGGTACTGCGCGGCGTCGGTGGGTTCGGTGGGTCCAGTGTGTACCATACGGATAAGTTACTGAGACTTTCAGCAGATTTGCCGATCGTTCTGGAAGTGATTGAATCGCAGGAACGCATCGACGAGATCCTGCCACATCTGGACGAGATGGTCGACGGTGGCTTGATCACCCTAGAAAAGGTCAGAGTGATCCTCTACCGACCTGCTTCGCGTTAGTTCCCCTAGCCAATCTGGCATGATTTCGGGTGCGCACGTTAGTCCTTCAAGCTCGGATGATTTTTCGACGCACGCATGCGTTTCTGCACTTCAGCCTGCAAGTATTTCCTCAGATTTTCAGGAACGATTCCCGGCGAAGCCAGCTCTCTCAAATCGTTCACGGTCAGTTCCGGCAGAAACGCCAATATCGTAGCGAGTGGCGCTGACGGGTTCCGCACCAGTGCCAGTCGTACGTTATACGTCTGAGACCATTTCGCATGCCTGCACACGGAGTGAACGACCGTCAGCGGAACTTTTTCCCGGGCGAGCACCTTCAACAAATGGGCTTCAGTCAGAAACGGATTCTCAAGTGCCACACGCAAGACTTCCGGATGCCCTTCCGCTACCAGTGAACCGGCAACTCGCCCTGGACCACGGCGAGCCAATGTGATTTTCTGACCAAGCGGCAGCTGCGGGATGCGCCCAATGATCTGGGTCTCTGCCTGTAATTTGAGTTCGACTGAAACGGATGGCGATAGCGCAAATTGAACGAGGTCCATTAGGTGGATGTCCCGCAACAACCGCAATCCAATCAACCGCGGAGTTCGGGGATGAAACATCAATGCCTTCTTAGCTGCGTAGTTCTTTAGGAGGCTTTTCCGCTCGCCAATTTCGGCCAGCAGTTCGGAAGGTAAATCTTTCCGGGTCAGCAGCAGACATAGTTTCGCTTCATCCAGATTTGGATTTCCGAGCAACGAGCGTAATACTTCCGGCGCCTGATGATAGATCAGTTCAGCGACCTCCTCGCTGCCGCCCCTCTGCGCGCGTTCAATCTCGTCATCAAGCTTCGCCACGTTCACCTGCACCTTTTGCCTGATCCTTCAAGAGCCGCAATGCGATGCGTGCGGCAGCTTCTGCCGCAGTCATGCCGAGTGTACCGAATCGGGCTCGCGGAGCCGCCTCTCTCAATCGAAGGTTGAGCTGTTCATCAAAGTAGAGTGAGCGTTGCACCATGCCACCCGTCGTCACCAGCAGAAACTCCTGCTCTCTCAGTTCAAGCCGGTCCACAAGGTCGTTTACTAGCCAGGCCAACTGTTCCGCAGCCAATTGCAATAATTCCTGTGCACGGCGATCACCTGCGTCTGCGGCTTTACCAATCAAGGGGAAAATTCTCGGGAAGACCTCGTCCGGCATGGCGTGCACGCGCGCCTGAAATTCCGGCCAGTCATTCATTCGCAATTCTTTCAGAATGATTGCTCCGAGCTCAGATGTTTTGCCCGTGCGATCCTTCTCCCGAAGCGCCGCCACGGAAGCCCGCTTGCCAATATCGTATGCGCTGCCCTCATCCCCCAGAAGAGGGCCATGTCCGCCAACCCTCCTGACGTTTCCATGGATATCGCGCCCGACCGCTGCGGACCCCGTTCCTGCCACCAGAACGATCGCCGCTCCCTCGCCCGTCGCTTCTAGCGTCAGGTCGAGGTCCGTGCAAACATGGACCATTTTCCCGACATATTCTTCAGCCAGAAGCTTTTTCATTTTCCGCGACGCTTCATCTGCCGACGCACCAGCCAGGCCGGCACACAGAGCAACGACATCTTCCGTGGAAACTTTGGCGTCCTGCATCGCCCAGCGTGCTGCTTCGCAAAGGGAGGCCAGTGCTCCACCGAATCCGACGCGCATGGGGTTAGAAGGACCGCTGCGCCCTTGCCCGCAAACGGTATTCTCCTCATCCATCAAGACGCATTCTGTCTTGGTACCGCCGCCGTCTAGCCCCAGGACGTACTTCATACTTCCAGAATACGCGACGTCAGCCGTTTTCAGTTATCCTCGCCATTGTTCGTACCGAAAGTGCATCGGTATTCTCCCTTTGATGTCTTGACTCAGGTTTGCTCCGACACTATTCTCAGCACGCTTGGCGCCTTGAGTACGTTTTTTTGCATGCGGGCACAGATTGCGATGCGCATTCATCCACTCGACCTGACGATCGTCGTTGCTTACCTCCTCGGCATAACCGCGTTGGGCCTGCACTTCCGCCGCAACCAGAGTAGTGCCACTGACTATTTCTTGGGTGGTCGAACCGCGCCTTGGTGGGCCCTGGCGCTTTCCATCGTGGCGACGGAAACATCCACGTTGACGATCATTGGTGTTCCGGCCATCGCGTATTCCGGCAATCTCACTTTTCTGCAATTGGTGTTCGGCTACTTCATCGGACGCATCCTGATTTCCATCATTCTTTTACCTGGCTATTTTCGTGGTGATTATTTAACCGCGTACGCTTTGATTGAACGGAGATTCAGCCGGCGTGTACGAGCGATCGCGGCATTGACATTTCTAGTGACCCGCACGCTAGCAGAAGGCGTACGGGTTTCCGCGATCGCGCTGGTCGTTAGCGCCGTGCTGGGCACCAGCGAACGTTGGGCTGTCTTTATCGTCATTGCGCTGACCGTGTTGTACACATTTGAAGGGGGAATGAAAGCTGTGATCTGGACCGACGTCGCACAGTTTTCTTTGTATCTCGCTGGCAGCGTCGTTACCCTCTTTTTCCTCATTCACCGTATTCCGGGCGGCTGGCATGAAGTCAGTTCGGTTGCTGCGGCAGCAGGAAACAAATTGCAGGTCTTCGATTTTTCCTGGGATCTGGCTACCAAATACACGTTCTGGTCCGGATTGATCGGAGGCGCCTTTCTCACGATGGCCAGCCACGGTACAGACCAAACGATCGTGCAGCGTTTACTGGCCGCACGAAGTCAGAAGGACAGCAGTCGCGCCATCATCGCAAGCGGCTTCATCGTTCTTTTTCAGTTCACGGTTTTCTTGCTGATCGGAGTTTTACTTTTCGTTTTTTCGCAGCACCTTCCGCTCCTCGCGCCCGGCGAAGCGACCGATCGTGTTCTACCGATCTTCTTAGTCCAACAGATGCCAACCGGTCTTGCGGGACTGCTTCTTGCCGCCATCATCGCCGTCGCCATGTCGAACGCCAGCGGCGCATTAAATTCACTTGCAGCCAGTAGCACTCTGGATTTTTTGAGTTTGCGTGCGACCAACAACAGCAACGATCCCGCTCATCTCTTGAAATATTCGAAACGGATCACCCTGCTGTGGGGGATCGCGCTCATTTTTTTTGGATTGGTCCATTGGGGGCCCGTGCTCGAAGCTGGCCTAACGATTGCTTCGCTGATATTCGGCAGCCTGCTGGGCTTGTTTCTTCTCGGAACGTTTGATTCACGGGCAAACTCCAACGGTTCGCTCATCGGCATGCTCGCAGGCTTGGCGACGGTTCTAGCTGTCTTCCGGTTCAGCTCGGTGGCCTATACCTGGTTCGTGCTGATTGGTTCCGTTGCGACATCCGCGGTAGGCGCCCTCGTCAGCCGCTTGTGGCCGGAACAGATTCCATCTTCTTCGAGCGTGAAAGAAGCTCGTTAGGGTAAACTCCTCAGCATCCTTTCCGCGGAGATCTATGAGCGAAAAGCGTTTAGAACTGGTGAGAGGTCTTGGGCCGTGGGCCTCGGCCGCGATTGTTGTCGGAACCATGATCGGCACGGGAATTTTCCTTAAACCCGCGGAAATGGCGCGCGAAGGCCACTCCATTTCCGTCGTGTACGCCGCGTGGATCATCGGTGGGTTACTCTCCCTGTTTGGCGCCCTGTCGTTTGCAGAATTGGGCGCGGCGATTCCGGAGGCCGGCGGTGAGTATGCCTATTTGCGTCGCGGCCTCGGGACCGTATGGGGATTTCTATTTGGCTGGATGCACTCGATCGTCGGACGCCCGTCTTCGGCCGCGTCGATCGCTGCGGGAATGATGCGCTTTCTCAGTTTTTTTGTTCCCGCCGTCGCAGCGCCCATTTTCACATGGCACATCGCAATTCCCGGTCTCACGACCTGGATTCCACCCTATGATTTCGTTTTCACCTGGGCCCAGCCGCTCGCTGTTTTCTGGCTCGTGGTGATGACCGCTGTCAATTATTTGGGAGTGCGACTGGGCGGCGAGGTCCAGGTTTTTCTGACTGTCATCAAAATCATCAGCGTGATCATTGTGATTGGCGTCGCTTTTTTCCTTGGCGGAAATGGTACCGATGTTGCCAGACCGCTCTGGCCGTCGACTGTGAACGTTGGTTTGCTCAGTGCGTTTTTGGCGGCACTGGCTGCGTCCTTGTGGGCCTACGACGGGTGGGAAGATCTCAATCTGGTCGGTTCCGAGGTGGAAAACCCCCAGAAAAATTTCCCACGCGCATTGATTGGTGGTGTGCTCTTCGTCGCATTGATTTACATGCTGTTCAGCGCAGCCTGCATGAAGGTGCTGCCGTTCGCGCAGGTCGCCAGCTCCCCTCATGTTGCGTCCGATGTCGTCGAAACCGTGGTCGGCCATGGCGCGGCCTTCTGGATTACCTTGGCGATGATGATCTCCGCCCTGGGCTCCATGAATTCGTCCATTCTGAGTGGGGCGCGCGTGCCATACGCAATGGCGCGCGATGGAATTTTTTTCAAGATAGCCGACGGCATCAGTCCCAAGTACCGTACGCCCGGCCGAGCCTTGATTTTCCAAGGAGTTCTTGCCAGTCTCATGGCACTTTCCGGCACGTTTGAAGAGCTGACGAATCTTTTCATTTTTGCAGGCTGGATTTTCTACGGATTGGCTGTCATAGCCTTGTTTCGTCTGCGTAAGACCGAACCTGATTTGCCGCGACCTTATCGTTGCTGGGGATATCCCTGGGTTCCCGGGCTTTTCGTTTTGGGCGCTTTGCTACTTACGGTAAATATTTGGATTCAACGACCCGGCCGTTCGAGCATTGGCCTTCTCCTGATTCTCGCCGGGCTTCCCTTTTATCAGCGCTGGACCCGGCGAAATCCGGTTCCAACGAGCGCCTGAATCCGTCGGTCCTTCAACGCGATTGGAAGCTCTTGCGGAACGGGATATGTAGCAAAGCGCTGCCCGCCAGTAGCGCAAGCGCTGGAAACACCACCCATGGCAGGAAAATAAGGACAACTCCTTCGGGATGATCACGCACAAATGGGTTTCTTTCAACAAATAGGGCAAACAGCAAAACGCAGAACAGTAACGCCAGCATGGCGATCGAAGGAAAGACGGCAGCGGCCAGCCGCGCTCGAACGCTGCCGCCGCCTCGCCTCGACAGATACGTGCCGAGCGCGCCGAAAACTGGCAACGTACAGAGCCAAATCACAAAAGGTATGAGTGGCGGAGCCGCATGAAACAAGGCCTTCGACATTGGCCAATCCATGCGCTGCAAAACCAACAACCACCCCATCGAACCCGTCAATGTGACAAACCCCGGAAGCCAGAAACTCTTGGTGCGTTGATTCATGGAATCCCCCTCATGCTTCGCGGCGTGAACCTGCAATTCGAACTGGTCCATATTCCCCAACTTCAGCAGCGACTGCCGCTCGGCATCCGCTTCGGCAATGCCCTCGCTGACGAGGGCTTCGTAATAGTCCTGAAGATGACCAGAGATCTCGAGGAGAACCTCCTCATGTTCGCGAGGTTGCCGGGTCTCCCGGCCGAGACGGTCCGCCAGTAAGGCGAGCCAGTCAGGCATGTGAGACCTTCACAAGCCGCTTCATCGCACGTTGAAGGTTTTCCCAGTCATCGCTCAGGGGCGCAATCATCTTTTCGCCACGCGGCTGGAGCTGGTAGCAACGACGGCGCCGGCCACTTTCACTTGTTTCCCAACTGCCCCGCAGCCAGCCACGGCTTTCCATGCGATAGAGCAAGGGATAAAGAGCTGCCAGGGAAAATGCGAGACCTCCGCCTGACCGCTTTTCAATTTGGCGAGCAATTTCATAGCCGTGAAGCGGTCTTTGTACGAGGACGTTCAGTATCGCCAATTCCGCGGTGCCGCGCTTCAGCTCGTGAGTGACCATAGTATTTGCTCTTATACATAAGATACTTATATACGCGCGATGTCAAGTAGAGTTGCGAAACTCCTAACGGGATACCTGCGGAAGCAGGCGGGGGGTCGAGCAAAGAACACTTCTAGGCGGAAGCGGTTTGTGCGTTACGGGTACTGACGGGCAATACCGCCGCTTCAGCTCCGGGGCGGACCCGGACGTACGGGTGAATGGTTTTGACCATCGCTTCAATTCCAGTTACCAGTCGCGGCCCGGGTCGTGAAACATAGCTCTTGGCTTCCATCGCGAACACGCGGCCGTTCGCTACCGCTGGAATGCTCGCCCACTCCGGCGAAAACGTCAGCGACCGGTATTCGTCGCGGGACTGTTCCTTGCTGTAGCCACACGGTGCGATAATCAGCACCTCAGGGGCGGCTGCAATAATCTCTTCTTCGCTCACTCGGAACGACGGTGTCGCCACTTTCCCGATCACATCGATCCCTCCTGCGCGAGCGATCATTTCGGGGACCCAGTGTCCCCCAACGTAAAACGGCTGCAACCATTCCAGAAGGACAACTCGCGGTCGCAAATCGATCGTGTCGGCGATAATCTCGAGTTCGCCGATCCGTTCGCCGATCATGGCCATAATTTGTTCCGCCCGTGCGGTCCGTTTTGTCTCCTCGCCCACCCACAAAATGTCACGCCAAACATCCCGCAAGTCCCGCGGATTGAGGCAAAGCACTTCAGGACGTTTCGGGAATTTTGTAATGATTGCAGCCAGATCGTCGGGTGATGCGGCGCACACGTGGCACAGATCCTGAGTGATGATGAGGTCGGGCGCAAGATCCTTGAGAACTTCCTCATCGACCGCGTACAGACTCTCCCCGCGGGAAACATATTCACGTACCATGCGATCGATTTCATCTGGCGCCGCATCTTTTGGAATCCGTGAGTGAATGACGCGAGTCTTCGTGCGAGCGCGCAGGGGAAAGTCGCACTCGTGACTCACCCCTACAATCTCCTGGTCCAATCCCAGTCCAAAGAGAATCTCAGTAGCGGACGGCAACAGTGAAACGATACGCATAATGGCGGACTTTATCACAATTCTCCGGGAATAGATTCCCGCAAGTGGCGCGCGCAAAAAGGGCAGCTGGATTCAGTACATGTAGTATTTGCGACGAGTGATATCAAACGCACTTAGATCCTTACCCCAAGCAGCCACAATCTGTTCCGGCGCAACTCCCTCCTGCAGTTGATGGACAGTTTCGTCATTACCGAGAAGATCGATCATTTTTGCGACGTCGAAATGGGCCGGATATTTCTTCAGGAGAACCGCGGCGATCTCAAGACCCATCCGCATCGAACGAACGGCTCCACGATCGGTGACTTTTATTCCCACACCGTTGCATTTTTGCCCTGCATAGAGGCCGCTTACCGGCACAAATGGCTGGTTCGTAAAGTGAAGTCCGGGCAAGTTCTTTTCGTTTAGCTGCGCGGCTACCGCCTCACCATCCATCCACGGAGCGCCGAACTCTTCAAATGGTGCTTCCGTTCCGCGACCTACGGAAGCACCTGCATTCTGCAAGATCTCGAGGCCCGGATACAAAATGGTGCCTTTCAATGTCCGCAGGTTTGGCGAAGGGGGAATCCAGCGGATGCCGGTACTTTCAAAGAAATAGCTGCGATTCCAGTTCTTCATGCGTATGACGTGTAATTCGACATTGATGTGGTTCTCGGTATTAAAAAGCTGGGCCAGTTCGCCAATCGTCAAACCATAGCGGACCGGCAACGGAAAATACGCCACAAAACTGGTCTTCTCCGGATCGAGCATCGGCCCTTCCACAATATCTCCGGTGATCGGATTTGGACGATCGAGAACGTAGAATTTTATCCCGTGTTTGGCGGCTTCCTCCATGCAATAACCCATCGTTGTGGTGTAGGTGTAGAAGCGCACACCCGCATCCTGCACATCAAACACCAGCGCATCAATGCCCTGCAGCATTTCGTCGGTCGGACGGAGATGGTCTCCATACAGGCTATAGACCGGTAATCCTGTGGATGGATCTTTTGAAGAGGATATTTTTTCGTCGGCGTGGCCTGCAATGCCATGTTCGGGACTGAACAGAGAAACCAGCTGCACGCCGGGTGCGTGTGCCAGCAACTCTACTGTCGATCGTCCCTGGAAATCCTGGCCGGTATGATTGGTAATTAGCCCGACCCGCTTCCCTCTCAGCACCGAAAACTTCTCGGTTTCAAGCACGTCCAGGCCGGTTTGCACCCTCCCTGCACGGGTCTTGGACGAAAGGCCACTTTTCGCTTTGCTGGATGGCTTTTGGGCAACGCTCCGCCCGCTTCCCGGGGCCAGCAAGCATACGCCGGCCAGGCCAATCAAAACCAAGCGCGAAGCAAAGCGAAATGCCATCCACACTCTCCTGATTGTTTCGTGTTTCCCAATGATATTCTGGAACGTGCCTACCGCACTCTGATTGTTCGCGCTCGGTGCGCGTGTTATATACAGTCCAGCAGCGGTCACGGCCACGGGGAAAAATTAATGTACAGGCGTATCGCCGGACTCTTGCTTCTGCCCATTTTCCTGTTTCTTATGACACCAAAAGCTCGCAGTTTCAATCATGCACCGAACTCGGCGAAGACCAAGGATGCTTCGGCCAAACGCCTCCAGGAAGCCGCCGCTTCTCGCAGATTGACTTCGGAACAGCAGATGTGGGTGGACTCTACAGTTCGCAAGATGTCTGTTGAAGAAAAAGTCGGCCAACTGCTTTTCGCCACATATCATGGCAGCTTCACGGCCACCGATACTGCGGCCTATGCGAAGATGCTGCACAGCGTCAATGATCTGCATGTCGGTGGATTTATCAATGTCACGCACATATCCCCATTGGGAATCGAAAAGAGTCAAGTTTATCCAACCGCGGTTCTGACCAACCAACTGCAAGCTAAATCAAAACTTCCATTGCTGATCGGAGCCGACTTTGAACGGGGCACCGCGATGCGACTGGAAGAGGGAACCTCGTTTCCCACCCAGATGGCCCTTGCCGCTGGCGGTAATCCCAGGGATGCATACACGATGGGCAAAGTTACCGCGCTTGAATCCCGTGCGGCCGGCGTTCACTGGATCTACGCACCAGTTGCAGACGTAAACAACAATCCGGGTAATCCCATTATCAACACGCGCTCGTTCGGCGAGGACCCAGTCAAGGTTGCCGAGTATGTTTCAGAATTTGTGCGTGGTGTTCAGGAGAATGGCGGACTGGCGACCGCAAAGCACTTCCCGGGCCATGGCGATACAACGGCTGACTCGCACATTGATTTGGGGGTGGTGGGAGCCAATCGCGACCGTTTGGATAAACTGGAACTGGTGCCATTTCGTGCTGCCATCGCCGCCGGCGTCGGCAGTATCATGACCGCGCATCTCAACGTGCCCGCACTTGAGCCTGACCCGGGCACACCCGCCACTTTGTCTCACAACATCCTCACAGGGGTACTTCGGCACGAGCTTGGTTTCGAAGGCCTCGTCGTGACAGATGCCATGGATATGGGCGGTATAACGGTACGTTACGCTCCCGGCGATGCAGCGGTCCGCGCGTTTCTTGCTGGCGCCGATGCCCTGCTGATGCCTCCTGTGCCAGATGCCGCGTATGATGCGCTGCTGGCTGCCGTGAACTCGGGCAAAATCTCACAGGAACGACTGGACGATTCGGTCCGCCGCATCCTCGAGGCGAAGGCTCGTCTCGGGCTTAACGACAACCGGATGGTTGACCTCAACGCGCTCAACGAGAAGTTCGGCCTTGCCGGTTGGCAAGAACAGGCTCAGCAGATTTCCGATCATGGTATTACCTTGCTCCGCGACAATCCGCATCGTTTACCCCTCGACGGCACCAAACCAATGCGTGCTCTTTTGGTTTGTCTCTACGCTGATCCGGAACCTTATCCCGGTGAAGATCTCGAACGCGAGCTGCGCTCCCGGTTCGATTCGCTGACCAGCCTTCGTGCGGATACCAAGTTCGCAAAAGCTGACACTCTGAAGCTTCCATCTGCTGATTCCTACGATGTCGTCATTCTGGCGCTCTTTGTTCGCGTCAGCGATCGCAAGGGTGATGTCGATGTGCCCGCCGACCAGATTCCTCTGATCGAGCAGATCTACAAGAGCGGCAAACCCGTCATCACCGCATCTCTCGGCAGTCCGTACCTCATTGAACGCTTCCCACAAGCCGAAACGTGGATCGCTGCGTTCGGAATCAGCGATGTTGCCCAGATTTCCATTGCCCGCGCACTCTTCGGACAAATTCCGGTTCAAGGACATCTGCCGGTGACGATTCCGGGAATGAATCTTCACGCCGGATTTGGAATAGAGCTTGCGGCGAATCCGATGACTCTCCAGCCCATGGATGAGCGTGGAGAAGCCCAACTTCGGCCGGTATTTTCGGTGATTGAAAAAGCGATCGCCGATAAAGCGTTCCCGGGAGCCACCCTCGCGATCGGCTATCGCGGAAAGGTCTCGTTACATTCCTTCGGCAGACTCAGCTACGAACCGGATGAGCCAGCGACCAACAACGACACGATGTACGACATCGCTTCACTTACCAAGGTTGTTGTGACAACAACGCTCGTCGAACAATTGGTCGAAGGAGATTTCCCTTCCCCTTTGAATCTGGACGCTCCCATCGATCGCTATCTGCCTGAATGGGACAGTGGCCCTCAACCGGATTGGCGACGCAAAGTAACCGTGCGCAATTTGATGACTCATACCTCCGGATTGCCTCCGTTCAAGGAGTATTGGCGAACATCGACGAGCAAGAAAGAAACCCTCGCTCGTATTTTTGTTGAGCCGCTTGAATACGAACCTGGCACCAAGGTGGTCTATTCCGACCTCGGAATTATCTTGATGGCGGAGATCATTCAGCGACTGACCGGTCAGCCACTGAACGAACTGGCGAAACATTCCATTTTCGACCCACTGAGCATGCAGCGATCTATGTATCTTCCCCCCAAGAATCTGTGGCCCGAGATTGCGCCGACGGAAATTGATAATCAGTTGCGACATCGTCTGGTACAGGGCGAAGTCCACGACGAAAACGCATTTGCCATTGGCGGAGTTTCAGGACATGCCGGAGTATTCAGTACTTCACCCGATCTTGCCGCGTTTTGCCAGATGCTGCTGAATGGCGGAGTTTACGGGCATCATCGCATTTTGAAGCGATCGACAATTGCGGAGTTTACAGTGCCTCAGGCGCTCACGAACAATTCGCGCACCCTGGGCTGGGTGGTGCCGACCGAGGGCAGTTCCAGCGGGCACTACTTCTCCGCGCACAGTTATGGACATACCGGCTTTACGGGAACCACAATCTGGATAGACCCGGATCGACAATTATTTGTGGTGCTGCTGACCAACCGTGTGAACCCAACCCGTGAAAACCACAAGATTGCGGAGGTTCGCCCGGCAGTTCACGACGCGGTGATGCAGGCTCTCGGTTTGGCCAAGTGAACTCTAGAGCCAACTCAAACGATTTCAGTGAATTACGATGAGGTTCGCTTCAGATCCTCTTGCGGCCTCGTGGACCTGCTCCAGCTTTCCCAGATCTCTCCAGTCATCCCCATCCACTCGCTCTCCATGGATGACTTGCCCCTCGCGAACCAGCTGGAGGTACGCATCGATAATGGAAAACACGCCATCCTGCTGCATCATTGAAAAAATTCGAGGAGAAATAACATGGATTCCGGAAAATGCCAGCGGCTTCAGCCCGCGCGAATCAGCACACGCAATTTCCGGGCTTTTGTCGCCTTCCTTCTGCCTTCCGCACAAATGGAGGTTTTGGTCAAATAGCAGGTAGCGAGAACTCTTCCGTTCCTGAACGGCGAGCGTTGCAAGCGCTCTCGATGCTCTGTGTGCCAGCGCCAGTCTCTGCAAATCGATCGTACTGATGACGTCCACGTTATGCAACACAAACGGTTCATCGTCTGAAGCATCTTTACAAAAAAACCAGCCGGCTTTCTTCAGCCCGCCACCGGTATCGAGGAGGATCGGTTCACGCGATATTTCGAGGTGAAGCCCGAAATTATTGTGGATCTTGAGATAGTCGACAATCAGATCTGCGAAGTGATGCACATTGATGATGATGTCGCGAATGCCAAACGAGTGAAGGCGCTTTAACGTTATTTCAAGCAGCGTGGATCCGTTTATCTCAACCAGCGCCTTGGGGCGATCGTTGGTGAGGGGTCGAAGACGGGTTCCTAACCCCGCAGCAAGAATCATTGCCTTCATTTGCCCATCTTTTCCAGTTCAATATGGCGCAAGACAACCTCGAGCCCGGTGCGGAGTCGCAAACGCTTCGTCAGCTGTTCAGCGAGAAAAACAGACCGGTGCTGGCCGCCGGTGCAGCCGAACGAGATCATCAGGTTCTTGAAGCCGCGCTGTTGGTAACTGCTGATGCTGCTATCGACCAATGACAATACGCTGGCGAAAAACTGATGAACACTTTCCTGCTGGTTGAGATACTCGATGACCGGCGCATCGCGGCCCGTTAGCGGCTTGAATCGCTCCTCGCGACCTGGATTCGGCAGCGAACGTCCATCGAAAACAAATCCACCGCCATTTCCTGTCTCATCCTTCGGCAGTCCATGGTGAAAGGAAAAACTGAAAACACGCACGGTGAGTTTCTGCTCTTCGTCTGCCAGCGCGTTCAATTTATCTGAAGCCAGCATGCTTTGGAATGCACTCATCAACGTGGGTAACTCGACTGGCAATTTCACGTTGTGCAGCAGCCAGCGCACATTCTTCATCGCAAAGGGGACACTCTGCAGGAAATGTGTTTTGCGCTCGTAGAACCCGCGAAATCCGTACGCACCAAGCGCCTGCAGAATTCGCGCGTAAACATAGGCGTAATAATATCGTTTAAATTCCTCACGGTCGATCTGGATGACCCGTCCGAGCTCGTCCAAATAATGCTCGAGCAGCTGTACACGCAACTCGGCCGGCAAATCGGCCTTGGCATCGAACAGAAGAGAGGCAATATCGTACTGCAACGCTCCCTTTCGACCTCCCTGATAATCCACAAAAAACGGCTTACCGTCGCGCAGCATGATATTGCGCGATTGAAAATCCCGGTACAGGAAGTAATCGTGCGGGGCACTCAGCAAGAAATCCGTTAACCGGCCAAAATCGTCCTCGAGCGCTTGTTCGTTGAATGGAATTGCCGCCAACCGCAGAAAATAATATTTGAAATAGTTGAGATCCCAGGTGATTGATTGGCGGTCAAAACTCGCACGGGGATAACACAATGAATAGTCCAGATCTCGACCGGCTTCCACCTGGAAGCGCGGCAGGATCTCCACAACCCTCCGGTAGATGTCAGCCACGGGTGGGGCAATCTCTGCACCGGCGCGGTTATTCGACAGGAATTCAAAGAGGGTCGTATCGCCGAGATCTTCTTCTAGATAGGCGCCGCTTTCAAGATCTTCACCGTAGATTTCCGGTACTGGCAAACCATGCTTGCGGAAGTGTTTCGAGAATTCGAGGAACGCGACATTTTCTTCCCGAACACTGTAGAGCACACCAATCGCACTCGCTTTTGCATTCGATAAACGAAGAATCCTGCGGCCTGATCCGCCGAGGTCCCCCTGCAGCGGCGCAACCTGTTCCACGGGTAAATGGAAATGCTGCTCGAATAGTTGTTTTAAGACATCCATCAATCGTCTTTCGTAAAACTGCGGATTACTGTGGTCGCTTTGCTGCTTCTTCATCATAATTGATTCCAAGCCAAGGCAATCGACACCCCGCCGCCATGATGTCGTTCACGTTAATTCTCGGGTAGGAAGCCAGCCGGTTCGTCGGGGGGAAACGGGCCACGTCACGATATTGTGACGGTATCGCAGCAAACTGTTCTTTGTTGAATTCGGGAAGATCGGGCGTGTCATCAGAAGATATACTTTAGGAATGCGTTCGCGACCCAAACACGGCGCCAGTATGGCTGAGCGTCGGTTAACAGAGCTGCAAAATCCCTTCTCACGAGGTCTCGACCGAATGTCCTCCAGAGAAATTGTGGGCTTGATGAACCGGGAAGATCGCAAGGTCGCGATCGTTGTGCAACGCCAACTTCCGGCAATCGCCCGCGCAGTCGATGCGATCGTTCGGCGTTTGGAGGATGGAGGCCGGTTAATCTATGTCGGCGCAGGGACCAGCGGGCGCCTCGCTGTACTTGACGCTTCGGAATGCCCGCCGACGTTCGGTACCTCGCCGCGCCTTGTTCGTGCCCTGATCGCAGGCGGGAAAAAAGCGGTGACAAGGCCCGTAGAAGGTGCCGAGGACCGGCCCCAAGACGCAGTGCGTGATTTGGCGAAAATAGGGCTGAACAGGGCCGATGCCTTGGTGGGGATTGCCGCAAGCGGATCGACGCCCTACGTGTTAGGGGCAGTACGGTACGCCAATCAGAGACAGGCACTCACTGTCGCGATCACATCAAACCGGCATTCGCCACTTGAAAAAGCCTCAAACATCGCAATTACATGCGAAGTTGGCCCCGAAGTTTTGACCGGTTCCACAAGGTTAAAGGCTGGCACAGCACAAAAAATGGTATTGAACATGCTTTCTACCGCTACGATGGTCCGACTTGGCTACGTTTACGACAATCTGATGATCGACCTGGGCATTGCAAATGCGAAACTTAGGAAGCGAGCACAGCAAATCCTGAAAGATGCAACCGACAGGGATTCTTCTGCGGTGGTACACGCTCTGCGTCAAAGTAGACACGATCTGCGCATCGCCCTGGTGATGTTGAAAAGGGGTATGTCCGCCAAAGATGCCAGAAACGAACTGACCGCAAGCGGAGGAAATTTACGAAAGGCCTTGGGCGAATCAGGAACACCGTGGATCGTCCGGAAATCGAATGGATAAGTTCAGGATCCGAGGCGGGAAGCCGCTCCATGGAACAGTGCGCATCAGCGGCGCAAAAAACTCGGCATTGCCGGCGATGGCCGCTACGCTGCTTACTGAGGAACCCGTCACGTTGCGGGGGTTGCCGATGGTTCGTGACATCGTCACCATGGCTAAATTACTTGCTTTCATGTCCGCAAGAGTGTCCACCGTCGATTTTCCGGCTATGGATTACACCGTTCAGGCTGCTTCTCTGAATGATGCCGTGGCACCCTACGAACTGGTTAAAACCATGCGTGCTTCGATTCTCACGCTCGGTCCGGCCATTGCCCGTTCGGGGGTCGCGCACGTTTCCCTTCCCGGGGGTTGTGCGATTGGAGCGCGTCCTGTCGATCTCCATCTAGACGCACTCAATAAAATGGGAGCAAATATCACGACGGAACACGGCTATATTCAGGCAAAAGTTCCCCATGGCGGCCGGCTACGAGGCGCGCATATCGTTTTCGAGAAAATCACCGTGACCGGCACAGAAAACATCGTCATGGCCGCCGCTTTGGCTGAAGGGGAGACGATCCTTGAAAACGCGGCTCGCGAGCCCGAAATCACCGACCTGATTCATCTGCTGCGCAAAATGGGGGCTGACATTCAGGGGGAAGACACCTCGACTCTGCGGGTTCGGGGCGTAAATAAGCTGTACGGAGCCGAGCACACTGTCATTCCCGATCGCATCGAGACCGGCACATTTCTGATTGCCGGGGCGATCACCGGGGGCGATCTCACCATCACTCATTGCGAGCCAGCACACCTTGGCGCACTTCTTGCCAAGCTCGATAAGGCGGGCGTACCGATTGAAACCGTAGATTCTTCAACACTCCGCGTTCGCAGACCAAGGAAGCTGCTTGCAGCGGACGTGACGACTGAGGAATATCCCGGATTCCCCACGGACATGCAGGCGCAATACATGACACTCGCCACCCAAGCCGAGGGTGCCTCGATGATCACCGAGACAATTTTTGAAAACCGCTTCCTGCATGCGAGTGAAATGATCCGCATGGGAGCCAAAATCGATATTGATGCCCGGCGTGCGGTTGTTCGCGGCCCATCTCAACTCTCGAGCACAACGGTGCAGGCCTCTGATCTTCGCGCCAGTGCCGGGTTGGTGCTGGCCGCTCTTGTTGCTTCGGGCGAAACCACCATCGAACGCGTCTACCACATCGACCGCGGTTACGAACGTATCGTCGAAAAGCTTCAAGCAGTCGGAGCAGATATCGAGCGCATTAACGCGCCGGCACTGTAATGCATCCTGCCGGCAAACTCCACTGATTTCTGATACACTCCACACTCTGATTTGTGAATATTTCGAGTACGGATAAATCACCGTGCAGGTTCTGCTGAGGAGAGACCGCCATGAAGAATACTGGACTGCTGATCAGGATTGATGCCGCAATCGCAGAAAAAAATCTTCTAAAGCACCCGTTTTATCAGGATTGGCAGGCTGGCAAGCTCAGCCACGAATCGTTACAGCTCTACGCCGCTCAGTACTATCGCCACGTCGAAGCTTTTCCAAAGCACCTTCGTGTTCTGGCGGCGCGCACCGAAGGTCCTCTTCTGGGCATCGTAATGGAAAATCTCGCGGAAGAAGAAAATCCATCGGCATCACACCCGAAACTCTGGCGCGATTTTGCTGCCGCACTCGGTGTAAGTGAAGAGGATGTGACCTGTTGTCCGGCCCTCCCCGGTACGCAAAATGTCGTCGAGACATTTCGCGAAATCGTCGGCGATCGCACCGTTTCTGAATCTGTCGCCGCGCTCTACGCATACGAATCGCAGGTACCGGAAATCGCCACCACTAAGATCGAAGGTCTAAAAAAATTCTACGGAGTTGATACGCCCGCTGGTCTCGCCTATTTCGCAGTTCACGAGCAAGCCGACAGGGAACATCGCGCAGCCTGGCGCCAGTGGCTCGAAGAACATGCCTCGGGAAACGAAGAAGAAATTATGGCAACGACCAACGAAGCGCTCGACGCCCTCTGGGGCGCGCTCGATGCCGTTCACCGCACGTGCGGCAACTGAGCAGCGGCACGCGGAAAACGACGAGGCTTCCGGGTGCGGGGGTCTCTACACTCGAGGAGAGGTCTCGCGCGTCCTTATTTCCAGATGGTCGTTAAGAACAGGTAGCGGTCACGATGTTGGTCTGGACCTGCTTTTACTTCGACACCCAAAAACATCACCGGCCACCCGCCACCCGATTGATACTCAGGCCACTTGGGCACACCTTGACCATTTGGATTTCCGGTTTTTGCAAAGTTCGACCAGAATTTTTGCATCTGCGCACTCAGTACGCGATCCTCTGCGCGCCATGGATGTGACTGGTCCACATCGAGCGAACCAAACACGTAAGGAATTTCGGCTGAGTGATACGCCCCCATGCTCGCTGGTTTATCCGCAGTCGGTGGGGGAGCGAGATCGAATCGATAACGATAGACTGGCGAATTTCCGGTCGTCTTTTGTGCTTCCATCCATCTCCACGTCGACCATGCGATGAACCGGTCTCCAGCGAGATCTTCCATCGACCGCCTCGCGATTTGATTGCTGCTTGCCGGGTATAAAGCCAGCAATTCCCCCGACTTGTCGCCAAAGTCCTTTTTCACCATGGTCGTAAAGTCTTCCATCGCCCGGTCAGGTGCTTCCTTCATAACCGCAAAACTACCCTCGTCGCGATTCCATCCTGCCAGCAGCGGGACCTGATTCTGTCTTCCGCTGGCAAAGATCTCGGGGACAGGTTCTGGCAGGAAATATCCATCCACGCACTGATCAAAACGGGTTCGGTCATCTCCAGTTGCGGGCTTGAGGACAAGGTCCTGCAGCGTTCCGGCCGGCATGGCTCGCAATTCGCCCAGATTCTTCGCATGAACGATATTGGTCACAAATTCCAGGTCTTTTTGTGCGCGAGCTGCGATCGGCAACGAAGGAAGTGAATTGCTACCAAACGCTGCACCGCTTTCTCCGATCGCACGGTGAAACAATCCCTTCGCCAGCGGAGAGGCCATCAGCGCACTCACGGAAAAGGATCCGGCGCTTTCCCCGAAAATGGTTACATTTCCCGGGTCTCCGCCAAAGGCCGAAATATTTCGACGTACCCACTCGAGTGCTGCCAGTTGATCGAGCAGTCCGTAATTCCCTGCCGAATGATGTGCCGACTCTTTCATTAATTCCGGAAGCACCAGAAAACCAAAAATCCCCAGCCGATAATTCATCGAGACAACGATGACACCCTGCTTGGCGAGCGACTGGCCGTCTTGTCTCGGTTCAGAAGTCCCGCCTGCCTGAAATCCACCACCGTAAATCCACACCATTACAGGGAGATTCGCACCTTTTTTATTGGCGGTCGTCCAAACATTCAGTGTGAGACAGTCCTCGCTTGGTCCCGAATCACGAAATACCATGTCAGGAAAAATCGGCCCCTGCATGCAACGTGGCCCAAACTGAACGGCCTTGTGGATGCCAGTCCATTTTGCGGGAGGCATTGGCGCTTTCCATCGCAAGTCTCCCACGGGCGGAATCGCATAGGGAATCCCCAGAAAAGCGCGCACCCCGCCAGCCGTTTTCCCTTCAACTACACCGCTTTCAATTCTCACCTGTTGAGCCTGGATGACTGCGGCCCAAGAAAAAAGAAACAACACCGTACGCCGGGCAACTCTGACAGATATCTTGGTGCTCATGTGGGATCTCCAAACGCCGCCTCTACCATATCAGCAGGACGCGAAGAACGGTCTATAAGTTCTGAACTCACCTAGGTGAGGGCGTGTCAGGGTGCAAGTCGGGGAGAGTCTCAGAATCGATACCGGTTGGGATCGTCCTCTTGGTTCGCACCAGTATGGTGAGCTGCGCACATGCTCGACGTACCAAGAAAAAAGGCTCCCGATAAATCGGGAGCCTTTTCGCAAATAGGTTGAGTTAGAGGCTAGTTGCTCTCGCCATCGCCAGGCACGGGTGCCGTTTCGGCAGGCGCGGCCGGAGCCGGCGTTGCATCCTTTTTCCCGAGTCCCTGCTTTTCGCGCGCTTCCTTGATCAGAGCCTTGCGCGAGAGTCGGATCTTGTTGCCTTCGATTGCCAGAACCTTGACCAGGACCTGGTCACCCAATTTTAATTCATCGCGAACGTCGCGGATGCGATGTTCGGAGATTTCGCTGATATGCAGCAAGCCATCGGTGCCGGGGAAAAGTTCAACGAACGCCCCGAATTCGGCGAGTCGCACAACCTTGCCCAGATAGGTTTTGCCGATTTCGGCGCTGGCGGTAACGTCGCGAACCATCTGCAAAGCCTGGTCTCCGCCCGCTCCGCTGGTCGAGAAAATATGCACCGTGCCGTCTTCCAGCACGTCGATTTTCACGCCAGTCTGTTCGATGATCGATTTGATCTTCTTTCCGCCCGGTCCAATCAGGTCGCGGATCTTGTCGGTCGGAATGCTCAACTTGTACAACCGTGGCGCATAGGCCGAAATCGATGTCCGGTGCGAACTGAGCGTGCTTTCCATGATGTCCAGGATGTGGAAGCGTGCCTTCTTTGCCTGAGCCAAAGCCTCCCGCATCATGGCAATCGTGATGCTGGTGACCTTGATATCCATCTGCAAAGCGGTAATGCCGTCACGTGTACCGGCAACCTTGAAATCCATGTCGCCGTAGTGGTCTTCCGCGCCTGCAATGTCCGTCAGGATCGAATACGAACCGTTATCACCGACAACCAAACCCATCGCGATTCCCGCGACCGGTGACTTCATCGGTACGCCCGCATCCATCATGGCCAAAGAAGCGCCGCACACCGTTGCCATCGACGAAGAACCATTGGATTCCAGAATGTCGCTGACCACGCGCATTGCGTAGGGAAAATCAACCTCGGCTGGCAGCAAGTTGGCAACCGCACGTTCCGCCAATGCACCGTGGCCGATTTCACGGCGTCCCGCACCGCGAACCATTTTTACTTCGCCAACGCTGAACGGTGGGAAATTGTAGTGCAGCATGAAGCGCTTGAACATGTCCTGTTCAAAGAGCAAATCCAGCCGCTGCATGTCTTCCTTGGTACCCAGGGTCAGGGTGGCCAACGCTTGCGTTTCGCCGCGGGTAAACAACGCAGAGCCGTGTACCCGGGGGAGTAATCCAACTTCGCACGTGATCTTGCGAACCTGGTCAAACGCACGCCCATCCGGGCGGCGCTTGGCCTTCAGCACGTCGTTACGGAAAATCTCTTCGCGCAAACGCTCGAAGGCGCGCTTGGTCAGGGTCAGCTTCTCTTCGTCTTCTTCCGGTACGGCCTTGTAGATTTCTTCCTTCAAGGCATCCACCAGATTGTAGCTTTCCTTCTTCGGATGCTTTTCGGTGTTCACGGCGTCCTGCAGTTTTGCGCCGTAGTTCTTCTTCAAGCTGTCGTAGATCGCCTTGTCAAACGGAAGCGGAGCAACTTCCACCTTCTTCGGCTTCAGTTGGGCGTGCAATTCCTTGATCGCAGCGATGATGCGCTTGATCTGGGCATGACCAAATTCCAGCGCTTCGGCAATCTGCTCTTCGGAGACTTCAAATGCACCGGATTCCACCATCACGATGCCGTTTTCTGCTCCGGCAATGATGATGTTCATCTTGCTGGTCTTCTGTTCAGCAATCGAAGGGTTCACAACGAGATTGCCATCGAGCAAGCCAACGCGAACCGCGGCGATCGGATCGGTGAATGGCAGGTCGGAAATATAAGCCGCAGCCGAAGCCGCAGTGACAGCAATGACATCCGGGTCATTTTCGCTGTCCGCGGACAGAACCATTGCGATGATCTGTGTTTCATTTCGCCAGGCATCGGGGAATAGGGGCCGCATCGGTCTGTCGATCAATCGTGAGACCAGAATTTCGCGTTCCGTTGGCCGACCTTCCCGTTTAAAGAAGCCGCCCGGAATCTTTCCCGCTGAATAGGTGTTTTCTCGGTAATCGACCGTCAAGGGCAGGAAATCTCGATCGATTGGCTTCGAGGACATGCAAGCCGATACCAGAACGACCGTATCGCCGTATCTTGCTGTTACAGCGCCATTTGCTTGTTTTGCGATTTTGCCGGTTTCAAGGATTAGGTTACGTCCACCAACGTCGAGCGTTACTTGAAATGGAGCGGGTGTGTGATTGTTCTCTGACATGTTTCTTCCTTTGGCTCCTCTTCTGAAGAGCTGTTCTGCAGGGACCTCCCTGCAATGCATGGAAGAAAAGAAGTGAGTTCGCCGCGGTGGACACTCCGTGGCTCGTTACACCAGTAGAAACGCGCCTATCCTGTTTGCAAAGGCAAAATGAATTCACGCCCGATCGCTTCAAGATCGGGAGACAGACTCCGTTGGGAATTTGCGCTTTCGTGAGTTTTGCAAGTACTCCCGCAATCGGCGGGATTCCAATTACTTGCGCAGGCTAAGACGTTCCACAATCTGATGATACCGATCCGGGTCCCGCCGGTTTAGATAGTCCAGCAGGCGCCGGCGCTTGTTTACCATCATAATCAGCCCGCGGCGTGATGCATGGTCTTTCACGTGGGACTTGAGGTGCGAAGTCAGATAGCTGATCCGCTCGCTCAAGAGTGCAATCTGCACCTCAGGCGATCCCGTATCTTTTACATGCGTCCGGAATTGTTCGATCAAGCCTATCTTAACGTCGCTCAAGTGCCCTCACCGTCGTCCCTTTAAATTTCCTCTTTTCTTCAACTGTTCAAAGTTAACATAGGTGTGTTCTACGTGTAAAGCCTTAGAAACAAGGCACTCGGCCCGTTTTCCGCGGGAAACGTCGCTACGCGCCGCTACTTTCGGGTTCTTGCATCGTGCTTGCTCACCCTAGACGGCTCCGTCGCTTTCACTTGCAACCCGTGCACAAATCCGGTTGAATGTCTCGGTGGGGAAGGTGCGTCACACTCGTTATCCATCAGAATCTTCTCAGTCACTCACAAAAAGGAGTACTTATGCGTAAAGTAAGCCTGGCAGTCGCTGCTTGTTGCATCGGATTGGCATTCCTCGTTGTTGCTTGCGGGGCTCAGGACAAATCCAAGCGTCCGAGCCCGCCAGCTACAGCCACCGTTGATCTTGGCGGTACTAAGATTACGGTCGACTATTCCAGTCCCCGGCTGAAAGGCCGCCATGTTGGCGGAGAGGTCGCCACTTTTGGTCAGGTTTGGCGGGTTGGAGCAAATGAAGCCACTACGTTTGTAACGACGGGGACTGTGACTGTCGGCGGAACGGCTGTGCCTGCCGGGAGCTACACGATTTTCGCCATTCCTGAAAAGGACAAGTGGACACTGATTATCAGCAAGAAGACCGGTGAATGGGGCACGGACTATCCTGGCCCATCTGAAGACCTCGCCCGCCTTTCCATGAAGGTTTCAACACTCCCCGCTCCAGTCGAGAACTTCACGATCTCGTTTGAGAAGACCGGGTCGGGTGCCAACCTGAATTTTGATTGGGATACGACTCGTGCATCGGTAGCCATAGCGAAATAAGTACAGACACGCAGGGCGGATTCGGCCCGCTCTTGCTTCCTCTGGTCGCTCCTTGTGATCCCTCATTTGCTCGAGTTTCAAATGAGGGATCTGCTTCAGAGCGTTCCCATCGGCTTAACCCCTGCGCCCATCGCATAAATCACCGATTCCGAAATCCCATCAATCTTCAACGCACTCTCGACTGCCGTATCCCTCATGGCAATCGTGCAGAATGGTGCCAAGTCGAGCCACGTTGCTGTTAAACAGAAGGTCTGGCAAAGATGCCCCGCCTCGATCAAGATCGCTCGATAGGCGCGCGCGTAATCGTACTTCCACTGCGTCCGTCCAAACATCGCCGTCAAAAAGACGACGAACGCTGCCTCGCGAAACCACCATTGTCCGGCCAGGTAGTTCTCGATCCTCGCCGTCGAAACGCCTTGCCTGATCCTCTGCAATTTCTGACCGATCGCGTCGTAGTGATAGATTCCCGGCCTGATCCCAGCGACTTTTCTGATCATGACATACGCTTCTATCGGGTGCAGTGCTCCCCCTGATGGAGACGTTTTCTGTGCGAGCTTTCCCGCTCCGGTAACGTCCAGCCATTTCTGCACTGCAAACGATAACTGCATGACCGTGCTGAACGCTTCTCGCTTCACCAGGCGGGAAGAGAACTTGCGGCAGGTCCTGCGCTTCAGCAGAACTTGCGTGAATTCGGATTCCTGTGGCGTCTCAGGCAGTTCTATCACCGGCGCGCCGGGATATTTTTTCTCGGGCCGGGGCAGAGACCGCGATCCCATCAACTCGGAGATGTATTGAATCTCTCCTCTGAGGATCTTTTCCGTATAGGCGTCCTTCGTGCTCAGGTGGAAAAATGCTGCCGCGGGATTCCACTCACCCCATTGTCGCAGTGCCCGCTCCCGGGACGATGTCGAGAGTGGTTTGCGATTGGACGATTCGAGGAGAGTATGACGTGTCAGCTGTAGGACGCTCGATCGTAGGGACTTCGACGTATATTCCGGCCAGCGCTTGAATATTGCTTCAATGGCCGTCCATTCCGGGCAGAAATCAAGAATGGCCGCAGCATCGGGAGTAGCGGCAGTGAGCTTTCCCGTCAGATAGTTTTGGTAGAGAAGCTGGTTTCCCTTCCAGTACAGGACCAGAAAGGGAGAACGGCGGTAGTATCTTGCTGTGCGGCTCACTCGGCTCTTTCAGGATCTACTGGCTCACGCCGGGCAGCAAACGCGAAATCAGGCTCCGGTGTAGTCGTGTGTCATTTTTCCGTTCTTGCAGGTCTTCAGGATGATACTCATCGCCTTCAGCTGCAGGGCGATCTGTTTCTTGCCGGCTGCGTCCACCTTTTTTTCGAGCTTTTCTAATTCGGCTTTCTTCTTCTTCAATTCGACGTTTACGCACTTGTAATCGACCACGTATTGTTTTGCACTTGCTTGTTTCGCCATCGTTTCCTCCACACTGTAATCAGTCATTCATTCCAAAGGCCTGAGCGAGCGGAGTTTAAGCGACCGAATCGCGCCCGTCAAGATTTCGACGAGGCCGCCGCATAGAATCCAATTTTCTTCAGCAAATCCTCAAATCGTGGGTTTCCATGCAGAAACAGGAATTGCGGATGAACCATCAAATTAGCCAATCGGGCGTTGCGTTCTTCATATCCTTGCTCCAACCATTTGAGCGTTTGGGCCTCGTCGCGCTGACCTGCATAGACCATGGCCCAATCGTAGCTGGATACGTAACGGTTTCCCTCGAGGTGCCTGAATTCCTCAATGATGTCCATCCCGTCTTGCTTTCGGCCCGCTCGAAAATAAGCATTCGCCAATTCTGACTTGCGGGAAACGTTTGAGGGCTCGAGCGAAACATTTCTTCGAAAGGCTTCAATAGCTGCCTCGTACTGCCCCTTTTCGAGGTACGCCTGTCCCAGATAACCGTAGGAGACGCCGAAACTGGGATCAAGTCGTAGGGTCTCTTTCTGCGCCTCGATCGATTTGTCGTATTCTTTCGCAAGGTAGTAACACCACCCCACATTTGCGTTGATGATGAGTGACTTGGGATCGATGTCCCGGGCGAGCGTCATCTCCGTTTTTGCCTCTTCTTTTCTGCCCAAAGCAGCAAGGTACAGACCGTACCAGTGCAGCCCTTGCGCGAAACCGGGGTTTAGCGCGATGGCCCGCTGAAATTCGCTCTCGACCCCTTGCAGCTCCAGATTGTAGAAACGGATCGCGGCCAAAACCGAGTGTGCTTCGGCCAACCGATCATCCAATTTCAGCGCTTTTGCGACATTCATCTTCGCAAGCGGAACTGTATCCTTGGCCGGCCTCATCTGATAGGAGCCCATGTTTAGGTACACTTCAGCCAATCCAGCGTACGCTCCGGCAAAAGTAGGGTCTTTATCGATCGCCTTTTTGAAATAGTCCTCAGCAGCGAGGAAGCCTTCCTCGGTGCGCTTGGCGGATTCAAATCGGGCTTTCAGGTAATCCTCATAGGCTTCGGGGACCACACTTCGATTTCGAGCCAGCTCCGTCTGCTCTGCGCTGGTCAACTCCACGGAAATGCCCCGCGCAATCGCGGTCGCGACATCGCTTTGCAAGGCCAGGACATCGGCGTACTGCCTTTCGAAACTGTCAGACCACAACGATCCTTCGATATTGGTCTGGATCAGCTTGGCAGAAATTCGAACGCGCTCCCCCACGCGCAACACCGATCCTTCCACAATCGCATCGACCCGCAATTCCTGCGCAATCTCCTGAAGCGATTTCTTTGGATGCTTGTATTGCATGATCGTGGTGCGTGAGATAACGCGAAGTTTCTTGATCTGCGACAGTTCGGTAATGAGAGCATCGGTCATTCCATCTGCAAAATATTCCTGCGATGGATCACCTGAAAGATTCTCAAGAGGAAGGACGGCAATCGACTGAATGGCTCCGGGCACCGGTAGGGTTCTCGAGATCTTGCGCTCCTGTAACCAATAGCCCAGAACCGAAGCAAGAATACCTACTCTGAGCAGCAGCAACAGATTACGAATCGTCCAGACACTGCTCGGCGGATTCATCTCGGTGAAAAACTTCTGCGTCCGTGAAGCAGTTCCCGCCGTCTCGAGCGCTGCCCGTACTTCGCCAGCGCTCTGGTATCTCTGGCCAGGATCTTTATTCAGGCATTTGTCCAGTACGCTTTGCAGCACTGCCGGAACGGGTTGAACAATAGGCGGTTGCTTCTCGCGGAGAATCGATGCGCTCAATTCATAGGCTGTAGCGCCACGAAACGGCCGACGACCGGCGACCATTTCATACAGCAAGACACCCAGGGACCAGATATCACTCCGCTCATCTCCTTCCTGCCCCTTGAACACTTCGGGTGCGACATAAGGCAGGGTCCCGGTAAAGGTGTGCTGCGATTCCCAAGACTGATCGAATCGAGTCGTTCCGTCGCCGCCGCCTGGATCGAGCCGTCTTGAAATTCCAAAGTCGAGTACTTTGAGGAGTCCTGTCGGCGTGATCATGACGTTGGCCGACTTTAAGTCTCGATGAACGATCCCCCGACTGTGTGCGTGACTTAGGGCTTCGGCCAGTTGGATTCCGTATCGTTCAACCTGTTCAAGCGCCATCCCGACAGAATTAATCTCTGCACTGAGCGGCTTGCCTTCAACAAATTCCATTGCGATATACGGCTTGCCGTCGGCCTCACCCACTTCGTAAACGGTGCAGATATTGGGATGATTCAGCGCAGAAATGGCGCGCGCTTCTTCTAGAATTTTTTCGTGGCTTGCGGCACTTCCCGTAACCAGGGGACCGAGGAATTTCAGCGCAACATCGCGTTGTAGTTTTTCATCATACGCCCGGTAGACAACCCCCATACCACCTTCACCGAGCTTTTCCTTGATGACGTATTGAGCGATTCGCTGGGCGATCATAACGGAGATAGAATGCAGTTGACCACACCCGCCATCGGGTATCAAGGGAAAGGCTCGGGTATCCTAAACTAAATGATGGAGTTTGTTCGTTCCCCGGTCCACAAGAAAAACCGCACCAACCACCATCGCCGCAGCCAGCAGAACCTTAAACGTCATCGTTTCGCCTCCATATGCCCAACCCAGAAGCACCGCAACGACCGGATTCACGTACGTATGCGTCGACACCAACGTTGGCGAGTAATGCTCTAGGAGCCAGTTGTAGCACGTGAATGCAACGACGGATCCGAATACGACCAGATATCCAAACGCCACTGCCGATCGTAGGGTTACCGTCCCAGGCGCAAAATCCCTTGCTTCACCAACCAGAGTTCCGGCCAAAATGAGCATCACTGCGCCCGACAAGAGCGACAACGCCGACAATAGGAGTGGATTTCCTGAAAGCCGGGACCTTCGAGAATAAATAATTCCTACCGACCACGAGAACGCTCCGACCAGCACCGCAATCGAGCCCAACCTACTTTCTGGAATTGTGGAATCGGATCCCACACCGCTCACCAGCACTCCTACGCCTGCCAGACCTAGAAGAATGCCCGCAACGAGCATGCCGTTCAACCGCCAGGTCCGGGCTGCGAGAGAAGAGAGCAGGAAAACGAATATCGGTTCAATCGCGATCAGCAGTGACGCCTCGCCGCTCGGCACCACCCGTTCCGCCCAATGGAGAGATCCATGTCCTAACAAAAAGAAAAAAAAGCCGATGACGACGCTTGCCCGGAGCTGTGCGGCGGTCGGCTTCATTCCCTTGGCCAACGCCCATGCCAGCAGGGCTAGACCGGCCAGCAGATGCCTGAACCCTGCCGTGTATAAGGGGGGAATGGTTTCGACAGCGTATCGAATTGCCAGATAGGTCGATCCCCAGATGATGTAGATGGCCGCAAAGGCCAAGATCACGTGCAGACGGCGGGCAACGGGCACAGAGGGCTTTACACGGATCACTTTGCTGGAGGCGCTCTCCACGGCACTGGGAGTGTAACTCATTCGGGCGGCTCCTCATGTAATGATATTAATGTGTTATACTCATTACATCGAGTGACACAATACACGGAACGGTGTAATGGGTCAAATAAATTTATCTCATTACCATGAATCGCCTGTCCAGATCTTTTGTCATTCACGGTTACGGTGAGGACGCACCCTGGCTCGACCTTGTGAATAGCGAGCACTGGGACGGATTTGGCAACTTCACCGATATGCTCAACAAACCCGATTGGGTGGATTCGTTCCGGCATTTCTGGAAGTTCAGCGTTTCCTCCCGGGAGCCATTTCCCCTCGAGCAGTCTCGAACCCTCCGCTCACTGATCCGCACACTGGTTGAGAGAGCAGCAAAAGGCGAGACGTTAGGTCTAGAACAACTGGAGCCATTGAACGACTGGATGAGCGTGCCGCTGACCCCTCGTCTGGAAGAGGATCATAACCAGATCCGGATCAGTTTGCGGGTAGCGCAATCTGGCTGGCAGGGTGCCCTTGGCCATGTCGCTTATTCATTCGCCCTGTCTCTAGTTGAGCATGGCGAAAGCAGGTTGCGGACCTGCCGGAACAGCGATTGCCGCTGGATTTTCATCGATCAGACGAAAGGGAATGTCCGCCGCTGGTGCAATACGGCGACTTGCGGGAACCGCGAACGAGTTCGTAAGGCGCGCGCGGCAAAGAAGCACTGAACTGCTTTTCAGGATTTGGATCATGGTGCCGAAGGAGCCGCAAGCGGTTTTCGGAAGATGACGCAGTAATCGTCGTTGGGCCAGGTATTGTAAATCTTTTCGACGATAAATCCCGCCGCAGTCAATTCTTCGATCAGGATCTTCTGCGGTATTCCGTGACCGCCGCGGTTTGCGGGTACCCCTTTGACGGGATCGGAAAGCGTCAGCCACGCTCGCGGAGGGAAGTCAATAATCGCCAAGATGCCGCCTGCTTTTAGGGACCTGTACAAGCTGGCATCGATTTCAACGGGCGCCTTCAGGTGATGATAAACCCGGCGGAGCAGAATCCCGTCACAGCAGGCGGGCGGCAGGTTGGTGTCTTTTTCTGCTGCCGCTAATACTTCAAAATTCTTCCAGTCACGGCGTGCCAGCTCCTGTCTTAGCGCTTCGAGCTTTTTCGGATCGAGTTCGGTCGCATAGACCTTGCCGGTCGGATCGACATAGCTGTGCGCTGCAAATGCAAGCTCTCCGCCGCCCGCGCCCACATCAGCGATTACGTCGCCCGGTTTCCAGTCCATCGCTTTGGCCAGACGTGCGGTCTCGTCGCTCGGCGCAACGGCCCCCAACAAGAGAAAAACAGCGAAAATAGTGACGACGAGCAGGAAACCCTGCCGTAGAGCACTTCGTCCGCTGTTTCTAGATTGATTCAATTCAGTTACTTCTGATTGCGTACGAGAGACAAAAATTCATCGCGAGTTTGCTTGTTGTGCCGGAAGGATCCAAGCATGGCGCTCGTCACCGCCTGTCCGTGCTGTTTCTCCACGCCGCGCATCTGCATGCACAGGTGTCGCGCTTCGATGATTACGCCTACGCCCTCCGGGCTGATTTTTTCCTCCACGGCCTGCGCGATCTGGCTCGTCATGCGCTCCTGAATCTGCAAGCGCCGGGCAAACATATTTACCAGTCGTGCGATCTTGCTGAGGCCGAGGACGCGCTTGTTTGGCAGATATGCCACGTGAGCCTTCCCGAAGAAGGGCAGCAGGTGATGCTCGCACAGACTGAAGAACTCAATGTCCTTGACCACAACCATTTCGTCGTATGCCACGCTGAATGTGGCTCCGTTCAGCACCGAGTCCAGGTTCTGGTGATAGCCGCTGGTCAGAAACTTGAAGGCCTTTTCAAACCGCTCGGGCGTCTTGCGCAGACCTTCACGGTTCGGATCTTCGCCAACCTGCGCAATCATCTTGCGGACCAGGTCGGCAATTGTCTCCTGCGGCAATGTCAGATTGCTATCGTCGTGTAAAACCAATTCCGTCGGTTTGGTCATTTTTGTCACCCTCGTGTCAGTTCGCCTTGTGATATTCAATGTTGCTCTCCGGCATATTCGAACGCGTTATTCGCGGTCTCCTCGACGCGCACGCGTTCGAGTTTGGCCAAGGGAAAGCTCTTTAGGCGCTTATAAATCTCCATGCAAACATTCTCCGTAGTCGGTACTCGATCGCGAAATGCAGGGACCTCTTCGTTCAAAGAACGGTGATCGAAAGCGTCGATCACTTCCCTTTCAACGAACTGATCGAGGTCCGACAAGCTCACGATCATTCCCGTAGCCGGATTCACCGTCCCTGACACGTTGATCTCCACTACGTAATTATGCCCGTGTCCATGCGGGTTATTGCACTTGCCATAGACACGAGAATTCTCCTCGGCGTTCAACTTTGCGCTATGCAGCCGATGTGACGCCGCAAATCTGTAACGGCGTCCCAATTCGATTTTGATTCCATCACTCACTGGGAATTTGCACCGTTGCGGTACACGTCAGCAAACAAGTCCGGCGTTTCATACAGCCTGACCTTATGTAGACGCCCCTCGGTGATCTTCGGCTCCAGCAAATTCCAGATGACCCGCGAAATGTTCTCACATGTGGGAATCTGCCCGGCCAGTTCGGGCACTTCGTAGTTAAGGTGCCGGTGGTCCATCCGCTGCATGACTTCCCGCTCTAGAATTTCTTTCAATTCCTTCAGATCGAAAACCATACCCGTGACCGGATCAGGCTCTCCCGCAACGGTAACTTCCAACGCGTAGTTATGACCGTGCCCGTGGGGATTGTTGCACTTCCCGAAGACGCGCCTGTTCTCTTCCTCGCTCATGGCCGAATTGTGGTACATGTGCGAGGCGGAGAACTCGATTTTGCGTGTCAAATAGACCATAGAATCCCTACCTCTTCGATGCATCAGAGGTACCCACAGGATACTCCCTGCCCCTCCAGGCCAGCACGCCTTTCCGGTAACCCAGGAAGGAGGCAAACAACACTGCAACATACAGCAGCTTTCCAGGAATCCCGTACCAGATGAGATCGCTCGCAAAATGGTTACGTCTCAGCTCGCGGCCGTAGAGCCACAACCAGATCCCCAGGCCGGTTAAAGCAGTCAAAACGCCAAGATGCCAATCACGACCAAACCACCATACACCGGCGGTGATGGCCATGAGCAAGAGGAGGGGTAGCGCCGCGGTCGCCATTTCGCTAACGAGCGAGACGATGTTTCCGCCCATCAGCTGGTAAAGGTTTTTTTTCCATCCTTGCCACATCGCACCGAAGTTGCGGTACATTCGCACACTGACGATGCCATTGCCACTCGCGAACCAGATCGCGAAACCGGCTTCCTTGACTCGCCTGGCCAATGCAACGTCTTCCAAAACCTCATCCGAGATCGATGAATGGCCTCCGACTGCGTCATACGCTTCACGACTGATCAGCAGGAATTGCCCGTTTGCCGCAGCTGCCCTGTTTTCGGGATCGTTCACGTCGTCAAAGGAAAATTTGCCCGCGAGCCGGCAGTAAACCACGGGAATGACTGCTTTTTCGTACCATGTCTCGGTGATTTGCTCGGGCGAGAACGATACCAGCGAAGCATTGTGCTGCCGGGCGAGCGCTAGAGCCTTCGCCCCGGACTTCTTACCGTGCAGGACATCCGCATCAGTAAAAAGCAACCATCCCCCTTTCGCTTCGCGGGCGCCAATCCAAACGGCGTGATTTTTGCCAACCCAGCCAAAGGGCAGTTGTAACGACTCGATCAGGCGCACCCGGGGGTGTTCTTTTGCGATTTCGCGAACGATTTCTGCGGTGCGGTCCTGCGAATGGTCGTTGACAACAAGGATTTCTCCAATTTCCTGCTGATGGATCAGCGACCTGACACAACCGGCGATGAGCGTTTCCTCATTTCGCGCTGGAACAATGGCAGAGATCAGTCGACGTTGCTTCGCTGTGTCTTTCATCACGTTTGGCTGTGAAGCAGGTCTTTCCCGGGGGGCGGGTGTACGCTATTATATCGGTATTATGAAAACGGTTTTACGCAAAATTATGGCCTACGGCAGCATGGGTTTTGCCTTTGCCATCCTGGCGTTTTTTAGCCTTCCTCACTACCGTCAGGGCGAATCCTCCATCGCTGGACGCACTGCCGAGGACTTTGCAATCAATACGGGCGGCAAGTCGGGCCATCTTTCCGATTTACGTGGCAAGGTTGTCGTGCTCAATTTCTGGGCGACCTGGTGTCCTCCATGCGTAGAAGAAACTCCCGGACTGATCGAACTGAACCAGCGCATCGCCTCACGGAACGGTGTGGTTCTTGGCGTAAGCGTTGACGAGGACGAGAACGCCTATCAGCAGTTCCTCGAGCAGCACAAGATCGATTTTCTGACCTCGCGCGATCCGTCAAAGAAGTCCGCACAGGACTACGGCACTGTTATGTATCCCGAGACCTACATCATTGATCGCCACGGCAAGATCGTTCGGAAGATTATTGGCCCGCAGGACTGGAATTCGGCCGAGATGTTGGCGTACTTTGATAATTTGCTGGCGAAATAGAGGCACCTGCGACCGCAGATGGGGGCGTCACGTAGGAATCGGCTTCGTGGTAATCCATCAGAATTAAACCCACAAAAATAAAGCAGATCGGCCAAATCCACTTCAGGAACTTTTTCGCCTCATTCTGCTCCGGCAAGCGCAATTCGAGCCACCTGGACCACCCTGCCATGATTCCGAATATCGCGAGCGGGGTGTGGCTCAACTCCGCGAGCATCTCTTCCTTCACATTGCTGAGCGCGTGAGTATGGGTGAGGAGGACTACTCCCCCAATGGCACAGACCGCTGGAAAGACCAATTTGGCGGCCATCGACTTCACCTTGTTTGTTTCCACGCGATACTGAAAAACTGCAAACACGATGATCAGGATGACCGCCAAGCGATGCTGCAGGACGTCGACCACACCGAAACTTTCCCAGAATCCATTCGGTCCCAGCGGCCAATTTTCCGGGTCAGCGCGCAGGAACAGGAATACTGCCAGCCCCAGGAACATCAGCGGCCAGATCTTCGCCCAAGCAAAATAGCGGCTGCGGGACAACAATGCCAGAACTCCCATCAGCATCACGATCAAGCCCGCCCAGTTGTGATTGTATTCCGACCAGGCAATATCACCGGGTGTCGAGGGATTCCAGGCGGTCTGGCCCGGAACGTAAGCTGGCGGCAGGTTTTGTCCCAAAGCTTTTGCCTGTTTGTAAATCTGTTCGGTTGGAGCAGAGAGCGAGTTCAATTCCGGACTGCGGAAGCGGGGCATGCGCGGTGCAAAACGTGTCGTAATTTCGTGCATGGTGACGCGATCTTGCGTCAGGTCCACGCCAGGAGGCTGTGAAGTCAGCGATGCCGCGGCCAGGATTACGGTCAGACCAATGCCAATTTCCGCTTCTCCGAAGCAGAACAGGCTTTTCTTGTCAGTTCCACCCTGCGCAGTATCCAGACCTTTCACGATGTAATAATTTGCAGCGCCAAGAAGCAGGAGGCAAAGCAGCAACGCAACCTTGGCGGAAAGCATCACTCCGTAAGCGGTGCCATAGATGGCGGCGATCGAACCGAGATAGGACCAGCCCATGGCTAGCCCGGCGGCAATCAATACGGCAACGCTGATCTGCGCCATGCGGGAAAAGCGCCGGATGACGTTTGACTTCGCAGTGCCATCTGGCAATCGCTTCATCGACAACAGCAGGAACGGTAGTGCCCCGATCCAGCTTGCGGTCGCCAGATAATGAAGGATTGTCAGACCCACCAAAGCGGGCCGATTTTCCATTCGGGAAGCGGCGTGACTGGTCATTACGGAACCCGCCAGCATCATCGTCGCGGGAAGCAACACAACCGGCGAGAACTTTTGGAGCAACCCAGTGGGCCAGGTGACGATCATCGAGCCTGCAACGATGGCCAACGCTCCGGCCCAGACAAAATTTGCGCCAAGCACTTCGGACAAAGGGATATCGACTGTTGCGCGCAACACCAGTGAATTGAGAATGATGAACAGAACCTGAGTGATGGCAAGAGCCATCGCACTGAAACGAATTAACCTCCACCCGGATCGAAGCAAATCCTTCGTTCGTTCCTCCGAAGTCCTGGCGACCGCAATGAAAAAAATAATTCCGCCGATCGCCACACTCTGGAAGCAGAGCGTCAATGCCCGGAGCACAACGGTAAAAAAGCCAAAGATTCCTAGTAGACTAGCCATGAAAGACTACGACCCTACCTTAAACGGAATTTCGCCCCGGGTGATGTGGCCGTCCGGAGCTAAAACCTGCCAACGAACCTTGTATGCGCCGGGCTGTAAACCGGTCATTTTTGCACTCAATGTGTCTGGGGAGGTCTGGGCTGCAACCATTAGATCCGAGATGGA
The DNA here is from genome assembly GCA_963831545.1 of uncultured Acidobacteriota bacterium. Lineage (GTDB taxonomy): Bacteria > Acidobacteriota > Terriglobia > Acidiferrales > UBA7541 > Acidiferrum. The sequence continues at coordinate 207,802 of CAWHQX010000006.1, forward strand.
ATTATCCGGTTTGACCAACTGCAACTTGGAGCGAGCCGCATCGATGCGAACATTGAATTGTAATTTTAGCGGCACATCCGGGCCAGTGACCGTGCTGTTCGGAGCGGGTGAACTGTCCTTCAGAATAGCGTGCGCGTCAGCAAATTTCACAATCACAAGAAGCATCGCCAGGACTGCGAGCAGACCTGATACTTTGAACTTGCGGTGTTGTTCTCTCATCCGGCTTCCTCCCGACAGAACGGCATCCATTTTTTCGATTGATACAACTATAGCAGCCGGAAGGATGATCCGCAGTATCCAGGTATTAAAAGCACAGGGTGAATTGTGACGTTATGTCACAAGAACAAGGGTAAGTTACGAGAATCAGGCAAACGGTGAACTTCTATTCGTATCGAAGGGCTTCTACTGGATCAAGTTTGGCCGCTTGCATCGCAGGAATCCATCCACTGATGACTCCGACGATGACCAGGATCACGGCGGACAGAAACATCGTCATGATCGACAATTTCAAATGGATATCCACCTTGCCGCTGTCGTCTTCGTATGCCGGGCCAAGAAAAGGCAATGTACCAATCGATGATGTCAGAATCCACGAGAGCATCATGCCGATGGCCCCGGCAGCCAGCGTCAGCACCAACGCTTCCAACAAAAATTGCCATCGGATGTGCGCTTTCTTGGCTCCGAGGGCGCGGCGCAAGCCGATTTCCCGAACCCGTTCGTCAACCGATACCAGCATGATATTCATCACGCCGACGCCGCCAATTCCGAGCGTCATCGCGCCGATTAAGAAAAGCAATCCCTCAATCCCGAACGTAATTCCATCATAAACAGGCTTGAATTCCTGCCGCCCGAACATGGTAATAGCCCGCTTGTCATTTGCTGAAAAGCGCTGCCTGTTGGCAACAGCCGTGCGGAATTGCACCATCGCCGGCGCCTCAAATTGCGGTGCAACCGGCTCAAACACCATCACGCTGGCGTATTTTGCATCCCACATTTCTGCTGCAGCGGGATATGGAATGAATGCCGATTCATCATCGCAATTAAAATAGCAGCTGTCAGAAAACTTCATGTCCATCGTGCCAATGACCGTGTAGCGAACACCATCAATCCGGACGGTCTCGCCTACGGCTGGCATCCCGCTGAATAGCTTTTTCTTCAGGCGTGCCCCGAGAAAAACCACGCGACGCCGCTCGGCAATGTCTTCGGGCGAAATCCAGCGGCCTTCGGAAGGCACTTCGTTGCGCATCTCCCCATATTCGGGATAAACGCCGCGAATGGCTGTCTCCGAGAGACGCTCATCATGAGAGACTCCTTTCCATTTAACCGTCTCGAGAGTGACCCGTTTGATGAGTGGTGATTGAGCCTTAACCCAATCGGCGTCCTCCTGTTCAAAACGGACTTCTTTCCCGGCACGCTCACCTCCGGCCTGCTCGCTGGTGGTTCCAGGCCAGCAGATGACCGCGCCCTTTCCGAACACTTCAAAGGTGTACATCAGCACACTTCGAAAGCCGGAACCATAACTGAGCAAAAGGGTGACGGCAACAATGCCCCAGGAAATGCCAGTCATGGTCAGGAGGCTGCGAATTTTATTTCGCCCGAGTGCGGCCCACGATTCTTTGAAAATCTCTCTGAGCATCAGCCACCTGCCTCGAAACGCAGCGCTTCAATGGGATCAACGGAGGCCGCCTGATTCGCGGGATACAACGCCGAAAGAACGGAGATCAGGCCCAGCAAACTGATGGTCAACGTTGCAAGTTTCCAGCTCGGGTCGAGTCCGTCGAAATACGGCATTTTGGGCAGCAAACCGACGAGGCCACACAAACCATAGGAAATAACCAGGCCGGCCCCTCCGCTGATCAGCACCAGAATGACTGTTTCGAGAAAGAATTGCCGAAGAATCGATTCCCGCGTGGCGCCCAGAGCTTTCCGAACCCCGATTTCTCGGGTACGTTCGCGCACGCTGACGAGCATTACGTTCATCACACCCAATCCACCAAGAAAAATTGTCGCGACTCCCACCGCCCCCATAAACACTTCCATGCCCACAAAAATCATTCGATTGGCCTGAGCATTTTTCACCGTATCCCAGATGCTTGCTGCCTCTTCATCGCGGGGGTCAAAATTATGCAAACGTCCAAGTGTGCGGCGAACCTGGCGCACACAGTCGGCGTGCGTGCCGAGTGACCACGGCGCAACCAGCAGACGATCGACAGTGTGTTCTACGGCGGGAGGTTTGTTCGGGAAATCGCGTTTCATGGAGTTAAACGGAATAAAGATCTTCCGAATATCGACACCGTCGTAGCTGGAATTCTGGTCCTTCGTCTTCATTACGCCGATCACGGTATAAGGGACTCCGTTCAGCTCGATGACCTGGCCGATGGCTTCCCGTTCCGCAAAAAGCTGCTTCTTGGTATCGCTCCCAAGGAACGCCACGCGGCGCCCCTCGTCGTTATCTTCGTAATTATAGAAACGGCCCTGCGAGACAGCGATGCTGCGAATTTCGGTGAAGGGAGGGAGTGAGCCAACCGTGTCGATGTTTCCACTGTTGAACGCGCTATGCACTTTCACATTGTTGCCTAGCTCCGGCATCACGTATTTACATGCAGGCGCTTCCTTTGCAACTTCGGTATAGTCGTCTTCCATCCAATGAACGGCCCGCCCGGAACGGGTGCCGCCAGCCTGCATGCTGGTCCGACCGGCAAATACGATCATGACGTCCTTGCCGAAATTCTCCTGTTGCTTCTGAATTCCGCGACCCAGGCCTTCACCCGCTGCAACCATCAGCGTGATCGAAATGATTCCCCAGGCGATACCGAACATGGTCAGCAGCGTGCGGCGCTTATGCCCCCAGAGCGTAGCCAGCGTGTCGCGCAATAAATCTCGAAACGTCATGACAGCGCCTTTTTCCTTTTCCGTTAAATCTACTGGAGAACGACTTGCTGCTTTTCATTTAAACCCGAAGCGATTTCCGTTTTTACCCCGTTGGAGATTCCCAGCTTGACGTCCACCTTCTTGCGACCATTGGGTGCCTTCGGGTCGGGTTCTTCCACCGACGCGTTGCGATCCTTGTCATAGATCAATGCGGCTTCCTGGACCATCAATACATTCTTCTTTTCTTCCAGGACCACTTCGGCGTTCGCGCTCATGTTCGCTTTCAGCTCGCCGGTCGGGTTCGAGATCGAAACACGAACTTCGAACGTGGTGACATTATCTTTTTCCTTGCCTAGGGGAGAAATCTTCGTCACTTTGCCGGTATATTTCTTGTCTTTAAAGGACTCCACAACGATCCGTGCCGGCTGATTCAAATACACCTTGCCAATGTCGGCTTCGTCAACCTTGCCCTGCACATACACCTCGCTGATGTCACCCAGCGTGAACAGCAGCGTCGCCTGCGACCCCAGCACCAGAATCGAACTGACCGCATCACCGACATTCACGTCACGTGAAAGCACCAACCCGTCAATCGGGCTGACGATGGTGGAATTCCGCAAGTCTTCCTGGGTATTCTCGAGCGCGGCCTTGGCTTGCGCCACCTCAGCTTCGGCCTTCGCAATTTCCGCCTTCGCCACAATCAGGTTGCGTTGCGCACTGACTTGTTTGTTCAGTGCCATCTGATAATTTTTCTCTGCGTCTTCGACCAGGCTCTTGGCCATCACGCCGTCCTTGTACATCTGCTCGGCACGGCCCATATTCAGCTTGAGGAAAGGAACATCGGGGCCTTCCGCATCGACTTTGCTTCGTTCGAGCGAAGCGACTGCGGAATCACGCGCCGCTTGTGCGGCCTGATAATTGGCTTCCGCAGCGCGAACGCTGGCTTCAAGTTGAATCTTGTCCAGTTCAGCCAGGATTTCTCCCTGTTTCACATGGTCGCCATAATCAACGAACAGTTTTTTTACAATGCCGCTCGCCTTTGATTTCACTTCGACTTTCGAAAGTGGCTGAATCTTGCCCGTAGCGACGACCACTTTCGCCAAGTCACCGCGTTCAACCATGGCAAGCTTGCTCGGATCAATCTCGTGATTGGGGCGCAGCGCGGCGTATACCCCGTACCCACCACCAATTAAGACCAATAGCGCACACGAGCCGAAAATAATCCGACGGCGCCGCTTCTTGGCGGCCTTCCCGTTCCCATTGCCGGTCCCGTTCATTAGACCGCTTCCATTGTTCGACATGACCACCCTCACAAGCGGGCCGATTCTCTTCCCTCTTAATGTACGCAGCTAGCGCACAAAAGTTCCATTCAAGGGATATAGACGACAGAAGAACTCGGTTGGTCAGCTACGAATTCTCGAAAGTCGATCGAACGTGTGGAACGGGAGTGTAGAGGCCTGTCCTGCCACACAAAACCATCATCTAAGCCTGGGCTTGTGTGTATTTTTTATAGGGCCGTTTTTCTCAGCCGCAGTGCATTTGTGATGACGGACACAGAGCTGAGGCTCATCGCAGCGCTGGCAATCATGGGGCTTAGCAGCCAGCCCAAAATGGGGTAAAACACCCCCGCGGCAATTGGAATGCCCAAAGCGTTATAGAGGAAGGCAAAGCCCAGATTTTGCTTAATGTTACTGACCGTGGCGCGTGAAAGACGCCGGGCTCGCACAATCCCTCTGAGGTCGCCTTTAACCAAAGTAATTCCCGCGCTTTCCATGGCGATATCTGTTCCCGTTCCCATGGCGATACCTACATCGGACGCGGCCAGAGCCGGAGCGTCGTTGATGCCATCCCCTGCCATGGCCACGATCCGACCCTGCCTCTTGAGATTCGCTACGACTTCTGCTTTTCGTTGAGGCAGCACTTCGGCCTCAAACTCCTCGAGACCCAGTTCCTTGGCGATGCGCTCGGCAACGGAGTGTCTGTCGCCGGTCAGCATCACGATTCGCAGGCCATCCTTGCGCAGTAGCTTCAGCGCTTCGGGCGTGGTCGCCTTCACCCGGTCGCGCAGCAAAAACATGCCTTCGACAATTCCATTGACGGCAACGAAAATGGGCGTGACTGCGGGGAGATTTTCGAGCCCGGCCGCGTCGTTGAACCCGACGGCCACTGCAATTTTCCGCGATTCCAAAAATTTCGCACTGCCCGCTGTAACCTGCCGGCCGAGTACCTGACCCTCGACTCCACCTCCCGGGGTAGCGTGAAATTCAGCCGCCAAACTGAGGGGCAACTTCTTCTCTTCGGCTGCACGAACAATTGCCCGGCCGAGGGGATGTTCGCTCGATCGCTCGACACTCGCTGCAAGTGAAAGTAATGAGGCTTCGGTGAAGTCGCTCCGAGCCTTCAGTTCGACCCCGGCCAGCTCCGGTTTGCCTTCCGTGAGCGTTCCGGTCTTGTCGACCACCAAGGTGTCTACCTTCGCAAGACGCTCGAGCGCTTCCGCGTTGCGGACCAGAACTCCGACGGATGCGCCCCGCCCAACAGCCACTAGAATCGACATCGGCGTGGCTAAACCTAACGCGCACGGGCAAGCGATGATCAGAACGGAGACGGCAGCGACCAGTGCGTAGGCAAAGCCCGGTCGCGGGCCCCAGATCATCCATCCTGCAAACGTTAGGATCGACGCGAGAACAACCGCAGGTACAAAATACCCGGCCACTCTGTCCGCCAGTCGTTGCATCGGGGCCCGGCTGCGCTGCGCTTCGCTGACCAATTTCACAATGTTCGCAAGAAGCGTATCCTTGCCGACCCGCTCTACCGTCATCACGAAGCTTCCGCTCGAATTGAGGGTTCCACCGGTGACCTTGTCTCCGACGGCTTTTTCGACAGGCAGTGCTTCGCCAGTGACCATTGATTCGTCAAGCGAACTTGCACCTTCATGAATGCTTCCATCGGCGGGCACACGCTCACCAGGTCGAACGCGGAGTAGATCGCGAGGTTTGATTTGTGCGAGGGGAACATCGGCCTCAGCATCTCCGTCAATGCGGTGAGCGGTCTGTGGCGCAAAATGCAATAACTCACGGATCGCGGAACTGGTGCGATGACGTGCTCTAAGCTCGAGCACCTGGCCAAGCAGCACCAACGTGATGATTACCGCAGCAGCTTCGAAATAAACTGACATCACGCCGTGCATGTCGCGGAACGAGGCCGGAAAGACTCCCGGAAACAGAGTCACCACAACGCTGTAAAGATATGCCGCAGCTGTACCAAGCCCAATGAGCGTAAACATGTTGGGACTTCGATGCACCAGCGAATTCCAGAATCGCTGGAAGAATGGCCATCCACACCACAGCACCACGGGCGTCGCCAGCAAGAATTGGAGCCAGTTCCCTACTCGCGGATCGATGTGAAGTCCGGTTGTTTCGCCGAACATCGAAAGGGCCGCCAGCGGAAGCGTTAGCACGGCTCCGATCCAGAACCGTCTGCGCATTGAATCGTATTCGGGATCGGCCTGCTGATCGGCAATGATGTCTATCGGTTCGAGCGCCATACCGCATTTCGGGCACGTGCCTGGACCCAGTTGTACGATCTCGGGATCCATCGGGCAGGTGTAACGAATTCCAGGCCTCGCGTCGCCTTTCTCGGGCGAGGTTGCGTCTACCCGAGGATCCATGCCCGCGGTTCCAGGCTTCAACAGGAACGCTTCAGGCTCCTTCTGAAAACGTTCTGCACACCGAGCCGAACAAAAGAAATATGTCTTGCCGTGGTGATCGAGCTTCGCACGTGCGCTGTCCGGATTAACCAGCATGCCGCATACCGGATCTTTCTCTTTTGGCTTCGAGGCCAGAATGAGCAACCCGTCCGGCTCCCGCCTGGTCGCGGCTGCGAGTGAATCGACGGGCTCCGTCCGTACCTCCCTCCCGGTGACATATTTCGACGGCTGTTTCGAAAACTGTTCCGCGCATCCAGCCGAGCAAAAATAGTACGTTGTGCCCGCAAACTCCCGATTGGCTTTAGCTGTTGTCGGTTCTGTGCGCATTCCGCAGACCGGATCTCGTTCTGTTGTCATAGCCACAACCGCCTCGTCTTCGTTCACATCTGAGATGAACAGCCGGTCAGCGAAGATGGGTGTAGATCATTCCCAGTAATTCCTCGTACATTAAACTCGGATTCGGCCGATCTGCCGCTGGCAATCTCCGTCGCAGAGTGGAGCTCGTGATTCTTCCGCGGATTTGCCCTTCAATTCAACGCAATCGCCTGCGATTGGCTTCCTTCAGCGACGGGTCTCTGTCAACCCGTCGAAGTGGCATTTTTCCTGCGGGCCATCCATGTACCAGCTACTCCTACATGTACCTTCCGCCCCTGCGCACGTCAAGGCTCTCGCCGAGCCCTGCTTCACGGAATGGCCCGGAACGCCGGTCGTTTGAAACCTTCAACAACGCTTAAGCGTGCTGCTATAATGCAGAGCATGACACTGGTTGAAATTTCATACAAATTGCATTCTTCGTTGAACAACGAACAACTGGCTCGCCTTGGTGAGTTCTCGAACACGTATGGCCTGCGAAAGATTCGCGTGGATGAGCACAAGAACCTGATCTCGCTCGAATACGATGCGTCCCGCTTGCGTGAAACCCAAGTCGCGCACGTTCTGGGAATGTCCGGCATCTCGATTAGCCGCCTGCCGAGCGATTCCCTCACTCCGATCTGGAAGGAAAGCCCTCAGAGCCAGGTGTAGACGACAGTTGGTCGAACAAAATTGGAGGCTGTCCCCGTGTTGATCCGCCCGATCCAGAAAATAGGCCTGTTGTTTCTGTGGTGGAGTCTCTTTGCTCTGTTTACCGCTCCTTCCTCATCCGCACAACCTGCTGCGAAGCCCGTGAGAGTAACCATCAGCGGGAAGGTCATGGCACAAAAAGTGAAGACCAAAGTTGCGCCCATTTATCCAGCACAGGCAAAGAGCAAAGGGATCGAAGGAACAGTCAGATTGCATGTGGTCATCACGGTCACGGGCTCCGTGACGCAGGTACAGCCCGTGACCGGAGACCCGGTGCTCGTGCGGTCCGCAATGGAAGCGGTGAAGCAATGGGTCTATGAGCCAACGATTATTGACGGACAGCCAGTTGAAGTCGATACGGTAATCGAAGTCAATTATTCTTTGAAGAATTCGTAATTTTGCTCGCCCGAACGGATCCGTTAATTTTTGGCCCTGCTACGCCGCGCGGTTTGCCTCGGCGCGAACATGTCCAGCATCACGCAAGATGCTAATGATAAAAGAGTTAGGCTGATTTTTGCCGGGCCGACTGGCTTCGAACCGTTGCCATCAGGGGATCAGTACCATAACCCTGGTTTGTCTGTTTTTTGTCTTCCCGGGCTATCGGTTTTTTTCTACTTCAGGCTGAAACTAGCCCGGTCATGCTCTCACGATTGCTTGCGCGTCCGATCACCAAAAGGCTGTTGCGCCTGGGCGCATGGCTGCTGCTCGAGTCTTGTCTACTGATCGCAGTGGCCGCGTTTTCCGTTTGGGCTGACAGTTCAAGTCGCGTCGCTCAGCCGAGCGTCGGCGGCTGCTATTGCGGCTGTGCACAGTCGAAGACGTCTGTTGGTTGCGGTAAAATGTGCGAGTTGCCGAAATACGCCTCGCGTTGGTGGGCCGTGACCTGCGCCAAACCGCGCGTAAAGTCGCAGACAGATAATCCTGGAGCCGGACCCCACTTTCCTCACCCACCCAAAGCCGAGCGCGCTTCAAACTGATGAATATGGCTTTTGCACGGAACTCTGTGTCTCCCGCTCAGTCTCCTCGTTGAGAAGTTTCGCAAAGAGTTCTGGTATTTCGAAAATCGCGCGATTGTCGAGCGCCGCCACATGGCTTCGCAACCGGGCCAGCGTTGAAGGTTCGAGCAGTTGATTTACTCCCTGGACGATCTCGGAAAAATCACTCAAGACGATCCCCAGTTGTTTTTCCTTGACCCATTCAGTGTTGTACCGTTCCTGCGGCAACGTCCGGGAGTTACATTCGAGAATCACCGGCAACTTGCGGACCATGGCTTCGGCAATGCTGCCCGGGCCAGGCTTGCCGATCAGAAAATCCGCCAGCCGCATCAATCGGTGCACTTCGTTCGTGAACCCCAGCGTGCACACCGGAAAATTCCATTTCCGAGCGAGAAATCTTTGCTTCAACTGTTCATTCCGGCCGCAAACTACGATCAGTTGCACCGGAGTCCGTGCCGATTCGAGTCTCTCCGCAATTTCGTACATCACTTTTGAACCAAATCCGCCAAAAAGGAGAATTCCCGTCGCCAGGTTTTCCTCGAGACCCATTTCCTTGCGCCGGGCGACCGGATCGACATCTTCTTCGAAATAGAAATCAGGGCGCAGAATCATTCCTGAGGTCTTGAGGATGTGGGATTCGTCCTTTCCGATTTCCCGTGCCTGCTGCACGGCCTTCTCCGTTCCGCAAATCACATACTGCTCGGAAATTGGTTCGATCCAGAAGCGTGGCGGAAAATCGGCGAGATCGGTGATCAACGTTACAAACGGTCGCTCGGGATAAACAGCGCTCCAGGCCTCGCCGATTTCGCGGTTGAAATGCGGGATCACCGACACGAGCAAGTCTGCCGGGTTTCCGCGAAAATACTGTGCGAGGAGGTTCACCAGCTGGCCGTGGAAGAGTCGAATTGTCGCCTGCAACAAGCGGAGAATTTGGGTCGCACCCATCGTCCAGCCGTTGCGTAACAGGATGTTGTACTGCTCCTGAATCTGGATCCCCGTTACCTTGCGCAACAGGTCGAGAGGATTTGTAAGTTCCTGGAACTGGATGAGCTGCATATCCCAGTCGCGGCGTTGCTGCGTGGCGATGGCTTGAAGGGCCAGGGCAGCGTTGCGATGACCGCCGCCAGCGTCATGGAATAAAATCTGAATTTTCTTCATCGCGGGAAGTGTTACACAAGTTAAATATCGTGCAACCAGAGCATCCAACATGCCATGTGGATAATTATTTAAGTCTTTTGTGTTCTATCAGTTCCATGGCATCTTTCATGCATATTTCGCGGTTTCTTCATGTGTTGTTCATATCCCCCCGCCAGACTGGGACCATGCGCTGCGACCTACATGTACACTCTACAGGTTCGGGCATGTGCAATACTCCAGGACTGCGTCGGATCTGCAAAGAATCTTACAACGACCCCGCCGATGTGTATGCACGCTGCAAACGACTGGGGATGTCGATCGTAACCATAACCGATCACGACTCGATCGAGTCTGCGGAAGCGCTCCGCAAGCATCCTGACTTTTTCCTGAGTGAGGAGGTGACGGTGAGGATGCCAACGGGAACCGAGATGCACCTGGGCGTGTACTTGATCACCGAAAAGGATCATCTCGAAATCCAGCGACGTCGGAATGACTTCATTTCCCTGCTGATGTATCTGACGGAACGAAAGCTATTTTTCAGTGTGAACCATCTCCTGTCTGGCCTTACCGGTCCCCGCGAAGAGGAAGATTACAGCTGGTTTGCTTCCTACGTTCCCGCATTTGAGGTTCGGAATGGACAAATGTGGTCTCGAGCCAATTTGTATGCGGAACGTCTCGCCAAGCGAATGAACAAAGTTGCGATCGCGGGTAGCGATTCGCACACTCTGGCTGGTGTGGGCCTTACCTATACCGAAGTCCCGGGCTCGGGTCGGATTGAGGAGTTCTTCGCCGGTCTGCGGGCCGGATCCGGAGTCATTCACGGCGAGCATGGTGGATACGGAAAGCTCACCCTGGACATTTACCGTTTCGCCGCTTCCTGTTTGCAGGAAAAGCCGTGGCTGGCGGCAATTCTGCCCGTGACGATTTTCATTCCCGCAGTCACCGGTGGTCATTGGCTGAACGAAATCCGTTTCTGCAGAAAATGGGCGGCAAGATTCGAAAATAAGGAAAAACTGCCGCGCATGCTATGGGATGTCGATCGAAGGTTCGAGGCAAACTGGGCGAGTTGAGGTGATGCCATGACAGTGGCGAGGACCGTCTGGAATTTTATCGAGAATCGCGATCACCGCGTGATGCATCGTATGAACCGGTGGAAAGCTCCGCGGTGGATTCGTTACTGGATGCTGGCAGCGACGCGGCTGGGTGACGGGTGGGTCTGGTACAGTCTGGCTGCGATTGTGCTGGTCGTTGGTGGCCCGACACGATATGTAGCGGTTGCTTCAGCAACCTGTGCTGCGTTTGCGGGAGTGATTGTTTTTAAACTGCTGAAAGCCGTCAGCAGGAGGGAACGCCCCTGCCAATGGGAGCCCCATTGCTGGGCAACCGTTCTTCCCCCTGACAAATTCTCGTTCCCGTCCGGTCACACGATGACCGCATTTTCCATCGCATTGGTGGTCAGCTTCTTCTATCCGGCGCTCAAGGGACCGCTCTACTTCCTTGCAATCAGCATTGCGGTCTCGCGCATCGTCCTTGGTATGCACTTTCTCAGCGATGTTCTGGCTGGTGCCGTGCTAGGCTCGGCGCTCGGTGTGACCTCGATTGTGATCTTCGCGTCCTACGGCTTTATTTGATCGCCAGAGCTCAGTCGCACGGCATCTTTGGAACCCCGTTATGGCCGGATATCGTCAACCCCAGTGCGGCATCCGCTTTGGTCGCCTGGGCCCCACGTCCTTGCGTCCGACAAGGCGTAGTGATAAGACTGAGGCGAAAGTGCAGAACTCCTCGCTCCCGTTCCGCGCTGGCTCTGCGCGTGCAAACCAGCATCCCGCATAGTGGGGGGTTACCGATGACCATCCCAATCAAGAATGATCGAGCCGCCTGGTTGCACGGGCCCTCCGCTCAGTGCTCTCAACTGCCCGCAGCAGTGAAGATGCCTTTGCGCTTGGTTCTGCTGGGTGCTCCGGGTGTGGGGAAAGGCACGCAGGCTGAGCTCCTTCATGAGCGCCTCGGTCCCTGTCACCTTTCAACCGGGGATGTTTTTCGTGCTGCGTCTGGCCGCAGCGCTTGCGAACAGTCTCCCGCAATGGCTGCTGCGCTCGCGTATATGAGTCGCGGCGAACTGGTGCCCGACGCGACGGTCTGGGAAATGGTGAAGGAACGGGCTGGATGCCTGCGTTGCCATGGCGGATTCATATTGGACGGATTTCCCCGAACCATATTGCAAGCCGAATCACTCAGAACCTTGATGGAAAAAGAGAAGATCACCCTGAATGCCGTCGTCGACTACGAACTGTCGTTCGCCGAGGTTGTTTCCCGGATTTCCGGTCGCCGTACCTGCCGAACTTGCAAGTCAGTCTTTCACGTAAGTCAGAGGCCCCCGCAGAAAGAGGGCGTCTGTGACCATTGCGAAGGACCCTTGTTCCAGCGCGAGGATGATCGAAAGGAAGCGGTATCGGTCCGGTTGCAAACTTACAACCGCAGCACTGCTCCATTGATCGATTTCTATAAAAACATGGGTCTGCTTGTGTCCGTTCCCGCTGTGGGCTCACCTGATGACATTTATGAACGCACGGTCGAATTGCTGAAATCCGATCTGATCCACTAGTTCTTTGATGCCATTCCGAACTCCCTATCGTTACCAAAACTGCTAAACTATCCCCACCGAAAACACTCATCAGGAGATCATCGTGTCTATCGTCGCCGGAGTCGATCTGGGCGGAACCGCTGTAAATTACACTCTCATTAACGACAAAGAGCAATTTCTGATCGAAGGACTCTGCGAACATCCTGCGCTCTCAAAGCAGGGACCGGACGTCTGTCTGAAACAGATCGAAGACGGCCTGCTGACCGCCGCGAAACGCGCCAGTGTTTCGCTCGATGAGATTGTCGCGGTCGGTCTCGACACGCCGGGGCCAGCCAGTGCGTCAGGCGTTTTGAGCGCTCGAGGGTCAACGAATTTTGTGCATGCCGATTGGGCTGGCTACGATATCCGAGAGCACCTCGCCCATCGCCTGGGCAAACCCGTCAACTATCTGAACGACGGGAATGCCGGAGCCCTGTGGGGCCATTTCACGATCTTTGGGGCAAAGAGCAAGGAGACATCCGTGTCGGTCGTCATCGGCACGGGTCTTGGCGGGGGCATTATCATTGACGGTGACGTTGTAAAGGGCCGGAAGGGGTTCGGCGGCGAATTGGGACACGTCCTGCTCCCCTATCAGAGCATTTCAGGCACGGCGGGCCTTAAACCGGAGTGCAATTGCGGACGTACCGGTGACCTGGAATCTGTGTGCTCGCTAACGGCGATTGAAAAGACATTCCTGCCGTATTTTCTGCCGCGCTTTCCGGACCACGATCTGGGGAAAGTAGACCTTTCAAAGGCGGCGAAGCTCGTACGCGGACTCGCGGAGAAGAGTGATCCCATGTGCCGCGAAATTTTCCGCGTGCAAGCACATGCCCTGGGCCTGTTCTTCGATGAAATGATCAACACATTTGATCCGGATGCGTTGATCGTGGGTGGGGGTGCGATTGAAACTTCCAAAGAGTTTCAGCAATGGTTCATCAATGAAATACGCAAGGGCATGCCCACGCAGCGTGAAGAGCAAGCCGATATTCCCATCTACATCATGCCGAACGGCGACACAGCCGGTGCTCGTGGCGCCGCGATCGAAGCCTTGAAATTGGCACGCGCATCCGGCCTCGCTTAGGTGCGAACAACAAGAAGAAGACAACCGGTCCATCGTCAAATTCGAGCTGACTTCTGACGAAATTAGGTTAGCGTTTTTTGCGCATCGGGAAGCATCGTTCCGATGCGAAAAATCCTGGCGGCGGGCTCGGGCATTTGGAACCGAGTGGCGGGCACCTTCCAAACATTGCAGTATGAAGTACTTTATGATATCAAGCAGCAGTGACCGCCTTCGATTTGCTGTTTATTCTGCTTTTCTTTCTGACTGTCTTTTCCCTCCTGGCAGCAACATGGTTTGCCTTCCACCATGAACCTTCGCGGGCGCGCAAAATTCTGGCCAGAATTCTCGTGGGTGCCACCGTGTACTTCGCGATTGTGATTGTCGTGTCGTTGACTTCATCTCCCCGGGTGTTGCGTGTGGGCGACTGCCGATGGTCCGACGACATGTGCTTCTCGATCGAGGGGTATCAGCGGCATCCCCGGAAAACAGGAACCGAATATCGGGTAGAAATGAAAATCGCCAATCAAGGACGTGGACGCAGCCAGCGGGAAAACAATTTGGTGATGTACCTCACGGATGACCAGGGGCGGCGCTTCAACCCACGCACGGACGGTTCTGAAATTCCATTTAATATCCTCCTCGAACCACAGGAATCGGCAGTCGTCAGCCGATCGTATGTACTGCCTGAAAACGACAGCGGAGTGGGCGCGGTTATCACACATCAAGGAGGGTTCCCAATTCGCTGGTTCATCATCGGTTATGAGACTTGGTTCCGCCAGCCTCCGGTTGTGCCGCTTCGGTAAGTATCAAAGGTCTGCGCCATAGCGCGACACCCTCTGGGCTACCTGCCTCTTGCCACCGGTTGTGCGCCGAACGGTCTTCATCTTAAGTCTATGGAAGGTTTGCGAACTCTGCTTTTGCCGAGACGAGGATGGGGATGTCCGGATCGGCATCCTTCCAAATTCCCAGGAACTCCTGATAGGAAGCTTTCGCTTTGGCGGTGTCGCCCTGTAATACGTAGGCACGTGCCAAGCCTAGATGCGCCAGGACCCCGATTGGCTCATTGACAGCGACTCCAGGCCAATTCAGGATTTTCTGAAATTCCGCAGCAGCTCGTGTCCCTTCCCTTGATGCCAGTAATGCCTGCCCACGCACATATACCGGGTAAAGATTGTTCCAGAAGAGATCGCCACCTGGAACGCCAAGTTCGTACGGGGAAGTCACGGCCAGGAGTTCCACTGCTCGAGAGGAATTGTTCGGGGGATTCAGCAACAGCTGCGCTTCAACGGTCGGTAAATAATTGAACCGTACAACCGTATCCTCCGGAAAGCGCTTCTGAAGATCATCGGTCAGCCCGCGGGCAAGCTCCGAGTCCCCAATCATGGCAAGAGCCAGTGCCACGGCAAACTCTGCATCCCTGCCGTTCGATTCGGCGAGCGTAGCGTTAACGCGCTGCCGTACCTCGTCCGGATTTCCATACAATGCTTCCCAAAGCGCCGCCGCAGAATGGCAGCCAGCGGCCACTTCCTTTTCACCTGCGCGACTGGCGGAAGTCGCAGCTTGCCTCGACAGATCGCGCGCCACCCTCAATTTACCCTGATACGCTGCCGTTCCGGCCTCGACAGACAGCATCACATTTTCTTTGCCAGGTTTCCCGACCGACCAGACAACCTGCTCGGACATCCGATGCTCGTCGCCCTTCAGGAATCCGATTTCATAGAGTGTAGCGTGCAAATCACCCGAATCGAGATTCCTGGCTAGCGCGTCGTTGGCGGTCTCCATGGCTTTGTCGAGTCGGTTCAGCCGAAGATAGCCGGTCACTAGGTTGCCCAAAACCAGGCTGTCGGAAGGGCTAAGGCGCTGCGCCTCCTGGAATTTCTCGAGCGACTTGTCGTATTGACCGAGCGCCTGGTAGATGGTGCCAAGATTTGTCGGCACCACTTGCTCGCGTGGATAAATCTGTCCCCAAAGCTCGTACGATTGTTGAGCTTTCCCGAGGTCGCCTGTAACGAAGTGATAGTAATGCGATTCGATATAAAACTTTTCCCATTCACTGACATGCGTGCGGCGCTCGTAGGCTATCTTCGTATCCTCAGCGGCCATTATTTTCTCGCCCAGATTGTGATAGGTCGTTCCTAAAGTCGCATAGGCCATCGCGAAATTGGGATCGAGCTGGATGGAGCGCTCGAAAAGCGGCACCGCAGCCGTAAAATCTGCGTTGTTCTGAAGCGTCTTACGTCCAAGCGTATACGCCTGCAGTGCTTCAAGAGACGGTGTTGTCGCCTCTTCGATCGGAGTATCGAGCTTCTGCACCGTCTTCAGTGATTCTCCGAGTTTCTCGCGAATCTTGGTTGAAGCTTCGCCGAGCGCCTTCAGCACATTCTCTTTCCCATTGGCAGTTACCTGTTCCTGGGCGAGCGTATCTCCGCTTTGGCAGTTCACTGCGCTGACGTTGATGACATACTGGTTGCCGATACTGGAGATTGATCCGTTCAGGTATGCCTTGCTGCCAATCCTTTGGCAAATATCAGCGGCGACTTCGGTTGAAAGTTTACTGTCTGTAGGCCGACCCATTAGGCGCAGGGTCTGCTGGATGCGCTGTTCAGAAACAATGCTCAAGAAGGGAGACTGCTGTAATTGGGCTGCCAGCCCCTGGCGCAAGGTATCATCAAAAATCGGATCGAGCGTCTTGTTGTTGAAGTCCGCAAGAACAACCGTGTCCAGTTGGGTCAATGCATGTGCACGTTTTGTATTGAAGAACCAAGCGCTCCCGGCAGCCAAAAGCGCAAGTATTACCGCCGCCGTGCCCGCGATCGTTTTCCAGTTGT
Source organism: uncultured Acidobacteriota bacterium (assembly GCA_963831545.1). Taxonomy (GTDB): domain Bacteria; phylum Acidobacteriota; class Terriglobia; order Acidiferrales; family UBA7541; genus Acidiferrum. Next base: position 224,087 of record CAWHQX010000006.1, read on the forward strand.
ACTTTTTTTCGCCAGCAACGATCACAGATACGGGACCGGCGACCGGTGTGACGGGTGCGACCGTGAGAGTTGCCGTGATCTGGCCGGACTCCGACACGCGCTTTAGCTGTAGGAGGTCTGCACGGACAGCTCCGGCAGTCGGATAGCGGTTGTTTCGGTCCTTCTCGAGGCATCGATTGATGATTTCTTCAAGTTGTGACGGAATCTCGGGATTTACCGATCGCACCTTAACCGGTGCGCGCGTCAGGATGGCTTCAATGATCGCTCCGCCCGTCCGCCCGTTGAAGGCCTGCTGGCCCGTCGCCATCTCATACAGGAGAAGTCCCAGAGCGAAGATATCGGTGCGCCGATCCAAATCGTCGCCCCGAACCTGCTCCGGTGACATGTAGGCGGGGGTGCCGCTGATCACGCCCACGACGGAGACGGCTTCTTGGGCGGCCCTCGCGGAGGAAGAATCCTCCGGACTGAGCTGCAACATATCCTTCGGTACAAGTTTGGCTAAGCCGAAGTCCAGAACTTTCGCCTGACCACGACGGGTAACGAACACGTTTGAAGGCTTGATGTCGCGGTGGATGATCCCTTCGGCATGCGCCACATCGAGGGCGTCGGCGATCTGGATGCCAAGGTCAAGGATTCGTTCCAAAGGCAGAGGCCGGCCCTGGATATGCTGTCGCAACGTTTCGCCGTCGATGAATTCCATCGCGATGAAGGGACGGTGATCGTCCTCCCCGATGTCATAGATCGTGCAGATGCCGGGATGTGTCAGGGCTGAAGCCGCATGTGCCTCTCTCCGAAAGCGCTCAAGCGCCTGAGAATCCCGGACCATGTTGTCTGGAAGAAACTTAAGGGCCACCGCGCGGTCAAGTCGGGTGTCCATCGCCTTGTAAACCACACCCATTCCACCCGCACCGAGTTTCTCTAGTATGCGGAAGTGGGAGATGGTGTGGCCAATCATCAGAGAGCCCGCAGTCTAGATAGCTGCAATCTCGGTCACAACGTCTGGTCGCTTAGACTACTATCCTCCGGCGCTTTCTTACGCTCCAGAGTCGGCGGTTTTGGAGACCCTAGCATATTCAGTACGCGCGCGCCATCGCCGTATGCAGTCAGGTCGGCCTGTTGCTCCAGCTCGAATGTCACGTTCTTGTTGCAGACGGTACAGACCAGCGAACCATAGGCCGTTCCGTTTTTCTGCAGGAACATGTTGTAGCGCATGACACGCTCGCAACACACCGGAACCCAGACATTTGGAACATGTGGAGTTTGAGCTGAAATCAAGATTCACCTAGCCATCTTCAAATATCGCGGATTATACACTAAAAAAACTCGGATCGTCGCAAACTTGTCCGGTATCAAGGTCTTAGGAGGGATTCCGTTTGGCTAAATCGTGGTATGCTGCGCCTCACATGGCCATTCATAAGCGAAATTTCCAGTGGATTTTGAGCGGGTTTGTCTGCTTTCTTTTTGCGGGTATTTCATTTGCCTCGCCTTCACCGGCGTTAACCGAGTTACTTCACCAGATCTTTGTCGAGCATGCCTTTGATGGCAAATATCCTCCCCAATTTGAATGGCTGGATGACGGCTCCGCCTATACCGTTTTGGAGAAGTCTGCGGAGGTTGCCAATGCGCAAGACATCGTTCGCTACAGGACCGCTTCTGGCCAGCGAGACATCCTGGTGTCCGCCAGGTTTCTCACTCCCTCCGGCCAAAAGGATGCTCTCCACATCGAGGGATATCAGTTTTCTAAAAGCAAACAGCGACTCCTTGTCTTCACAAACTCAAAACCCGTCTGGCGGCAGAATTCCCGAGGCGACTATTGGCTTCTCGATCTCGGCACGCACGCGTTAGAGAAGCTTGGCGGTCCTGCCGACCCGTCCACAATGCAATTTGCCAAGTTTTCGCCCGACTCAGCGAGTGTCGCCTTTGTGCGTGCCAATGATCTCTACATCCAGACGCTCCCGGACGGCAAAGTGAGGCAACTTACCCACGACGGCTCGCACAACATCATTAACGGCACTTCTGACTGGGTTTATGAGGAAGAGCTCGATGTGCGCGACGGCTTTCGCTGGAGTCCGGACAGCAAGACGATTGCCTTCTGGCACTTTGATTCGGCCGGGGTCGGCGAATACCCCTTGATCGACTACACCGATTCACTCTACCCCACCATCCGGATGATCCCATACCCCAAAGCCGGAACGACCAACTCCGCGGTACGCGTCGGTGTAGTAAATGTCCGGTCCGGAAAAACGAGATGGATGGACGTTCCCGGCGATCCTCGAAATAACTACATCGCTCGGATGGACTGGGCTGGAAATTCCCACGAATTGGTGATCGAGCAGCTGAACCGTCTGCAGAATACAGCCACGCTATTGCTTGCTGATGCGAGCAATGGCAAGACCCGGCAGATTTTTCAAGATCAGGACAAGGCCTGGTTAGACGTCAACGAACTCATTCCGTACCACGAATCCTTTGTTTGGCTGAGCGAACGGGATGGCTGGCGTCATGCCTATCTCGTCAACCGTGACAATTCTGCCCCCATTCTCTTGACTCCTGGCGCTTTCGATGTCATCTCGCTCGCGCGTACCAGCGAATCTCAGCACGCAATCTATTTTTCGGCTTCGCCCCAAAATGCCACAGAGGAATACCTCTACCGCGTGGAGATCGGCACCGGCGCCCCTCTACCGGTAAGGATCACACCTGCGAGTGATGCGGGCTCGCATTCCTACAACATTTCTCCGAGTGGCGCTTGGGCCTTTCACGCGTTCAGCCGTTTCGATGATCCGTGGCGTTATGATCTGGTCAGCCTGCCCGATTCACGTTCCGTGCGAATGTTCGAGGATAATTCCGCACTCCGCGAAAAGATCAAACCTCTTCTCACCAACCAGAGCGAATTTTTCCGTGTCGATGTCGGTGGGGGCGTAACGTTAGACGGGTACATGATTCGTCCAGCACAGTTTGACCCATCAAAGAAATACCCGGTGCTGATCAATGTTTATGGAGAACCCGCAGCGCAAACGGTCCTGGACCGCTGGGGTGGCGAGCTGTTTCATCGTGCGCTTGCACAAGAAGGGTATATTGTCGTCAGCTTCGACAACCGCGGTACCCCGGCTCCGAAAGGCCGCGAATGGCGCAAGGTGATCTATGGATCAATCGGCCCAATCGCGACCGAAGACCAAACCAGGGCCATCCAGAAGCTCTGCGCCGACAAAACCTATCTCGATCCCTCGCGCATTGCCGTGTGGGGTTGGAGTGGCGGCGGAACGAACACGCTCAATCTGATGTTCCGCTCGTCCGACGTGTATAAGGTTGGAATGGCCGTGGCGCCCGTACCGGACCAAAAGTTGTATGACACGATCTATCAGGAACGTTACATGGGACTTCCCCAGGACAATCCCGACGGCTACAAGCGGGGCAGCGCCATTAACTTCGCGGCAGGGCTCAAGGGCCACCTGTTGCTTGTCCATGGCACCGGCGACGACAACGTCCACTTTCAGGGCACTCAAATGCTCATCAACAAGCTGGTTGAAACCGGCAAGCAGTTCAGCTTTATGGAGTACCCCAACCGAACCCACTCGATCAGCGAGGGCGAAGGCACGACCATTCACCTTTTTACCCTGCTCTCCGATTTTCTGGAAGCAAACCTGCCGGTCAACTCGTCGGCGCGGTAGGGCACGGCTGTTCCCTGCCGCCCACAGTGTGTAGAATCCACGCCATAGCCTGGGGCCGCACGTCCGCCTAACCTGCTTGCAATCAGCCGCGATTCGGTCACCGCACTCGTGGCACCCGTCGTGCACTTGCGGAAGGAATGCGAACCATGAAGACCGTCGCTGCAATCGAAAGGTCAATATGAATGAGACAAACACCCTCCATCGCTCAAGCACGGTGCTGCTTGGAGCATTGCTCGCCTTCGGATTGATCGTTGGTGGCTGGGTACTCGGGACGCAAATCAAGGCTACACGGCTCAGCGATCGTTACGTGACGGTGAAGGGATTGGTTGAGCGGCGGGTAAAATCCGATCTGGCCATCTGGTCACTCAGCTATAAAGAAGCCGGAGACGAGTTACCGACCGTGTATGCGAAGACCGACGGCGACAAGAACGCCATCCTGCAATTTCTCAGCGCACAGGGTTTTCAACCTGCCGAAATCGAAATGGGCGTTCTCCGGGTAATCGACACGCAGGCGAACGAGTACGGAGGGGGAAACAAGGCTCCTCATCGCTACATCGTCGAACAGCAAATCACCGTCCGTACCCCGCGCGTCGACCAGGTTGCGGCTGCCGCGCAGAAAACCATGCAGTTACTGCAGAAGGGGATCGTCCTCAACAGTAACCCGGGGCAGGGGCTCGTCTACAAATTTAACGGCCTGAATTCTATCAAGCCGGATATGATCACCGAAGCGACGCGAAACGCCCGCGCGGCAGCCGATCGGTTCGCCTCTGATTCCGGAAGCAAGGTCGGATCGATTCGTCAGGCAAACCAGGGAGTGTTTTCAATTTTGGCGGCAGATCAATCGAACGACGTCGCCGAGGCAGGTGACGGCGGCGGCCAGAACTTCGGCTCGGATACGAGCTTGATGAAAACCATACGGGTGGTCACCACCGTACAATACTACCTGGACAAATAGCCTGTTGAATGCATGCCGTCTCAATGCGGTGACCGGGTCTCGGGATCCGGGCTTTCGCACATGGTGAGGAAGGCCTTACCATCGTTGTCGCGCTGTAGGCTAGTTAGGAGGCTCCCCTTTGCTATCACGTCGCCATTTTCTTCGGCAGTCCAGCCGCGTCATCGGTTCTGCGGTTCTCGCCAGTTCCCTACCAAGCGTGGGTTCCGCCGCAGATGATCCTTTCGCTCCAGATCCAAAGCTTCTCGAGCGCGCGAAAGCTCTTTTGAGGCAAGCGCCGTTTATTGACACACACAACGATCTTCCTTCGATGTTCCTTGAAACCAAGGGTGGCGATCTGACTTCCTTCGACATGACGAAGGTTCAGCCTACGCTTTGCGCCGATATTCCCCGGCTGCACGAGGGGTGCGTCGGTGTTCAATACTGGTCCATCTGGGTTGATTCCGGCACGCAAAAGACCCATAACGCGCTCCATGAGGCGCTACGCGAATTCGACGTCGCTCATCGCTTTATCCATGGGTACCCACAGCAACTCGAGCAGGCGTTTACAGCCGACGATATCGAACGCATTCACCGGTCGGGGAAAATTGCGTGCCTTCTCGGGGTTGAAGGCGGCCACATGATGGAAAATTCAGCATCCGCACTCCGGACATTTTTCGAACTTGGCGCTCGCTACATGACACTCACCCACTGGGACAATATTGACTGGGCCGACGCCGCAACCGATCGCCCGTTGCACAACGGGCTCACGGAATTCGGAGAGAAAGTCGTCAAGGAAATGAACCGTCTCGGCATGTTCGTCGATCTTTCGCATGTAAGTGCGGACACGATGCGCGACGCCTTGCATGTGTGCCGGGCCCCCGTGATTTTTTCTCATTCCAACGCGTACGCGATTGACGCACATCCGCGCAGTGTTCCCGACGACGTACTGCGTCTCTTGCCCGGAAATGGTGGCGTGGTCCATGTAAATTTCATTTGGGAATTCGTTTCTCCGAAATATCCGGAATGGGCAGCAAGCCGCTCGACGGCACTGAAGGGGCTGCACGCGCACCTGGACACCGACGCAGCGATAGCCAAAGGGATGGCCGACTGGGATCAGACGAACGTCCCGCCGCGTGGCACCATTTCTGACGTAGCCGACCATATCGATCACATCCGCAAGGTGGCAGGAGTCGACTACATCGGCATTGGTGCGGACTTCTACGACGTTGCTCCCGGCTCGATGGTCGTTGGCCTTGAGAACGTGACGCGCTACCCCTATCTTTTTGCAGAGTTACTCCGGCGCGGCTATTCCGATGATGACATCCTCAAAATCGCCGGACGCAATCATCTCCGCGCCATGCGTCAGATGGAAAAAGTGGCCGCCGAACAGCAAAAAACGGAAACGCCGCTCATCGCCGAAGGCCTGAAGGAAAAATAAACGAACACCTTTCGTGTGTTCACAATTTCCTCCCGCTGTGGACGTTCGGGATTTCGACAGGCAGCCGAACCGTGTTCATTCTGTCCTTCAAGGGCAGACGATAGATCCATGATCTTGGCCTGACCGCAGCTTGACGATCGTTCTTATTTCAGAGACGATGCGCAATGCGAATTTCATCCCTTTTTTCACTTCTTCTTTCTCTTTGTCTAGTCTCTTCTCTCTCCGCCCAAACTCCGGTTGCGAAACGCTCCATCTCCATTGAAGACATGTACCGGATGCAGGAAGTTGCCGCCCCGCAGACTTCGCCCGACGGAAAATGGGTCGCCTACACGGTGACCTCAATTGATCGTGAAGCAGACAAACGCGTCACCTCGATCTGGATTGTGAGTTGGGACGGCACTCAGGATTTACGGATGACCTACGGGCCGCAATCTGCGCACGCCCCTCGATGGAGTCCGGACGGCAAATATCTGTCGTTTTTGGCAGAGAGGTCCGGTGACGGTAAAACCCAGGTATGGCTTTTGGACCGCCGCGGAGGTGACGCCTTCGCACTAACCGATGTGAAAGGAGAAATCTCCTCATATCGCTGGTCACCCGACGGCAAGAGGCTTGTCCTTGAAATGAGCCCGGCAGAAGAGGATGAAAAACAAGCCACCTCAGGACCGCAGTTTAAGGCCCCCAAGCCGATTGTGGTCGATCGGTCTCACTTCAAAGAAGATGTCGAAGGCTATCTCTCGGCCGAATCGCGGGCGCAATTGTATTTGTTTGACGTTCTAGCGAAAAAGCTCGAACCTCTAACCACCGATCGCAAACTTGACGATCACGACCCAGTCTGGTCGCCAGCCGGCACGCAAATCGCCTACGTTACCAACCACGCAGACGATCCTGATGCCACAGGGACGAATGATATCTTTATCATCGATGCTCATCCCGCGGCAGTTCCGCGAAAGCTGCTTACCACCAACGCGCCCGGCGGCCAACATCTGGCCTGGAGTCCGGACGGAAAGCTGCTGGCCTATCTCCTGGGCTTTGAGCCGAAATACAACGCTTACAACCAGGATCGTCTCGCCGTTGTCCCGGTGGGCGGAGGAACCTCCCGCCTGTTGACGGAAAAACTGGATCGCGGCGTCCTGTCACCGGAATTCACGAGCGACGGATCGGCAATTACCTTCTTGTTTGAGGATGATCGCCGGGAATATCCCGCGAAAATCACGCTCGCCGATGGACAAATCGAGAAACTGGCCGGCGTAAACGTAGTCGTATTGCAGCAATCCTATGCTGCAGGCCACACGGCGGTAGCGGCGGCAAGCGACACGGCCTTCGCAGAGATTTTTGCCCTGGAAGATGGCAAACTCCGCAAACTGACCGCGCACAACGATGCCCTCTTGAAGGAAATCAGTCTCGGCACGGTCGAGGACATCTCCTTTAAGAGCAAAGACGGCACAGAAGTCCACGGGATGGTGATCAAACCGGCGAATTACGAAGCTTCGCGAAAATATCCTGCGCTCTTGTGGATTCACGGCGGCCCCAACATGCAGGATGATCACGCACTTCGTTTCGATACCTACCCCTTGCAACTGGAACGACAGCTCTTTGCTGCGAAGGGTTACGTGGTACTGGCAATTAATTATCGCGGGAGCGCCGGCCGCGGTGCCGCTTACACCCAAGCCATTTTCGCCGACTGGGGACACAAGGAAGTGGACGACTTGCTTGCCGGAGTGGACTACACCGTGGCGCAAGGGATAGCTGACCCGCAGCACCTCGGAGTCGGTGGCTGGAGCTATGGCGGCATCCTTACCGATTGTCTTATTGCTTCCGATTCTCGCTTTCAGGCTGGAATCAGCGGTGCAGGCTCGGCCAACCAGATTTCCATGTTTGGAAGCGATGAATACATTCTGCAATACAACAACGAAATCGGGCCCCCGTGGAAGGATCTGGACCTCTGGATCAAGGTCTCCTATCCATTTTTCCATGCAGATCGCATCCACACGCCAACGCTGTTCATGGGCGGTCAGAGCGATTTCAACGTCCCGATCATCGGAAGCGAGCAGATGTACCAGGCACTCCGCATCCTGGGTGTGCCGACAGAATTGATCGTCTACCCCGGGCAATTCCATCTATTCACGCGCCCGAGTTACATACATGATCGGTTGCTCCGGTATTTTGCGTGGTATGGCAAATACGTCATCGGTAAGAACTGAGGGCTAGCTAGCTCCGGCTTTCAATACAAGTGTGGTGAGATTGCGTACCCAGCGAGCCGGACGCTTGGCCTCACTGGCCACCAGTTTGAACCGCCCGGACCTTTCATCCAGTCGCTGCCCGTTCATCTGGTCAGCCACAATAATCTCGCCGGGATGGAACTCCGGATCAAGCTCTGAAATCGAGAAGAGGACCGCGTACCCATCGGCCGCCGAAGCCCGGACGCCACAGGTCATCGCCTTCCCGCGCAATTCCTTCCCGAGTGGTGCTCGAACCTTCGTCATGAGATCCGTCAGCCGGACGCCCGAGTAGACCTCCTGTGCGTCGCTGTGTCCGTTCTTCACGGTTACTGTGAGATGCGGGAGCGCACCGAACTCTGCGAGCGACAGAACGACAGACTCGTGCCCCGGAGTAGAGAGTTTCAATTTCGCTGGTGAAACGCCGGGTTCCTGAGCACTGACGGTGGCTGGCGCCAGGGCAATTGCGAGAAGTGTGGCGGAGAGCAGTGCAAGAAATCGCATCGGAGAAGAGTAGCCCAGGTGGGTTGAAATTGTCAGCTGCGGAAGGAAAGTCGGAGCAAAAAAAATGGCCGATTCGACGGATCGAACCGGCCATAACTGCCCGAAGAATGGTTAGCTGGCTTTTGCTTCTTCCGCTGGAGTTTCTTCCTTCTTGGTGCGCTCTTTCTTTTCTTTCTTCTTAAACTCGTAGCTGACGAGCTCGAGAATGGCGACTTTTGCGCCATCACCAACGCGGATTCCGGCGGGGATGATGCGGGTATAGCCACCGGCGCGATCGGCAAATTTTGGGGCGATTTCGCTGAAGAGTTTCGCCGTGACGCCGGGCGTCATCAGATAGGCTGCGGCCTGCCGGCGCGATTGCAGCGTATCCCTTTTGCCGAGGGTGATGATTTTCTCCGCCACCGGACGAGCTGCCTTTGCTCGAGTAAGTGTCGTCGTGATTCGGCCATGCTCAAACAGATTGGTGACGAGGTTGCGCAATGTCGCCCGGCGGTGCCAGGGGTTGCGTCCAAGTTTAGATCCAGACTTCAAATGTCGCATCGTGAGTTCCCTTTATTTCTCATTTCTAAGACAGGTGCGGGTTCCCTGGTCGAGAAATCCCGCACCATCCTGATTCTGTTTAGAGGCCGATTGTTTCATCCGAGCTTGGCGCTTGTGTCTGGCTCGGAAGTGGCGGCCAGATGATGCGGCCGTGTTCATCGAACTTCATGCCCAGCGCGAGGCCCATCTTCACGAGTATATCCTTGATCTCGTTGAGGGACTTGCGACCAAAGTTCTTGGTCTTCAGCATTTCATTCTCGCTCTTCTGCACGAGTTCGCGGATGGTCTGGATGTTGGCATTCTTCAAGCAATTGTAGCTGCGCACGGAAAGTTCGAGCTCTTCGACGGAGCGATCGAGATGCTCCAGGCGAGGATCGTGCACGGTGTCGGTCGGCATCTCGACGTTTTCAACCGGTTCTTCAAAGTTGATGAAGATGCTCATGTGATCCTTGACAAGTTTGGCAGCGAGGCCGATCGCATCGGAGGGAGTGATCGCACCGTTGGTCCAAACTTCAAGCATCAACTTTTCGTAATCCGTCATCTGTCCGAGACGGGCAGATTCGACGGCATAGTTGACCTTGCGCACCGGCGAGTGAACGCTGTCCACCGGGATGTAGCCGATGGGCAGATCTTCGTCGTAATTGCGGTCGGCGGAAACATAGCCGCGGCCATTCTTCACGCGCATTTCGATCTGGAGCTTGCCGCCTTCGCTAACCGTAGCGATATAGACGCTCTTGTCGAGAATCGCGAAATCCGCGTCTTCTTCGATCTGGGCGCTGGTCACCACTCCGGGCTGCTCAACGTTGACGTAGATTGTCTTGGGCAGGTCGCTGTTCAGCTTGATGGGCACCTGCTTCAGGTTCAGGATGATGTCGGTCGCATCCTCAACCACGCCGGGAATCGAAGAGAATTCGTGCAAGACGCCTTCGATCTTGACGGCGGTAATTGCCGCGCCCTCAATCGAGCTCAGGAGCGCGCGCCGCAAGGCATTGCCCACGGTGGTCCCCCAGCCACGTTCAAAAGGCTGTGCCGAAAACCGACCGTACTTCTCGGTTAGCGATTCAAATTCAGGCGCCAGACGCTTCGGTTTCTGAAATCCCTTCCACATCGTGTTCCTTCCTTCTGCCAGCCAGTGCCGGCCTCAAACCACTTCTCCAGGTGTTATGCCGCCTTGCCAGCGGGTTTGCCAGGGTGCTTGCTCTCTTGACGGAAGCAAGCACCACAGGCGATAGCCAATTACTTGCTGTAGAGTTCGACAATCAACTGTTCGTTGATCGGCGGAGTCTGCACGTCTTCGCGCTTGGGCAAAGCCACAACCTTGGCTCTGAATTGTTCTCGTTCCTGCTCAAGCCAGGGTACCGCACTCTGGCTCTGGGCAACGTTGCGAGCTTCAAGGACCATGGCGTTCTGATGCATCTTGTCCTTGATCGCAACTTCTTCGCCGACGTTCACCTGGTAGGAAGGAATGTTGACCTTCTTCCCATTGATGCGCACATGACCGTGCAGCACCAGTTGGCGAGCCTGCGACCGTGAAGAAGCCAGACCCGCACGCCATACGACGTTATCGAGGCGACGTTCCAGCATGATGATGAGGTTTTCGCCCGTTGGTCCCTTGGTGCGTTCCGCCTTCTCGAAATAGTTGCGGAACTGACGCTCCAACAAACCATAGGTGCGCTTGACCTTCTGTTTTTCGCGCAATTGCAGGCCGTAGCCAGCAACCTTTGGCCGCCTGGACTGTCCGTGCTGTCCAGGGACGAAGTTACGCTTTTCGATCGCGCACTTGTCCGTGAAACAACGCAATCCTTTTAGAAATAGTTTCTGCCCTTCCCGACGGCACAGGCGGCAGACTGCATCTCGATGTCTTGCCAACTTCTATTCTCCCTTCCCAAATCTCTCTAGAACGAAAACCGGAAACTCTTTGTGAAACTGTTGCTCGCGTCCTGGGACTGCCTGACGACGTTATACGCGACGGCGCTTTGGCGGACGGCAGCCATTGTGCGGCATCGGCGTGATGTCGCGAATGGCAACAATGTGCAATCCGGCTGCAGCCAGCGCGCGCACGGCGGATTCGCGCCCGGAACCCGGACCTTTGAGCCGCACTTCCACGCTCTTCATGCCATACTGATCGCGAGCCACGCCCGCCGCGGACAGCGAAGCCTGCTGTGCCGCATAAGGGGTGCCTTTGCGCGAACCCTTGAAGCCGATTGCGCCGGCCGAAGACCAGCAAACCGCGCGACCATCCGGATCCGTGATGGTGATCTGCGTGTTATTAAACGACGCAGATACATGCACCAGTCCGTGAGGCACGATGCGGCGCTCGCGTTTCTTCTTGAATTCTTTCTTCCGCTTGGTCGCTGCTGCCGGTTTGCCACCCTGCTGTTTTCCTGCGGCGGCGTCCGGTGCTGCGTTCGTATTTTGCTCTTTTGCCACGTTAAACTCCGTAAGTTACTTTCAGACTCCCGAAACCGTTCCGTTCCTCTACAGCCAGGCCAGACGCACAGGCAACCGCGCCTGTGCTGCTTGTTAGCCCTTCTTGCCCTTTGTCTGCTTCTTGCCAGCAACTGCGCCACGCCGTGGACCCTTACGGGTGCGAGCGTTGGTGTGCGTGCGCTGCCCGCGAACGGGCAGATTGCGGCGGTGACGAATTCCGCGATACGCCTGGACTTCAATCAAGCGGCGGATATTCATCTGGATCTCTTTGCGAAGATCGCCTTCGACGCGGCCTTCCTGCTCGATCACATTGCGGAGGCGGTTGGTCTCGTCTTCGGTCAAATCGCGGATCTTCTTTGTGAAGTCCACATTCGCCTTTTCGGCAATACTCTTCGCGCGCACCTGTCCGATGCCATAGATCGAGGTGAGCCCGACCCAGAGCCGCTTTTGCGGAGGAAGATCTATACCAGCGATACGTGCCATGGAATCTCCTGTTTCTTTAAACTAAAAACCTTGTATTGCTAAGAACGTTATCCCTGACGTTGCTTGTGCTTCGGATTGGTGCAGATAACACGCACCACGCCACGGCGATGAATCACCTTGCACTTGTCACAAATCTTCTTGACGCTAGCCCGAACTTTCATACAGTGCTGCTCCTGTTCCTTGCTGCAAACTTACAAAATACGTCCGCATTCGGATCGAGCCAAAGGTCGGCCGATCCTTCAGACCCGCTACTTGTAGCGGTAGACGATGCGACCACGCGTCAGATCATAGGGCGAGAGCTCGACCGCGACCTTGTCTCCCGCCAGGATCCGGATAAAGTTCTTGCGCATTTTGCCTGAAACATGCGCAAGTACTTTGTGCTTATTTTCAAGCTCCACGCGGAACATCGCGTTCGGCAGCGGCTCAATCACCGTGGCCATTACTTCGATCGCATCCTCTTTCGAGTTGCCCGAATCGTCTTTTTTCTTTTCGTCGAACGGCTTTGCCATAAATTCCTGTTTATTTCCTTCGTTCGCAAATCCACCCTACTGCTTTACCACGCTGGCCCGGTCATTTCTTTCGGCCGGGTCAAAATCCATGGACCGTCTGCGGTGATCGCCACAGTGTGCTCAAAATGAGCAGAGGGGCTACCGTCAGCGGTTTCCGCCACCCACTCTCCCCGCATGTGCACATCGGGCTTTCCGGCGTTGACCATCGGTTCAACCGCGATGACCATGCCTTCCTGCAGCCGCGCGCCACGACCCGGTTCCCCGTAGTTCGGAAGATTAGGCTCGTCATGCATCTTGGTGCCGATGCCGTGACCAACAAACTCCCGTACCACTGAATAACCGTGCTGCTCGACCCAACTCTGCACCGCGTGCCCGACATCACCCAGCCTGTTGCCCGGACGCATCTTGTCGATCGCGCGATCGAGCGACTCGCGAGTCACATCGAGGAGTTTCTTCAACTCCGGCTTGATGCTGCCCACCGGCACGGTGACGGCTGAATCTCCAAAGTATCCGTCCACTTCCATGCCGAAGTCGATCGAAACAATATCCCCTTCGCGCAATTTCCGCTGAGGGGACGGTATCCCGTGAACAATTTCGCTGTTCACCGAAGTGCACAATACACAGGGATAACCCCGATATCCTTTAAACGCTGGCTTACCCGGGCCCTTGGCGATGAGTTCCTCGGCATAGTTCTCAAGGTCCATCGTCGTCATTCCCGGTTTCACGTGCTCACGAAGCGCGCTTAACACTTCGTAAACGACCTGGCCCGAGCGGTACATCTTTTGCAGCTCAGCAGCATCGCGTATGTGAATCGCCATTTCTGTTTACCGCTCTCCGCGAATACTGGCCACTGCTTGCAGAATGTCATGCCTCACTTCTTCAACACTCTTGCGCGCATCGATGTCGCAAAGTAAACCTAGCCGCCGGTAATAAACCACCAGGGGCGCAGTCTGCTTCTCATACGCATGCAACCTTGGCCCAACTACTTCTTCGCGATCGTCGGGGCGGTGGATCAATTCTCCGCCATCGATATCGCAAATCCCTTCGACCTTCGGCGGGCGCTCGTAGATATTGTAAATCTCGCCGCACAACTTACAGATCCGCCGCCCGGTCATCCGCTTCATCAACACCGAAGTGCCGATAACCATAAAAATGACGAACGGTTGCTTCAAACCGTGCTGCCTTAGCAACTCACCCAGGTACTTCGCCTGAGTGACCGTCCGCGGAAACCCGTCAAACACAAAACCGTGAAAACAATCCGGCCGCTCAATGCGCTCGGCGACCATCCGCAAAATCACGGAATCCGGGACAAGCTCGCCATGTTCCATAAGCGGCTTGGCCATCAACCCCAGCGGGGTGCCTTGCACAACATGCTCCCGAAGCATGTCGCCGGTCGAAAGGTGCGGTATCCCGTACTTTTCGGCCAGCGCCTTGGCTTGAGTGCCTTTCCCCGAACCCGGAGGACCGAGAAAAATTACGGCGCGATCAAGCTTAGCGACAGGACGCTGGTCCAGCGGCAGCATTCGTTTGCCTTACCTACGGCCGCGCAGTCTACCCTTCCGCGCGAAGCCATCGTAATTACGCATAACGAGTTGTGCTTCGAGCTGCTGCACTGTATCCATCGCCACGCCCACCACGATCAGGAGCGAAGTACCACCAAAATAAAACGCAACGCCAAGGCCATTCAGAATCCACTGCGGAAAGTGGCGGTCAAACCAATCGCCGCCCAGCCAAATCGGCAAGTGGTTCAGGTGAATACCCGCGATCATCCATTCCGGAAGCAAGCAGACCAGTGCCAGGTAAACAGCGCCGATAAACGTCAACCGCTTCAGGATGCCGCTGATATATTCCGAAGTGCTGCGACCTGGACGGATCCCGGGAATGAAACCGCCGTTCTTGCGCATATTGTCCGCAACCTCGGTAGGATTGAAGACAATTCCCACGTAGAAGAACGCGAACAAAATAATCATCGCGACGTAGATCAGGGTGTACAGGGGCTCGCCCCACTTCAGTTTATCGGAGATCACCCGCAAAAACGGCCAACGGCTGCCAAGAGCGAGGGCAGCGGTCGCGGGAAAAGCCAGCAGCGAACTTGCAAAAATCGGCGGAATCACACCACCGGAATTCACGCGCAATGGCAAGTACGTCGACTGTCCGCCCATCATGCGACGACCGACAACACGCTTGGCGTATTGCACCGGGATGCGGCGTTGCGCGCCTTCGACGAATACGATGAAGGCCACAACGGCGATCATCAAAACCACAAGAAGTATGATCGCAAGCGGAGTAAATGCGCCCCAGGCTTGCGTCTTGGCCTTCTCATACAGGTCAAAAATGGCACGCGGCAAGCCCACCACGATCCCGACAAATATGATGAGCGACATGCCGTTGCCGATACCGCGCTCGCTGATCTGCTCGCCCAGCCACATAATAAAGGCCGAACCGGTGGTCAGAGTCAGGATGGTCATCAGAACGAACTTGATACCGGGATGGTAGACGAGCGATTGGCCGGCCAAATTCTGCGTCTGCAATCCGCTGGCGATGGTCGTCGACTGAATGATCGCCAGCACAATGGTCAGGTACCGGGTGTACTGCGTTATTTTCCGACGGCCGAGTTCGCCTTCTTTCGACAGGCGCTCGAGGTAGGGAAATACGACGGTCATCAACTGCAAGATGATCGACGAAGTGATGTAGGGCATGATGCCCAGCGCAAAAATCGTCATGCGGCGTGCATTGCCGCCACTGAACAGATCGAAGATACCCAGAACGGAGCCAGCCGCTTGTTTGTACAATTCTGCGAGCACATCGGCGTTAATTCCCGGCGTCGGAATGTGCGCACCGATGCGGTAAACGGCCAGAAGGCCCAGCGTGAAGAAAAGCCGGTTTCGCAGATCCTGGATCCGGAAAAGGTTCGTAAATGCAGTCAAGAATCGATTCATACCGGTTCCTCGGAAAACCCGATTACGCTACCACCTCGAACGAGCCGCCCGCTTTGGCAATTTTTTCCTTTGCAGAAGCGCTGAATGCGTGAGCGTGAACGACCAATTTGATCTTGAGATCACCATCACCCAGGACCTTGATGGGGTCCTTGGCGCGGCGCACGAACCCGTGAGCGCGCAACAATTCCGGAGTGACCGTTTCGCCCGCGGGGAACACGTTCAGTTCCGCGAGATTCACAACCGAATAATTCACTTCAAACGGATTGTGAAAACCGCGCTTCGGGATACGGCGATGCAGCGGCATCTGGCCGCCTTCAAAGCCCCGACGGCGCGAATAACCGCGGCGGGACTTCTGCCCCTTGTTACCGGACCCGGAAGTCTTGCCCAACTTCGAACCGATACCGCGGCCAACGCGCACTTTCTTCTTGCGCGAGCCGGCTGGCGGCCGGAGGGTTGAAAGACTGACCGGACGGGAATCTTTTTTCGTTTTCTCTGCCATAACCTACTCCACCACTTTCACGAGGTGACGCACTTTAAGGATCATGCCGCGTGTTTCCGGCGTATCCTGGCGTTCCACAGTTTGTTGCATCCGACGAAAGCCAAGTCCGCGAATCGTCTGCCGCATATCATCGGTGCAGCCGATAAAGCTCTTGACCCACTGAATTTTTAAGGTGCCAGCGCTCTTCGCGCCCTTCTTCTCGGCTGCCATAAATTATTCTCCTGCTGCCTTTTCCGTTTTTTCGGCCTTTGCAGGCTTACCGCTCATCTGCTCCACGGTCATGGAGCGGGTTTCTGCAACCTGTGCGGCGTCCTTCAGGCTGAGCAATGCGGCAAAGGTAGCCTTGACGACGTTGTGCGGGTTCGAAGTACCCAGAGACTTCGTGAGCACATTCTGAATTCCGGCAACCTGCATTACTTTGCGGACCGGACCGCCAGCGATCACGCCAGTGCCTTCTGACGCGGGTTTGAGCAAAACATTCGCAGAACCATACCGACCCGTCACCTGGTGCGGGATGGAAGTGCCTTTCATATTCAACTTGATCAGGTTCTTCTTGGCCTGCTCGATTCCCTTTTTAATGGCCATGGGAACTTCGCGGGCCTTGCCCATACCGAAACCGGCATGACCATGCATATCTCCGACAACCACCAGCGCGGAGAAGCTCAGATTTTTACCACCTTTGACGACCTTTGTGACGCGGTTGATGGCAATGACGTCGTCCTTCAGATCCGAAGGATTCACTTCGAGCAACCGCCGTACCGACAAGCTATCGCGCAAAATTTGCTTCGACATAGATTAGAACTGTAACCCCGCTTCCCGCGCCGCATCCGCGAGCGCCTTGACGCGGCCGTGATACTTGTATCCGCCGCGGTCGAACACCACTTTGCTGACTCCCGCTGCCTTCGCACGGTCGGCGATAATTTTGCCGACGTTCTTGGCAGCCGCGATGTTGCCACCGCCCTTCAAACCCTTCTTGACTTCCTTGTCGACCGAACTCGCCGAAACCAGAGTGCGGCCGGTATGGTCATCAATGATTTGCGTATAAATGTGCCCGACCGAGCGATAGACGCTCAGACGGGGACGTTCGGTGGTGCCAGAGACCTTCATGCGTACGCGAGAGTGAACCCGCTTGCGCTGGCCATCCCGGGACAATCTTTTTACTTGTGACGATGCCACTGTCGTTTCTCCTCTAATCCACTGGACCGCATCTGCCGCCGGCTACAAAAATAAGCAGCAGCGACGGACGAAAATTATGCGCCGGCCTTGGCTCCAGCCTTGCCAGCCTTTTTCTTCAAACGCTCGCCGGTAATGCGAACGCCCTTCTGCTTGTAGGGATCGGGCGGACGCAGCGAACGCATGTCCGCAGCAACCTGACCGACCTGCGCTTTATCCGCACCACTGACGACGATGTGGGTCTGCTTGTCGACAGTGACCTGAATCCCTTCGGGAATATCGAAGGAAATCGGGTGCGATTTGCCGAGGGCAAACGCAACCGCCTTGCCCTTGAGTTCGGCACGATAGCCAACGCCTACAATGTCGAGCTCTTTTTTGAAACCCGTCGTGACCCCGGTAACCGCGTTCGCCAGCAGCGCCCGAGCCAGACCATGCAACGCACGATGATCGTCGTTGTCGCGAACGGCGGTCAGGACGCCGTCCTTCTGCTCCAACTTGATTTGAGGCGGCACAAGCACCAGGAGTTTGCCCTTGGGGCCCTGCACTTCGACCTTGCCACCGGCGGAACTGACCTTCACGCCTGCGGGAAGTGGAATCGGTTTGCGACCAATACGTGACATCTGTTCAGTCCTCTTCTCTAAAACTCACTTGCCAAATACTGCGAAAACCCCACAAATCAAGCCAACGGCCACTGTAACTACCAGACTTCGCAAAGAATCTCGCCACCGATATTCGCTTTGCGGGCAGACCGTCCGGTCATCAAGCCCTGCGGCGTGGTGAGGATGCTGATTCCAAGTCCGCCAACCACAGGACGGATGTCCATGGTGCCGAGATACCGCCGCTGTCCGGGACGCGAAATGCGCTTCATGCCGGTAATGACACTGCGACGATCCGGGGTGTACTTCAGAAACACGCGGAGGGTTTTGCGCGTCTTGTTCTCGTCGACCATCTTGTAGGTCGAGATATATCCCTCTTCTTTGAGAATGCGGGCGATCTCGGTCTTCAGTTTGGAAACCGGAACATCCACGCGTTGGTGTTTCGCGGCCGCCGCGTTGCGGAGGCGGGTCAAGAAATCGGCTATCGGGTCCGTCTGCATAATTCTCCTACCAACTCGCTTTCACAACACCAGGGATTTCCCCTTTAAGGGCCATGCCGCGGAAACAGATACGGCACATTTGGAACTTGCGGATATAGGCGCGAGCGCGGCCGCAGCAACGGCAACGGTTGCGCACACGGACTTTGAACTTCGGCTTCTTTAGAGTTTTGGCGATCTTAGCGGTGCGTGCCATTTATTGTGCTGCTCCTTTTTCGCGCAACGGAAATCCGAGTCCTTTGAGGAGTTCGCGACCTTCCTCGTCGTTCTTTGCAGAAGTGGTCAACGTGATGTTCATGCCTTTGATCTTGTCCACCCGGGTGTAGTCGATTTCCGGGAACACCAACTGATCTTTCAGTCCGAGGGTGTAATTGCCCCGGCCGTCAAAGGCGTTCGGTGGCAATCCGCGGAAGTCGCGCACGCGAGGCAGAACCACGTTGCATAGCCGGTCGAGAAATTCATACATCCGGTCGCCGCGCAGGGTCACTGCACACCCGATGGGCATGCCTTTGCGGATTTTAAAGTTCGCGATGGACTTCTTGGCCCGGGTGATCATCGCTTTCTGTCCCGTGATCTGTCCGAGTTCAACGGCGGCGGTGTCCAGCAACTTGGCGTTCTGGCTGGCTTCCCCGAGCCCGATGTTCACAGTGATTTTCTTCACCTTGGGCACGGCCATCACGTTCTTCCAGCCAAAGCGCTTCATCAGCGCCGGCACGGTTTCCTTGTGATACTTCTCGTTCATTCGACTCTTCATACCAGTTTCATTCCTTCCAAATCTTACTTGTCGAGCGTAGTGCCGCAACGCTTGCACGCGCGCACTTTGGAGCCATCGGGCAACGTCTGGTGGCCGATGCGGGCATGCTTACCGCAACTGCTGCAAACGATCATGACCTTTGAAACATTCATCGCAGCTTCTTTCTCCACGATGCCGCCCTTGATGTTCTTGGCGGGATTTGGCCGGGTATGGCGCTTGATGATGTTGGCGTGCTCGACGATCACGGTGTTCTTCCTGGGATTTACGGAAAGCACGCGACCACTCTTGCCCGCATCCTTGCCAGCCATCACGCGGACATTATCGCCCTTGCGGATACTGATGACGTAGCGCTTGCCTTTTTCGATTCTTTGAGCCATTGCCTACCAAACCTCCGGCGCGAGCGAAACAATTTTGGTGAACTTCTTTTCGCGCAGTTCTCTAGCCACGGGCCCGAAGACACGTGTTCCTACGGGTTCGCCGGTGTCATTGATGAGCACAGCAGCGTTGTCATCGAAGCGGATATAGGTGCCGTCTTTCCGACGATGTTCCTTTCGCATCCGCACGATCACGCACTTCACAACCTTGCCTTCCTTCACCTGGCTCTCAGGCGTAGCCTCTTTGACCGAAGCGGTAACGATATCGCCCAGTCCCGCCTTCAAACCTGCATCGCCGCCGATCGGAAGAATACACATGAGCTTCCGCGCTCCGGAATTATCTGCAACCGTCAGCCAAGTTCGCATCTGAATCATAATTCGGCTCCTTACTTCTTCGACGCTTTATGCGTCAGCACTTGCTTCAGCCGCCAGCGCTTCAGGCGGGATAATGGGCGCGAGGAGGAAATGATCACCGTGTCGCCCTGCTTGGCTTCGCGCTTTTCATCGTGCGCGTAGAACTTCTTGGAAATGCGAAGAACGCGGCGATACTTGGGGTGCTGCACCAAACGCTGCACTTCGACGACGATGGTCTTTTCCATCTTGGCGCTGGTCACTTTGCCGATGAGTTCGGTGCGATCACCGCGGTTCGATCCGGCTACGACTGGTGCTGTTTGTGTTTCCGTTGTCATTACGCCTTACCTGCCTTCGCCGGTTTTGTTCCAGCGGTCAATTCCTGCGCGCGCAACAGAGTCTTCACTCGCGCGAGATCCTTTTTCGCGTCGCGAAGGCGTTTGAGCGCTTCCGCCTGGCCCGTACTCAACTGAAAACGCAGGCGAAAAATCTGCTCGGCGAGATCCTTTTCCCGGGCCCGTAGTTCTGTTCCGCCTTCTTCGCGGATCTTCTCAATACGCCGAGGCATCAGAGCCCTCCTGTGCGGGAGACAAACTTCGTGGGAATCGGAAGCTTGTGCGATGCGAGGCCCATGGCTTCGCGCGCCGTGGCTTCGTCCACACCCGCCATCTCAAACATGATTCTTCCGGGCTTCACAACCGCAACCCACTTTTCCGGAGCGCCTTTACCTTTACCCATGCGGGTTTCCGCGGGCTTCTTGGTGTACGGCTTGTCCGGGAAAATCCGGATCCACAATTTTCCGCCACGCTTGATGAAGCGCGTGATGGCGACACGAGAGGCTTCAATCTGGCGGTCGGTGATCCAGGCATTCTCCATCGCCTTCAGGCCAAATTCGCCAAACGCCAGACTGCCTCCGCGCCATGCCTTGCCCTTGCGGCGGCCGCGCTGCTGCTTTCGGTACTTTACTTTCTTCGGCATCAACATCGTTTTGTTCTCGCTTCCCTAAATTCCTTTACACCGGCTTTTCGCGGTGCGCCTCAGGCGGCAACCACGGCAGCGGGCTTTGGCTCTTCCTGCTTCTTGCGATTCGGCACGTTTTCGCCCTGGTAAATCCAGCACTTGACGCCAATGACGCCGTAGGTGGTGTTTGCTTCGGCAGTGCCAAAATCGATGTCTGCGCGAAGGGTTTGCAACGGCAAGCGGCCTTGCAGGTACCATTCCTTGCGGGCGATTTCCGCTCCATTCAAACGACCGGCAACACGCACTTTGATGCCCTTGCAGCCAAAACGCAGAGCCGAGTCGACGGCCTTGCGCATCGCGCGGCGAAACGCTACGCGCTTCTCAAGCTGCAGAGCAATCGATTCCGCGACGAGCTGCGCGTCAAGCTCGGGACGATGCACTTCGACGATGTCGATGTGCACTTCGCGCTTGGTGCGTTTGGAAACTTCCTGCTTCAGCTTGTCGATCTCCGCGCCCTTGCGGCCGATGATGATTCCCGGACGCGCCGTGGCGATGCGCACAACCAGTTTGTTGGCGGCACGCTCGATATCGATGGAGCTGATGCCCGCGCTCTTCAGGCGGCTCTTCAGTTCCTTGCGCAGCTTTACATCCTCATGAAGCAAATCGGCGTAGTCGCGATCAGCGTACCAGCGCGACTTCCAGGGCTTGTTGTAGCCCAGGCGAAATCCGTACGGGTGAGTTTTCTGTCCCATTACTTCTTTCCCTTCTTCCCCGGTGTCTGCTTGCCGGTCAGTGCCTTGCGAACCCTGCGAGCGGTTCCGCGAACACCCTTTTGGGCTTCTTCTTCAGCCTGAATCGCGGCGACGCGTTCAGCTGCAGCGACATGATGCTCGGCAACTCCAACCCAGATATGCGCGGTACGCTTCTGGTATCGGAATGCACGGCCCATCGGCGCCGGACGCAACCGCTTCCAGCGAGCGCCTTCATTGACGAAACACTTTGAAACAAACAACTGATCCACATCAAGCGGTGCGCCAGCATCTTCTGCCTTGCGCTCCGCATTGGCGATCGCACTGCGCAGTACCTTCTCCACGTGCTTGGCAGCACGCTTGGGGGTAAAGCGGAGCGAGTGCAATGCATCTTGCGCCTTCTGCCCGCGGATCAGGTCGATCACCAGACGCGCTTTTTGCGGAGACATCCGCACATGACGCGCGATGGCGTGAGCTTCAATCGAACCAGGATTTGTCGTTACGTCAGCCATGTTTTATGCCTTCGGCGCTGCTGCTGCTGGTGCTGCGCCGCCTCCTGCAGGAGCCGCGCCTGCCGCCTTCTCGAGTGCCACCTTAACGGAGTGGCCCTTGAAGGAACGGGTTGGTGCGAACTCGCCCAGTTTGTGTCCGATCATTTGCTCGGTCACATATACCGGGATAAATTTCTTTCCGTTGTGCACGGCAATCGTGTGCCCGATCATCTCGGGAACGATCGTCGAACGCCGCGACCACGTCTTGATCACTTTCTTTTCGCTGCGCGTATTCAGTCCTTCAACCTTTTCACGCAGGTGGCCATCGACAAAAGGCCCTTTTTTCGTTGAACGTGCCATCGCTTGCTTATTCCTCCACGCGGCGCAAACGGCCCCATTGGGCGTGCCGCATCTTCTTAAATCCCCGCACCGGACCGGGTACTCGGTGCGACTTTGGACAGAACGGGCAAACAAAACGCGTGCCCAGTGCATTGGGCGTGCGATCCACGATAACCGACCAGCCCGGCTTGCAAAGCTTGTACAGCACCGGTTCTAGAGGTACGGCCAACTTGGCCGCCGGCTTTACGACAGGTTTTGCTGCCGCAATTTTCACCGCTCGCTTTACAACTCTCTTGCTCGACCGCTTCACTGAACGCGTCCTTCGTGTTGCACCGCGTGTTGTCCTTGTCGCTCGCATCGTTCCGCTCTCCCCAACCAGTTCTCATTTCGCCAGCCGGGAACTGCGATTGCCTTCCTTGATTACCCTCGGCGCTTTCGCTTCCGATTGCGCCGCGTCTGGTTCCAACTTCGTGCTAGCTGCGCGACCCTTCCGCAAGGAAAAATCACGCAACGGAAAATTGTTTACTTACGGCGCTGCGAGATCATTCGATCCGTACGCTTGTTGCTCCGTGTCTTTTTTCCGAGAGTCGGGAATGCCCATGGCGTGACCGGATGATTTCCCTTCACGCGGCCTTCGCCTCCTCCGTGCGGGTGATCAACCGGATTCATGGCCACACCGCGAACGGTCGGCTTCTTGCCCATCCAGCGCGTGCGCCCGGCCTTTCCATAGGTCTGATTCTCGTGGTCCAGGTTGCCAACTTGGCCAACCGTAGCCCGGCACTCGATCGAGAACTTGCGAACTTCGCCGGAAGGCATCTTGATCAGTGCAAGATCACCCTCTTTGCTGAGCAGCTGGGCCGAGGCGCCAGCGGTGCGAACTGCCTGGCCGCCGCGTCCGGGATAAAGCTCGAGGTTGTGCAACATCGTCCCAGGAGGAATGTTGCGGATCTTCAGGGCGTTGCCCGGAAGAATATCGGCCGCCTCCCCGGTTGAAACCGTAGCGCCGACCTCCAGACCCACTGGATGAAGGATGTAGCGCTTGTCACCATCCGCGTAGTGCAGGAGAGCGATGTTGGCGCTGCGATTCGGGTCGTACTCGATCGCGGCAACCGTAGCGGGAATGCCTTCCTTATCGCGACGGAAGTCGACCACACGGTACTGCTTCTTGTGGCCTCCGCCGCGGTGCCATACCACGATTTCCCCGTGGTTGTTGCGGCCGCCGGTGCGCTTTTTCGGCTCGAGTAGATTTTTTTCAGGCGTTTGCTTGGTGATCTCGCTCTTGTCGAGCACGGTCATAAAGCGCCTTGACGCCGTATATGGATTAAAACTCTTCAGTGCCATCTCTTGCCTCTACCTTTTAAATCTATCCGCCCACTTGGCGGCTCCAGCTTCACCGAAAAAATCTTTTACAAATTCTCTGAATACTCGATCATCTTCTCGCCTTCGGCGAGTTTGACGTATGCTTTCTTCCAATCGCGACGATAGCCTTCATTCTGGCCCCGGCGACGCATCTTGCCGAAGAAGTTGGCGGTCCGGACGTCAGAGACCTTTACTTTGAAGATCTGCTGCACGGCTTCCTTGATCTCGGTCTTTGTCGCTCCCGCGGCAACTTCAAAAACCACGGTGTGCTGTGTTTCCTTCACGCCCAATCCTTTTTCCGTAATGATCGGACGGCGAATAATCTGATAGTGAGGGGCTGCCATCGGTTATTCCTTCCCCTTTTTGGTTGCCGGCTTCTTTGCAGCGGCCGGTTTTTTGATCGCTTTCCCTGCCTTGGCCTTGGGCGCCGCTTCTTTCGCGGGCGCTGCCGGGGCTGCGGCGGGTGCAATGGACTCGACATGAGGAGCAGCCACCGATTCATGATCCGGATCGAGGGTGCGCACCAGACGGGCCACTGCATCTTTTGAAAGCAGCAAACGATCGTGACGCAGCACGTCGTAAGCCTGCAAAGTATTTGTGGCGGAAATCTTCACGCCGACCATATTTCGGCTGGCCAACTCGAGATTGCGGTTCTCCGCGCCAGCAACGAGCAAAACGGTCTTCGGAGCGTCTAGCTTGCCGAGCGCAATCCGCAGAGCCTTGGTCTTGTGGGTATCGAGTGCCCAGGCTTCGATCACGACCAGCTTCTGTTCTCTAAGCTTTGCCGAGAGAGCCGAGCGCAGAGCGCCAAGCTGCATCTTCTTCGGCAATGCGTACTCGTAGGATCGCGGCTTGGGGCCGTGTACCGTGCCTCCATGGCGCCAGAGCGGCGACCGGATGGAACCGATACGAGCGCGGCCGGTACCTTTCTGTTTCCAGAGCTTGCGGCCTGCGCCGCTCACTTCGCTCTTGTCCTTGGTTTTCGCAGTCCCGCTACGCTTCGAGTTGAGGTACCAACGCGAAGCTTCATGCAGCAGGTGTTCGTTAATCTCTGCGCCAAAAACCGTGTCCGCCAGTTCTACCTGGCCGACCTTCTTGCCATCCAGATTGATTACATCCACGACCGGCATAATTTCGTTTCCTTCTCTCGTTCCTGAAACTTTACGAAGATCTGACCGACTTACTTACTTCCGTGCTTTCGGCGCCTTCACGTTCCTGGCTTTCCGAATGAAAATGTACTGACCTGCGGGTCCCGGAACCGAACCGCGAACCAGCAGGAGATTTTCGTCGCTGTCGACCTTGATCACCTTGAGGTTCTTGGCAGTCACTTGCGCATTCCCCATGTGACCCGGGAAATGCTGGTTCTTCCACACGCGCGACGGGAAGGAGCTGCCACCGATACCGCCCGGAGCCCGATGGAACATCGAACCGTGTGTCGCGTCGCCGCCTGCATAGTGCCAGCGCTTCACACCACCGGCGAAACCGCGACCCTTGCTGACGCCCGTAATGTCGACCAGTTCGCCTGCCGCAAAACTTTCGACCAGAACGCGATCGCCAACTTTTGTCTCATCCTTCGATTCCGCAATGCGGACTTCCTGGAGGACCTTCATCGGGGCCACGTTGGCCTTCTTGAAGTGGCCTGTCATGGCCTTGTTTACACGCTGCGGCTTGACGAATTCCACGAGGCCCAACTGTGCGGCATCGTATCCGTCTTTTTCCTTGGTGCGGCGCTGAACAACAACGCAAGGTCCCGCTTGCAGGACCGTGCAGCCAACAAGATTGCCGTCGGTCGCAAATACCTGCGTCATTCCGAGCTTGATTCCGATTATTCCTTCGACTGCCATTTTCCCGTTCTCTCTCTCGCAGCATGCCATCTGGTATTGGCTGCGTTCTTCTCATTAGATGGCGGTATCAAAACCGCCCGAACATCAAACACTACTTGCCGGCGTGGCCGAACGCCTTGATCTCGACGTCGACTCCGGGCGGAAGATCGAGCTTCATCAGCGCGTCAACCGTGTCCGGTGTCGGTTCCAGAATGTCGATCAGCCGCTTGTGGGTGCGCATCTCGAACTGCTCGCGCGACTTCTTGTCCACGTGCGGCGACCGCAGTACCGTCCAACGGTTAATCGTTGTGGGCAAAGGAATCGGGCCGGCAACATCTGCGCCTGTCCGTTTCGCGGTTTCTACAATCTCCCGCGTGGACTGGTCGAGAATTCTGTGATCGTAAGCCTTTAAACGAATGCGAATTTTGTCACCTTGTCTCATAGGGTTACTCGATGATCTCCGTGACCGCGCCGGCGCCGACTGTGTGACCGCCTTCACGGATCGCAAACCGCAAGCCCTTTTCAAGTGCAACCGGGGTAATCAGGGTCACTTCACAGCTGACGTTGTCCCCGGGCATCACCATTTCGACCCCTGCGGGCAACTTCATGTCTCCGGTCACGTCCGTGGTACGGAAGTAAAACTGCGGACGATAGCCCGAGAAAAACGGCGTGTGCCGTCCTCCTTCTTCCTTCGTCAGCACGTACGCTTCGGCCTTGAACTTCGTATGCGGGGTAATCGAGCCCGGTTTGCAGATCACCTGCCCGCGCTCCACGTCTTCCTTTTCTGTGCCTCGCAGCAACAGTCCGACGTTGTCTCCGGCCAGCCCTTCATCCAGCAACTTCTTGAACATTTCTATGCCGGTGACCACTTTCTTCTGCGTCGGCCGAAACCCTACGATTTCCACTTCTTCGCCCACCTTCACCTTGCCGCGTTCCACTCTTCCCGTCACCACCGTACCCCGTCCGGAAATCGAGAAAATATCCTCGATCGGCATCGCAAACGGTTTATCCACGTCGCGTACCGGCAGTGGAATGTTGGCATCCACGGCCGCCATCAGTTCGTCGATCTTCTTTTCCCAGTTGGCATCGCCATTGAGCGCTTGCAGCGCCGAACCCCGTACCACGGCGATCGTGTCGCCCGGAAATTGATAGCTCTTCAGCAGTTCCCGGACTTCCAGTTCCACCAGTTCCAGCAACTCCGCGTCTTCCACCATGTCGCACTTGTTCAGAAACACCACAATCGCCGGCACTCCCACCTGACGCGCAAGCAGAATGTGCTCCCGGGTCTGTGGCATCGGTCCATCCGTCGCCGCCACCACCAGGATCGCGCCATCCATCTGCGCCGCTCCCGTGATCATGTTCTTGATGTAGTCTGCGTGTCCCGGGCAATCCATGTGCGCATAATGACGATTCGGCGTTTCATACTCTACGTGTGAAACCGCAATCGTAATCCCGCGCTCCCGCTCTTCCGGTGCGTTGTCAATCGAATCGAACGCCCGAAATGCGACCTTTGGATTATGCTTCGACAGCACTTTCGTGATTGCCGCCGTCAACGTCGTCTTGCCATGGTCAATGTGACCGATTGTCCCAATGTTGACGTGTGGCTTTGTCCGTTCAAACTTTTCCTTCGCCATTGCCTGAATGCTCCTGTTCGAATTCTTTACAAAAACCTTTACTAAAAACGCTACATCAAAACCCGTGAACTACTTTTCGCCGCGGTGCTTCTTGATGACTTCTTCCGCGAGTGCCTGGGGCAGTTCTGCGTAGTGCGAGAAGTGCATGGTAAACGTGGCGCGTCCCTGTGTGCGGCTGCGCAAGTCCGTTGCATAACCGAACATCTGCGCGAGTGGAACTTCCACGCGAATGACGTTGCTGCCTGCGCGATTTTCCGTGCCCTGAATCGCCGAACGTCGTGCGTTCAAGTCACCGAAGACCTGCGGCATGTATTCTTCAGGAACGACAACTTCCACCTTCATAATGGGTTCGAGCAGGACAGGCTTGGCTCTTGCGCACGCTTCCTTGTAGGCCATCGAGCCTGCAATCTTGAACGCCATTTCGTTCGAGTCGACGTCGTGGTAGCTGCCGTCGATCAGAACCACGGCTACGTCCACCATCGTGAAGCCGGCGACGATTCCGTTGTCCAGCGCCTCGCGGATACCCGCCTCGATCGGAGCGATAAATTCACGAGGGATCGAGCCGCCAACAATCTTGTCGATGAACAGGAACCGATGTTCCTTGTCAAACTTCCACTTGCCAGGCGTACTGCCCGTGACCGATTTGGCGAGAGCGTCCAGATCGTCTGTGGAAAGTTCCTTCATATTCTCGTGATCGGAACTGGGCAGCGGGTGCAATTCGATCTTGCAATGTCCGTACTGACCCTTTCCTCCGGTTTGCTTGATGTACTTGCCTTCGGCAATGGCCTTCTTGCGAATCGTTTCCCGGTACGCAACCTGGGGACGGCCGACGTTTGCCTGCACGTTATACTCGCGAAGCATGCGGTCGACGATAATCTCCAGGTGCAATTCGCCCATCCCGGAAATCAGTGTTTGACCGGTATCAGGCTCGGTTGAAACGCGGAAGGTGGGATCTTCCTGCGCAAGCCGCTGCATCGCAACGCCCAGCTTGTCCTGGTCAGCCTTGGTTTTTGGCTCGATTGCGACCGAAATAACCGGTGTCGGGAAATCGATGGACTCGAGAATGATCTGGTTTTGCTCGTCACAAAGCGTGTCGCCGGTGTTGACGTTCTTCAAACCGACGCAAGCGCAAATGTCACCCGCGTAGATTTCCTGGATTTCCTCACGCTTGTTGGCGTGCATCTGCAGCAGGCGGCTGATCCGCTCGCGTGAACCCTTTGCAGAATTCATGACGTAGCTGCCTGATTTGAGAACGCCGGAATAGACGCGGATGTAGGTGACATGGCCGACAAACGGGTCGGACATGATCTTGAAGGCGAGCGCGGAAAAGGGCTGATCGTCAGCCGGACGGCGGAGAACCGTTTCGTCATTTTCCGGATTGGTGCCTTCAACCGGCAAAACATCGATGGGCGACGGCAGATAATCCACGACCGCGTCGAGCAGCGGCTGAATGCCCTTATTCTTGAATGCAGAACCGGCAAGAACCGGAACGATCTTCAGATTCAGCGTTGACTTGCGGATAGACTTGCGCATGTCCTCTACAGACAGCGTGCCTTCCGTCAGATACTTGTCGAGCACCGAGTCATCATGTTCGGCAATGTATTCAACGGTCTTGTTGCGATGCTCGTCGTAGAAAGCCTTGTCGATTGCAGAACCCTTCAGCGCAGCCTGGATATCCGGGCGGCCCGCAACGAACGCAGCGTCCCAGAGCTTTTCCACTTCGAAAATCTCAAACTTTGCACCGAGTGTCTCCTCGAGCCAGACAATGACTTTCTGCTCGATGAAATCGATGATGCCGATGAAATTATCTTCGCGCCCGAGAGGAAACTGCAGAGGCACAGGGTGGGCACCCAATCGCGCGCGGATCGTGCGGATGACGTGATCGAAGTCCGCTCCCATACGGTCCATCTTGTTGACGAAGCAGATTCTGGGCACACGGTACTTGTCGGCCTGACGCCACACGGTTTCCGACTGCGGCTGAACACCGGCAACCGAGTCGAAAACGCAGACTGCACCGTCAAGAACACGCAACGACCGCTCCACTTCCACGGTGAAATCGACGTGGCCTGGAGTGTCAATGATGTTGACGCGATATTTTTTGCCAAAACGATCCCAGCTGGCGGTCGTGGCAGCGCTCGTAATGGTGATCCCGCGCTCACGCTCCTGCTCCATCCAGTCCATTGTGGCAGTGCCTTCATCGACAGAACCGATCTTGTAGGTCACGCCTGTGTAGAACAGGATGCGCTCTGTCGACGTGGTCTTGCCCGCGTCAATGTGCGCCATGATTCCGATGTTGCGCGTATCTTCGAGTTTGAATAACCGAGTCATGATTCCCTGAAAACCTTTTCTCTCCCTGGCTACAACCGTTCTTTGGTACTTCGAATCTTCCACTGCGTTTTACAGAGTGCGTCGATCTGGACGCACCGCGGCGCGTTCAGTTACCAGCGGTAGTGAGCGAAAGCCTTGTTGGCTTCGGCCATGCGGTGAACGTCTTCCTTCTTCTTGATCGCGCCACCACGCGAGTTGGCGGCGTCGATTACTTCATCCGCGAGTTTGTCGATCATGGTCTTGCCAGCGCGTTCGCGCGAATACTGCAAGAGCCAGCGAATGGCCAGGGATTGGCGCCGGAACGGACTGACTTCAACCGGAACCTGGTAGTTCGCACCACCGACGCGGCGGGTTTTGACTTCAAGCAAAGGCTTCACGTTCTCGAGTGCCTTCTTGAAAACCTTCAAGGCATCATCGTTCGTCTTCTTGGCAACCTGGTCCATCGCGCCGTAAAATACGCGCTGCGCCGTGCTCTTCTTGCCTTCCCACATCATCGAGCAGATAAACTTCTCAACGATATCGCTGGCGTAAACGGGGTCGGTCGCTTGGACTCGACGATTCACTATTCCTTTACGAGACATTCTCCACCGCTCCTTCAATTTCAAAAATCGGAATAACGCTTACTTGGCTCCTGCGCCGGCCTTCGGACGCTTGGCGCCGTACTTCGAACGGCCTTGCTTACGGTTCTCAACTCCGGCCGCGTCAAGCGTGCCGCGAACGATGTGGTAACGAACACCCGGCAGATCCTTCACACGGCCGCCGCGCACGAGCACGATCGAGTGCTCCTGCAAGTTGTGGCCGATGCCGGGAATATACGTGGTTACCTCAACCGCGTTGGTCAAACGAACGCGAGCGACTTTACGCAACGCGGAATTGGGCTTCTTCGGCGTCTGCGTGTAAACGCGAATGCAAACGCCTCTTTTTTCCGGGCAGCCCATCAACGCAGGCGACTTGGTCTTCGAGATAATTCCTTCTCTACCCATTCGTACAAGCTGTGAAAACGTCGGCACAGTAATCCTCTTTTTCCTTCGGCGGATCGCGATAACGCTCGATTCGCGACTCGTCGTGCTTGGCGCGCAAACGCATTGCGAAGGCTCTCGACGCGCGCGCAGAAAAATGCGCGAGAGCACACAATCAGATGAAAGGTGCACTGCGAATCCGGAGAATGACCAGCAAGAAACTCCGCGGGCATGCCAAGAGAGCAGAACTTAACTCCTGGTTCCTATTCGGAGAGGCTTACTCGGCTTTTCGGGACTGGCGTCCCATTCCGGCCGCTCTTCTGTCCCATTCCGTCGAACTTGTTCCGGGACCGAAGAATTCCCTTCCAACTACCCACCCCAGATGCAGGGATGGCCTTACAACAAGGGGAAAATACCCCTGACAAAACATAAAGTATAGAGAAGGCAGGGCACTCTGTCAAACAACTTTCCAGGCAGGGCTGAGGAAAATTATGTGGAAAACTCAGAAATGGCACGCATGGTGCTCGTGCGATTCGAGCCCCACTCCGATCTGCTCATTTCTCTTCCAGGTCCCGCGACTCCCTACCCGAGCAATTGTACACTATCTTGGCGGTTCGGCGCCAAGATCTCCGAAGGTCCACAGATTGAATGCTTTAAGCATGTCGTAGTCGCCCTTGTCGCGCAGCATTTTGGCAGTGCGGTCGGCGGGCCAAGGATAGGCGAAACGGTCGGGGCGATCGGCCAGCCAGTAAGCTGTTAGGGCCATAATTGTCGCATTCTGAGACAAAACGTCGGGCTTTACGGCTTCCAGCGCATCGGCTGCCGAGTGATGCGTGAATTTATACTCGGGAGAATCCTGGTCGAGGTTAATTCCAGGCAATCCAGCCAGAGTGAACGGGCCGGTGTCCGTGCCAAATTCGGTTTTATCCGATACCTTGATTTCGCGTACATCCTGAAGCGAATCCGCGAAGGGCTGAAACGCCGCAACCAGATCGTTGCGACCTCCCAGTTGAAATTCCTTGATGGGACCCTGGCCGTTATCGAGAACCACGACGGCGATATGATTTTTTATTTCCGATTGATGCTGCTTCACGTAGGCAATCGAGCCCAGCAGTCCCTGTTCTTCGCCGGTAAACAGCACGAACCGGATGGTCCGGCGAGGAACCACACCACTTCGAACAATGGCCTCCGCAGCACCTAAAACACTGGTCGTGCCGGTACCGTTGTCCGTTGTGCCTTCGCTGAGATCCCAGGAATCAAGATGTGCGCCGACGACAACAATCTCTTCCGGATGTTCGCGGCCAACAATTTCGCCGACAACGTTGGCGCTTTCAACAGAACCGTTTGTAAAGGTGTTTTGAACATTGATGTGCAGCCGAACTGTTTTTCCTGCAGCAAGGAGGCGTTCGATTTGCTCCTGATCTTCGCGGGCCATGTCGACGACAGCGATCGGGAAATCCGCTGCAAAGCCTAGAATGCCCGTGTGGGTCAGGTGCATGCCTTCAGCAGGAAAGCCTCCCTGCCCGCCAATCACCGCAATGGCACCGGCCTTCTGCAGGGCGTTCAGGAAATCGCCGAATTGCGCAAAAATCAGCATCACATGCTTTTTTGGCTGCCCTTCGGGCTTCATCATGACAATCTTCCCACGGAAACGCGCAAGGTCTTTCATCTCGGCATCGAGATCAAAAAGATTGGCAGTGACGACTTCTGCGTCGGCTCCTCCGGTGGGCGTTGAACCTGTCCAGCCCATGGCATCAATTGAAAGCGTGCGATGCAGCGGGCTGATGAGTTCGGCGTGGGCAACACCGCGGGTCCAGCCACGCCACAGTGTCCATTTTTCCGCACGGACACTTTTAAGGCCAATCGCGTTCATCTTGGCGACGCCCCAGTCGACGGCCTTCTGCGCTTCAGGGCTGCCCGTGACCCGTCCTCCGATTTCATCACTGAGCTCGGTCAGATATTGAAAAGCATGAGAGTCCATCTCGCCTTCACCGGCGATTTTGACCAGGCCAGCCTTGGTACCGTCGTTGTAGGGCCCCATAGGTTTGCTCGGTACATCTTCAGCCGACACAAGTACCCCGACCGACAACAGTACCAAGAACAGCGTCAGCCCCCTTGTATAAGTCCTCATCGGCACATGTCTCCTCGTCTCCAGTGGAAAGCCCAGCGTTTCACAGTAGCACGCTCTTAGACGCAGGAAGAGCAACATCGTTTCAGGCGACTTCACATTGCGGGTTGAGCAACCGGCAGGAAGCATCGGCTTTACCCCGATCGGGAGTACTCCTAAACTTTCAGCGTGGCTTCCTTTTTCAAAATTCTCCGCGGCGCTGCGGCCGGATTGTTGTTATTGGTCGTTGCTTCTTCCGCGGAGGCACAGGCGCCGATCGATGGGTCTAGTCCGAGTGCGAAAGCCCCAGAAAAATCCGCAAAACCGGATAGGGGTTCGGAAAAGACAACCTTCCCTTTTCAGATTCAACTCCTTCAGACCAAAATTTGCTACGAAGTGAACGGAGATTCAAACAAAGAGGTACACACGATCGTTAAGCTGAACGATGCCATGGGTGTACGAGAATTTGCTCGGCTCACGTTTGACTACAATCGTTCCTTCCAGCAAATCGAAATCCCCCTGGTCCGGATTACCCATGCAAATGGTGGCACATCCGATGTTTTGCCGAGCGCGATCACCGATGCGCCAAATCCAGCAGTTGAACCGTACGCTGCCTATCAGGAGGTTCGCGTAAAATCGGTTCGGATCTTGGGATTGCAGGAAGGCGATACGATCGAATATCGCGTGATCACGACAACGACGAAACCACCCTTGGCTCCGGATTTCTGGCTGGAACATACGTTCGACGCATCCGGAGAGGTACTTCAAGAACAATACGAAGTCGACCTACCAGCCGGACGAACCTTCGAAGTCCGGTCCCGTGGCGCAAAAGCTCTTGAGCGTGGAAACCCGTCGGTATCTGAGAAGGACGGTCGTGTGCTGTATCGCTGGTCACGGAGCTATTCACCAGCCGCAACGCCAGCGCCGAACCCGACTCCTGGGGACAAACCCGATATTTCGTTCAGCACGATAAGCTGGGATACCCTATCGATCCGGTTGGCAGAGACGATGCGCCCCGGAGCAAAGTCAGCCGATGAGAAGTCCGGACAGGGAGCGGGGGAACCAGGAGCCTCGCCCGAAATCCAGGCGAAAGCAGCCAATTTGACCCGCGATTTGACCGCTCCCCGCGATCAATTGAAAGCAATCTACGACTTTGTTTCGACACGGATTGCCAGCGTAGATCTGCCCCTCGGTGCAACGGGTTTCAAAGCACGCCGCGCCGAAGACATCCTGAATTCGGGATACGGAAATGCACAAGACAAGTTCGTCCTGTTTGCAGCTCTGGCCGCTGCCGTGCAGTTGCGAGCAAATGCAGCGCTCACCGGATATTGTGACAGGAACGCCCCCGCCAACCCTTCTGATTTCAAGCAGCTCCTAGTCGTTGCGCATATTTCGCAGCAGAACTTCTGGCTCGATCCGAACCTCGAAGTGGCCCCTTTCGGGATGATCTCTCAAGCGAGCAGAAAGTGCGCACTGTACCTCGACAGCAACCCTCCCCATCGGAATTCCCCGGGGCACGAGTGGGTCGAGGTTCCAAAACGTCTGCCGTTCCATGCATTTCAAAGAGTCGGCGTGAAATCGGCAATCGCTGAAGATGGAAGGCTCTCGGCCAAAGTGAAATACACCCTGCGCGGAGACAACGAGCTATTGCTGAGAGTGGCATTTCACAAAACTGCGAGGGAGAAGTGGAAAGACGTGGCAGGGCTGCTGGCGCTGTCCGATGGTTTCCGAGGGGTCGTTACGAATGTGGATGCGTCCGACCCGCTTGCGACGAGGGATCCGTTCACCGTTGAGTATGAATTGACGCAGGAGAAATTTGTGGATTGGGCGAAGAAACCGGTACGGATACCTGCCTTGCTGCCCCAGATTGGATTGCCGGATACGAGTGCGAAAACCGCGGCAGGAAATATCGAACTGGGAACACCGCTCGACGTGGATACGCAGATGACGCTTCAGCTGCCGCCGGGAACAATCGTCCAAACACCTGCAGGTACAACGGTTGAGCGCGATTACGCTACCTATCGGTCGGCATATGCTCTGAATGGGGAGACCCTGACGGCCTCGCGGCATATCAAGTTCTTGCTACGAGATGTGGCATCTGATCGTGCGGTGGACTACAACGCGTTTGAACAGGCAGTCCAGAATGATCAATC
This sequence comes from uncultured Acidobacteriota bacterium, assembly GCA_963831545.1. Taxonomy (GTDB): domain Bacteria; phylum Acidobacteriota; class Terriglobia; order Acidiferrales; family UBA7541; genus Acidiferrum. The sequence continues at coordinate 258,891 of CAWHQX010000006.1, forward strand.
GCAGTATTTCGTGCTCGATCGCGGCGCGGGAGTGAAAAGCGCCGCCCTGCCCTGAGCGTGGGAAGCGTTCCGGTCCGAAAGAAACACGGAACCGGGGCTTTCGTACGCTTCCTAGCGGAACTCCATGACTTCCTTTTCCTTGGTGGCCGCGAGGTCTTCGATCTTTTTCGTTTCAGAATGAGAGATCTTCTCGAGATCCTCGAGTGCTCTCTTTTGCTCGTCTTGACTGATCTTCTTGTCTTTTTCCAGTTTGTCGATCGCTTCCTTGATGTCGCGACGGATATTCCGAACGGCTGTTCGGTGATTCTCGAGCATTTTGTGCATCTGTTTTACGAGTTCCTTGCGACGCTCTTCCGTGGGTGCCGGCATCGGCACGCGAACCACCTTGCCGTCGGTGCTTGGATTGAGCCCTAGGTCCGAAGTGCGAATGGCCTTATCAATCAGCGCCGCGACAGTCGGATCCCAGGGGGTAATCACCAGCATGGTTGCGTCAGGAACGGTAATGTTGCCAAGCTGATTCACGGGCATCGGTGTGCCGTGGTAGTCCACGCGCACTTGCTCCAAAATCCCGGCGTTGGCCCGGCCCGTGCGAACCGTGGCCAGTTCCTTGCGAAAATCATCCACTGCCTTTTCCATGCGCGTCTTTGCTGCAGCAGCCGCGTCTTTCGTTGTCACAATCGTGGTCATGTGCCTGTCCTCGAAAAATTGAGTTCTCAGATGTCAGTATTAAGTGCCCGACAAATCAAGAAGGCGTCGGGGCAACTTGAGCCTCTCCGCCAGATCATAACGCTTTCGCTTCCGAAATTTAAACGGAAGTCAGCCGGTGCGCGCCCCTTGGTTCTGTACCGGTCACTTAAAACGGAACGAATCACTTCGCTCACGCCGGCGAAACGGTTGAACCGACGCGTTCCCCCAGAACCGCGCGGCGAATGTTCCCCGGTTTATTCATATTGAATATAACGATGGGCATGCCGTTGTCCATGCAAAGGGAAATCGCAGTGGAATCCATCACCTTCAGATTCTGATGAAGGACCTCCCGGTATGTAATATCCGCGAAGAATTTTGCGTTACTGACCTGTTCAGGATCAGCATCGTAAATTCCGTCGACGCGCGTGGCCTTCAAGATGACGTCGGCCTTGATTTCCATAGCGCGAAGGGCCGCCGCGGTGTCAGTAGAGAAATACGGGTTACCGGTACCGGCTGCGAAAATTACGACGCGACCTTTTTCGAGGTGACGCGTTGCCTTGCGGCGAATAAACGGCTCGCATACCTGGTGCATCTCGATGGCGCTTTGCACCCGCGTGTGCACGCCAACTTTCTCGAGCGCATCCTGCAATGCCAGCGCGTTCAGGACGGTCGCCAGCATGCCCATGTAATCACCGGTAGCGCGATCAATTTCAAAGCCTTTTTGCCGGGCCCCGCGAAAAATATTGCCGCCGCCAACCATGATAGCGATCTGCACCCCGAGTTTGTTTACTTCGCGCAATTCCTTGGCAATGGTGTAAATCGTTTGGCCGTCGATGCCAAAACCCTGCGGTCCCTGCATGGATTCGCCCGAGAGCTTCAGAAGGATGCGGTGGTAGGCGGGACGCTTCTTTGAAGTTTTCCGAGCCGCTTTAAGTAAACTTGCCATGTGTCTCCGATAGGTAAAACAAAACAGTGGAATTGTAACAAAATTGGTGGGGCAGGTGTGTGCGGAAGAAAAGATTCGGGTTCGGACGAAAATTGCGGCTCGGGGTGCGTGCAGATACCGTCGGCAGAAAAGCGCCCTGGGCGCAGCGGCACAAAAAAAGACGCCCCGGATTAAGGGGGCGTCTTCGGATCCGACCGGCGTACGGTTACGGTTACGCTTTTGTTTCGGGCGTGGCGGGTTCAGCAGCCGTACCGCCACTGACTTCGCCAACCTTGAAGCGCGAGAAGCGACGAATGGCCATGTTCTCTCCGAGCTTGGCAATCGCTTGTGTGATCATTTCGCCGATGGTCTGTGTTTCGTCCTTGATGAAGTGCTGTTCGTACAGGCAGCTCTCTTCATAGAACTTTTCCATCTTGCCGCTCACGATTTTCTGGATGACCTGCTCCGGTTTGCCGGTGGCGCGAGCCTGGGCGCTGTAGATTTCGCGCTCGCGTTCGAGCATTTCCGGGGTCACGTCTTCGCGTCGAACGTAGCGTGGATCAACTGCAGCAATGTGCATGGCCACGTCGTGGCAGAGCTGTTTGAAGGCGTCGGTGCGCGCAACGAAATCGCTTTCACAATTGATTTCGACGATCACACCGATTTTCCCGCCGGCGTGAATGTAATGGCCGATCAGACCCTCGGTGGCTTCGCGAGTCGCTTTCTTCGCAGCGGAAGCCTGACCCTTCTTGCGCAAAACGTCGATGGCTTTCTCGATATCGCCGTTGGCTTCTACAAGCGCGGCCCGGCAGTCGCTGAATCCTGCGTTGGTCTTCTCTCTCAGTTCTTTTACAAGCTTGGCTGGAATTTCCATAACTGGCTTAGAAGTGCTCATCCTTTTCTCTCTTTTTTTGTGCGGCCCGAACTTCAGATTTGATCTCAGAAAAATGGCCCGGCGTCGGGAGTGCACTCAGCGCCGGGCCACTTGAATTTAGAACCGTCGCAATTACTTGGCGGCTTCCGCTTCGTGAGGAACTTCAGTTGTTGCCGGTTCCGGAGCGTCCACAGGTTCAGCGGCAGGTTCCACGACCACGTCAGTGGATTCGACGAAATCGCCTTCCTGCTTCTCATACTGCTCGTAAGCGCTGGTGTCGACGTACTCCACACCGTCCTGAGCCTGGTCTGCAACCGCCTTTTGATGGGCGACCTGGGATTGCTCATACGCCGTGCGGCCTTCCGCAACGGAGTCTGCAATTTTGGTGGTAAACAGACGGATGGCGCGCAGAGCGTCATCGTTGCCCGGGATAATCCAGTCAACCATGTCGGGGTCACAATTGGTGTCGACCACACTCACCACAGGAATGCCCATGCGGCGCGCTTCTTTGACACCGATTTCTTCGGCGTTCGAATCGACCACAAACAGCGCGTCCGGCAGTTGCGTCATGTTTGCAATGCCTTCCAGATTCTGATTCAGGTGTTTCATTTCGCGGTCCAGGCGAGCGCGCTCTTTTTTCGAGAGCTGCTCCATACGTCCATCTTCAGTCATCGCCTGCAACAGCTTCAGACGCTTGATGGATTTCTGCAGTGTGGACCAGTTGGTCAGGGTACCGCCCAACCAGCGATGATTGACGAAGAAGGCGCCGCAGCGCTTGGCTTCTTCAGCGATGGCATCCTGTGCTTGACGCTTGGTGCCAACGAACAAAACGGTTCTTCCGTGTGACGAGATTTCACTGACGAAGCGGCTTGCTTCGCGGAACATCTTCAGCGTTTTCTGCAAATCAATGATGTGAATTCCGTTGCGTTCTCCAAAGATATACTCCTTCATCTTGGGATTCCAACGACGCGTCTGGTGACCGAAATGAACGCCGGCCTCCAGCAGTTCTTTCATGGTGATTTCTACTGCCACTATTCCTCCTAAGTAGATAGCTGCTTTTCGGAACGCCTTTTTTTCCGGACTGACCGGAGCAAATGCCCGGTGCGGTCCTTATCGGGAGTTCTCGCAGCAGCCTCTTGCCGGCGGCTTGCCGGCCGTGATCTTGGAACGTCAGGGTAAGCTGAAATTCCAGAGCCTGCACCGAGGCCTCGCCAAAAGGCGAGGTCTCGATAAATCGAATGACGCCCAGTTCTTTACCGCTTGGTGAACTGGAAACGCTTGCGCGCGCCCTTTTGACCGTACTTCTTGCGTTCCTTCATACGGGAATCGCGCGTCAAGAATCCATTCTTGCGGAGTGGTGGCTGCAGTTCTGGATTGAACTTGATGATCGCGCGCGAAAGGCCCATGCGCACGGCTCCAGACTGGCCACCAACGCCGCCGCCCTTGGCGGTAACCACGACGTCCACTTGATCGGTGAGACTCGTGAATTTCAGCGGTTCGATGGCATCGTGCTCCCAGGCATGATTCGGAAAATAAGATTTCACGGTGCGGCCATTGACGGTAAACTGCCCCGTGCCTGCCTTTAGAAACACCCGTGCGACAGATTCTTTGCGGCGGCCGGTCCCGTAAAACCAAGTTGCTTTGCCCGTTGCGGGCGTTTCGACAGTACTCAATGCTCCTCCTCAAATGCCTGCTAGAGAGAGTAATCCGCGCTCTCTCATAAACTTCACGATCGGATGGCTCCCTGCAAGGCACTGCCCAGAAAGGAACTACACCTACGTGGTGACAGCCAGGAGGCACCCCGGATCTTTGGAGTGCTCCGATAAACTTTACAGCGTGACGGTTTGCGGCTTCTGGCCAGCGTGACGCGCCAAACCCGCTGCATCGCGATAAACGCGCAACTTCTTGGCACGACGTGCGCGGAGCTTGTTCTTCGGGAGCATGCCAAGCACCGCTTCGCGGATCATCCAGTCCGGTTTCGTCTCGCGAACGCGCTTCGCCGGCACTTCTTTCAGTCCACCGGGGTAACCGCTATGCGAGTAATACACCTTCTGTTCCACCTTGTTGCCGGTCAGCCTGATTTTGTCGGCGTTGATGACCACAACGTGATCGCCGGAATCCAGATAAGGAGTAAATGAGGCCTTGTCCTTGCCGATCAACATGCGGGCGACTTTGGTCGCCAAGCGGCCCAACACCTGGTTGGTCGCGTCCACCACAAACCAATTTGCGCCGACTTTCAGCGCTTCTGCTTCTTCACCCTTTGCTACGTACGTCCTCATTGCAATCAGCCACACCTTTCCCTAAAAGACAAAGTTTAAGTTTAGGAGTTAGTCAAGGTTTTGTCAACGAAACTGTCAAGCAGGCACACGTCTTTAATCTTGACCGGTGAGCGCCTTCCACTCGAGCGTCATCACCCAAGGACAGCCAACGCGGGATTGGCGGCGGCTCCGCAATCTCGATCACCGAGCTTGGATTCCCCAAGTAAACCTGGATCGCCCGCAATTTTCCTCCTCATCGCTTCATGCGGAAGGCAAAGTAGGATTCATTGGTTCCGGGGCCGATAGGAATTCTGATTGCCGAAGGCGCGTCGGTTCATTAAGATAAGCCGCAGTTTTCGAAGTGCATTCGTGCTGCAGGGATTGACTTGCCCGTAAGGAGTGTCCTATGTACAACCGGCTCGGTCGGATTTTCTGTGTTCTTATCGTTGCATCATTTTGTGCAGTAGTCCTTGAAGCGCAAACCGCTGCACCTGCCACAGCGCCTGCCGCTTCCGCGGCGCCTACCAAGCGCGTTGCGGTGATGAACTTCGATTACGGCACGGTAAAAACGACGGTCGCGCAGATTTTTGGTTCCGATCAGGACGTTGGGAAGGGTGTTTCGGACATGCTCGTCCAAAAACTGGTCCAAGACGGCAAGTACCGCGTCATCGAACGGGCTGCGCTCGACAAGATTCTGGCCGAACAGAATTTCTCGAACAGCGACCGCGCCGACGCAACGACGGCCGCAAAAATCGGCAAGGTGCTCGGGGTGGACGCGATTATTATCGGCTCGATCACCCAGTTTGGCCGCGACGACCAACACACCAAGGTCGGTGGAGGCGGGTACGGGCTTGGCAAGTACGGGATCGGTGGTATTGGCACCAGCAAATCGAAGGCAGTCGTGGGGATCACGGCCCGCATGATAAACACGAGCACTGCCGAAATCATGGTCGCAGTGACGGGAACGGGCGAGTCTGAACGGGGCAGTACCTCTTTGCTGGGTGGCGGCGGAAGCGGTTGGTCAGGAGGAGGTGGCGGTCTCGATATGGGGAGCAGCAACTTTGGAGCGACGATTCTCGGCGAAGCTACGCACAAGGCCGTCGATGATACCGCAACCCAGCTCGATGCCGGTGTCGATAAGGTGCAGACCGTGAAGATGGAGGTCAGCGGATTGGTCGCTGACGTTTCGGGGAATACCTTGATCCTGAACGTCGGGACGAAGTCGGGCGTACACGTGGGCGACAAACTCGTGATTAGCCGCCAGGTCCGCACCATCAAAGATCCGTCCACGGGTAAGGTCATCAAGTCCGTCGAGGACAAAATTGGCGATGCCACGGTTACCGAAGCCGATGGCGATTCTTCAACGGCGTCCTTCAGCGGCTCAGGCGCCCCTAAAGTAGGCGACACGGCAAAGAATCCGTAAGGTGTGGAACCCATTTGTTTCTAGCTTGCGCCGATCGTTGGTGCGAGTTCGTTTGTTCAAAGTGGCACGGACGACCCTGCCCGTCCGAATTGCTCCATAACCGGGAGGACGCATGACAACGGAATTCACCATCGGCCAGCATATTGGCGACTACGAAATCCTTTCCATTCTGGGCCTTGGGGGGATGGGCAAGGTGTACAAGGTCCGCAATGTCATTTCTGACCGCTTCGAGGCCATGAAGATTTTGTTGCCCGACCTCACCTCACAGCAAGGTCTGGCAGATCGCTTCCTGCGCGAAATCCGGCTCCTCGCTTCATTGAATCACCCGAACATCGCTTCGCTTCGGACAGCGCTGACCTACAACAATCAGTTGGTGATGATCATGGAATTCGTCGAAGGGGAGACACTGGCCAACCGGATGTCCCGGGCACCGATCTCGACGGCAGAGGCGGTCAATTATTCGGACCAGGTTTTGTCTGCACTCAGCTACGCACACAAACAGAACATCATTCACCGTGACATCAAACCGGCAAACATGATGCTCACATCACAAGGTGTCGTCAAGCTGATGGACTTCGGCATTGCGCGTTCGGCCAGCGATGGATCGCTGACTACGACGGGCACGACACTTGGCTCCCTAAATTACATGCCGCCCGAACAGGTCCGGGGAGAAAGTGCTGACGCGCGATCTGATATTTATTCTTTCGGCGTGTCCTTATACGAGTTGCTCACAGGAAAACTGCCCTTCAAAGGCGATTCCCAATATTCACTGATGACCGCACATTTGAATGAAGCGGCCGAGCCCCCGATTAAATGGCGAACCGATTTGCCCGCTTCGTTGAACGAAATCATCATGATCGCGATGGCGAAAGACCCCGCACAACGGTTTCAATCCGCGGAAGCCTTTCGCCAGGCGCTCAAGAGCGTTCCCGTTGAGGCGTTTTCCCCTTCCGGAACGACTCTTACGCCGACACCTCGAGCATCGTCCTCGGACGAAACCCTCGTGGAAACTGGCGCTATGCGCGCGCTTTCCGCCAATCCACCCACAAAAACGCCAAAGCCGCTCACTCCGACGCCTACGGCCAAACAGGTGGCCACAGTCCCGCTCACGCCGCCGGCGGCTTCAGCGAGCGTTCCACCCCCTTCAACCGCAAGCCGACCTTCCGCAGCGAGAGGGCTATGGATTGCGATCGGCGCCCTCGTGGGCATTGGTGCAATCATCGCCGCGGGAATCTACATTCCGCGCAGAATGTTCACGCATGCGGATCCAAATAAGTCTGCGTTTCCGTCGACCGCGGATTCGAATAACGCGCCTGCGGCGCCGGCGCCTGTCACACCTGCGCCCGCAATTCCAGAAGCCGCCCCGAGTGCGTCGGTTTCGACAGGTCAGAATGGCGTTTCCCTGCAAAGCGACAAAGGAAGCATCAAGGTCGATCCGCGCGGAAATGTCTCGATTGAAACTCCGAACGGGAGTATCCATACTTCTTCCGGAAATGTGAATGTTTCCCAGAACAAGAAAAATGCAAGCCCCGGGGGCACGGGCGGCTCGATGGCAGTCCCCCCAAGCGAGCCTCCGGTTCCGGCTGGTCCCTCCCCGGAGGAAATCGCCAAAGTCGAAGACGAAGCGGACAAGCTGAACATTCGTGGCGCTACCGTCGCGCAAAGCCTGGATACGCTCCGGCAGCAGCAACAAGCGTCCGGATATGGTTTGCGAGCAGATATCGCCTCCTCACAGGAACGAATGAAAACCTATCTCGCGAAGGGAAATGCGGCCTTGCAGGCCACGGATCTCGTGAATGCCAAGAAATATTTTGATCTGGCCGACGGCGAGATTTCGAAACTGGAAAAATTTTTAGGGCACTGACCGCGAATCTCCCGAGCCCCTTGTTCGCAACGGAGCTCACGAAGTCATGGGCAACCCTCTGCCCGTCTAAACAAGCCCGCGTGACCGAGCGCACTGTATTTGTTTTTCTTATAACGTCTAATAGTTTAGCTTTCCGACCAACCTCGCGCGCCGGATCTCGCCGACGCCTTTCTTGGCCTTTCAGTGAACTAAATTCAATTGAGGAGGATAAACCTATGGGCACCATTACGCTTGCGCCCCCAGCGACCAAGGCACCTGCGGAATATATAAGTGATGTGATCAATCTTGTTCGGACCAAGAATCCTGCAGAGCCTGAGTTCCACCAGGCCGTCCAGGAAGTACTCGAGACATTGAATCCCGTGATGGCCAAACATCCGGAATATCAGAAGGCGCGGATCTTGGAGCGCTTCATCGAGCCCGAACGTGTCGTGATGTTCCGTGTACCGTGGGTTGATGATGACGGGCACGTGCAGGTGAATCGTGGCTTCCGGATTGAAATGAGCAGCGCGATTGGCCCTTACAAGGGAGGGCTGCGCTTCCACCCCACGGTCAACCTCGGAATTTTAAAGTTCCTCGCGTTCGAACAGGTACTGAAGAATTCGCTGACCACCCTGCCAATGGGCGGCGGCAAAGGTGGTTCGGATTTTGATCCAAAGGGAAAGAGTGACAACGAAGTCATGCGCTTCTGCCAGAGCTTCATGTCGGAGTTGTACCGGCACATCGGGCATAACACCGACGTTCCGGCGGGTGATATCGGGGTGGGCAGCCGCGAAATCGGCTACCTGTTCGGTCAGTACAAGCGGCTGGCCAACGTGTTCACTGGCGTGCTGACGGGCAAAGGTCTCGGCTGGGGAGGCTCATTGATTCGTCCAGAAGCCACCGGCTACGGCTGCGTCTACTTCGCGCTTGAAATGCTGAAGAGCCGCAAGGATACGCTGGACGGGAAGGTCTGCCTGGTCTCCGGCAGCGGCAACGTCTCGCAATACACAGCCGAGAAGCTGCTGGAATTCAACGCAAAAGTGATCGCCATGTCCGATTCAAATGGTGTGATCCACGATCCCGATGGAATTACTCGCGAGAAATTGGCTTGGATTCTCGAATTGAAGAACGTGAAACGCGGACGGATCAAGGAATACGCAGAAAAGTTCAAGTCAGCGAAATATATTCCCGTAGACTCTTCGATGGATTTCAACCCGCTCTGGGCAATCAAATGCGATTGCGCATTCCCGAGCGCCACACAGAATGAAATTAACGCCAAAGATGCCGCAACGCTGCTGATGAACGGGTGCAAGCTGATCGCCGAAGGCGCAAACATGCCGAGCACGCTCGACGCGACACGGATGTTCCTGCAAGCAGGCATACTGTACGGCCCAGCGAAGGCAGCCAATGCCGGCGGAGTGGCCACGAGCGGTCTTGAAATGGTGCAGAACTCGATTCGTCTCAATTGGAGCCGGGAAGAAGTGGACGATCGCCTGCACCACATCATGATCGCGATTCACAAGAACGCATACGACACCGCAGAAAAATACGGCAAGCCGGGAAATCTGGTGTATGGCGCAAACATTGCCGGGTTCCTCAAAGTAGCTGACGCGATGCTGGATCAGGGGTTGGTCTAGTCGCGCTGTTGCTGTAGCTCGGCTGTGCCTCTCGGGGGGCGGAGTGGGCTGGCTGGTCCTCACTCCGCCTCTCCTACCAACGGTTGTTTCGGGAGCGGGAGCGCATTTTTTTGAGTCGCGTACGGCGAACCAAGTGTGAGATCGCGCAGTCGTGCTGAGTGGAATCGCATTCGTGTTTTCCAAAGTCTCCGTCTCGCCGAGCTTGCTAGCCCTAATCCCTTTCGTTTCAAGCGTTCGGGTACTTTCAGAACTCAAACTGAATGGAATCGGTCCTGCTCTTTTCTCGAACGGAGTATCCGGCCAGGAGTTGGCCGCGGAGGTGAACATGTTCCCGCCCCATTCAATCTGGGCTTTACTTGCAATTCTGGGTGTCGCGACCTTGTCGTTTGGGTTGGCAGTTGCACTAGCCTCGTACTTCCGCTACGGCGGCAAGCGTGTGGTGCATTGCCCGGAAACGAAACGACCCGCTGCGGTGCACATCGATCTGGCAAGAGTTGCCCGGGAAGCCATCTATCGTACGCCCGACCTGAAGCTTGACCAATGTTCGCGATGGCCGGAGCGCGCTTCCTGCGGTCAAGAGTGCCTGGCAGAACTAAAGGCCGACCCGGATCAATGCCTGGTCTGGAACATGGTTGATGCGTGGTATACGGGGAAATCGTGTGCTTACTGTCAAAGGCCTTTCGGAGAGATTCGGTGGCATGAACGCCAGCCCGCTCTACTCGGGCCCGATCGTTCGCTGATGCAATGGAATGAGGTTCCAGCGGAAAACCTGCCTCAAATATTCCAGAACTTTTTGCCGGTCTGCTGGAACTGTTACATCGCGGAGGCTTTCCGCAGAAAAAGTCCGGGGCGCGTCGTCGATCGTCCCTGGGAACGCGGGCCGGGCGGCGAATATGTGCCAAAACAAAATCCCTGATCCAGAGCCATCGTGCTTTTCATTGCCCGACAAGAGAAGGACTGCCTCTAGTGTTTAGACCACGTCCATCCAGTAATTCGCCACCGGCCATCGCCTTTTCGCAGAACGATCGTAAGGACTGATTTGGACTCCTTCACCGCTTTCCCTTTTTCCTTGAACGTATAGCTCGCAGGAATCACGACATAGGCATGGTCCGCCATGACGTCCACGTGCCAAGGCTCGCCAAGTTTCACCATGCCGTCCGTGATTCCGTTCTTTTTTGCGTCGGCATCGTAGTCACTGATCCAGTTTGCGCAGGCTCCTGCTCCGTTCCACGCATATGGGGCGAACTCGTCAATGATCGATGTTTGAGCGGCGCAGGAGGCTATTGCGGTTTTCACATCGCCTTTGTTAAAGCTGTCGACGAACTGGTGCACGGTTGCCATCACGTCGAGCGTGTCGGTCGCATTTGCCGCCAGGAAGGAAATCGCGAGAGCAGCGAGTAAAAGGAAACTCCTGGGCCCAAGCGTACGGGGAGAATAGACGTGGTTCGTCATGTCGAGTTCTTCCTTTGAACCTAGTCCTGGTGCGGTCAGGAGGTGGATTCTCTATCAAGTTTGCAGATAACTCAATGGGAAGAACCGGCTGCAACCGTCATTGGCATCGGCGAACCGCCTACCGGTGAATGTAACCGACCAGGGGTCCGGGTGCAGCACGAGTCGGAACCTCATTTGGCGATCGGGTCGTAGCCTGATTCGTCTCCTATCTGCCGTGGAATGGCTTTCCTTGTGAGCAGCGCGGCGGCGGACAGCGCAACACCGTTTCGTACCGCCATGTGGTACATTTTCAGCTCTTTGGAGCGAAGAAATGGAAAATGGCGCAAAAGTCGATACTCACCAGAAGGCACTGTCGATCAATCTCGATCCTACGATTTTTGGCTCCTTCGCGGAAATCGGAGCTGGGCAGGAAGTAGCGCGCTGGTTTCTTCAGGTTGGCGCTGCCTCTGGTACTGTCGCAAAAACGATCTCCGCTTACGACAAGGAAGTCAGTGATGATCTGTACGGCGCAGGAACTCGTTACGTATCGATTGAACGTTTACGCGCCATGCTGGAGCAGGAGTGGAAAGAACTGCTTTCTCAGCTCGAAGCAACACGCGGTGCGACAACAACATTCATTTCGTTTGTGGACACTATCTCCGCCCGAAATTTTGCGGGGACCAATGAATGCCACGGATGGATCGGGCTGCGGTTTCAGACGGCGCCAGGCGGCCCGGTCAATGATGCGCTCATGCATGTGAATCTGCGCGATGATTCAAATCTCCAGCAGCAGGAAGCGATTGGCGTCCTTGGAGTAAACCTGATTTATGGCGTCTACCACTACCGCGCGAGTGTGGAGGAATTCCTCGGCAGTCTCATGCAAGACCTCTCGCTCAGCCGCATTGAAATCGATTGCGTCGAACTTACGGGCCCGGTTTTCCAGAGTTGGGATGCGGACTTTGTGCAAGCGAGCCTTGTTACCGGTGGAATGGCTGAGGCAGTGATTTTCTCGATCGACGGCAAACTGGTGCCTCCGACCGAAGTTCTGTACAAGAAAGCCGTGGTGCTTGCGCCGGGCAGATTTGATCTGGCGGAAAAATATCATGAGGAGATGATCGAGGACACGCTGGCCCAACTCCCGAAAGAAGAAATGGAACAGAGCAAAGGCTCGATCGGATTATTCACGATCTCGGTCGAGCCGCCTGTGAAGACACTGCTAGCGCTCAACGCAAAGGAGATCGCTGAGCACGTCGAACCGCTCCGAAAGCTTGGCAGCGGTGTACTGGTCTTCCGCGAACGCGAACTCTACAAGATGAGCTCATTTGTGAATCGCTACACGAAGGCCCGAATTCATTTTGCGGTTGGCCTTTCTGTCTTCGTGCGGGCCATGCATGACAATTACGCCGATCTCGATGGAAGTTTACTCGAAGGCATCGCGAAGTTATTCCGATTGAATGTTCGGCTGAGCGTATTTCCCATGTCGGTGACGGACCTGGAAGCCTGGTTGAAATACGCTTCCGTTACGGGGTGGACCTGGGAAGCGAGGGATGGAATGATCCGAGCCGAAAACTTGCACCCGGCAGAACCACTGAATCACCTGCATCAGTATTTATTGGGCAGCGGATTTTTGATACCGATGCCGGAAACGAAAGATTGACTGTCGCTGCGTCAAATCACTGGCAAGATTCGCACACGCGGCCGACCGTCCCGACGCCAACCAGCTCTACCTCGGATGAAACATAGCCCGGACGGATCGGTTCTACTTGCGTCAACGCTGTACTGAGGTATTTCTTGCTGTCGTCGCAGAAGACTGTCACAACCGCGGCATCCTCGTCAAAGCTCTCGAGCACCTGCAATGCAGCCAGGAAATTGCAGCCGGACGAAATCCCCACAGCCAAGCCGAGAGTACTGGCAAGCTTTTGCGACATCAAGATCGCATCGCCATCGCTGATCGAGATCACTTTATCCAGTTGCGCGAGTTGCAGGATCTCCGGAATGAATTCGTCGGAAATCCCCTGAATGCGGTGGTTGCCGACTTTGCAGCCCGTTGACAGTGTCGGCGATTCTGCCGGTTCGACGGGGTGAATGCGAATCGACGGGTCGCGACGACGCAGAAACTTTGCCACGCCCATTACCGTGCCACCGGTGCCGACTCCGCACACAAACGCCCGCGGCCGTCTTCCGACCGACAGCATTTGCGACCAGATTTCCGGGCCGGTTGTTTCCGCGTGGGCATCCGTATTTGCGGGATTCGAGAATTGCCGAGGCAGGAATACGCTCTTGTGCGCCGACGCAAATTCTTCGCATCGCTCGATGCAACCGAGAAATCCCCCCTCCTCTTTGCTCACCGAGACAATTTCCGCGCCGTAGCTCTTGATCAGTTGAACACGCTCCTGACTCATCCAGTCCGGCATGAAAATCTTGACCGGGTGTCCAAGCATGCGTCCGATCGCCGCAAACGCGATGCCGGTATTTCCGCTGGTTGCCTCCGCAATCGTGTCGCCGGGCTCTATGGTGCCGGCCGCGTAGGCTTTCTGCAGTATGCCCAGGGCCATCCGGTCCTTGATACTGCCGGTCAGGCTCAAGTTTTCCGATTTCGCGTAGAGCACTCGGTCGCGGCCGCGGTAGCGAAGCTGAATCGTCAGGAGCGGCGTATTGCCGACCAGACGTGTCAAAGCCTTGAATTTCGAAGTGGATCGATCGATGAGAGTTGTCATAGCGATTCGGTTGTCGCACGTTTATTTGAATTCGGCAAGGACCCCTAGCACACATCGAAAAGGGATGTCGGCTCGAGCGGAAGTTCCTGCGTGGCTCCGCAATTCGGTACAATGCCGGGGGTAGAACTTTTTGGACACTACAGCCTGCAAAGCGTAGCGATTCGAACAACTTATAGACAGGTGGAGCCGTGATACATCGTTTTGTATTCCATAACCAGGAATTGAAACCGGTGGAAAAGATCCGCTGGTCGCCCGGCCAGGCAGGCCTAATCTGCGGCTGGGGCGTGTTCACGACCGTCCGAATCGTGCAGGGAGAAGCATTCGCTTACGAGCGCCACTGGCGACGAGTCGAAAAAGATGCCGGGATGACGCGGCTTCCTTTGACCTATTCGGGCGCAAAGGTTCGCGTCAATCTACAGGAAGTGATACGAGCCAACAGGGTAAACGAAGGTTGCGCACGAATTTATCTCGTCTGGAACAGTCCAGGCATGTGGAAGAGCGAAGAGGAAATGCCGGAAGTCGATCTCGTGATTACAACAGCCGATTTGCCAAAATATCCTGACGCAGTGAAACTTACGGTTCGCGAACATGGCAGGCACGCTGCCTCGCCGCTGGCGGGAGTAAAAACAATCGCCTGGCTAAACAGCGTTTGGGCAGCCAACGAAGCTCATCGCGAGGGCTTCGACGAAGTCATCTTGCTGAATGAGCGCGGTGAAGTCAGTGAGTGCACCGCAGCGAATATTTTTATCGTGAAGAAAGAGAAGGTGTTGACCCCACCGCTAAGCTCCGGCTGTCTCGAGGGCGTTACGCGCGGCGTGCTTATGGAAATCGCTTCCGAAGCAGGCACGAACGTGGGGGAACAGACCTTACACGTTGAGGATCTTCTAAATGCCGACGAAGTCTTTGTGACTTCGACCAATCGGAATGTCATCGGGGTGAAGGAAATTGCAGGGCGAGCCATACCGGGGGGCGGCACCGGAGAAATCACCCATCGACTGGACAATGCGTTTGAAGGCTATGTGCGGGAATACGTCAGCCGGCGCCTCGCCTCAAACCGCTAGCTTCTCTTCAGTTAGCCATTGAATCAGTGCTGAGTTGCAGGCGCGGAGGCTGTTGTACTCGCGCCCATGGTGGCGCGCAGTAAAACCGGCGCTAAAACGGTTGTTACCATCACGAGCAGAACCACGGCCGAGAACAGTCCTTCGTCGACAACGCCAATTCCCTTCCCAATCCCTGCAAAAATTAAGCCGACTTCGCCGCGCGGCATCATCCCAAAACCCACCGCAAGTCGATTCATCGTTGGTGGGCAACCCCACCCTGAGGCTACCTTGCCGACAACAGCCACAATCGTAAGCAAAAGCCCGGCGATCAGTACATCCTTGTTCGCCATCGTCTCTAGTTTCACCTGGATCCCCATCCACACAAAGAACAGCGGCACGACCAGAGACTCCACGGGAGACAACAGTTCGTGCAAGGAAGCGCCTTCTACCTCGCGATCAAAGAAACTGTTCAGAACCATACCCGCCGCAAATGCACCGACAATCGTCGCCAGCTCCGCCACATTCGCGAGCCAGGCGAGCAGGAAGGCAAAGCTCACACCAAACAGCAGTTTCAAGTTCTTCACACCATACGTATTCAATCGACGCACCAGCTTTGGCGTAAACCAGATCCCGATCCCCAGTGAAGCAACCAGAAACAGCGTCGCCTTGCCGGTAGTGATGGCGATCGAGGAAATACTGATCGTTCCCGTCACCGCGAGGCCGCTGACCACTGCCAGAATGATCAGGCAAAGCACGTCGTCAATGACCGCGGCGCCAAGAATGACGCGCGCTTCCTCTGTTGTGTCCTTCCCCAAATCGCGCAACACCCGTGCCGTGATTCCAACACTGGTAGCGGTCAGAATGCCGCCGATAAACAGATCCGCTGCAAGCGTCCCATCGGGATGCAGCAACTTCATGGTTCCCATGCCAAGCAGCATCGGGAGGACAATACCCAGTATCGCGACAAACGTGGCCGATTTCCCGACCCGACGCATTTCAACCAGGCTAATCTCTAACCCTACAAGGAACAGCAGAATAAGGATGGCCAAGCGCGAGATCACATCAATGAATGCGTATATATTCAGATAGCTGAGCCCGCTCGGCGAAGCCAGCAGCGAGGCGATCAAATCCGTGTGCGGTCCAGGAGGCAACAACTGGTGAGTAGCGTCCGCTACGCTGTACGGACCACCTAAAGCCATTGCGGAGATCTTCGAAAGATTGTCTCCTTCACGGAGCACCGTCAGTACCGGATTGCGGAAGTAATAGCCCAGATTGCCTGCCAGCAGGCCGACAAGAAGTTCCCCGAGTACTGACGGCTGCTTGATCCACTTCATCAGCAAGCCGCCGACCGCTGCACCCATTGTGATGAAGATAGAAGCGATCAGGATGGGAACGACCGGATCCGCGTGAGAGAGCTCACCTGAGGCCAAGAAAACCGCACCGAACACAGAAAAAGACATAGAAATAGTCCTCTCACTCGAACAAACCTACGCCGGCAGCGAACTATTCTTTCTGCAGCCGCCTTCGGAAGCAAGGGAAAAATCGACGCATTGCGGTATTGCGCATCGCCGGGGCGAGAGGCAACAAAAGAGCGCGAATCAAGCGTAATATAGGCGACGCGTGCTACAATGCGCGGTTTAACGGAGCCTGCAGGCATGACCGAAACGTTGCCACAAATTGAAGCGGTCCTCGAAGTCATTTCGCCCGATGGTGCGCGAAAATACGTGCGCATTTCTCAGGTCCCTTTTCTGATCGGACGGGGATCGGAAACCGGAAATCACCTTCAACTGACCGACCGTCGAATTTCTCGCAATTGTGCGGCGATCGTTATGGAAGCGAACCGCTACTATATTGAAGACAAAGGGCAGCGGCGCGGTCTGTTCGTAAACGGTGAAAAGGTTGAAAGCCGGGCGCTGAATGACGGCGACGTAATCACGTTTGGCCTCGAAGATTCCTACCAGATGATGTATCGCTCGGCGACCGGCACGTCCGATGAATCTATTCCGCAATTACTGACGCGAATTGATCACATGACCAGTGCCGAGTCCACCGGCGGCGGTTTGCGTAAACTGAATTTGTTGCTCGAAGCAACCTCACTCCTACACTCGCAGCTGCCCCTGGATTCAGTCCTGGCAAAGATGATCGATCACGCAGTCGCCGTGACCGATGCAGATCGAGGGCTGTTACTCGAAGCCGAAGAGGGCAAGACCGAAAACATGAAGGTGCGCTTGGCAAGGCGCAGCGGTGGCCAACGCATGCCGCCTGAGAGCATTACGCCTAGCGGAACCGCCATTCAACTGGCCATCAAGCAGCAGTCGCCGGTGATTACCGAAGATCTGGCACAAGCCGAAATGAATCTGCAAGCTGCGGCAAGTATCGTCTCGCAAGGATTGCGCGCGGTTGTGGTGATTCCCCTCTATGCTACCTCGCGTGCCAGCAGCGAAGGCTCGGCCGTCAACATGAGGCGGGGCGAATTTCTTGGTGTTTTGTACCTTGACTCCAAACGGCCGACGGCGTTCACCAAGCTGGATCGGCAGATTCTCGATGCACTCGCGGCCGACGCGGCCAGCATCCTCGATAACGCCCGACTCGTAGAAAGAGAGCGCGAACGGCAACGCCTGGAGCAGGAAATCGGTATCGCTCGCGACATCCAGCAAGCCCTCCTGCCGAAAAACTTCCGCGATTATCCGCATCTCGCGGTTTCCGGCGTTAACTTTCCTTGTTTGTCGGTCGGAGGAGATTATTTTGACGTTTTCCCGATTGATGACAAGCGCACTGCATTCTTGCTGGCTGATGTGAGCGGCAAAGGACTTGGGGCGGCCTTGCTGACGACCATGCTTCAGGGCGCCCTCTCCGGCATGAGCCTCGGAACCGACCCTGCGCGTGTGTTCAATCATGTGAGCCGTTTCCTGTGCGATCACGCCGAAGTCGGCCGCTATGCGACCATGTTCTTCGGAATTGTCGATATGGATGGATGCCTGGATTACATCAATGCGGGCCACCCTTCACCAATTCTCCTGCGCAAGGAGTCGGTCGAAGAAGCGTTCACTGAAGGCTCTTTCCCGGTCGGCCTGGTTCCGGAGGCAGAATATACAACCACGCGACTCCAGCTTGAACCGAACGATACACTGGTGCTTTTCAGTGATGGTGTGACGGAAGCCATGGATCCTGCCGAAGAACTGTATGGTGTAGGGCGCCTGTGCACGGTGCTTCATGGCAAGGGCGAACTGGCGCTGGACGAAATCCAGAAAGTGGTTCTGGAATCGGTGGAGAACTTTGCGCGCGGAGCGCGGCAAGCCGACGATTTGACCTTGCTGGTGGTGCGCTACCGGGGTACGGGCAGTTTGGGAGTGACCGAGACCGACGTATCGGCCACCAAGGAACCCGCTCCGGCAAATTAAATTCCATGGGTTTTAACGACCGAATTGCAGAAGCGCTCCGGACGACTGGGGCGCTTCTTTTTTTGCAGAAGGTGAGGTGCACCGTTGAATCTGAATGAGGTATTTCAATTCATGGAGAGTGAGCGGCTCGGGGTGCTGGCGAGCGTCTCTAGCGCGGGCAGTCCAGAAGCTGCCCTGATGGGTGTCGTTGTAACACCGGAGCTAGAATTGATTTTTGACACGCTAAACACTACGCGGAAATATCTGAATATCAAAAACAATCCTCGCGTCGCTTTTGTCATCGGCTGCAGCTCGGAAATTTCCGTCCAGTATGAAGGCATCGCTGAAGAGCTATTTGGAGATGCGCTCACACGATACAAGCAGAAATATTTTGCAAAATTCACGGACGGCCCCGCGCGGGAAAACTGGCCGGGCATGACCTATTTTGTGGTTCGTCCGAAGTGGCTAAGATACTGCGATTACAACCCCGCGACCCGCCGCATTGAGGAGCACGGTTTCTAGCGATAGAGCTTTCTGGTTGGCTGCTTTGCCTGAAGCAGGAAATTACAATTCGCGCAACGCTGTCGCTACTGGCAGCCTGGCCGCGCGAATCGCCGGCAGCAAGCCACCGATCACGCCCATAACCAGGGCAAATATAATACCTTGCATCAGCAAGGCCGGCGTGATCTTGAATGCGAACGCAAGATTCGAAAAGGTCTGAAAGTTCATGGTGCTGGTGGTGAGTCCATTGAGCGGCAGGACCACCAGACAGCCCACGATCCCGCCGATCAGCGAGATCAATAAGGCCTCAACCAGAAACGAGAAGATCACTGCCGAGGCGTTGAAACCCAATGCGCGCATTGTCGCGATCTCCCGCCCACGTTCAGACACAGCCGAATACATGGTATTGAGCGCCCCGAACACCGCGCCAACGGCCATGATCGCAGCGACCAGACCACCAAGGACCGTAATGAGTGTGGTCATCGTCGTGGATTGCTTGGCGTAGTAGTCAACCTCACGAATCACATCTACGTTTAAGCGCGGGTCGGATGTCAGCGTATCTTTCAACGTACGGAATGATGACGGCGAATCCATGTGCACCGTCACGGACTGAAATATGTTCGCGGGACGTTTCAGGATGTCATTCAACACGTGCGAGTCGCACCAGATTTCCGAGTCAAACGCAGATCCGTTCGCGTCAAAAATACCGA
Organism: uncultured Acidobacteriota bacterium; assembly: GCA_963831545.1. GTDB lineage: Bacteria > Acidobacteriota > Terriglobia > Acidiferrales > UBA7541 > Acidiferrum. Next base: position 278,317 of record CAWHQX010000006.1, read on the forward strand.
CTACTTTCCAGTGGCCGCCGGCCATGTCGATGGTATTGCCCAGAGTCAGACCCTTATAGGTTTTCGACGCATTCTTGCCAGCAATCAGCTCTGTGAGCCCCGGCGTAAACATGCGACCCTCGATGATTTTGACAAATTTGCGGATCTCGAGAACGTTCGCCCCGACCCCGCGAATCTGCACATTGGCATCGGTTCCCGTGCTGATCAATGGAACTGGCATTACACCCACGACTTCCTGCGTCACAAGTGGACCATTTGAGCCGCGCGCGATCCCCGGTGCATCTTGAATCACCTTTACCGACTCCAGAGTCACGCCACCCATCATTTCAGATGGAGAACCAGCGCGCATGATCAACGCATTGCCTGGCGAGCCCGAAGCGACGAGCGTCGCTTTGAAACCATGCGCCAGCGAGAGCATAGCAACGAATACGCCCACCGTTCCCGCGATGCCGAGTACTGCGACAATTGTGGAGGTCCAACGCGCACGAACGCTGCGCACGTTATAGATCAAAGGAATTGCCACGGTCACACCCTCCGAAGTGCGCTGATGACGCGCATGCGCATGGCCATGAAGCCGGGAATCATTCCGCTGATCAGGCCGACAAAAATTGCAAGAACCAAGCCAAGTGACAAAATGGCGGGTGACAGGATGAGGTTTGGAAGAAGTCCGTTCAATGCCCGGCCGAGCGCAGGTACGGCCAGGACCGCAAAGAGCAGGCCTGCCAGGCCACCGATGAGAGCAATGATTAAGGACTCCGCCAAAACGAAGAACAGTACCGATCGGTCTGAATACCCAATCGCTTTGAAGACCGCGAGTTCGCCCGTCCGCTCACGAACGGAAATTGCCATGGTGTTGCCGGTAACCAGCAACAAAGTAAAGAACACGACAGTTCCAATTGTGAGAATCAGGAACTGGATATTGCCGAACTGCTTGACCCAGCTCGCAGCGAACGCGGATTCGGTCTGTGTTTTTGTCTCCGAGGTTGAGTTGGCAAACTCATTATCGATCGCCTTTGAGACCGCAACGGCGTCGTCCGGGCTGTTCAATCGGAGAACGTACCAACCGATCTGGCCCTTAAAGCTCGCAGGTACCCTTTCTTCAAAATAGTCCCATTGAAACCAGAATTGGGTTTCATCGTCCTGCGCACGCTTGCCATGATAAATGCCATCGATATTGAACTCCCACGAACCACCGCCGTACAGGGTCGTCTTAATCGGAATACGGTCTCCCACTTTCCAATGAAAGCGTTCCGCGGTACGCGCACCAACAACGGCGCCCTCGCGGTCTTTCCGAAATGCCGCCCATTGATCATCCGGGACGATCAATTCAGGAAAAACCTCTCGTTGATTTTCTGGATCAATCACAAATTGCGGAAAGAAATTCTTTTCGTCCTGATAGATACCTCCGAACCAGTTGTTATGCGTGACGGCTTTGACACCCGGTATGCGAAGAATCTTGTCGCGATAAGAGAGCGGAATCGTGTTGATGATGGAAGTCCGGTTAATTACAACCAACCGGTCGGCCCCGGCAACATCTGCGCCGCGACCAAACGCATCCTTTACGACCGCCAAAAACGCAAAGAGGAACAAGGCAACGGCAAAGGAACCCAGGGTCAGCAGGAGCCTGACTTTCTTGCGAAGCATGTTTGCAAAAATGATGCGCGCGAATTTCATGCGAAGCTCCCGGCGGGTGCCGCTTGGGACATTTTGCCTTCCACGAGGACGCCCTTATCGAGGTGCAGTGTAGTGTGTGCACGTGCGGCAACCAGTGGGTCGTGTGTCACCATCAGCACGGTCTTGTTGTGATGCGCCACCAGTTCTTCAATCAAGGCCATGATCTCGCCCGCACTCTTGCGGTCGAGGTCCCCCGTTGGCTCATCGCACAGCAGAAAGGTAGGGTCAGAAACGATCGCTCGGGCAATGGTTACTCGCTGTTCCTGCCCTCCGGAAAGTTGTCGGGGAAAGTGATTCATGCGGTCCGCAAGCCCCACAACGGAGAGCGCTGTTTCGACGTGCGCCCGACGCTCCGTTTTGGAAAGCTTTGTGAGCAGCAGCGGCAGTTCTACGTTCTGAAACGCATTCAGCACAGGAATCAAGTTATACATCTGGAAAATGAAACCGACGTGCCGCGCACGCCATTGCGTGAGCGTACTCGCGGACATGTGGGTCACTTCATCACCGGCAACAGTAATACTCCCGCGGGTTGGCACATCCAATCCACCTAGCAAATTTAGCAGTGTTGTCTTGCCGGACCCGCTGGGGCCCATGAAGGCAACGAACTCCCCAGATTCGACGTCGAGGTTCAAGCCTTGAAGGACGTGAATCTCTTCGCCGGCGCGACGATAGGTCTTGTCGAGGTCGCGCACCTGAATCAGGCTCTTGCTGCTGCCAGTTCCGTCGACTTTTACCATGATGTTGCTCCTATTGTTTAATCTGTACCGCTTCACCGTCGCTCAGACCATCAGGACCTTTAGTGACAACTTGCGCGCCGGATGGAATACCGGCGAGTATTTCGATCTCTGTTCCCTTCGGCACGCCGACGGTAACCGCATGCCGTTCAAGAGTTCCATCCTTCAATACGTAGACAAACTTTGTTGTGCCATCGTTGTGAATTGCGGTCTGGGGAATCAAGGCGATCACCGCGGTTTCATTCTTTTTTTCTTCGGCGGTCTTATTCTTCGACTCATCTTCTAGAAAGGTGACCTTGACTCCCATGTCCGGAAGAATACGCGGATCGCTTGCCGGGTCCCGAAGCTTGATATGGTCTGGTTCCGTAAAGGAAATGCGCACCTTGACCGTAGCCTTTTGCCGGTCCGCCGTAGGAATGACGGTGCGTACTTTGCCTGGAAAGACGACGTCTGGGTAGGCATCCAGAACTGCACTGACAGGTTGGTCCGGTTTAACTTTCGCGATATACGATTCGCCGACGTCCACCTCCACTTCATTGGAATGCAGGTCGACGATCGTTGCGATACCGGTCCGGGTAAAGCCGCCCCCCGCAGAAACCGGTGACACCATTTCACCTACCTGAGCATCTTTCGAGACCGCCTTGCCCGCAAATGGGGCGGTGATCACGCAATTGTCCACGGCCTGTTGCGCAACCGCTATTCGCGAATCGGCCGCGACGACATTTTGCTTCGCCAACTCGATCTTTGCGCGAAGGCTGTCCGCATTCATAACAGCCGAATCCAGATATTGTTGCGTCTGTACTCCCTCTTTCACTAACTGCTGAGCGCGGTTCAATTCAATCTCTGCGTTTTTCAGCTGCACCTGGTAATCGGCGATCGCCGCCTGTGAAGCGTCCCGATCCGCTTTCGCGGAATTGAGATTGCGCACGGCGTCGGAGTCGTCAAGTTTGGCGAGAAGCTGCCCTTCCTGGACCGGTGTCCCTTCATCAAAATACACGCCGACGACCCTGCCTGTAATTTTGGCTGCAATCGTAGCGCGTCGACGAGGCGTGATGTAACCGCTCGCGTTCAGAACGCCCGTGGGCGACGTCGAAGGCTTAAGCGCTGTAATGACTTCAACTTCAGGTTTGCGATTGCGAAATGCGAAGGACGCAGCCCCGAGTAAACCCAACAATATGATTGGGATGGCGGCCCACAACCAGCGTTTGCCGGAGCCAGTCGGTTGACGTTTCGTGTCCGTGATGCGCAGAGAAGACAGATCTGGCTTCAGCGTTTTCGGTGTTGTTGCCATTCGATCTGCAACTCCTTATTTGGGTACTCGTCGTAGGTTACTACGCGTTCGGGGACGTATAAGTATCGATGATTTCTTTAGAAAATCGTTACCCCAACCAACCATTTTAACTGAGGGAGCCGAGTTATAGGGAAAAATTGAGGCAGGAGCAGGTAGGGCAGAGCCCAAGGACCTTGGCACCGTTTAAAAGACCACTTCGCCATAGGACGGTTTGGGAGCCTAGGTTGCCGTTTCGCTTGTGTTTGGAGCGGCGATCGGGTGCGGTTGAGCGGGACCTCGCAAGGAGCTTCGAAGGCTAGTTACGGCTGCTTGTGCCTTGTGGACTTGTTGCTGGATGACTTGGGCATTCTCCCGGTCGCTCTGAGACAAAGCCGGAATATCACCAAGCAATTCCGAATAGCCGAGAATTGCCGTCAGCGGATTGCTGATTTCGTGAGTTGCACCGGCTGCCAGGCGCCCCAGAGCAGCCAATTTCTGAGATTGGGTGATCCGGTCTTGCACCGATTTCAGGTTTTCGATTGAAGCGTGCGTCAGATTGACAAGATGTGCCAGTTCGCTTGCGAGCAGGTTCAGCTTCCAGAAAACAAGTGCGCCCAGGAAAAACATCGCACCAAAGACAAGCCGCAGACGGAAGGCCGCGACAGCATGAGGAACGTTTGATTCGTAAAATCCAAAAAGTGCAACCATCGGCAGTGAAAGGATGGCGAGCATGGCGACTCGAGCAGTCCAGACACTTTGTTGTAGCTCACGGTCCGCCTGCAGTTCCTGCGCCGGCTCCAGGTCCGTTCCGTAGCAACCGGCCACGGTAAACGCGACGAGCGAAAGGAAGAATGGCGTATCAAAAAAACCGCCGGCATAGTAGACGCCGCGATTGATACAGATGCTTAACGTGAGATTCCCGGCACCGATCAACAGGATGGCCAGGAGTAGCTGAAGGTAGAAGATGCGCCATGCCCCCTTTTTCCGTATGACCAGAAAGATCAGGGCAACGGCGAGGATAAAATGCTGGACCAGAGCCAGAACGTAGTAGGCGGGATTGTATTTCGAGAAATCGCGGACCAGCGTTTGCCAGGGCAAGGCAAAATAGCCGTAAAGGGCAAACCACCACAGCGTAAGCAGCGCAAAATCCAGTCGCCGTATCCGTAAATCGCTGGCTGCGGCCATCGAATGCGGTCTGAGGGCAAGAGCAAAGAGCAGGAAGACATGAGCGAGAAGGAAGAAACTGTCACCGAACACGGGGCTGGGGCTGCCGTAGCGACGTAATGAATCAAAATAGAACCAGTACGCTTCGGAAATCAGCATGGTAAATAAACCCGCGGCAGACAATTTCCAGAAAAGTGAAAGGGTGCCTTCGTTGTTTCTAATATTGTCCTTGAATGCCAGAATGGCGATCACCAGCAGAAAGCACGGGACTGTATCGCCAAAAAGCGTAAGCGCGAAGGACGACTTTGCAACAGCTGCGACGACCAGATGCACCCCGAGGATCGCGAAGGAGAGCGAAAGATAGAGCTTCTTGCGGGGCGTGAGATTCATCGGACACCGTCTGCGAGGAGCGCTGAATTTTCCAACCCGGGGTTGGTGTGTTCGGAGACTGCCGGCAAAAATACAGAGAACACCGCACCACCTTCCGCGCGGTTGTGGCAGACAATTTCCCCGTTGTGTTTCTGGATGATGCCGTAGCAGGTGCTCAAGCCCAGCCCCGTTCCCTTTCCGACTGGCTTCGTCGTGTAAAAAGGTTCGAACACATGCTCCGGCTCCATCACACCAGGACCGGAATCGACAAATTCAACACGCACCTGTGAGCCCAGGGTATCGATGTAGATATCGAGTGACCCTCCGTTCACTTCCTCGAGCGCATCGACGGCATTTGAAATGATCTGCAAAAAGACATGCAGCAATTGGCTGGAATCACCGAGAACCCTCGGAACGTCCTCCGTCTGGTTCAGCGAGACTCGGACATTTGTCAATTTCGAGGTTCGTCCGAGCTGGAGCGTGCTTTCGATCAGGGGCTTCAACTCTAGTGGTGCCAGTTGAAGAGAAGTTTCTTTGGCAAACCGCAGCATATTTTCTACCAGCGCGTCGGTGCGATGTGCGTACTGGCCGATCTTGCCGGCCATCGTTTGAATGCGTGACTCGGAATCGGGCCGCGTCGTGAGCAATTGAGACTTCTCACGGATCACTGCCATGGCATCCTTGATCTGATTCGCAACTTGCGCCACGGATCCTCCGAGGGAGGCCAGCTTCTCATTTTGAGTGAGCTGATTTCTGAAACGATTGATGCTGGCGTACGTTGTCGAAAGGTTCTGGAGGGACCCGATCAGATTGGTCGTCAGAAAATGTTGCTTCAGCGAAAGAAGAAACGTCAGGACGAAAATCGTGCTCAGCGTAATCACCAGACGAAACGAAAAAATCTGCGGCGACGAATCGCGAGTCAGCAACCACAAACCGATGGCCGGAGTGGAGAGCGTCACGATCATCGCAAACTGCGAGGAAAGAAATCCGACGGGAGAGGAATTCTTGAATTCCTTGCTACCATCGTCATTCACCAGATCCGGTTCCAGGACCGTCTGGCCTTGCCAGGTGAATGCCACAAGGGCCGCCAACGCCAGAGTCAAGGGAACGTCAAACAGGCTCCCGCTATAATAATTGCCCATATCGATAGCTACATTGCTGATATCGGAAGCAACACAGTATCCAGCAGCCGCCAGAAAATAAACGCGATAGAGAGCTCGCCATTGGCCGCGAACACGCAGCAGGGCAACGCCCGCCACCAGAACGAAAAGCTGATTACCGATGGCATCAGCAATGTTGAAATGATAGTCATACACGGCTGTTGCACCGGGGAGCAGGTGGTAGGCGAAGACACAAAACGCATACAAATAGAGTGTGTAGACGATCAGAATGCAGACATCCAGCAAACCGAAAGCCCGGAAGCGCGAATCGGAGGACTTATGGGGTCCCAGGGCGATCGCTGCGCTGAGAGGCACGAGTTTAACAAACAGCAAAACGTCTGCAATGGGAATGTCCGGAACTTCGCGGCGAAACCACAGCTCGTAGACCGACCATAGCATCAAACTTGCCAGCCACATCGCCGTTCCCATGGAGATGAGAATCCAAAATGCACGCACCGTGGAGTGACTTTTCCGTGCATTTCGAAGCGAAAAATAGGTCGCGGCAGCGACAAGCGCGACCTGCATCCCGTCTCCAATAAAAGCCAGGGCATAGCCTTTGCGAAGCAGGAAGGCCGAGAGCAACGACAACCCGCCGATGATTACGCAAAAAAACAAGGAATTACGCAAGATGGGCGGGTGAGCGCCGCTCGAGGCAGCATCCGGCGGACCGGCAAGCTTCTGGGCTAGTGTCGAGTGCATCGTATTCTTACATCGAGTTAACGCTGACGAAAAATGCCGTTCCAAAGGGGACGTGCTCAAGAACACTCTCTCCACATCCTTCCCCTTATTTTGGATAGAAAGACCCTTTCCGGCGCGAATTTCTTAAGCATGTGCGCTCTAGGTTATACGGGACTTTAGTACGGGGAGTTAGTATTTAGGCTCATTACGGGTGTGCTAAATGACGTGTCGGACGCCCTTGCAAAAGAGGCACTCTGTAAGTGAACCTACTTGTGACCATCGCGGCCTCGCTCACCGCAGTCTTCGACTGATTTGGTCAACGATTGCTCAACAGATGAGGGACCATGGGACACGAAACTCCACAACAAGAATATGAAGCAAAACTCACGACACCCGCAGATGCCGTAAAGGGCATGGAAAATGGGAGCACGCTCGTCTTGGCGTTGGCCGTTGGGATGCCCGGAGGATTGGCTCGAGCGATTGCGGATCGCATTCTGGCGGACGATTTGAAGAATTTGAATCTCTATTACCAGCATTCCATGAAATACAGTGGAGAAACCCTGATCCGGCCGGAAGTGCTGGCCAAGGTTGATGCGCGTTGTTTCTTTATGGGCGAGGTCGATCGGAAAATCGTGAAGCAGCAGAGGGCCGAAGGGCGGAAGTACCTCAGCTACGTACCGATCAATTTTTCCAATATCCCGCGGGCATTGACCGAGCACATCCATGTGAACACATTTGTTGTGACGGTATCGCCCATGGATCCGTCCGGACACTTCAGCCTGGGCACGAATAATGATTACGCCTCGATCGTTTTGCGCCACTGCGACCGGGTCATTGTGGAAGTGAACAGGAACATGCCACGGGTATTCGGAGATTCATTGGTCCACATTTCAGAAGTGGACGCGGTCGTGGAAAACCATGTGCCTCTTGTGCAAATACCTTACAAGGATCCAGACGAAGAGGCGATGAAGATTGGCAAACTGATCGCGGACCAGATTCCAGACGGCGCTACCCTTCAGTTGGGTATCGGAAATCTGCCGAATGCCGTTGCCCTGCATCTAGCCGATCGCAAGGATCTAGGAATCCATTCCGAGCTGTTCAGCCACGCGTTTGTGCGCCTGGTACGGGAAGGCGTAGCGAACGGTCGAAAGAAGACAATCCATCCCCGGAAGCACGTCTTCACGTTTGCCATGGGCGACGACGAAGTTTATCACTTTATCAACGACAACCCGTCGATGGAGAGTTACGCGTCGAGTTATGTGAATGACATCCATGTGATCGCGCAGCACGATAACCTGATGAGCGTGAACACCGCCATCGAAATCGATCTTTACGGGCAGGTGAACGGCGAATACATCAACGGGACCCAGTACAGCGGGTCTGGAGGTCAGTTCGACTTCGTCAAAGGCGCCTCGTTTTCAGAAGGTGGGAAGTCATTCATTGGGCTTAAGTCATCAGCAAAAAATGGAACCATCTCCTCGATTGTTCCCAAGGTTCAGATGGCCACGGACACTCGAATGGACGTTGAATATATAGTCACCGAGTATGGCTGCGTGAATCTACGGGGCAAATCAACCCGCGAGCGCGCCCTGGCCCTGATCAACATCGCTCATCCGAACTTCCGGGATGAGTTGCTGAAGCATGCCAAATCCATTGTGTTGGTTTAAAAAGAGATAGCTATCTTTTCGCCACGCGGCATCCAACCGCCCAGCGAGGCCGACCCTTATTACCTCATTTGCCAGTACAGGCCGGTATTGACTTATTCGGCCATGGGTAATAGAAAGGGTGGTCAGCGCGCTGTTATTGTTCCCCGGGGGCTAAATTGGAAGCTTCTCGACGAGATTTTCTCAAGCTGGCAACAATCGGTGGCACAGCGGCAGCCGTTTTCGGTTTTGACCTCGAACCCGCCTACGCCCAACTGCGCAACCTCAAAATAGCACAAGCCAACGAAACCCGATCTACCTGCCCGTACTGCTCGGTAAGCTGCGGGGTTATCATTTACACGATAGGAGATCGCGCGAAAAACGTGACGCCCCAGGTGGTGCACGTTGAAGGTGACCCGGATCACCCAATCAATCGCGGAACGCTTTGCCCCAAGGGTTCCTCACTTGAGCAGGATATTTTAAACGTCCGCCGGATTGTAAAACCGCAGGTACGCCGGCCGGGGGGCACGGAGTGGGAAGACATCGGCTGGGATCAGGCCATTCAAGAAATTGCGCAGAAAGTGAAGAAGACCCGCGACGATACTTTTGTTGAAATAGACGCAGCTGGGCATCGGGTCAATCGCTGTGAGTCAATCGCTTGGACCGGGGGCTGTACCGACACAAACGAGTTCAACTATCTTGTTGTGAAATCGATGCGGTCGCTGGGTGTAGTGCACCTGGAAAACCAGGCCAGGGTTTGACACGGCCCCACGGTCTCAAGTTTGGGACCAACATTCGGACGGGGCGCGATGACCAACGGCTGGGTCGACATCAAGAATACCGACATGATGCTGATCATGGGCGGTAATCCAGCAGAAAATCACCCCTGCGGTTTCAAATGGGCTATTGAAGCAAAACGAAATCGTAACGCAAAGATCATAGTCGTTGATCCGCGGTACACGCGGACAGCTTCTGTCTCCGACCTTTTCCTTCAGATCAGGGCCGGAACGGATATCGCTTTCCTGGGGGGGCTGATTCGCTACGCGATCGAGAATGACCGGATCGCGAAGGACTATCTGCTCAATTACACCAATGCTGCCTTTCTGATCAAGGATGATTTCAAACTGCCGGAAGAGGATGGAGTTTTCTCAGGCTTTAACGAGAAGAACAAGACGTACGACCGGGCGACATGGAATTATTCAGGCACCGGGGGAAAACCGGCACATCCAGGAGGAATGCAAATGGGACAAGGTGCCCTCCCACAACCTCTTCCTCCGATGCCAGCAAAAATAGATGTGGATCTGACACTGCAGAATCCCCGCTGCGTTTTTCAACAGTTGCGACAGCACTATTCCCGCTACACACCCGAGATGATCGAGCGAATCACGGGCATTCCCAGGGAACAGTACCTGAAAGCCGCTGATTTGTTCACATCCATTCGCAAAGATGGTGACATGAAGAAGGCCGCCACGATAATTTATGCAGTGGGCTGGACGCACCACAGCTTCGGAACCCAGATCATTCGCACCGCGGCAATGTTGCAATTGCTGATGGGAAACGTAGGGCGAGCTGGCGGTGGGGTGAACGCTTTGCGCGGGCACTCCAATATTCAGGGCGCGACGGACATGGCCGGCATCTTTGACAACTTGCCCGGTTATATAAAGGTCCCGACGCCCGTGGATGCCACGTTCGAAGGATGGATGGAACGCATCACCCCTGAAACCTCTCACGGCGGAAATTGGGAATCCTTCAATTACTGGAGCAACACGCCGAAGTTTGTCGTGAGCCAGATGAAATCGTTTTATGGCGACGCTGCGACAAAGGAGAACGGCTGGGCCTTTGACTTTCTTCCGAAGGTCGACCGCAACTATTCGTGGGTCAACATCTGGGATGACATGTACAGGGGAAATGTAAAAGGTCTGTTTGCATTCGGCATGAATGGCGTGGCCATCGGTCCAGATTCCAAAAAGAACATTGATGCGCTAAAAAAAGCCGACTGGCTGGTGGTAGGAGAGATTTATCCGGACGAGACCAGTGAGTTCTGGAAATCCCCTGGAATTACGGCCGATGAAATGAAAACTATTCAAACGACGGTTTATCGATTACCCTGCGCGGGGTTTGCGGAAAAGGATGGCACATTTACAAATAGCGCCCGCTGGTTGCAGTGGAAAAATGCGGCTCTCCCTCTGCCGGAAGGCTGTCGGCTGGATCAGGCGATCGTGGCGCAGATTTTCCTGAAGGTGCGGGAGTTGTATCAGAAAGACGGCGGCAAATTTCCGGATCCCATCCTAAAGACGACATGGAATTACACCGATCCGCAGAATCCGTCGCTCAGTGAAGTGTTGAAGGAAATCAATGGCAAATCACTTGTCGACGCGGAAGATCCCGTAACAAAGCAGCAATTGAAGGCCAATCAGCAATTACCGGGATTCTCTTGGCTGAAGGACGACGGGACGACGTCGTGTGGTAACTGGATCTATTCTGGCGCATTCACAGAGGCAGGGAATATTACCGCGCGTCGGGATCCGACAGACCCTTCAGGGATGGGCGTTCATCAAAATTGGGCCTTCTCCTGGCCGGCGAATCGGCGTGTACTCTACAACCGCGCTTCATGCAATCTCGACGGAAAACCATGGGACAGCACGCGCAGACAGGTTTGGTGGAACGAAGCAACTCAAAAATGGGTTGGGAACGATGTTCCTGACTTCAAGGTCGATTCCAAACCCTCAGATCACATGGGACCGTTCATCATGGTGCCCGAAGGCGTCGGAAGAATCTTTGCACCGCTCTCCGCATTTGCTGACGGACCGTTTCCCGAATTCTACGAACCGGTCGAAAGCCCCGTTCCGAATTTGCTGCATCCAAAGCAGAACCACAACCCGGTCTTGAAAGTCTTCACTACCCCGGACGATAAATACGGAACTGTAGCAGAAGGCTTCACCGTGGTATGCACAACCTTCCGGCTAACCGAGCATTATCACTATTGGACGAAAAATAATCCGATGAACGTTCAACTGGTTCCCGAGCCATTCATTGAAGTTTCTGCGGAAATGGCCGACGAAATGGGAATTCGAGGCGGAGAAACATTGAAGGTTTCCAGCGCACGCGGAACCTACATTGCCAAGGCTATGGTCACCAAACGGATCAAGCCGATGATGATCGACAATAAGAAAATCTATCAAATCGGAATTCCCATTCACTGGGGCTACCGGGGAATCGCCGAAGACGAAGGAAAAACAGCCAAAACACTGGCGAATCTGCTCTCGCCCACGGTGATTGACCCAAATGCGTTCACGCCGGAATTCAAGGGATTCCTCGTGAAGGTCGAGAAAGCGTAGGAGCAGGCATGAGCCAAGCCACGCTGCGCGTACAAAGAATCTCAGCACACGCCGGATCGATTCCCGGGAAAGACACACAGCGAGACCTCCAGGTCTGCAAGTTGGTGGACACGACGACCTGCATTGGATGTAAGGCGTGCGAAGTGGCTTGTGTGGAATGGAACAGCATGCCATTTTCACCAACCGTTTTTGACAATACCTACCAGACAATGCCGGACACGCGGTGGAATTACTGGAACTTGATTCTGTTTAATGAGCACGAGCGCGAAGACAACAGTTTGCAATGGCTGATGAGAAAACATCAGTGCATGCATTGCGCAGAACCTGGTTGCCTGGAAGCGTGCCCGGCCGATGGGGCGATCGTCCAATATTCAAATGGCATTGTGGATTTTCAGCAAGCCAACTGTATCGGCTGTGGATATTGCATCACAGGGTGCCCATTCAATATTCCGAAATTCAATAGCGAAACCAAGAGGGTGTACAAGTGTACGCTCTGCGCGGACAGGGTCAGTGAAGGCCTGGAGCCCGCGTGCATTAAGTCTTGTCCGACAGGCTGCCTGCATTTCGGCACGAAAGAGGATATGAAGGATTTGGCAGAGACGCGGGCGAGGCAATTGCGCGATGTATCCGGATTTGCACGCGCAGGCGTATATGATCCGCCGGGTGTCGGCGGCACGAATGTAATTTACGTTCTGCATGATGCGGAAAACCCTGAATTATATGGCGGACTGCCGAACAATCCGAGAATCCCGCTCGCTGTTAAATTGTGGAAGCATCCGTTGAAGTGGCTTGGAAATTTGGCGATCATCGGCGGGTTGGCGGGTCTGTTCATTCATTATCTGCGCTTTGGTCCCAAGGCCCGCGAAGAGGAAGACTTGATTCCTCACGAAGGAAAACAACCGTGAGCCACCAAGAACAGCTGATTCCGCACAATCATGTGCTGCGATACACATTTAAGGAACGCCTGATTCACTGGGTGGCAGCGGGTTCGTACATCTATCTGCTCGGAACCGGTCTGGCATTCTGGACGCCCTGGCTGTACTGGCTGGCTTTCGTTTTTGGCGGAGGACAGATTTCGCGGATGCTGCATCCGTGGATGGGATTGATCTTCTCTGCAGCGGTCTGCTACATGTTTGGAATGTGGGCGCCGCAAATGCATTTCGAGGCGGTGGACCGGGAGTGGTGGAAATCACTACACTATTACATCACCAATCACGATGACATGATGCCTCCGGCGGGGCGCTACAATGCCGGGCAGAAGGCTCTATTCTGGAGTTTCTTTTTTGGCGGATTGTTGCTCCTGGCTTCGGGGCTCGTTCTTTGGTTTACGGAATCGATTCCCTGGAGTCTGCGGTGGATCCGATACTTGGCGGTCCTTTTGCACGCCTCGACCGCGCTGTTCACGATCGGCAACTTCATGATTCATGTGTATATGGGAGTTTTTGCAGAACGGGGCGCCTTTGGCTCAGTTATTCGCGGGGATGTATCACTGACGTTTGCAAAGCGCTATCATCCGGGCTGGTATAAAGAAATCGTGGGAGAAACTCCGACATCCAATGACCTTCCTCCCGGCGACTAGGGTCAATTATTCTGCCAGACTGGCGCGCGCCGAACTGCTTTCGAACAAGCTTTCGTTTGCCACAGAAAGTTTGACGTTCTACCGAAAAATAGCTGCGTTCCAAAAACAATTTTACGAAGATCTTCCCAAGAGATGGGGCAAGCGACCGGTTGTGCCTGCCGACGGGAACTTTCGATCTGAACTGAACCTGACCGCAGGTTTGCCACCCTTCGGCGATTTCCTTTCCGTCGTTTTGAGTTCAGCACCGGCTCCTCTCACAGCAGAGGCGAATCGTGTTCGTTCGCTCGACAAATCTGAATGGTCGGCAATGCTACAGGCTTTCTGGAAGACGGGACTGGTTGAAGGAGAACAGGGCAACGAAAACGGCAGGGGACGTTCCTCTAATCCACTAAGAGAATTCCTGTGCCGGGCTTATTTGCAGCCGTACGCAGAATTCATCGCCGGCGCGATGTTGCCGCCGAGCCCGACAACGACCGTGTGCCGATGCCCCCGATGCGGTTCGCTGCCGTTACTCTCGGTGCTGCGACAGGAAGGAGACGGCGGCAAGCGTTATCTACAATGCGCGTTATGCTCGCAAGAATGGGAATTTCGGCGGATTTTTTGCGCTTTTTGCGGCGAAGAGGATGAACACAAGCTCCCGGTTTTTGTATCTGATCGATTCCCCCACATTCGCGTGGAGTCTTGCGAGTCCTGCAAACGCTACCTCAGTTCAGTCGATCTGACAAAGGACGGGAACGCCGTTCCACTCGTCGACGATTTATCAGCCATTCCAATGCGGTTATGGGCAGAAGAACAGGGGTTGAAGCGTATCCAATCGAACCTGTTGGGAACCTGAAAAATCCAGCTGTCTAAGCAAGGATTCGGATACACTCTACGACGAAAAGCTTCGCGGGAGGATTTATGCGGTTGCAGGCGGGGATTGCCATCCTATTTTCTGCAGCTATCGGCATCATGGAAGCGGGGGCACAAACTCCCCCGCCGGCTCCGCTTACGGTAATCCGCGCCGGAAATGTACTTGATGGGCAAAGCGACGGCCCGCACAGCAATCAGCTTATTTTCGTGCGAGGCGATCGCATCGAAAAAATAGCAGATGCCTCAACCGTAATTCCCCAGAATGCAACGGTCGTCGATCTTTCAAGCTATACACTCTTGCCGGGATTGATCGATGCACATACACACATTTTTCTATGGGGAGAAGATCCGGCCAAGGGCGGATATGACGCGAACATTTTGAGGGCAGGAATCGCGCTAAGAGCGGCGCGTGCGACGTACGCGGCAAGGCGTGCACTGGAGCAGGGCTTCACGACAATTCGCGACCTCGAAACGGAAGGGGCGGGGTACGGCGACATTGAAATCAAGCAGGCGATCGAAGAGGGTACCATTCCCGGACCGCGCATTTTCGGGGCAACGCGAGGGATCTCATCGACCGGCGGATACAATCTCGAGGGCTACGCACCCGAACTGGTTATGCCCAAGGGCGTACAAATTATCGATGGACCGATCGAGGCGCGAAAAGCAGCACGGGAGCAACTCGATCATGGTGCCGATTGGATCAAGGTTTACATGACGCATCGATCTTGGATCGACAGGGATGGCCGGTTATTTTCGCAGCCGACTTTGACCGTCGAAGAGCTGAAAGCGATCGTCGATGAGACGCATGGCTGGAATAAGAAAGTGGCCTGTCATGCCTATAATGGAGTCGGGTTGCAGCGGGCCCTGGATGGCGGCTGTGACTCGATTGAACATGGACTGGAAATGACGGACACGCAGATCGACCAGATCGTGCGCCAAGGAACGTGGTATTGCCCTACCTTGTCGCCGTATTACGGGGACTGGGCGCCGGAGAACACGCCCGAAGGAAAGCGCGATCGCGCACGGGCCAAGCTCCATGAGACCACGTTCAAGAAAGCCCTGGCTGCGCACGTGAAAATTGTTTACGGCACGGATATGGGCGGCATTCCTTGGCAGGAACCGATGGCGCAGGAGTTTGGTCGATTGGTTACTCTGGGAATGACCAACTCTGAGGCGATTCATGCCGCCACTTCCCGCGCAGCAGAATTATTGGACGATAAGGGGAACATTGGCGTGCTGGTTCCGGGCGCTTATGCGGACATTATCGCAGTCCGTGGTAATCCGATGGACGACATCCACCAGCTGGAGCACGTGGAATTCGTGATGAAAGGTGGCGCCATATTCAAGAACGATCTGAGGACCCACTGAGAGATCGAAGAATCTATTGGCGTGGAACGTCTGAGCCGTGGCTACGGCCATGAAGCACAGCCGGCAAGGTTTTTGTCATCCAGGCAATGAAGGAAGCTCCGAAGGATAGATTCGACGACCGGAGTCGGAGAGGGCGGGGCTGCATCGAACTTGTGGCAGAAAATTCGCTACTCCCGTACATGATTCTGGCGAGGCTAAGATTTGACATGAAACCCTCCGGGCAACGACGCAAAGTGCTCTATTGCCATTCTGTGATTCTGCGCTGCTTTTCGCTGGATGGAATGGGGAATACCAAGTAGGCTCCGAGGTAGTTACTGTACGGAAGTGCAGGTTCTAATTTTGTTGACGGAGGAAGTGCCATGGCGGAACAACAAAGTTTTGCGCATCATTCGAAATGGGTGGGAGGCTTCCACGGTTTCGTCCTACCGGCGTTGTTGCTGAACGTTGGATGGTCCATTTACCAGTGGATTCATCTGGGATGGACGATCGGCGGATTGATCACCGTGTTGACAGCAATGGCGCTGCTACTTCTCTCGTTCTACGCCCGGGTTTTTGCGTTGACAGTGCAGGATCGCGTAATTCGGCTGGAAGAACGGTTGCGATTGGAAAGACTGCTGCCAGCCGATCTAAAACCACGCATTGGCGACTTCACGAAAGAACAATTGGTTGGACTGAGGTTTGCCAGCGATGCCGAATTGCCGGCGCTTGCGGGCAAAGTACTGGCGGACAACATCGCCGATCGCAAGTCAGTGAAGCAATTGGTCCAGAACTGGCGTGCGGATTATTTGCGGGCGTAGTCACATCGTGACGCACCTCAATGATCCGATTATGTACTAGCGGTCTTCCTTGCAATGGGTGACGAGGCCGTTTCGATCTCGGCGATTTCCGTGTCGCTCAGGTGAAGGTCTCCAGCGCGCATTACGCCTTCTGCCTGACTGGCACTGCGAGAGCCGACAATCGCTGCGGTGACAGCGGGATTTCGCAACGTCCACGCAATAGCGACCTCGCCTGCGTTGCGTTTGTGGCGTTCCCCAATTTCCTTCAGCTTCTCGACCAATGCCAGATTCTGTGAAAGTTTTGGTTCCTTGTATTCCGGATTTCGGCTACGAAAATCATCGGGGGGGCAATGCTTGTGCCCGTTCGCGGGTCATCGCACCGGTCAGCATTCCGGAAAACATTGGGGCGTAAACGATCACGCCTATTGCTTGTTGCTCGCAGTAAGGCAACACTTCCTGCTCAATCTGGCGCCTCAGGATAGAGTATGGCGGTTGAAGCGTTGCGTCCTACTTGTCGCTCCCTGCTGTTTAGGCCTTCATCGCCTTCGCGACTACTACGCCCGCTGCTGACTTCTGCTGCACGGTCAAAGTGAATCTCTCCACCCTCAGTCACGATTCCGTGACATGCAACAGATCTCCCGAGGTAAGTTCGATCGCCTTCCACGCGCAACCGCTGGATTTACCACCAGTGCCTTTGATGGATGTGGGCTTCGCGATCATTTGCTCGCTCGCCCGGCACCGTAGGCCTCATATCCAGTTCTTGTCCATCGGCTCGCGTGTTTGTTCCACGCTTCTTTCAGACCTTGCCTCACAGCTTGGCCCTTGCGCTTCACTATCACTTCACGTCCATCACGTTGTGAAGAGGACTTACACCTCCAAGCTATCGAACATGCTCGGCACACAAAAGAGACGGCGCGGGCTGAAATGCCCGCGCCGCTCAATGCTGAAAATTCTTTAAAGTTAGATCGTTTTTGGACCAACCGCAGCCGGTGTCGTAGCAGATCGCGCAAATGCTGCGGCGCCGGATTCCTTCTCTGCGGACTTGTCGATCTCGATAGAGCCCTTGAAGTACGCTCCGTCTTCGATCATGATCCTCGCGGTCGTCAAATCCCCGTTGACAGAACCATCCTTCTTAATCTCGATGCGGTCCTTGGCGCGAAGATTGCCTTTTACGCTGCCGTAAACCACCACCTCGCGAGCGATAATGTCGGCTGTCAGTTTGGCTGTTGCGCCAACGGTCAGCTTGCGCTCGTCCAGTTGAACGAGGCCTTCGACCGATCCCTCGATCAGCAGGTCTTCGTTTCCAGAGATTTCACCTTTCACATGCAGGCTCGGCCCGAGTCGCGCAGTAGCGCGGTCCGCGGTCGCCCCTAACGGTCTCATCGCATCAGTACTCATTGCGGTTGTTCCCTCCCAGGTAGCCGCAGAAGGTTTCGGCGGCGGATTATTCGTACTCGAGAAATTTTTTACTTCGGTTTTTGCTTCCGGTTGCGCAGGTTGTGGCGTTTCCGGCTTCTTGTTACCCCACATCGGACCTCCCCAAGGGACAGCACCACCCCACGCAGATTTCCGGCCCGGGGTAAGGAAAAGATAGTCCGCGGGGATGTGTGTCGCAAATACAGTATATGAAGTAAGTGCTAGAAAGTAACTAGACCGAGGAACAGGTAGCGTTACTGTCCTAAAGGCCTCAGGTTGTGGAAAACATGGAAAAGTATTCGGAATGGTTCAAATTGTTACGAAGTTGGCCTGTCAGGAACCGGTTGACGCGCCAGAAAATCGATCATAAATCTTCTTTCGTAACCGTCAAGCAACTCTTCAATGCGTTCAGGAGTGGATGCTCTCAGAACAAAACCGGCGTGGTGAAATTTGTTTACTCGATAGATAATTTCGCGATCGGTGTAGGAGGAAGTATCCGGCTGCTCTTGACGTGCAAGAGACACTATCACTCCCGCATAATCCTCGCGAACTTGCGGCAACTGGTAAGGCTGTTTCCCTGCTCCCACTTCGAGGTGCGCCCATTCTCGCCACAGATTTACACCGGTTGAAGCCTCAACGGCGTCTGAAATATAGGCGCCGCCCACGCGCGAAGCGATCTCGATAAAGTAGAAGCGGTTATCTGAGTGCGCCTTCAGAAATTCGGCATGAGTCACGCCTCGAACAAGACGGAACCCGCCAACCAGCCTCTGATGAATATCCTTCAGTCCAAGTGCTTCAGGAGATTCCCGTGGCAGCGTTCGTGATGTAAAAACGCCACCATCGTGCGAAACATCGAGCGGGGGCGCCCCATAGGCGTGTGCTTCAGCGAAGAGCACTTGGTTGTCGGAAACAATTCCGTCAACGTGATAGACGCGGCCAGGGATAAATTGTTCGAGCAGATAGTGTGATTGTTCATCGCCCAACTTATCGAGCCAGGGCCACAGTTCATCGGGCGAGTTAATCTTCTTCATGCCTATGCCGGACGCCTGCGAGCGTGGTTTCAGCAGCCACGGTCCGGACACATGTGCCATGAACTCGTTGAGATCTTCGTGATTCAGAACATGTACGAACTCCGGTACGAGCACACCCGTTTCTTTCGCTTGAGCACGCATCGCCAATTTGTCGCGGAAATAGCGCATGGTTGTCTGTCCCATCCCCGGCAGACGAAGGTGTTCGCGCAAAGCAGCGACATTTTCAAGATCAAATTCGTCTAATGCGACGATACGATCTATGTGTCGGGAACGTGCAGCATAGCTCACCGCTGCGATTAGTTCATTGAGCGGTAACTCTCCAGGTGTGAAGAACATTTCGTCGATGCACTCGCGGGGCCAGTCGGCGTTCCGCAATTTTTCGACCGTAAGGAGCAGGACGGTGCAACCAAGGTTTTTACAGGTACGCAGGAATTCCTGCCCCTTTTCATATGAGGTTACACAGAGGATGGTAATGGGCCTGCTCGCACACATTGGACGATCCCCGAGGAAAGACTTCCCGGCTGCGGAGCGAAACTGCGCGAATTATACCCGGCTTCCGTCAGCAGGAAACAGAAATTGCAAGAAAGGGCCGACGCGGGCCGCCCATGCCGCTTCATTATGTTCGGCGCCGAGCACTCGCTCGTAATGAAGGTCTTGCTCCCATCGCCAGCCTTTCCGCAACAGGACATCACGAAAGCGCTCGACATCTTCTACAATGCGCGGCCCTTCACGCGTTCCAATATCGAGCCAGACCCGGGGGCGTGGGTCAACCGGGGCGGCATCCGCAAAACGCAAAATGACTCGTTGATTCCACCAGACCGAAGGTGATAACGCCGCGATTTTCCCAAAAATCTCCGGCATGCGAAGTCCGAGAAAAAGGGATACCAAACCACCCAGCGAAGAACCCCCGATGCCGGTATTTTCCATTCCCCCGCGCACACGATAGTGGTGCTTCATAAAAGGTTGAACTTCTTCAATCAAAAAACGTGCGTAACGATTCGCCCGTCCACCGCCAAGCCGGGGCATGCGTGTCGGAGTATATTCCTGCAATCGCTGCTTTCCAGCGTTGTAGATTCCTACGATGATCAGTGGCTCAACTTTCCCGTCATAAATGAATCGATCGGCGGTCTGGCCCACATGCCAATCCATTCCGGGAATGAACGAGGTTGCGCCGTCAAACAAATTCTGGCCATCGTGGAGATACAGGACGGGGAACTGCCGCTGCGGCTGCTCGTGATAGCCAGGAGGCAGATACACAATTAAGTCGCGCTGATTCCGCAAAAAGCGCGATGGAAACTGTTCATGTTTGACTAAGTGCGGTCGGCTCACGGAACAATCGTTACCAGCAGATCCTTGGCTTCCACATGCTGGCCCGGCGTAACGAGGAGTTTTGTAACGCGCCCGGCAATCGGCGCATAGATATTGGACTGCATTTTCATGGCTTCAAGTGTCAAGAGTTTAGCACCTCGCTCGACAGCATGGTTGGCCTGCACCGCGATACTGCTGACCAATCCCGCCGTCGGCGCACCAACGTGGCCCGGATCTTCGGGATTTACCTTAGGATGGGTCCGTTCAACGACGCGCAGTGCCCGATCTCTGACCGTGACTTCGCGCGGCTGGCCGTTGAGTTCGAAAAACAGAGTTCTTGTGCCGTCAGGGTGTGCTTCGCCAATCGTCAAAAACTTGACGATGATCGTCTTGCCCGATTCGATGTCGATCGTGACCTCTTCCGTAGGTTTTAACCCATAGAAGAAAGCGGGAGTCGGCAAAACGCTGACGTCTGAATAGGTCTGCCGGAATTTACTGTACTTCAAGAATACTTCAGGGTAGAGCAAATAACTCAACATCGCATCTCGGCGCACGGGATGACCCAATCTCTTCTCGAGCTGCGCTCGTTCCGAATCCCAGTCAATCGCAGCAAGGTTTGCGCTGGGGCGTCCCTTTAATGGCGCCTGGCCTCGCAGAATAATTCTCTGGAGTTTCTTCGGCCAGCCGCCCGGAGGCACGCCGAGAGCGCCCGAGAACATCTCGACTACGGAATTTGGCAGAGAAATATCGTGATGCTCGTCCAATTCAAGCAAGTCGTGCGGCTTCATTTCGTTCGCCAGAAGAAATAGCGTCATGTCGCCAACAACTTTGCTTGACGGTGTAACCTTAACAATGTCGCCAAACAGTTTGTTTACTTCAGCGTAGGTCTTCTCAACTTCGCGCCAGCGATGTCCCAGTCCCATTGAGGCTGCTTGTTCGCGTAAATTCGTAAATTGCCCGCCTGGAATTTCGTGTTCGTAAAGCCGCGCGGAGCCGGCTTTGGGTCCTGAATCAAATGGCGAATAGTAGGTGCGGACTGTCTCCCAGTAATCCGAGCATTCATTGAGCGCATCCATATCCAATTTCGGGTCGCGCGGAGTGTTGCGCAACGCTTCAACTGTCGAGTTGAGATTCGGTTGGCTGGTACCGCCGCTCATGGCGGCGATCGCTGCATCGACAACGTCCACGCCGGCCTCAGAGGCCTTCAGCACTGACGCCGCGTTAATACCGCTCGTGTCATGTGTGTGGAAATGAATTGGGATGTCTACTTCTTCGCGCAGCGCTTTCACCAAAGTGAAAGCGGCATAAGGCTTGCATAATCCGGCCATATCCTTGATCGCCAGAAAATGAGCGCCTAACTTCTCAAGTTGCTTGGCCATCTGCACATAATATTTCAGAGAATATTTAGGACGGCTTCCGTCCAGGATGTCTCCCGTATAGCAGATGGCCGGTTCGCAAACGGCCCCAGTTTCGAGCACTGCGTCGATCGAAACACGCATGTTCTCAATCGAATTCAAGGAATCGAAGATCCGGAAGATATCGATTCCCTGTTCAAAAGATTCACGGACAAAATCAAAAATCACGTTGTCTGGATAAGATGTGTAGCCAACGGCATTCGCGCCGCGAAGCAACATTTGGAAACAGATATTCGGCACGCGAGTGCGAAGTTCCCTCAATCTTTGCCACGGGTCTTCGTGGAGAAACCGCAATGATGTATCGAACGTCGCTCCGCCCCACATTTCGAGGCTGAACAGATTCGGCAAGCGTTGCGCTATGGCGTCGGCTGTCGCCAGTAAATCGTGGGTGCGAACACGCGTGGCCATCAGCGACTGATGCGCATCGCGGAATGTCGTGTCGGTCAGCAGCAAACGCTTTTCTTTGCGAGCCCACGCGGCAAATTTCCGAGCGCCCAGTTTTGTCAACAGTTGACGGGTACCAGACGGTGGCTCGATGCCGGGAACTCCGGGCAAAACCAACTTCTCAAAACCCCCGGGTAGCTGTTTTCCTTTTACTTCCGGATTACCATTGAGGATCACGTCGCCGACATAGGAGAGTAGTTTTGTAGCCCGGTCGGCCCGGCTACTGAAGCGAAACAGTTCCGGCGAATCATCCAGGAACGATGTGGTGACGGTGCCCATGCGGAATTGCGGATGATTCACCACATTCTCGAGAAACGGAATATTGGTTTTAACGCCACGAATGCGAAATTCGCGCAACGAGCGATCCATCCGCTGGCACGCTTCATTGAGATCACGTCCCCAAGCCGTAACTTTGACCAAGAGGGAATCATAATAGGCGGCCAGAACCGCGCCTGAATAAGCGGTTCCCCCGTCTAGGCGAATGCCGAATCCCGCAGGCGAACGATACGTCGATATTTTTCCGTAGTCCGGAGCAAAATGTTTTTCCGGATCCTCGGTGGTTACGCGGCACTGTAGAGCGGATCCATATAGAGGCACTTTGTCCTGCTCGGGAAATCCCAGCGGCTCAGCGTGCAGTTTCTCGCCCTGTGCAATCATGATTTGCGCGCGCACTAAATCCAGGCCGGTAACCATTTCCGTTACCGTGTGCTCAACCTGAATGCGTGGATTTACTTCAATGAAATACCATTTGGTCGAGTCGACGTCATACAAGAATTCGACCGTACCTGCATTTCGGTACTTTGAGGTCCGACCGATCTGCACGGCGGCCTCGCAAAGTTCCGACCGAACATGTGGCGGCAAGTTAAACGCCGGCGCGACTTCCACGACCTTCTGATGGCGACGCTGTACAGAACAGTCGCGTTCGTACAAATGCAGCAGATTTCCGTGTTCATCTGCGATTATCTGCACTTCAATGTGTCGCGCACGAGGTAGGAACTTTTCGAGAAATACGGATGCGTCCCCAAAGGCAGACCGGGCCTCGCCCTGGGCTTCCTCAAGCCGTGCCGCGAGCTGCTCTTGATCATGAACGACGCGCATGCCGCGTCCACCGCCGCCCATTGAGGCCTTCACGATCACCGGATAGCCAATCTCTTGCGCAATACGATGCGCTTCCTCAGGTGAGCCAACCGCGTTTTCTGTTCCCGGCAAGACCGGAACACCCGCTTTGATTGCCAGACGCCTCGCAGCCGTTTTATCGCCAAGCAATTCCAAAAGCTCCGGCGTTGGACCGACAAATTTAATGCCAGCCGTCGCGCACGCCCGAGCAAAGGCGGGATTCTCCGACAAAAACCCATAACCAGGATGGATGGCATCCACTTCGTGCTCTTTTGCGACGGCGATAATACCGGGAATATCCAGGTACGCTTCGACAGGACCCTTGCCAATTCCCACCTGATAGGCTTCATCCGCTTTGAACCGGTGAAGGGCTAGCCGATCCTCCTGCGAATAAATTGCTACGGTGCGCAGCCCGAGCTCGTTTGCCGCCCGGAAAATGCGAATTGCAATTTCACTTCGATTTGCCGCCAGCAATTTCCGAATTGGCTTGTTCTTCTTTATGGACACCTGGCAGTCGACTCCCTGTTCAATGTAAGGCTGTCCATTGTTTCATGAAAGCGCTTTAACAGAAAATCATTTGAGAGCACGAATTCGATCGACGTGCGAGTTGACTGGTTATGCGGAAATTAGGCACGAAGTGTATTAGACTTTCGGTTCGGACAAAGTGACCCTATGTCTATCAAAACTAAACTAGAACCTCGATGGCCCGCGTTTATCGCTATGCTTGCTGCTGCGGGAGTTCATTTCGCGTTACCCGAACCGCTCTCGCTTGGTCCCAGTTGGGGCCTTCTCGTTGTCATCACTCTGTTGATGATACCGATTCTGATTTCGCACAAAACGGGCCGCATGGATGTCGCGCGGGTTCTCGTTCTGACAGCGAACGTGATCATCACTCTGGCAATGATCGCGTCTCTGGTGTTCCTGATTCTGGCAATTCCTAAGCACAGTGAAGCGCCGAAAGACTTGCTCCGTTCGGCCAGCATTCTTTGGGTAACCAATGTAATTGTTTTCGCTCTGTGGTATTGGAAGTTGGACGCCGGCGGTCCCCTGGGCCGAGACAAACTTGATGACGGCTTGCATAGCTCGTTCTTGTTTCCGCAAATGCTCGATCAGCGAGAGGGAGGCGATCCCCATTGGACGCCCCACTTCATGGACTATCTGTTCCTGGCATTCAATACCAGCACGGCTTTCTCCCCGACAGATACGGCTGTGCTGTCGCGTTGGGCCAAAATCGGAATGATGCTGCAATCGCTAATCTCGTTAATGATTGTCGCTCTGCTGGCAGCGAGAGCCGTAAATATTCTTTGAAGTGAGGCTGTTACTTGGATGCAGCAGCGATTAGACATGCAACCTATGCGCGCCTGTTTGCGGCCACGAATCTACGAGAAGCGACGATTAATACTTTCGAAGAACTCCGATTACGCGGCCCTGAATCTTCACGTCGGCCGCCGGAACCATGATGGGGGCCATTTCTGAATTCGCGGGCTGAAGTCGAATTTTTCCAGATCCTTCGCGATAGAAACGCTTCAGCGTCGCTTCCTCGCCTCCCAGCAATGCCACAACAATGTCACCGGCATTTGCCACTTGGGTCTGCTCGCAGACGACGAAATCGCCATCCATGATGTGATCTTCAATCATGGAGCTTCCCTTTACCTGGAGGACAAACGAATTGCCGCCCCGGGCAAAGTCTCCTAGTGAAATTGTCTCGCGCTCTTCGACCGCTTCGAGCGGCCGCCCGGCGGCAATTCGGCCAACTAGCGGCAATTCCTGTACACGGCGCTCAATGACCTGTTCTTTCACGGACTTCGGTAACTGCACAATTTCGATGGAGCGGCTCTGGTTGTAGCCTCGCCGAATAAAGCCCTTTTTCTCAAGCGTGCTGATGTGCTTGTGAACAGTGGCAAGCGAAGTGAGCTTCATTCCCTTACCAATTTCTTCGAAACTCGGGGCGTAGCCGTGCCGGGTTTCAAAGGAGACCAGATAATCTAGAACTTCTTTTTGGCGTTTTGTCAGGGCCATGAAGCCTCCAAAGGGCTCTTTCTCTCAAGAACTCTAGGCGAAAAGAAAGCGAACGTCAAGTGCTGTTTGGAGGCAGTACCGAACTTCCGTACTCTACTCAGTCTGCTCCTCCTGTGCTCTTATCAATGGCGGATGATCCAAACCATGACCGAAGTGATTGTTCCTGATCGTGCAGAAAAGATCCGCTCCGCGGGTGTCACCGCAGCGGCAACACTTGGCCTTCTGGGCAGTATTTCCGCCTTTATTGTTTGGGGATGGTTCTTCGTTAGCACAGTGAACCTGTCGCCCGACGCTCAAGGAAGACATGCGTACCAGACCCACCCAATCGCGTTCTTCACATTCACGTTCATCCCTCCGTTACTGGTGGCGACGTGCATTCGTACGTGCGTCGGCTTGTTCCAATTGAAACCCTGGGCTCGTCGCAGTGCCCTTCTTTGGGCGGCTTTTGCTCTGCTCTTTTCCTCGTCCGTGATCGCGTTACGTCCTTATGAAACGTTTGCAATACCGACAGAATTTGTCTCTTCTCTCGAGTCGCTCAAGCAATTATTGGCAATTTCGTTTGTCGTTTTCACGTTCCCGGCCGGGGCATGGTGTTTGCTCTACTTCACCCGGAAGCGGGTAATCGCACAGTTTGATTCGGCACTCCAGTCAGGCCCAACGGAACAAGCCAATCCATAGATTCCGAGTTCGTTACCTCGCTTTGTGACTGGCTGTCTCTTCGTCACAGTGATATACAAGTTGCATGAATGGACCTTCAGCGTCTGGTTCAATCGTCTTCTCTGCGGTCGTCGCAATCCTCGGTAGCCTATTCCTCCTGCTTTGCGGCCTGCTCGGGCTGATAGGCATTTACATGGCGCCCTTTAGTTCAGACCACGCCAACCTGGTTGATATGGCAGCGATCATGGCAGTGTTTTTCCTCGCCATGCCGGCGATTGGCGTGTTCACCGGGGTGGGCCTTCTTCGCCTGAGAAATTGGGCCCGTATTTCTATTCTGATCTGGTCGGGGATTACCGTTTTTTCCAGCTTCTTCGCTTTGATCGGTTTTCTCTTATTGCCTTTCCCAGCATTTCCGTCGACTTCTCCTCAGATAAGTACCGGGGCCATCAAGGCTGTAATCGTCATCCTGTACGGAATTCCGATGCTGATCGGGATTTCCTGGCTGATTCTGTTCAACCGGAAATCGGTCAAAGAACAGTTCCTGGGACGTGGTCCAACTGCGATTGCGCCGGACAGTCCCGTTCGTGCCCGTTGCCCACTTCCCGTGGCGATTATCGCCGGCTTTATGTTGTTCTCCGTTTTGACTATGTTCGCGATGCCGTTACTGCATCTTCCCGTTGCCACCATCTTGTTTGGGCAACGGATCCACGGGGAGCCAGGCAATTTTATCTATGCGTCCTCGGCAGTCCTCTATCTGGCCGCTGCCATCGGATTGCTGACCCTGAAACGCTGGAGCTATCCACTCACGATTGTCTTGCAGGCGTTTTGGCTTTCAAGCGGGGTCGTGACATTTCTGAGGCCAAACTACCAGCAGAATCTGCAGGACCTGTACGGCGAAATGCGGATGCCTGAGAGTGCAGCAGCGTCGATCGAATTTTTAAATCATCGCGCGTTCGCTTGGTTCATTATGGTGCCGGGTCTCGTGATCCTGGGAATTCTTTTTTACTGCAGGAAGCGATTTCTTGAGGCATCAAGGTCTGTGGAACCTGTCACGTCCGGCGAGCCTTGATGCAGACTCTGTAAACGGGAATATGAAAAAGAAAGATTCTTTCGTAAGATTCGGTTTACGCTTGATTGCCGCAGCTCAACCCTAACTTGCTCTCTTCGGTTCCACAATGTATATCACAGCGTGTTCAGCGAGCAGAAGATGAGCGGACTGGAGGCCCGGGCAAAAACGAACAATTAGTTCCCCACGTTCAATGCAGGACCACTGATGCGTTTGCCTTTTAAGTGAAAGCTCACATCCACGTGATCGGCAATCTTGATGAACGGAATCCCCTTATCCATCCCGTAATCCTTCCGGTTAAAAACCATGGTTCCTGTAATTTCACCGGTGCCGCCTCCCTTTCCGGAAACGGTAAGCTTTAGTTTTTCGGGGTTCGAAACACCACGAATCTTGAAATCGCCGTCGACTTCGTAGGTGTTGTGTCCGGTCTTCACGATTTTCGCGGATTTGAAACTGATGATCGGATTCGCGTCGACGTCAAAAAAATCTTTGCTCTTCAGCTTGCCGTTCTTGATACCGCTGCCAGTATCGACGCTGGCGGCTCCAATCTCAATGTCCAGGACCGCTGTCGTCAAGTCGGGAGAGGTGAACCTAAGGTCCGCCTTCCACTTATCAAATTTTCCAGCGAGTGTAGTCGAAGCTTTCACATGAAAGTTGATCGAGCTGCCCACCGGTTCGAGCTCAAATACCGGAGCTTGGGCGTAGCCTACAGACGGGAACAACACAGCCAACATCAAAAAGAAGCCGGAGATTTTCATGTGACGCAGTTTGAGGCCTCGGTCACACGCTTGTCAATTTGCGACGTCCCGGAGCAGGCTCGCAAGAAGTACGAAGAATTTCGTTGACACTACGAATATCTTCGTAGTAGCCTCTCGCCATGGCCAATTTCGAACTTCAGAAACCAACTGCATCTGAGCTGGAAATCCTCCAGGTTCTTTGGGAACACGGACCTTCCACGGTTCGCGAAGTACATGAAAAATTGAACGCGAGAAGACCAATGGGCTACACCGGCGTCTTAAAGCTCATGCAGATTATGACTGTAAAAGGCGTGGTTCGGCGGAATGAGGACCAGCGCGCTCACGTCTATACCGCGGTACAACCTGCGGAAAAGACCAAGCAGCAATTTGCAGTCGATGTTCTACAACGCGTTTTCGACGGGTCGGCCAGCGAATTGATGATGCACGCTCTCGCAGGGCACAAGGCCAGCAAGGAAGAGATGGAAGAACTGCGGCGATTGCTAAAGGAATACGAAAGGAAACTCCGATGAACTCTCTCGCTCAGCTGTTCTCCCCCGAAGTGATGCGCCTCATTGCTCTGACGCTGCTGCATTTTCTATGGCAAGGGACCTGTCTGGCTGCGATCGCTTATTTCGGCATGTTGCTTCCCCGGTCTGCACAAGCGCGGTATCTCGCCGGGTTAGCGATCGTTGTGCTGATGGCTACGGCACCATTGATCACTTATTTCACGCTGCGGTCAGTGGGAGCACCGGCGACGACGGCTCCGTTTGCTTCCATAAAGATTGAGATAACAGAGCCTGCGGCTAAAACCGCGATCGCCGCAAAATCGTTGGGGCCCGGCTCCCGTCCACAAACGAATCAAGATGTCCTGAATTATTGCTTCTGGTTGGTCGAGCTTTGGTTTGCAGGAGTGATTGTCTTCGGTGTCCGCTCCGCAGGTGGAGTTCTGCTGGTTGAACAATTGCGCCGGCGCGAATCAAGAGCGGTCAGCGAGCAATTGCGAGCACTCTGTTCGCGACTCCAGCGTGAATTGGGGTTGCAGCGCTTTGTTCAGTTTTGTGAATGTACCCGCCTTGATGCACCTGCAGTTGCGGGATGGCTGCGACCGACAATCCTGCTTCCCATTACCGCATTGACTGGGTTGAGCGAAGAACAACTCTCATCGATCATTGCCCACGAATTGGCGCACATCAAACGATACGACTCCTTCGTCAATCTGTTCCAAGTCGTTGTCGAAACACTGTTGTTTTACCACCCTGCAGTATGGTGGCTGAACAAACGAGTTCGCGAAGAGCGGGAAAATTGCTGTGACGACTTGGCGATTTCCGTTTGTGGAAATCCCCTCGCATACGCTCATGCGCTGGCCCGCATGGCAGGAGCGCGAAGATCCCCACGCATGGTAATGGCGGCAAACAGCCATCCTTTGGCGGCGCGTGTGGCTCGAGTGCTCGGAGTCACCAACCAGGGTGCGACAGTACGTCGAGCCGATCTCTCACTGGGTCTGCTCTGCATTTCGGCGTCGTTACTGGCCGGCGGTGCATTCCTCGGAG
Source organism: uncultured Acidobacteriota bacterium (assembly GCA_963831545.1). Classification (GTDB taxonomy): domain Bacteria; phylum Acidobacteriota; class Terriglobia; order Acidiferrales; family UBA7541; genus Acidiferrum. Next base: position 307,681 of record CAWHQX010000006.1, read on the forward strand.
TCGCGCGCAATGCACACGCCCAACAACAACCATCGACCTCTACGGCAGTTCCGGTTCGCTCGTTACCTGAAGCCCCGTCTATTGCTACGCCGCCAAAACTGGGCGTTAACCCGTCTCCCCCCACACCTCCGACGCCTTCCGCTGAGCCTGTCGCTGCGGCAAAACCAATTCCCTATCCAATGCCGTCGATACCGGCTGCTCCGGCCCCTCAGTCAACGCCCGCGGTACCGACCTCGCCGCAAGCGCCGTCATCGAGCTACATCGACGGCATGAAGGCAGCGGGTTTGGACAACCTCACCGTCGATGAGCTCATTGGCCTGAAAATTCAAGGTGTCACACCGGAATATGTTAAGGAGATGCACCAACTCGGGCTTAAGGCGAACGCCGATGAATTAATTGGCCTGAAAATCCAAGGAGTAACTCCGGAATATGTGCGCGCGATGCGCGATTTAACCGGACAACAGCTGGACTCGGATGCATTGATCGGGATGAAGATACAGGGCGTCACTCCAGAATACCTCAAGCAGCTGCACGAGCTCGGAATGAAGCCCGACACGGACGAACTCGTCGGCCTGAAAACCATGGGCGTCACGGCCGAATACATACAGGAAATGCGCAAACTGGACCTGAAAGTTGACGCCGATGAAGCGATCGGGCTGAAAGTCCAGAACGTAACTCCGGAATATGTAAAGAGCATTCGAGCTCTGGGCCTTCACCCCGATGCCGACGAATTGATTGGGATGAAGGTTCAAGGGGTCGACGCAGAATATCTGAAACAACTGCAAACCGCCGGCTTCAAGCTGGACGTGGACGATGCGATCTCCGCGAAAGTGATGGGAATCACTCCGGAGTTCATCGCGACAGTGCACAGCCATGGCTTCAAGGATCTTTCTCTCGATCAGCTGATCGGCCTGAAACAATCGGGCGTGCTCGATAACCCCAAACCGTAGTTTCCGAAGATCACCATAAACCTAAGAAGGAGAGCCGAGATGAACCTGCGTGACGTCTTTTTCGCTTATTTATTGGTGGCCGTGGCCATTTTTGGCAGTCTCAGTTCCCGCGCGGCCGATGAACGGAAGGGTGATTGGACCATCCATCATTCCGATGAGCCGGGCAAACTGGACTTCGCACTCATCGAACATCATTCTGGCGGTAATTCCAATCACGAGTCCAGCTGGCCGTTGAGCGTCTTCGTGGGACTGGATCTCTCCAAACCGGGAAGACACGACGTGAAGTTTGTGGTCACGCGTGATGCGGGGCGTTTCGAGTGTGCGGGTTTTTTAGAGAATGGAGATGGGACCGGCTTCTTTCATTTCATTGCCGATGCCGGCTACCGTCGCGCGATGGAAGCCCTGGGTTTTACCGGGATTGATGACGACAAGCAATACCAGATGGCGGCGATCGATGTAAGTCTGGCATTCGCCAGAGAAATGAAGAACGAAAATCTGAACGGGCTCGACACCAACAAACTGATTGAGTTTGGTATTTTTCATGTTGACGAGAAATTCATTCGTGAGCTGCGCGTGGCCGGTCTACCCGCAAAAGACTGCGATAAGCTCGTGGCCTTCCGGATACACGGCGTTACGCCAGAGATGGTCCGTTTTCTGAAGGAGGCGGGCTACCAACCCGATGAGGACACCCTTATTGCGATGCGGATTCACGGTGTCACACCTGAGTACATCAAGCAGTTGCAGCAGGAAGGTTACTCGAACGTCGATCTGCAAAAATTAATTGCGTTTCGCATTCATGGAGTTTCCCCGGAGTTCATCGCGAAGCTGCAAACACTCGGCTACAAACATCCCGATCCCGATCAACTGGTGGCTATGCGAATTCACGGTGTGACTCCGGAATATATCACCAGCATGAAATCGCACGGGATGAAAGACCTGAGCATCGATCAACTGGTAAGCATGCGCATCCAGGGAATCGATTAACGCCTGGAAATTGACGCTGGCCCTCTATTTGCTGCCCTTCAGAAGCAGCAATACGTCCAGCAAGCAGAGCACCGTGATGGCCGCTTCTAGCAGAAAAAGCCGGGTCTCATTGAATTGTGCCACCATGAAATCGTACAGCTCGCGTGCGGTTTTCAGTTTTTCTTCCACCAGACCGCGATATTCCGGCACTCCCACACGCGAAGCGGCCAATCGATAGGCCAAGGCGTAAAACGTATCGCTGACAAATTTAACTGCGTTGTCGATGCGCTCCGTCAACTCCATCACATCAAGACGAATCGTGTTCAGTCGATTGGCTTCACGAGGGAACGTCCAGCGAGAGAGCAGTACGTTCTGTTTACGATCGAGATTGTTATATACGTCGGACAGAACGCGGGTCATGAAATTGTCATAGTAGCGAAATTCCAACAATTGCATCTTCGCGTACTCGAGAATCTGAATCGAGCGGACTGCTTCCTCCGGACGGTCATAGATAAACGCGGCAGACGAACCGACGACAAGAAGATCGGTCGGGTAATAGGAGAGACTGCTTCCCTGCAGTATACGCTCGCTGGTGGAGCGGGCCAGCGGTGCCTGTTCTCCGCGAATCAGTTGGGCGATCTGTTCACCACAAGACGCGAGTAGCAGATCGGCGGTGACAGAAGGTCCGGACAGTTCCTCGATCTCATTCAGCTCGACCACCAGGTAATTCTCATGGAACCACTCGTCGCGGGGCTTTAAGACCGCGGGAGAGATTTTTTGCAGATGCTTCGTAACAACCGCTCTCGCCTCCGGTTCGAGGTCCGGGGAGTCCATCCAGCGCGAGACATACGCCAGGAGTTGGTCCCACGTACCCACAAAGGGGTTTTCCAACTGGACCTCAACGATCGCGTATTCGTAGTACTTGATGGAGCAGACGACCTTCTCGCCGCTGCTCAGTGCAAGCGGTTCGCTCGGTTCGGCAATCGGCGGATTCTCAAACCGAACGTAATCCGGAGTGCGCCTCGGGAAGTCCGGCTTGGTAGGGCCACCCCGGGGTCCAAGGAGGCTGCGGAGTTTGTCTAAATCAAATGCCTCGCCCACATCATAGAAAAGGAAAATACGGATATAGCCATGCAGCTGCACCCTGTTGTTGTAGCACCGAAAGGTGAATGGAGGATAGTCGGCCTGATGCTCAAGACGGAGCATCACGCGTAAACCATTGATTAGAAGTTCCTTAATGGATTAGGGGGTTTCTTTCTTTTGTAGAAATTCGCTTGTGGTTTACACTAAGTTCCGCGCCCGCCGGGCAGCTCGGCCCCGCCAACTTCGTAGCTGAGGGGGAGTTCACATATGACCAACTTCCGGGACTATCCCACGATTTCACCGTTCCTGTGGTTTGATGCCAATGCGGAGGAAGCCGTGGAGTTCTACCTCAGCGTATTCAAGAATTCTCGCCGCCTGGGTGAATTCCGCACTCCGGACGGAAAACTCCTCACGGTGTCATTTGAACTCGACGGCCAAAAATTCACAGCGTTGAACGGTGGTCCGAAGTTCAAATTCACAGAGGCGGTTTCGTTTGTGGTTCGGTGCGAGTCGCAACAGGCAATCGACGAGTATTGGACGAAACTTACCGCCGGCGGAACTGAAAGTCAGTGCGGTTGGTTGAAAGACAAGTTTGGTCTGTCCTGGCAAATTGTGCCGGAACGCCTAACCGAACTCCTGAAGCATCCCAAAGCAATTCAGGCAATGTTGGGAATGAAGAAACTGAACATTGCAGAGCTTGAGAGCGCCGGGAAAAGGTAATAATCTTTGCGAAAGATCGACGGAGGTCGCTGAATTGATTTTCAAGCAGTTTTACTTGAATTGCCTCGCGCACGCATCCTATTTTATCGGCGACGAAGGAACCGGGATCGCTTGCGTCATCGATCCGCAGCGCGATATTGGGCAATACCTGGCGTTTGCGACAGAGCACAACTTGAATATCAAACACGTGTTTCTGACGCACCTTCATGCGGATTTTATTGCCGGTCATCTGGAACTGCGAGATCGAGTTGGCGCGAACATATATCTCGGCGCGAGAGCACAGGCGGAATACCGATTTACGCCGCTCACCGACGGAACGATCGTTGAGTTTGGAAACGTGCGTCTGAAAGCTCTCGAAACTCCCGGGCACACTCCCGAATCTGTCTCGATTGTCGTTTACGACCTCGCAAAAAACGTTAACGAAGCTCACGCCGTCCTAACCGGCGATACGCTGTTTGTTGGCGACGTCGGCCGCCCTGATCTCCGAGTTGCGTTGGGCTGGTCCGCAAAAGACCTTGGGGCGATGCTGTATGACTCGCTGCAATCGAAGTTGCTGGCTTTGCCGGATACCAGTCTCGTCTACCCCGCTCACGGAGCGGGTTCCCTGTGCGGCAAGGCCATCAGCAAGGAGACCACATCCACGATCGGTGAGCAGCGACGTTCGAACTACGCGCTTCAACCAATGAGCAAACAGACCTTTGTCGATTTGGTCACGGCCGACCAGCCCGAGGCTCCTCCCTATTTCATCTACGATGCAGTCTTGAATAGCAAAGAACGACCGACGCTCGATGAAACTCTGGAGCGGCAACTCAAACCCCTGACGATTGCTCAATTATCGGAGTTGCAGGCCCAAGGCGCGCAGATTCTCGATACGCGGGATGCGGACGAATTTGCCGCGTCGCACCTCGTGGGCAGCATTAACATCGGGCTCGCAGGTCAGTATGCGACGTGGGCTGGAACCGTACTGAATCACAGAGATCCGATCGTGATTGTTGCAGCGCCGGGCCAAGAGAATGAATCCGCCGTACGCCTCGGACGCATAGGCTTCGATCACGTGGCGGGATACTTGCAAGACGGTCTGAGCAGCGTCCATTCCCGACCGGAGCTGATTGCTTTCACCGAACGGCTCAGTGCTTCATTCCTTGGTGAGCTTCTGTCCTCACCTCATCCGCCTCTAGCAGTCGACGTCCGCACACCCGGTGAGCGGCGACAGAAATTCATTGCTGGCAGCATGAATATTCCGCTGAACCATCTGGTGGAAAATCTGAAAACATTGCCGGACAATCGGCCCCTAGTGGTCTATTGCGCAGGGGGGTACCGGTCCTCAATCGCAGCCAGCCTGCTTAAGCGCAACGGTTTCACGATCGTCGGCGAGCTCGCCGGCGGCATCGCGGCATGGGAATCGGCCAAATTGTCAGTTCATTCGCTGCAATCGTAGCATTTTATTTCGCGGTGCCGGCCTGGTTCCAGTCAATGATGTTCAGCAGTTTCCAGGGATTCTTGCGGAGCTCGATCTGCAGATCGCCTTCTTTATTGATCACCAGCTGAGCCGCAGGGTAAAGTACGCCTTCACTCTTACTCTTGTCCGCATCGTTTATCGTGATTTCACCGGCCGTCAAATTGTATGCAATACTCTGCGAGTTCGAATACACTTCACCAAATCTCAGGAGTCGGTTGGTAACGAATCGTATTTTCCTGCCCGTGGGGGTGGTCACCAAGCCAATGTAGCTAAGGTCGTAACCGAGCGTTCCGGTGATCGCGATGCGTCCCACCGATTTCATCTTCGTTAAAGCATTGACCAACCCCTTGTTCCCTCCCTGCTTAAACGCAGTCGTGAGGAGCTCTTTATCTTCGGGAGTTGAATATTCGTAGATTGTGATCTTGATGTTGACAGTCTTCCCCAATTGCGTGCTCGTGCCCTGAGCGGTCGCGTCGATCGTCTCCACTTTCCGGTCATCCGCCGATAAAGCGAGCATAACTCCGCCGAACACCAGCACAGCTGTCAGCAGACCGGCAAAGCTAGCCTTTCGAACTCTGGACTTCACATTCTTCGTTTCCATTATCGAATTATCCCTTCTGATTCTTTTGATCCGCCTGGTACAGGGATCTGGTGCGATACTTTATCCTGGAATTTATTCTAAAGATAGTCCTGCTTATTTTGTGCCGGCCGTATCGCGCAGAAGGACTGCATCCGATTCAATATGGCCACGCCCTACAAAGAGCTGTTTGGCATCGGGCGACCAGCCGAAACCAAAGATTAATTCGAAAGAGAACCGAGTAATTTGACGGCTCGGTTGGCCATCGAGCGACTGCATCCACAGATTATCCACGTTGTTTTCTCCGCCGATCGGATATACAACCGATGACCCGTCCGGGGCGAATACGGGTGCCCGACTGTGATTGGAGACGATTCGCGGTTCAGCATCAAATGTCTTCGGTGGGGCAGCAAGCGAGTCGGTCTTTAGAATAGCGACCCTGCTCCGGTGGCTACCTTTGGTGGGATCGGGAACCGACGTAGGTGTGGCCAGCATCGTGTCATCGCGAGAAGCATCGGAAAGCAGGAATGTCGCTGAACCACTGGCGCCTGAGACTGGCAGTCACCGCTGCCCCACCACGTCAGGCTGGATCAGCGGAAATAGGTTAACTAGTCCGAGGGCGTCACGGCAGACAACAGTCGAATCGCCACGCCAAACTGCCCGTTTGGGAGAGTTTCAATACGTACGACTTGCCCGATATAAGCGCGATTTCGGGGATCGTTAGGTGAATGGTAGGGCAGCGTGACGGACAGGCGCATTCCCTCGACATAGGAATCGCGTGTCGTGTGAAAGAAAAATCCTTCCCGGGAAACGTTCTGCGTCGAACCAATGTCCGGGTCGAGTCTGTCCTTGCGCTCTAAGGGCCGCACCATGAGGGGCTGACTCATCTTCAGGCGGCGACTTCGGCGACGATATTCTTGACTCGTAGGCTGCATGAGATATTGGGCGTAGCGTCTATATCTCTTGTCTAGCAGGAACGATCGGCCATTCCCTGCAGAAGAAACACGCAAGGCCTGAGACGGTCGTTACGATCAAACCTTGAACAGTAATCGATGAGATAAAGTACCATATCCTCAGCAGTGCCGTCCTTGCCCGTGAGCAATCTCTAACGGCCAGGCACTGACTCCCGACCGCACACCTTCCCCATCCGCGATTCCATATCTTTCTTCTGCCTGTGTTATTCTTTCCTAGAACAGTTTCGGCGGCCCGCCGATCGCTCCCGTTCGTACTCCGAGCCGCTATTTTCTGCATGCTTTGTTCCTGAAAACTAAATATTTCAGCACGGGGGGGTCAGGCAGTACGATGTCTACACTCACGGATGTTCCCACAGCTAAAACGAAGCGCGAAATAATCGAACAGGCGGTGATTCGCTTTGCCGGCGATTCAGGTGATGGTATGCAGATTACAGGCAGCCAGTTCACGAACACGGTCGCGCTTTACGGCAACGATATGGCCACGTTTCCGGACTACCCGGCTGAAATTCGCGCTCCGGCAGGGACAGAACCGGGAGTCAGTGGCTATCAAATCAATTTTTCTTCGACCGAAGTGCACACACCGGGTGATTCGATTGATGTTTTGATCGCGATGAACCCCGCCGCACTTAAAGTAAACGTTGCCGATCTCAAGCCGAACGGCATCTTGATCGTCAACTCTGACGCCTTCACGGAAGGCGATCTTCGCAAAGCAAGGCTCACGACCAACCCGCTTGAAGATCATTCGCTCGACAGGTTCCGCGTCTTCCCGGTTGAACTCGAGCGTCTTACACGCGCCGCGCTGCAACACCTGGGCATCGACGCAAAGGCCATGGACCGCTGCAAGAACTTCTTTGCGCTTGGAATGTGCTACTGGCTCTACAACCGCTCGATGGAGCCTACCGTTCGCTGGATCGAAGGCAAATTCAAGAAGAAGCCACTGCTGGCTGAAGCAAACACGTTGGCCTTGAAGGCCGGCTATTCCTACTGTGAAGCGACAGAAGCGTTTCAGATTAGCTACGAAATTCCTCCTGCGCAGTTAACCCCGGGGCTTTACCGCAACATTAGCGGTAACCAGGCGATTGCCCTCGGTTTCGTGGCCGCGGCGAACAAAGCTGGATTGAAACTCTTTCTCGGTAGCTACCCGATTACGCCGGCGTCGGACATCTTGCACGAGCTGTCGCAGTACAAAGACTTCGGCGTTCTCACGTTCCAGGCTGAAGATGAGATCGCTGCCATCACTTCGGCCATTGGTGCGTCGTTTGCAGGTGCGTTGGCCATCACTACGACCTCCGGTCCCGGTATGGCTCTTAAAACGGAAGCTCTTGGACTGGCCGTTATGACCGAACTGCCACTGGTCATCTGCGATATTCAGCGTGGGGGACCGTCAACCGGTCTGCCGACCAAGACCGAACAAGCGGATTTGCTGCAGGCAATGTTTGGCCGTAATTCCGAAGCGCCGATTCCGGTGCTTGCTGCTGCGACTCCCGGTGATTGCTTCTGGGTGACCGTCGAAGCCTGCAAGATCGCCTTAAAATATATGGTTCCGGTCATTATTCTTTCTGACGGTTACCTCGCCAACGGGGCGGAACCCTGGCAGATTCCCAAAGTCGAAGACATTCCGGAATTCGTCGTGAAATATGCCACGGATCCGTCGACGTATCTGCCCTACAAGCGGGATCCGGAAACACTCGCACGTCCATGGGCGATTCCGGGAACGCCGGGCCTCGAGCACCGCATCGGCGGTCTGGAAAAACAGGACGTTACCGGCAACATCAATTACGAACCGCTGAATCACGAGAATATGGTTCGTATTCGCGCTGCCAAAATACAGGCGATCACGCAGGAGATTCCCCCCGCGGTTCCGGCCGGCGATCAGGAAGGCGATCTACTCATCGTTTCCTGGGGCTCAACGTACGGAGCAATCACGCAGTCGGTGAAAACGCATCGCGACAAGAACCGCAAGATCGGTCACCTGCATCTCCGCTACCTCAACCCTTTCCCCGAGAATCTGGGAGAAGTGTTGAAGCGCTACAAGAAAATTCTCGTACCTGAACTCAACATGGGCCAGCTATCCTGGATGCTCCGCGCCAAATATCTTGTTGACGCAATCGGTCTGAACAAGATCCAGGGACGTCCATTCAAGCAAAATGAGCTCGACCAGAAGATCGAAGAAGTGTTGGGACTTTAGGGAGACACGATATGACAACAGCTGCCTTTCCTCCGCTGACGAAAAAGGATTTTCAAACCGATCAGGAAGTCCGCTGGTGCCCGGGTTGTGGTGATTATGCGATTCTCGCCGCGGTTCAGGCCGTCTTCCCGGAGCTCGGCATTCGACGTGAAAACTTCGTGGTCGTATCCGGAATCGGCTGTTCCAGCCGTTTTCCCTACTATATGAATACGTATGGCTTCCACACGATTCACGGCCGTGCACCTGCGGTCGCGTCCGGCATCAAAATTGCGCATCCGGAACTCGAGGTCTGGGTTGCGACCGGAGACGGCGACGCTCTGGCGATCGGGGGCAACCACACCATTCACATGCTTCGTCGGAACGTCGGCATCAAGGTCCTGCTCTTTAACAACAGGATCTACGGCTTGACCAAGGGTCAATATTCACCTACATCCGAATTCCACAAAGTGACCAAGTCCACTCCGTTCGGTTCGCCGGACCGTCCGTTCAATCCGGTTTCGCTGGCCATTGGTGCCGAAGCAACCTTCGTCGCCCGTTCTGTCGATGTCTTCCAGGCACATTTGAAGGATGTCCTGCGCGCTGCCGCCGTTCACAAAGGCTCTGCGTTTGTCGAAATTCTTCAGAACTGCAACATCTTTAACGATGGGGCCTGGGACGGCGTTACCGAAAAAGAAGCCCGCAGCGAGCACGTGATTATGCTCGAACACGGCAAACCTCTTGTCTTCGGCAAGAACAAGGACAAAGGCATTCGCCGGAAATCAGATGGCGATATCGAAGTCGTCTCGCTCGGCGTCGGCGTCACCGAAGCCGACCTGATCGTTCACGATGCACACCACCCGCGACCGTCTTACGCTTTCCTGCTTTCCCACATGGAGCATCGCCCCGGATTTCCTACCCCCATCGGCGTTTTTCGCGCCTGGGATGATTTGCCGCGCTATGAAGACGTCATTAACGAGCAAGTTCGAGAAGTCATTTCAAAAAAGGGTCCTGGCGATCTCAACAAACTCCTTCGTGCGGGTGACATCTGGGAAGTAAAATAACTCCGCGTTAAGGCGGGGGATCTCTGCAAGCTGCTTCCACTGTCCGGCGTGTTCTTCGCGCCATTGCGGCTTTTCTTCTGCTATCTCGTGGCGACATTGCTCACGGGGTGGGCATGCGCTGCTCTCTACATTGATCTTTCGCCGGCGCCGCTGCGAGCACTGGCCGCTGCCATCTATCTGCTGCTGGTGGTGGGGCTGGCGATTCGCGTCCGCACCCATTTTCATCGCCTACTGGTTTGCGCGGCAATGTTTGGCCTGGTACTGACAGCGTGGCTGTCTCTGAAGCCAACCAATAATCGCCCCTGGCAGGATGATGTCGCCAAAACCGCATGGGCCGAAGTGGACGGTGACAACGTCACCATCCATAATTTCCGCTACTGCCACTATCGGGCGGAATTCGATTACACCTGCGACTGGCTGACCCGAACCTTCAAGCTATCCGATCTCCGTGGCATTGACATCGCCATCACCTACTGGGGCTCACCCTACATCGCGCATCCGATCGTCAGCTTCTGGTTTGGCGGGAATGAGTACGTTGCCGCTTCGATAGAGACGCGCAAACAAGTCGGTATCGGATACTCCGCGATCCTCGGATTCTTTCGAAAATACGAGCTGATTTACCTGTTCAGCGATGAACGTGACATCATTCGCTTGCGCACCAATTTTCGCACGGGCGAAGAGGTCTACCTTTACCGCACGACCGCCGGACCTGAGTGGTCCCGCGAGCTTTTCCTCGAATACATTCAGCAAGCAAATGAGTTGCGCGATCATCCCGAATGGTACAACGCACTCACTCGCAATTGCACGACGGTCATTTTTCATTTTATGCGCTTGATCGGTCCGCTCCCCAGCGGAACTTCCCGTTTTGACTGGCGGATCCTGCTCAACGGCCGTGCCGACGAAATGCTGTACAATGGCGGCAACTTCAATGCGGCGATCCCATTTAACGAATTGAAGCAAGCCGCCCATATCAACGATGCCGCCCGCAAAGCGGATGACTTGCCAGATTTCTCGCGGCAGATCCGCACGGGCCGACCGGGCTTCGAAGACGTCCGATAGGCGAGCCTGTCGAGGGGGCTGCTGTGTTGGCATCTCGATCGTCCAAAGGAGCATTTTGGGCTCACGCATATTGCCCCTCGACCAGACGGTTGTTCCGCTCAAAGACTCGGATGCCCGGCCCAAAAGTCATTTTCGTTCATCAAATCTTTCGATGACCTTGAAACCAACTTCCAGTACCCACATCTAACCATAAGAAGTTAGAATCTTTAGGCTATGGAACCGACTAACCAATTGATTCCTTTTTCGCTCCTTGGTGACGCGGAAACCCTTCCTCCGTCATTCTTTGTTTCCCAGCCAGAGCAGGCACGGGCGTTGGCGCTTCTGTACGAAGTCAGCCACGAAATTACTTCAACGCTAGACCGCGCCCAGCTTCTTACTTTGATCGCCAAGCGAGTGAAAAAATTCGTCAACTACGATGTTTTTACGGTAATGCTTTGGAATGAATCGAAACAGACGTTGGAGAGTGTTTTCTCCGTCCGCTACGAAGACTCGATCCCCGCCCGCCTCTTGATGCCGCTTAACCAGGGCATCACTGGCTCTGCAGCGGCGGAAAGACGCACAATTCGCGTCGAAGACGTCCGCAACGATCCGCGTTACCTTGCCTGCAGCCTCCCGGGCGAAGCCGAGGTTCGCTCGGAACTCGTTGTACCTCTGATGCGCCTCAATCGTCTGATCGGTGTAATGGATCTCGAAAGCACCAAGGTCGCCGCGTTCACTGCCGATCACGAGCATCTGCTGAATATCCTCAGTTCGTTCGTTGCCGTCGCCCTGGAAAATGCGCGCCTCTTTGAAGAGAGTCGCGAAACACAACTGCGGATGCAGAACGATCTGGAGACCGCCCGCGAAATTCAGCGTCAGCTTTTGCCGACCGGGGCCAAAGAGATTCCCGGTCTGGACCTTGCGACGGCGTATATTCCTGCCCGCGAGCTCGGTGGCGACTTCTACGATTTGCTTCCCTACGGGATAGGCCGCCTCGGCATTGCGTTAGGTGATGTCTCAGGTAAAGGAACCGCTGCCGCACTCTATGGATCGCTGGCCATCGGCATTCTTCGCGAAGTGGTGAACGAGCGCCAAGGCTCGCCTTCCGAAATGCTCGATATCCTGAACAGACGCCTACTCGCGGCGCGCATGGACGCTCGCTTCGTCGCGATGCAATTTGCGGTCTACGACGCCGCCCTGCGAGAGCTCAGCATTTCAAACGCTGGTGGTACGTTGCCTCTCCTCGTCCGAAACCGCCAGGTTACCGAAATAAACGTGGCAGGTGTTCCACTGGGTTTGCTTCCTGACGTGGAGTACGATGAAATCACGATTGCAGTACTTCCAGGGGACGTGATCCTTCTGGCTTCTGACGGCATTCACGAATCGACCAATCAGGACCAGGAGGAGTACGGCAGCGATCGCCTGAAAGCGTTGCTTGCCAGCGTCGAGCCGGTCGATCCGGGCTACACCATTGCTCAGCGCATCGTCAAAGCTACCGACGAACACGCCGGTATTGGCCTGCCCCCGCACGATGACCGTACCCTGCTGATCCTACGCGTTACGGATGACGTTTCCGCCGATTATTCGAAATTGCCCATTATTTATTAAACAGGTTCCCGCTACTCTTGTTGCTCTATTTCACTGCGGGTTCGGCATTCGCTGCCGATTGCGCCGTTTGCACTTCCAGCGGCCGCTGAAGAACGGATAACCACTGTTCACGCACGCCTCGAAATTCCGCCCAATCCTTCTTTGAAACCGGATCCGACGGAGGTAATCCCAGCTTTTCAAAATTCAAGAATTGACCCTTTTGTTCGATGCGAAAATCCAGATGCGGCCCTGTCGCTAATCCCGTCATGCCCACTAGACCGATGGACTTGCCGATCTCGACGCGCTCACCCAGATGCACAAATATTTTTGACAAGTGCAGATACATCGTTTCATATCCGTTAGAGTGCACGATGTGCACCATGTTGCCGTCTCCGCCTTTTCGGCCGGCAAAGATCACCTTTCCGCTGCCAATCGTTTGTACCGGTGTGCCGATCGGGGCGCCATAGTCCGTGCCCAGATGCGCTCGATACACTTTCAAAATCGGATGGAAGCGCGCCTTGCTGAAATGCGACGTCACCGGTGCACCAAATTTCAGCGGTGATTTCAGGAACGATTTCTGCAACGATTTTCCGTCCGCCGTATAGTAGGCAGGGTGACCTCCGGGATCGTGAAACAGGAGCGCCTGGTATTTTTTCCCGCCATTATCGTATTCGGCCGCCAGGATCTTCCCGTAGCCCGCAGTCTCGCCGGTTGCGTACCTCTTCTTTTCCAGTACCACGCGAAACGTGTCGCCCTTGCGCGGATCGGTATAAAAGTCCAGGTCATAGCCGAAGATCTGCGCCAAACGCATCGCTACTTCTGGGCCCTCGCCAGCCTCTTCGATGGCGTTAAACAGTGAGTCTTCGAGCTGGCCATTCACGACAACCACTTCTGTGTGCATCGGAATTTCTTTTACTTCCGCAGAAAATCCCGGTGATTGAGGCACAATCCGCAGCATCTTTTCTGCATCTATCTTGTAGTCAATTTCCCGCAAGCTGCCAGCGAGCGAACGTCCCACGGTCAGCGTGTTTCCCGCGCGCAGTTGCCGCAAATTGAATGCCCGCTGCGCGGCAACCGTTGCTTCGCTAACCTGATCCGAGGAAAGCCCCAACTTCTGGAGGGCGCCGGCAAAGCTCTCTTTCGCCGAGATCTTGTTCACCGTCGGCACGACAACTCGCTCGCGAAATTTCTCAGTTTCCGCCTTGGCCAGTTCGACAGCTTCCGAATATGCCTTCATGGAATCCGCGTATCGGCGTATCGCGTACCGATCCACCGCAACACCAGCCACCAACAAAGTACCTGTGGCAATCAGAAAAATACGATTCACGCTTCCCCCAAGGTCACCGGAGCAGATCGACCCGCCGTTTAGCAGACCAGATCCAGCTCTTCACTCACCAGAATAACCCACGCCTCTCTTGTGACCCAATCCCGACATTACGTCAAACAGTTCCAGCGAACGAGGCGGACAAATCGGCACCCCGGATGCCGGGGCTTGCACGTTCGGCAACCGCTCAATTCGAACAGGCCGTTCGATAAGAAGTCGCCCTTTCCTGCGGCTGATGGGTAAACCGGTCCTCAAATCTATCCCGTTCTCTGGCTCCGCTGGGGTGCTTTTGCGAATTGCTGCGGAAAATCGCACAGTCCCCGGGAGACTCAGACCCTTAAGTCTATTTATTTCAATGAGTTTTATAGCGCACGCTGTGGCAAGGCGCGTGCCTCTCGCCAAGAGGGGAGTTTTCATGATCACTTTAGAAGTTCATCCAGAAATTTACGTGCGCGAACTCCATGAGCGTCCGGAATTCACAACCTGTTACGAATGTCACCGCAGCTTTCACGCCAAAAACGAAGACCAGTTCTGTCTCGAACTCTGCGACCTGTGCTTTGACAACCTGCGCTACCTCCGTGAACCCATCCTGAGCGTCCACGTCAAGCCCCGGTCGTTTCAACCTCTCGAGCCTTAGCCGAGAAGCCGGAGGCTGCTACCTCTCGCCTTGCATCGTCTTGCTCAGCAGCTCGATGCGAGGTTCTCCCTAAGTCCTTATACGGATTTATTTGACTGGGGAGCAGAAGACGTGGAAACTCCGGTGTTCACTTGCCAGAGGAAATCGGCTGCACGTTCGTGATTCGCGAGGGGTCTGCAAAATAATTCTGTTCGCGCAGCCTGCGGTAAATTCGACCCGCAACTTCTGCCGCCGTCGGGCCTTTTACTTTGCGGGTGTTCCCGCGTAGCAGCACGGCCAAAGCAATCTTCGGGTGCGACTCATCGGCATAGCTCACGAACCAGCCGATTCGAGATGGATTTGTGTGATCGTCGCAGGTTCCGGTCTTCCCCAACGGGGTCTCATCTCCGCCCGGATCGTAGCTCAGTCGACCAGTCCCATACAGCACCGCGGCCAGCATGCCTTCCCGCACTTCTGGCAAAACCCCGGCGATATTCAAATCCCGCTTTATCTTCGGCTGGAAGGATTCTACGTCCTCGGGAGTGTGCGGATACTGCAGATAATAGAGTGTTCCGCCATTGGCAAACGCAGCAGCTAACGCTGCAAGTTGCAGCGGCGTGATCTGGATGCCTTCGCCAAAGCTGGACATTCGTGCGACGCCTCCGAAAGTGGGCGGCGCGGTCGGAAAACTGCCGGGATGCTCGTCGGTCAAGTTGTAGCCAGACAATTCACCCAGTCCAAGCAATCGACCGTACCTTGAAACCGTATCGAATCCCATCCGTCGACCGAGTTCTTCGAAAAACACGTTATTCGAATGAGCGAGTGCTTCTGTCAAATTCATGTACTTGCGCCGCCCGACTTTCAACATGGTGTCGCGGGTGATGACGTTTTCCGAAAGTGCCGCAATCGCGATCGTGGGCTTAATTGTCGAGCAGGGAATATATCCATCTCCGAACGCAATCTTCTGGTTCACGACCGCCAGGATCCGCCCCGTGTTCGGGTCGACCGCCACCACTGATCCGTTATATTTTCCTAATCCTTCTACCGCTGCCTGCCGCACCATCGGATCATCAAAGGAAGCATCATCCAAGCTGAACGAATCCGCATACGTCGGCACGCCGCCACGAAAACGCGAAATCAATTTATGAACGTGAGATGTTTTCGACTTAGAGGTAGTCTTGCCGGAGGATGGGGCAGCGTGACCGGCTTCGGCCCCGGGCAGCGGCACAGTCAGTACCGCAACGAGCCAAGAAGCCGTAATAAGTTTGCCTAAATTTCTGATCATTCAGCCCTTAGTTCCGGGAGCGCGTGATTTGAGTAGCAGATCTACAGATTGAAAATTTATCCGAATCTTGAACTACGGTCAACCAAGTCTGCTGACTCCAGGAAACAAACCACTTACACTCGCTGACTCACTCAATAGGTCGAGAGCACGAGGCTATCGAACTGCCATGAAGTGTCGCACCTCACGCCCGGGCGAGCAATAGACAACTAGCTCCAGTACGCTGCTATGTGCTTTAGTTTGAACGCCTGACCGCAGGGTCAGGGTCACTGTCATTTCGTTCAGATCTCACGACGACCCTTGCCAATTCTGATGCCTCGAGCTCTAGAATCCAAAAAAAAGCGGGCGGGAGCTAAACCCGCCCGGCTCTTCCTGATGGCTTCTATTGTAGGTTACCTTGCTGGACGGCCCTTCGGATCAGAAGAAGAGGCTGCTGCCGCCATTTTTGCTGGTGGAACGGCTGTTTTCTCCGCTCCGTTTGCTCCATGTCCCGTCGCCCCTGAAGGGACTGCCGCCTGACCCGGAAAAGGGATTTCCATCTTTTTGCGCAGCGTATTCTCGATCTTTTCGCGAATGTCCTTATTTTCCCGCAAGAACACGCGCACATTCTCACGCCCTTGGCCCATGCGCTCGCCGCCGAAGCTCATCCACGTTCCGGACTTATCGATTACGCCCTTATCAACCCCCAGATCAATCAGGTCGCCTTCACGCGAAATTCCTTCCCCGTAGAGAATGTCGAATTCCGCTTCACGAAACGGTGCCGCTACCTTATTTTTTACGACTTTCGCCCGGGTCCTCGAACCAACTACGCGATCACCTTCCTTGATCGCTTGAATTCGTCGGATGTCTACGCGAAGCGAAGCGTAGAACTTCAGTGCCCGTCCGCCCGTCGTTGTTTCCGGATTGCCGAACATTACACCGATCTTTTCGCGAATCTGGTTAATGAAGATCAGACAAGTCTTCGACTTCGACACAATACCCGTGAGCTTCCGCAACGCCTGCGACATGAGTCGAGCCTGCAAACCCATCTGCGGATCTCCCATATCCCCTTCCAATTCGGCCTTCGGCACCAACGCTGCCACGGAGTCAACAACCACAATATCCACGCCGCCCGAACGAATCAGGGTCTCCGCAATCTCCAGCGCCTGCTCACCGTGATCCGGCTGCGACACCAGCAGGTTGTCAACATCCACACCCAATTTCCGCGCGTAAACAGGATCGAGCGCGTGTTCCGCATCGATAAACGCCGCTTGTCCGCCCAATTTCTGTGCCTCGGCGATGATATGGAGTGTCATCGTTGTTTTGCCACCTGACTCCGGCCCGTAAATCTCAATCACGCGTCCGCGCGGAAAGCCCCCCACGCCCAGCGCCGCATCGAGCGACAAGCACCCCGAGGGAATCACATTCACCGGCACCAACACATCTTTGCTGCCCAATCGTATGATCGAACCCCTTCCATGGTCTTTCTCGATCTGCGATATCGCTGCTTCCAGTAACTTAGTACGTTCGTCTGTCATTTCTCACCTCGGTCGAGGAAATTGGTAATTCTGCAAAACCACCGCGGCTCGACCAACTCTTAACTTATTATCCTTGCAATGCGATGGTCTTGCCGCACCAAAGGATCTCAACGTCAAGTCTTTGCATCGAGTCTCCGAGGCCGCCGAGATACAGTTGAAACAACCGCGCCGGGAAAGCGCCGCCGATTCACCAGATGCACTGCGATAACCACCTAGCACTCGTTCCCGGTACGCGGTGTTATCGATGCATTCCCTGCAGCCACTAAAAATCTTCAACCGTTGCAGCCGTGCTCCAGTTCGTGATCCACCAATTCGGCCAAGGCCTTACTCTCCCGCCGGTCCCACGCCGCCCGTTCATACGGACTCAGGGATCGCAAGCGAGTAAGGTACTGTCCGCGCATCCGAACCTCGCTCAACTCGAATTCGAGTCTCTCATGTTCGATGCAGCTTGGGACACTGGTCAGCGTACGGAGCATAGAGCACCTGTTGAAAACTTGCTTTCCACACCGTACCGAAAAGGCGAATAAAAAGCAAACAGTATTTTCGCTTATTGTTCGCTACCAGCTCGCTTTATAAACCTCTGTCCCTCCAACGACCGTCCACACGACCTTGGCATCTTTGAGCTTGTCCGGCGCAATCGTGAACACATCGTCTGTCAGCAGCACAATATCAGCATACTTCCCCGGTACGATCGAACCGCGATTTCCCTCGACAAAATTGGCCCACGCCCCGGTGATCGTGTATCCCCTCACTGCCGTCTCGATATCAATTGTTTGCTCCGGTATCCAGCCACCCACTGGCATTCCATCGAGCCCCTTGCGAGTTAATGCCGTGTACATCCCAATTTCCGGCTCCATCTCGGCAACGTTCCAATCGCTCGAAAACGCCAATGCGGCGCCGCTATCTCTCAAGCTCCGAAACGCCCAGGCGTATTTCCACCGTTTTGGTCCCGTTGCTTTGGCCCACTGCCCGGTAATATCCGGCGCGCAATGTCGAGGCTGCATACACGCCGTCACTCCCAAGGCCTTGTATCGCGGGATATCTTCGGCCGACAGGCATTCATCGTGCACGATCTCATGCCTCGAATCACGTACACCGTTCACCTTCTGTGCGTATTCGTAGGCATCGAGCGCGGTCCGAATGCCACGATCTCCTGTGGCATGCGTAAATATCTGCAAACCGCGTTTGTCCAGTTTCGCCACCACCTGCTTGAACTCCTCGGCCGGATAATCCAGCGATCCGCTCGTATCCGGGCGGTCCGCGTACGGCGCCAACATTGCCGCAGTGTGCGGTTCGATCACGTCATCGATATACAGCTTTACCGCTGACACCCGAAACCGATCGTCGTTGTATGTTTTCACCGCAGCGGCAAATCGATCAATCTCCGCGTCGGTAGTACCCCGGCGGTGAAACAAGGCCACCTGCAAGCGTTGTGGCAATTTGCCTTCGTTCTTTAGTTGCACATAGATGGGTATGCTCTCCAGATACGATTGCGGGTCTACCACCGTGGTGATTCCGGCTCTCGCTGCCTGTTGCAGCAATTGAGCAATGTTGCCCGGGATATTCGCCGGCGAGTGCGACGGAAGAATCTTGCTCAGCTCTGCTTCTGCCGATTCAGACAGTCCGGTGCTGCCAAACCCCACCAGGATCCCTGTCGGCTCGCCGGTCCTTTTATCATGTTGCACATTTTCCGCAAAACTTACCGACTTCGTCTCCTTTGTTATCCCAAAGATCTTCAACGCTTCCTTGTTCATCCAGATGGTGTGGTAGTCATACGCCACCAGAAACGCTGGTCTTCCTCCTGTCAGTCCATCGAGATCCTTCGTCGTTGGCAGCGTTCCATTCGGAAAACTGGAATAGTTCCAGCCATCCATCTCAATCCACTTCAGATCCGGTCTCTTGTCCGCGAATGCTCCCACCTGCTCTTGAATTTCTTTCAATGAGTTTGCGTTGATCCTCTCGACATTCGGATCATTCCCCAGAGCCACGTGAAAATGGCTGTCGATGAATCCGGGAAGCAACAATCGCCCACCCGCATCGACGACGCGCGTCTTTTCGCCAATGTATTTCTCTGCCTCCGTGTCTTCGCCCACCCACAAGATTTTGTCGCCTTTCACCGCCAGCGCGGTTGCATGCGGCAACTTCTCATCCATGGTATGAATGTTGGCGTGACGCACCACCATGTCCGCCACGTTGCCCGGCAAACCGGACTTCCCTGAACATCCGAGCACCGTAGCGCAGGCTAGCGCCAGATATACGATCCTCCACTTACTCATTTTCCCTCTTTCTGAATCCTGGCCGGTTCTTGAGGCTGCACATTTGTCGAGATTATAGTTAATTAACGGTAGCTGTAAAATCCACGCCCGGATTTCCGTCCCAGCCATCCTGCCGCCACGTACTTCTTCAGCAACGGACACGCTCGGTACTTCGGATCGCCCAGCCCATCCAGCAGGACCGCCATGATATCGACGCACACATCCAACCCAATAAAGTCCGCTAGCTCAAGAGGTCCCATCGGATGGTTCATTCCTAACTTCATCACCGCATCGACCGCCTCCGCCGTCGCTACGCCTTCCATCACGGTGTACGCCGCCTCGTTGATCAGCGGCATGAGCACGCGGTTCGACACGAACCCTGGCGCATCGTTCACCGCCACCGGCGTTTTCCCCAGCTTCTTGGCCAACTCCATCGTGGTTTCGAATGACTCGTCGTTCGTCTGCAACGCACGAATCACTTCCACGAGCGCCATGACCGGCACCGGATTCATGAAGTGCATTCCAACAAACTTTTCCGGCCGGTTGGTCATGGCCGCGAGCGTCGTCACCGAAATGGATGACGTATTGCTTGCCAAGATGACTTCCGGCCGCAACAACCGATCCACTTCCGTCAGAACAGCCCGTTTAATCTCGATCTTCTCCGGAACCGCCTCAACGACAAAGTCAGCCGCCGCCAGCGCCCCGAAATCCGTAACCGTCTTCAGCCGTGCCAGCACCGCAGGCTTCTCCGCCTCCGCCAATTTCCCTTTCTTCGCTTCGCGATCGAGATTTTTCCCGATCGTCTCCATCGCCCGATCCAAGAACCGTTGCTCCACATCACGCAGGATCACGTTATATCCGTTACGGGCAAACGAATGGGCAATTCCATTCCCCATGGTTCCCGCGCCGAGCACTCCTACCGTCTTGATCAAATCTACTTTCACGCATCCTCCTGGCGAAGTTCACCCGCTGTAAGAGAAACACGAGAATTGGAACTGGGTCAAGCAGCGCGGAATGACAATGAGTTCGGAAACTGTAATTCCGGAATCCGTTGGGCACCGAACATGTTCGAAGAAGTGTGCCACCCCAAATAGCAGAAAAGAAGGGGCGAATCAGGCTAACGACCGCGTATCCCGCCTGCTTGGTAGAGGCCAGCGACGGACCTCTGTATGATAAAAAGCAAACTGCCGAGGGCCAAAGGCGTAGATCCAAACGCAACAATCCTTCAGACATCCCACGGCCTACTGGGGCCTAACATAGAGAAACTAACCTTCTCTTCGGCCCGCTTCTCCGGCCGTCAGAAATTTCCCAAACTCCTTCTGGTCCGAGACGTCCCCGAACGCTTCTGCCACGGCTGCTTCTGCCTTTTCGAACATGGAGAACGGCACGCCGATGCGAAACGCCGCCTGCCTGCTTGGAATTCCCATCATGCTTAATACATCATTCATTTCTAACGTACGGACGGGAATACCCACCTCTTCGAGTACCTGGCAAAGCTCGCCTTGTAAGCGTGCGTCATCTCCGCGCCAGAACTCGCAAAACGGATCTTCCTGCTCGCCGTCATCCCGAGTCGCGCTGCGTTCTCGCGAGAGCAGTGTTCCTGGCGAGACCTCTGCCAGTTCCACATCGCAGTCCGCGCAACGCGTGAACCCCTTTCGATATTCGGTATTACACTGGGGACATATCATTGATGTCAGTCTACCGCAGACCGCTTCCTCGTCCTCCAACGCCCTCGAAGGAACGCATTCGCTCAATTCTAACGAAAAAGGTTGCAGGACAAAGTCTTTGCTCTTTAAACACCCTCCGTTTCCAGTGCGGGATAGGACTGGTAGTCGTGATTGATCGGCTCGGCTGCCTCGTATCGTTCGCTTCGCCGCCATTCGCAAAAAAAGGCCCTCCTGCCGCAAAGCAGGAGGGCGCCGAATTGCTTTCCCAATTTCCCCGTTAAGCTGCAAGAGGAAATTTAGAACAGGATTTTGGCAACAAGTTGTAGGTTGTACGGTTCACCGGGACCGAGTCCAGGAGCACCGTTGAAGTCACCGATTGTATCGGTTACGAGTCCACCACCGCCCACCGAGCCGGCGCCGGAGGCGAGGTTCTTATAGTTGAACGTATTGTAAAATTCCGCGCGTAACTGAATCTGGGCTCGTTCGCCGATCGGAATATTCTTGATCACCGACAAATCCAGGTCCTTAAAATTCGGTCCGTAGAACCGGTTGCGCGCGAGATTGCCTGGCAGCCCCGGGGTCGCTACGAAAACATCCGGGTTGACCCATTGTGCGCCCACACCCTTGACGAAGGATTGGTTCACGCCGGCAAACGGGTTGCCGGTGATGTCATAACCGGGGCGCGAAGTGCCTCCTGTGATGTTGAATGGCTGCCCGCCGTGCAGTATGAGCAGAGCGCTCACCTGCCATCCGTTGACGAAGAGACTCTTCCATCCGGTTGCCCAGTTTGCATGCGGAATCTGATAGGTCGCCTGCCCGGCAAAGCTGTTCCGGGTATCGAAGTCCGAATTGCCGTATTCCTGCTTCAGGCTGGTCAAGCTATCCAGAGGTATTACCCCTCGATACTCCGTTACGTCATCGAGTGTATGTCCCCAAGTGTAGGTCACCTGAGACGTAAGCCCATGCCATTGACGGATTCTGAAAGTCGTCTGCAGCGAATTGTAGTTTGAATTGCCGACGCTGTTGAGTTGGTTGATGTCCCCGAAGCTCGGATAGAGCACTGCATACGGCCGCGCGCATTCCGGCAGCAGACTGGGGTCAGCGGCATTAGCGCAAGTTGGAGTATAAGGGACCTGGTTAATGTTCTGCATGACTGACAGTTTGTGGCCAACGCTGCCCACGTAGCCGATCTGAAATTGCCCAAAATTCCCGATGCCTTTCTCGATTTGGAGGTCAAAGTTGAAGAAATAGGGCGTACGGAAGTTCTGATTCACGGTTTCAATTCCGTAGATATTACCACCGCATCCATTTCCGGTTGGGCACGTCGTTACTCCAGGGAAAAGATAGGTCTGGGGTTGCCAGATGAGTGGACTATCCGCCCCTCCCCCCGCCAAAGAGTAGCTGGAGACTGGGGAAGAACCAGCGGGGTTCGCTTGCAATGAGCCTGCTGCATTGTTGGGCGGGCGATAATCGAGGAACGGGTTCATGTTGATCTGATCATAGTAGACGCCGACACCGCCGCGTATTACGAGGTCTCGTGAGAAATTTGGCTTATAGGCAAAGCCAAAGCGAGGCGCAAAATTATTCAGGTCCTGATTGAATATTGTATTCTGTGTAACGCCTTGAATCGCGAACGCCTGACCGGGGATGAGAACAGGCAAATCTCCCTTATTGTCATGCAATGGACCGAAGTACTCGTAACGGATTCCAAAGCTAAGATTCAAGTTACTGGTGGCCTGCCACGAGTCTCCCGCAAACAAGCTGTACGCATTGACCGTAACTTTTCGTTCGGCATTTCCAACCGATAGATTCGCCGTCGAAATATATCCGGCGAGAAAGTCGGCTAGTGCCAGCGCATTCGGACTGTAGGTGTCGTTGCTTGCCCAAGGTCCCTGCGTACCATCGAATACATAATTACCGAGAGAGTGTCTGTAATAAAACTCATCCACTCGACCCTGCCGCGCCTCTCCGCCGAAGCGTATCTGATGTTTTCCTTTCGTCCAGGAAAGGATGTCGGTCAGTACACCTGTGACGTCATGACGACCCTCCGGTGGGGTAATTCCTACCTGTTCGAATCCGCTGATCGCTATGTTCGGTGCGCCCAGAATGGGCTGTCCATTGATGAGAGCATCTGGACTTTGATAGAGCCCCATCTCGACCGTGTTGAAACTGGCATTGGCATCGCGGAAGGTCTGATAAAAGGAATTGATACCAAACAACATCTGGTTGGTGAGGGCCGGCTGAAGCGTGGAATTTAGCACCACGGCCCAGTTCTGCACGTGAAGCGGCGCTTTCTCAAAGTAGTACGCCAAATTCGAACTGGCTGTTGCCAACGCCGTACTTGTTCCGAGCGGAGCAGTTTGGCTGCCCTGCCCCATGAATCCGCGTACGGAGATGTGGTTTTTCTCGTTGATGTTGTAATCGAGTTTGGCCAGTCCGTTGTAGCTGTATCCCGTCGATGGCGAGGAGCTGAAGTAGTTGTCAGTCGTGCCGGAGAGTCCCGCGATTGAGCCGGGCCATAATCCTTGCGTGGTCTGCCCTGGATACAATTGTCCGAGAAATGTTTGCGAGATCGGACTCACCGGAATATCGTAGGCATTCAGAACGGCTAACCCTTGGTTCACCCACGCCGTCGACGGCTCCGTCGCCAACCCCGAAAGACCGATGATGTAGTTTTGATACTCGAATGCGACGTAATAGAACAGTTTGTTCTTGATGATCGGTCCGCCAACCGTGCCTCCAATATTTTCATTTCTCAGCCGAGGCGCCTTGGGCGTCAGATCAGTTGGCACGAAAAAGGGTGATGCCGCGGCAAACGCTTCGTTCCGGTTGTAGTAATAGGCCGAACCATGAATGAAGTTGCCACCGGACTTAATAATCTGGTTGTTCGTTCCTCCGGCGTTTCTTCCTGCTTCCGCTCCGGACTGCGTCTGTACAGAAAATTCTTCGATAGCGTCGACGGGCATGATGATTCCAGCAATGCCCGAGACACCGCCTTGGTTCACCGCCGGAATGTTATGCCAGAAATCATTATTATCGATGCCGTCAAGCTGCCAGTCCATCTGGTTCGGCCGGGTCCCGTTCAGAGAGCCAAAGCCTCCCACTGAATATCCGGCATAACCAGGCGCAAGAGCTACCATCTGGGTAAAATCACGCCCATTGAGGGGAATGTTTTGTACTACGTCCGGAGGAAGCGACATTGTCTCGACTTGCGATGTGGTATCCAGAGACAGTTCGGCCGCCGACACTTCCACAACCGTGGACTGCTTTTCCAGCGACAGCTTGATGTCCAACGTGTAGATGGATCCCGCGCTCACTTCAATTTTGTCGACCACGAAGGGCGGAAAACCTGATGCATTCACAGTTACCTTGTACCCGCCGAGCGCGATGTCCTGAAACGCATACACGCCCTCGCTGCTGGTGACAGTGTTGTGATCAATCCCAGTCGCAATCTCAGTCGCCTTCACTTGTGCATTTGGCACTGCTGATCCGGCCGGGTCCGTCACCGTCCCGTTGATTGCGCCGCGAAACGTCTGCGCACTTGTGGCAATGCCAAGGCATCCACAGAAGAGCACCACCCAAACTAGTCGTGTTGCGAAAACTCCCGCGAACCCTGTTTTTGCTTTATTAGATAAAATTCGAACCATGCCCGGATTATCCATCCAGCGCCCCCCTCAATAATTTGTCGAACGCAAAGCCCCAATGTGGTCCACTAACTAACGCCGATCTACTTGAAGTGTCAATTCAATTGTTTCGATTTGACCAAGTTGCTTTGTGGATATCCGGTTTCGCGACGTTCATTCCTCATTTACTCTCATGCATCAGTACCAAGAGCTTATCGTCGCCGGAGTTCCGGGACTGTCGTCTACCGGAGCCTTGAACTGGATGTATCTCTTTTATTTTCAGGCACTCCCGGAAAGCAATGCCCGCCGGCGGACGGTGCGTCTTTTTTACGTTTTATTCGTATACAGGGTAGTATGAGCACACAGACAATTACGCGGACTGCTTCGAGCTCCACGGTCCTCTTTGGCGCTCTCATGACCGACGACGCAAAAAAGATTTCGCAAGGGCTTATTCGCCGCGATCCTGACCTTCTCGATCATCTGATCGGGTTGTATCAACAGCGGCTCTATCGCTATCTGCTTTTCCTCACAGGCAATGCTTCTCTTTCCGAAGACCTTTTTCAGGAAACATGGATTCGTGTCCTAGAACGCGGCCACCAATACAACGCAAAATCCAAATTTGAATCGTGGCTCTTCGCCATCGCTCGAAATCTGGTTATCGACGTTTCTCGCCGGAAGAAAATGTCCAGCCTCGAGGACCTGGGAAGTCCTGAGAGTGATCAGCCGTACGATCCCCCCGACGAACAGTCCGCATCCGCACTGCAGTTATTGGTTGCACGCGAAAACGAGCAAGCCGTTCAATTTTCGTTGATGAAGATCCCGGCGTACTACCGCGAAGTGCTCGTTCTCCGATTTCACGAAGACCTCAACCTCGAAGAGATCGCGCAAATCCTGTCTACGCCGATCTCCACTGTAAAGTCGCGACTATATCGTGGCCTTACAGCCTTGAAATCCGCGCTCCCTGTGGCGCAAAAGGGGCTCGCATGATTGACAATCCGCACGCTCGCGCTCAGCAGTGCTTTGAAAAGTCTCTCGTCGAAGAACTCTCTTCCATGGACCGTGACTGGCTCGATCAACATCTTCGTGACTGCCCGGACTGTGCGAGGGAAATTCTTTCGACCCAAGAGATTCTTGGCGCCTTAAGGCGCGTGCCGATCATGTTGCCCGTTGATCTGGTAGCACGCACGCAACTCCGCGTTCGTCTTCGTGCACAGCAATCGGAGGCGCCGCACAGCAATGTTCTACTCTGGGCTATCACGGGCATGAGCTGGATGCTGGGACTGTTGAGCGCTCCACTCGTCTGGCGCGGATTCACATGGATGGGCGCTCACTTCAGCATTCCCAAGCTGGCACTGGAATTTGGTTTCATTCTCTGGTGGGTCGTACCCGCTTTGTTCGCCGTCGGCGCCATTCTTTATCAGAAGACAAGCGTTTCGGCGTGGGGAAACAAGAGCTGATCCATGCGATTGATGCAGACGATGAGTCTGGTTGGCCAACCAGTGGATTCCCTAAATCGGCCGAAGTTGATGTGCACCAGGAGCCGGAGGGTCCCGGGCAGGCCGGCGGATTTGGTTTCGAGGAACTGACAAATTTGAAGCCGTATCACGGAAGAGGAAAACACCATGTCTGAAGCATTCAATGAACGCCTTCGGCTCATCCGGTTTCGCCGGAAACGCGAACGCTCAAAATTTACCGAGGAACTTCGCGTGATTCCGCGCTGGCTGGTCTGGACGTGCTTTACGCTTTCAATACTTGCGGTGGTCATCGGCGTGTCCGTGAACCTGGCGAACATGGGGACCGATCGGGGCACCTTCCCGCCGGAGTTAGGGAACCAACCGCTGCTCGCATCGCTCGCGTTGGGTGGGCTGATTCTTGTGATCTCGATAACCATTTCCGCTACTCTGTTCATGTTCGGCTACGTCTATCGAGATGCGAAACGCCGAGGAATGCACCCGGCCCTTTGGACCATCGTCGTTCTGATTCTATCGCCTAGTTTCGGCGTCCTCGGCCTCATCATTTATTTGCTGGTTCGCGAACCACTCCCGTTTCCCTGTCCGCAGTGCGCGACCAGCGTTTCCGCCCGGTTCAATTTCTGCCCCAATTGCAAAACAAATCTTCACCCGGCTTGCCCCCATTGCCAGCGTGAAGTCGCCGACTCTGACAAGTTTTGCCCTTACTGCGGCAACGACCTGATCGCATCTCCCGCTTTGCCTGCACTGTTACCAAAGACGTGAAAACGACGTGTGTTCCAGGGCGCTTGTGCTTCGCGCCCTTCTTTATTCCCGCTGCAAATCAATCAATGCAACCCGGCAAAATCGAGCAATGGCTTGATACCCACAAAAGGCCCTGAATGGGCGAACTCCATGTACTGGACTTCTCCCTCCATCGGCTTTAGCTCCGTTGCCAATTTTTTCAACGATGCCTGATTCTGGTCGGTATCATTGCTCACGATGTATTTCGCCGGCAGCAACGAACCGTCCTTTCCCGCATCAGCGCTATCTCCCATGTACAATGTTCCCGCGGCGAGGTAGGCCGCGCTGCCGTCGGTATGACCCGGAATCAGATACGCCGTCACCTTCACATCTCCGCATTGCAACGTTTCTCCGTCCTGCAGATACTTGGTGATATGTATGCCGGAGTTCTTCTTTCCCATTAATTTTCCAATGGGTGACCTCGCTGCAGCCGTCCCTTCTAGCAAACCCTGCTCCGGCGCCATCGCAAATACTTCTGCTCGTGGAAAGACACTGCACCCTGCAATGTGATCCGGATGCGCATGCGTCAACAAAATGGCACTTACTGCTTCCACATCGAGGTTTTTCTGACGCAACTCCGCAAGAATAGCTGCTGCCTTTCGGTCATTACCGCAATCGACCAGAATCGCTTGTCCTGCTCCAGAGGGAATCATTCCGACAGAGACCATCCCATCTTTTACCTGGACGGCACCTCCCGAAAGTGACTGTCCCTGTTTGATCGGGATGGTTCTAGAGAATGAATAAAAAACGATCCCCACAAACAGCAGAATAATTACCCCGAGCGCGAGCAAGATATTTCTAAAGGTTTTCATCATCGCCTCCCGCAATCTCTGTCATTTCATTCATTCTCTAGCGAGCACTACCCATTCTTGACCGTGCGATGTCTGCCCCAGAGAGATTACCTCATACCCGTCCTAGCAGGATCCTCGACCGGGAATTTCCAGTTTGGTCTAAGATGATGTCCTATGCGCAATTCGCGTGTCGTCTTGACCGCTCTTGGCGGCCCTGAAGTGTTGAAATTGATTGAAGAAGAGGTCCGCGAACCCACCGCAAATGAGGTTCGGATTCGAATACTCGCTTGCGGAGTTGCTTTTGCCGACGTGCTCATGCGTCGCGGCCTCTATTCCGGTGTTCCCGCTCTTCCCTATAGCCCGGGCTACGATATCGTTGGCACGGTTGAATCGTGCGGCACAGCAATTACCCGGTTTAAACCGGGCGATCAAGTCTGCGCACTCACCCAGACCGGGGGTTACTCCCGTTTTATAATCTTGTCTGAAGGCGAGCTCGTGAAAGTCCCGGACGGGCTCGACCCCGCCAGCGCGGTCAGCCTGGTCTTGAATTACACAACGGCGTATCAACTGATCCATCGCATCGCCAATTTGCAACCGGGCGAAAGCGTATTGGTTCATGGTGCCGCAGGCGGTGTCGGCACCGCATCGCTGCAACTCGGTTCCATTGCGGGCCTGAGAACATTCGGCACCGCATCGAAGTCCAAACACCGGCTAATTACATCTCTCGGTGGCGTTCCCATCGACTATCGCAGTGAAGATTTTGTACTTCGTGCGGCAGGTGTGGATGCCGTATTTGATCCGATTGGCGGACGCAATTGGTACCGCTCATATCGCACTTTGCGTAAAGGCGGACGTTTCGTTGGCTACGGGATGTCTGCTGCTATCGAGAATGGCCACACCCGTAAGATGCTCGCCCTTGCAAGCTTCGCGTGGCTCGGTATAGCTGGCATGCTGCCTGGAAAATCCGCGCGCTGGTACAGCATCACGACTGAGAAGATGAAGCATCCGGAAAGGTTTCGCGAGGATCTTTCTCGCTTGCTTTCAATGCTACAGCAGGGATCCATCAAGCCCGTTATCGCAGGCCAATTCCCTTTACGAGACGCTTCACGTGCACACGAACTGCTCGAGCACGCTTCTGTCACCGGCAAGATTGTGCTGCTCTGCCAGGAGTAACCGGCACAGCTAAGCACTTTGTGCGATCCTCCCTGGTTAGGTCCTTCGCTTCTCAAATGTAGCCGCCTTCTCGGACGGTTTATTGCGTGGCTTGAACCGTTCCCTATTGATGAATCTATTTTGACGTTTCTAGATAATCGTTTTTGTAGTGAGTTTTAGGCCAAAGCGCTCCTTGGGGTGTACAATGGCATTTAACTCGGGGGACCCGATGGGTGTGATCCGAAAGTGCTGGTCTTTATTTTTCCTTATCTTAGCCCTGTCGGCCCCTGCGTTTTCGGCCAATTCCTGGAAAGGAATCGTTCGTGATTCGGCCGGACACACGGTAGCGGGCGCTACCGTTTCCCTTGTTCCAGCAGCTGCATCGGGGAATTACTCCGTCACGACCTCTGCCGCGGGTGAATTCTCTTTTCCAGATATCGCTGCACAAAGCTATTTGGTCTCCGTCACCGTCAATGGCAAAACCTGGCGGGCGGCTGCGCCGATAGCAATCAAAGTTGGCGATTCCCTGACCGCCGATCTGCAGTTGTCAGACCAAACTTTTTCCCTGACGATTTCCCCGCAAACCGTGGACGTCGTCCCAGCGGTTTCCGGCAGCAATTCAAAATTAACCAGCGGCGAAGTTTCGAGCCTTCCGCTGAATGAGCGTGACTTCAGTAGACTTTTATTACTGGCAGCGGGCACAATGACCGACACCAACGGCGCGGCCAACTTCACACAACAGTTCACAGTCAACGGGCTTCGCGGCACTGCATCGGTTTTTGCGATGGACGGCGCAGACACCAGCGATCCCGAGCTGGGTGGCGCTACCTTCTCGAACTTCAATGTCGATGCCATTCAGGAAGTGCAATCCAGTTCAGGCGTAATGCCCGCAGAAATCGGCCATGGAGCCGCAGGCTTCACCAACGTTGTGACCAAATCCGGCACCAATCAGGTTCACGGCAGCATTTTCGAGTTTGTCCGCAACGCGGCGTTCGATGCTCGTAACTTTTTTGACCACCCGAGTATAGCCGATCCAGGACGCATTCCACCGTTTGTGCGCAATGAATTCGGTTTTACGAATGGAGGCCCTGTTGTAATCCCCAAACTCTATGACGGCCGTGGCAAGACGTTTTACTTCGGTGAGTATCAAGGCTTCCGCCAGGTGCTTGGCACGACTCAGGTCTTTGCGGTTCCCACCGCGGCGGAGCGTCAGGGTGTCGACACCACGACGTTCCCCGGCGACACCCTAATCGTTCCTGTCAGTCCCGCCATCGCTCCTCTCCTCAATCGTTATCCTCTGCCGAACAATCCCGGTGGCGCTTTCGGTGACCGTACGTACGCCGCGTCCTCAAAAGTCGCGACCGACACCGACCAGTTTTCGATTCGCGTCGATCAAGTCATCAACGACAAGGCCAACCTTTTCGGCCGGTTCAGCCTGAATCAGATCAATGGTCCGACCACCAATCCTGATCAAACAGCTGTCGATCCGGGATTTGCCGTCAATTTCTACGATCATCAACGCAGCGCTGCGGTTCGCTACACACAAGTCCTTTCGCCAGCTCTCAATTTCTCAGCCGCGTTCGGCTATATCCGCAGCACTCCCATTTTCCCTGCATCCAACCACACCGACCCTGCACTTGTTTATGGCGACGGGCTCTATCTTGGTTTCAATACCGCCGACGGCTCCATCTTTGGTTCCTACAGTAATCTGTACCAAATTAAATTTGACATGAACTATATTCGCGGCCCCCACAGTTTTAAGTGGGGCTATGAAACACGCCTCAATAAAGACGCTACTATTTTTGGCACCAATCCGAGCGGGATTTATACCTTCGGTGGAGGCACGGCCTATTCTCCGGTTGAAATCACTTCAACAAGCGGCCTGCACAACATCCTCCCCGGGCAGCCGTTGCCTGATTCTCTGACCGGGCTTCTCACCGCTACTCCTTACTCCTATTCCATTACTGCCGCCGCAGCCACGACTCCCGTCGGAGATAAATTTGATGAAGCCGCAGTTCGCCGGGAGGCCTACAATTTTTATTTTCAAGACACATGGAAAATCTCATCGAAATGGACTCTTAACTGGGGACTGCGCTACGAGCTAAACAGCCGTATCCAGGAGGCCAAACACCGCACCTCCATTTCGATTCCCTATGGACCCAATGGCGAAGAGACCTCCTTTCTCACTCCTGGTGCCACGCAAAAGTTTATCTACAATCCGCAACCCGTTTATCCACTCGACTGGCGAGGCTTCGGACCCCGGGTTTCCATTGATTACGCCGTCACGGCAACCACCGTTATTCACGCCGGCGGTGCAATCACTACTATTCTTCCTAACCTGTGGCAGGACAATTTCGTCACCGGGGGTTTTCCGCTCATCTTCCAACCGCTTACCACCGCGCTACCCGAAGTCCCGGTTCCATTTCACAATACCGCAGTCCCCCTCACTCTTCCTCCTGCCTACACCACGAGCGGCCAACTCCTGTTTCCCAACGGTGACAGCGCCAACGTCCCGGCTAATACGCAAGTCGATTTGCAGCGCTTCGAGAAAGACCTCGCTGCACTCACCCCTGGTGATCAGACGCAACTCCTCAGCGCTGGCGTGATTTCCCGCGACTTTCAAAACGGATACATCGGCACCTACACCCTGGGATTCGATCAACAGATCTCCAAAGCTAAACTGTCCGTCTCCTACGTGGGCACCACCGGCATTCATCTTGCCCGTGTGTTCTCACCAAATGGTTATGCGGGGGCAGATCCGGCTTACGCTCCTTACACACAATTCAATTCTTCAGGGCAAGCCGTAGGCGGCTTCGGCCCCGAATCGGTAATGCAGACCGGTTCTCACTCTGACTACAACGGACTGCAAGCCAGCGTCAGCCAGACGAATTCCCATATTGGTCTCAGCTATCAGGCCAGCTACACCTTTTCGAAATCCATCGATGATACGAGTGCCGTTCTTGGCGGACTTCCCGCAAATGCCGGTGTGATTCTACAGACCTTACCGCAGGATCCTCTTCAGCCTCAAGCAGATAAGGGTCCTTCTACGTTTGACATTACCCAGGTTTTTTCACTCAGTGTTATCCAGGACCTCCCGTTTGATCGCATTCATTTCCTGGAACCCCTCAGCCACTACATCACACAAGGATGGCAGCTCCTCAACATCACATCCCTCACCAGCGGCCCGCCGTTCACGGTTTATTCCGGCATTCAACAAACGGGCGCTGGTGCCGGCGGTACAGATCGGCCTGATCTGACTTCCATGCCCGCGTTTTCGACCAGCCGGACCGTTCGCGAGGATTATTTCGGTCGTGGCGCGAACAACAATTCCTTCTTCAATATTCCCATCAATCTTCCGGGCGGCAGCGGCCCCAATTCCGGCTATTTCGGTACTCTCGGTCGAGACACATTTCGCGGACCCGGCTTCCATCAATTCGATATCGCCATCATCAAAAACACGCCATTCGGTCATCGTGGCGGCGGCGAACTCGGCATCCTCCAGTTTCGCGCCGAATTTTTCAACATCTTTAACATCGTAAACTTTGGATTGCCCTCCAATACGGTTCGGGGCAGCGGCTTCGGCATCATCAGCAAGACGGCAGGGCCCTCACGCCAAATTCAGTTCTCTCTGAAGATTGTGTATTAAGGGCAAACAGTCATCATGCCGCAGCAGACCCAGGGCAGCCCCAGCCTCGGGAAGTGCTTGCGGGTCCCCGGCCTCCCGCGGATTTATCACTAAATTTAACGACCATTTCCAATTGATTCGAATCTAATCGCTGGACTGGTTGTAAGATGTTGCCTACATTGGCAGCTGGAGGACTCTGTGGGGGAAACGATTCAGTTCAATCGGCCGGATAAAAGAATTTGTCCAGGCTACCTCGCAAGCAGCAACGCCGGAACCAGATCTTCCGGCATCGTCGTTATCCAGGAATGGTGGGGGGTCAATGACCAGATCAAAAGGACGGCCGATCGTTTTGCTGATGCCGGCTGGACGGCACTCGTTCCGGATCTTTATCGGGGCAAGATTACTTCGGCCAGCGACGAAGCCAATCATTTGATGAACGACCTTGACTTTCCCGACGCCGCCGCTCAGGACATCCGTGGCGCCGTTCAGTATTTAAAGCAATCTCTAAACAAAGTGGCCGTTACTGGCTTCTGCATGGGTGGCGCTGTGACCCTTCTAGCCGCCCTACACGTTCCGGAAATGGATGCGGGGATTCCCTTTTATGGAATCCCGCCGATCCCCTATTCGGAGTTCCAGAAGATCACGATCCCGCTCTGCTGCCATTTTGCAAATCAGGATAAACACTACTCACCCGAAAAGGTAACTGAGCTGGAAACTGCGCTCAAACAATCCACATCGCAATTTCAGATTTTCCGGTACGACGCGCAGCATGCATTCATGAATGAATCGCGTCCGCAAGTTTTTGACCCTGCTGCCGCCAAACTCGCATGGGATCGCACTTTCGCTTTTTTGCAAACGGCAGTCGGCTGAGCTTTCACATCGCCAGCGGCAAACACAATTTTGACAAACGAAGCCCAAACCACAATTGAGAAACCATATGCCTTACCAACCAATTGAAAATTACGGAATCATCGGTAACATGCGCACGATCGCTCTCGTGGGGATCAATGGCTCCATTGATTGGTACTGTTTCCCGCGCTTCGACTCGTCCAGCGTTTTCGGCGCAATCCTTGACGACAACAAAGGTGGCCGCTTCCAGATTCGCCCGATAGCCGATGATGTCCGTCACAAACAGTTTTATTGGCCATCGACCAATGTTCTCATTACCCGCTTTTTCCATTCCGACGGTATCGCCGAACTCATCGATTTCATGCCAGTAGGTTTTCCTCCCGACGCGCCCTGGTATCACCATCTGGTTCGTCGCATTCGCTGCGTAAGGGGTTCTGTTCGCGTTCGATTGTCTTGCCGACCGGCGTTCGACTACGGCCGCAAACCTCATGAAACAGTGATCGATGACAACGGCGCTTCTTTCAGGTCCAATCCGGTCAGTCTGGCACTGTCTTCGCCGGTTCCTCTCGCTACAGACGGAAACGGCGGGGTCGTGGGGGACTTCCTGCTGAAAGAAGGAGAGTCGCACACGTTCACGATGATCGGCGACGGCGACGAAGACAAAGCCCCTATTCCTTCTCCCTCACAGGAAGAAGCCGAGGAACTTTTTCAGCGCACCGTCAAGTATTGGCAGAAATGGCTCTCTTCCTGCACCTACAAAGGCCGTTGGCGCGAACAGGTTTATCGGTCAGCGTTAGTTCTGAAACTGCTCACCTTTGAACCCACGGGCGCCATAGTCGCCGCAGCCACGACCAGCCTTCCCGAAGTGATCGGCGGCAGCCGCAACTGGGATTACCGCTACACCTGGTTACGGGATGCGGCTTTCACCGTCTATGCCTTTCTGCGTCTCGGCTTCCACGACGAAGCCGCCGGCTTCATGAACTGGATTCGAAATTACGCCATGAAAGAGCAGAACCTCGATGCCCGCACACCGGTCATGTTCACGGTTCTTGGTGTCAGCCAGATTCCCGAAACTGTACTCGATCATTGGGAAGGGTATCGAGGCTCTTCACCCGTGCGCATCGGCAATGGCGCTGCGACGCAATTGCAAAACGATATCCATGGCGAACTGATGGACGCCTTCTACCTGCACAACAAATATGTCAGCCCTGTTTCCTACGATTCCTGGGTCCGGGTCCGCAATCGCCTCAATTGGATCTGTGAGAACTGGCAGTATCCCGATTCCGGTATCTGGGAGATGCGCAACCGCGAGGAGCACTTTGTCTACTCGAAAGTGATGAACTGGGTAGCCCTTGACCGTGGAATCCGCCTGGCCGACAAGCGCGCATTACCCGCAGATCGCGAGAGGTGGATTCGCGAGCGCGACAAGATCTACGAGGAAGTCATGACCCGTGGATGGAATGAAAAGCGTCGTGCCTTTACGCAATTCTACGGAAGCGACGATCTTGACGCTTCTCTTCTCATCATGCCTTTGGTCTTTTTCATGGTGGCTACGGACCCGCGTATGATCAGCACGATCGACGCCATCATGAAAAGCCCCGCCGACGGCGGACTTTTGAGTGACAGCTTGGTCTACCGGTATCCGCCCGATCCCCGCGTTGACGGACTGCCGGGCGCTGAAGGTACCTTCAACATGTGTTCGTTCTGGCTTGTGGAAGCTCTTGCCCGCGCCGGCCAGGCTTACCCCGATAAACTCGAGCAAGCCACCCTCATGTTCGAACGCATGCTGGGCTATGCGAATCATCTCGGCCTCTACGCTGAACAAACCGGATCTCAAGGCGAAGCGCTCGGGAACTTCCCACAGGCATTCACACATCTTGCATTGATCAGCGCCGCGTACAACCTCGACCTAGCGCTCAACTCGAATAAATGATCCAAAGATCACGACGAGACCGGCCCAGGCAAAAAAATAGAGGGCGACTCGGTTTTGCCGCGTCGCCCTCATTCGATTGAATCGCAAAGTTTCTGCTTCCCGATCATCCTCGTGTCGGTGTCGGTTCGGTTTTACCCTGGCCACACCTGGCAAGCGGTTTCGTGAAGCCCGCTTCCGGTATCAGCTCAGCGATGCACTCCGGTTTGACCCGTGATGCATTCTTCGTTGCACCATGAAGCTCTTTTGCTTCCGCTTTGTCTTTCAGCAATTCGGTATTACCCTGGTCGCTTCGAACTAGGCTGCAAAGCTCACTCGTGAGCCCGACACACTGGGGTGGATCGGTGTTACCCTCGCCATCCCTATGCCTCGAACCTCGGAGAATCCCTTCCCAATTCAATTCAGTTGGGGCTGACTCGGTTTTATCCTTGCCCGCCTCTTTGAATTGAACTGCGAAGTTCCACTTCTCTTTCAACTCGATACCGGCAACTCGGTATTACCCTTGCTGCCTGCTCTGAATTGATTCGCGAAGTTTGTCTTCCCGATCAATCTGAGGCGCATCGTAAATTCAATGCGCAACCTCCGCAAGAGTTATTTCTCATCATCACTGTGGATATCTGTGCACGATTGTGCATATTTTTTCTATGGGTATACTCCACCGTTTTTGTTGAAACGGCGCGATTCTCGAAGGCAACATTTGGTGCCCTTCATTTTGAGCAAACTGTGCCGAGTTTCTGAGGCGCGCTATATTTCGCCGAATCACTTCATGCGATACTCGAATACGACAAATTCACATACGCCAAGGTCTACAATGACGATCGACCAAGACCTCGATAAAATCCTTCTCCAGGAAAAACTTCTGCAATTCAGGCATTTCGATTCACAAACTGCCTGGGCGATAGGCTCCGCGCTAAAGTTAGCCGCCGAAGGGCGCAATGCAGCGATCGCAATCGACATCCAGCTGAACGGTCACACTCTGTTTTCGTTTGCGATGCCCGGAACCACTCCGGACAATTGGGACTGGATTCGTCGCAAACGAAATGTCGTCACACGCTTTCACCGAAGCTCATATGCTGTCGGCCTGAAGCTCGAGACGGACCAGAGCACGTTACAATCGAAGTTCGGACTGGACCCTAAAGACTATGCCACCCATGGCGGCTGCTTTCCGATCAACCTTGCAGGAAGCGGATGCGTTGGCACCATCGCCGTTTCTGGCCTGCCGCAACGCGAGGATCACTGCCTGGTCGTCGCCGTCCTTCAGCACTATCTCGGCCTGACTCACGAAGACATCTCGCTGCCAAACCGTTAGATACGCGCTGGTTGGACACGGGGATCATTACGGGCGGAACGAACCTGGAGTATTTCTTCCCCTCGGAAGAATGGGGCGGTTGGCCCACAATTAAGAAACCGACAGAAAAAGAGCGTTTGCCCTCAGCGAAACTTCGTCAGAGATTCGTCAGTTCGCCGCGCCGATCGCCGAAGTTCCGACAACCAGAAACTGATACTTCTTTCCATTGGCCTTGAACTTGATCTTGTTCTTGTCTATGGTGTACGTAATCGATGTGTTCGGCGGGATGATTTCTGCATTCTCCGCCTTTTGCTGGCGGATCAGATATTCGTTCGTACCCGACTGCATCTTGTATTGCTGACACATCAGGTCCGTCGATTCTTTCTTCCCCTGTTTTTTTGTACCGCAGGAAACCGAAGTTTCAGAGAGAATCGTACCGGTCGAAGGCTTCTGACCCGCAAGACTGAACGTGGCTCCGGCAAGCAATCCTGTCACCGCAATCATTGCTACTTTTTTCATTTCGCTCTCCTTTCCTAAGCGTACCTGAACTCCTGTTGGAACTCTAGAAGCCTTCATGGGGATCAGCAAAATCCCAAAGTTCGTCCACTCGACCCGCAACTTCTGGGTAGAGCCAACTTTTCGTTTCCCTCCTTGCAGTGTTATGCTCTGTACTTTCGCGGTCTAGGAAAACGCACAATGAACTTCGCGCAACGGTTCTTGGCCTTTACTGTTAGCTTTTCCCTCCTGCTCTTCACCCTGCCGCCGGAGCTTTCCGCCGGTCCGCCGGCTGGCCTCCAGGAGGATTATGCGAATCTTTCTGGCGATGATCTCGACGCTCTCGTCGCTCCGATCGCTCTCTATCCGGACGCGCTTGTCGCTCAAGTTCTCGGCGCTGCTACTTATCCTGATCAGGTTGTCGAAGCAAGCGATTACATTAGGGCCAATCCGAATCTTAGCGGAGAGGCTCTTGAACGCGCAGTTGAACAAAAAGGATGGGATCCCGCCGTCCAAGCCCTCACCCAGTTCCCTTCTGTCCTGGATAATCTGGCAAAGAATATTTCCTGGACGTCCGCTCTCGGAGAAGCTTCTGCTCTTCAGCAACAGGAGACGCTTGATGCGGTTCAGCGTATGCGTGCCAAGGCTTACGCTGCCGGCAACTTGAAATCAGGCAACGAGATTAAGGTAGTGCAGGAAAGCTCGAACGTTATCGTTATTCAGAACGCAAATCCGCAGGTCGTATACGTCCCAACCTACAATCCGACCGTAGTCTATGGCACGACAGTCGTCACGCCCGGTTATAGCACCGCGACCGTAGTCGCTGGATCCATCATCTCCTTTGGTGCGGGCATCGCCATTGGCATGGCCATCAGTAACTCTTCCTGCGGCTACAGTTACTGGGGATGGGGAATGAGTTGGGGCGTAAGGACGATTTCTTGCGGCGGCGGCTACTACTATGGGAACCCGTATTGGTGGGGTGGCTACTATCCGGGTTATCGTCCCGGATATCGACCGCCTTACTATCCACCTCCGCGTCCCCCTTATCCAGGGCGTCCACCCTATCCCGGCCGTCCGCCGTATCCGGGAAGGCCCACGCCGTTGCCTACGCCAAACCCGGGAAGACCCACGCCATTGCCTGCTCCAACTCCAGGAAGACCTTCGATACAGCCGGTTCCGAATCCGCGGCCTACTCCAAAGCCCGGAGGTCCGACGACTCTGCCTGCACCAAGTCCCGGCGCTCGTCCAACCCCCGGGGGGCCCACAACGCTGCCTGCTCCGTCGACTCGCCCTTCTCCTGGCACGCCTACGACAATGCCGGCGCCTTCTGTGCGACCCTCGCCGGGCCCGACAACGCGTCCGTCGAATGACAGCTATCGCGGCTATCCGCAGACAAAGCCCGCGCCCTCGCCCGCTCAGCAGAAACCAAATGCGTTTTCTGGTGCTACGGGTGGTCGACCGCAAAGCGCTCGTGGCAATCGCAGCATGAGCTCAACCCCACGTCCTTCAACTGGGGCAACTCGCAATCGGTAAACGGAAATGAAGATCGCAATAAGCGTGACCCAAACAGAATTTCGCGCAAACTGATTGAAGGAGCAGATCATGAAGCAGCGCCAGGAAATCCCTAACGCCACAGAAGGAATGCGTGCCGTCTATTTGGCGCGTATCTGCTCCCTAATACCTCTGCTCGCACTTCTCATCTTCACCACGGCCTGCCAGAACAAATCCGAATCTCCAGCTGGCAATTCTGCTCCACAACCAAGAACGTTTGCCACTCCGGATGCCGCTGCGCAAACTCTTTATGACGCCGCGAAATCTGGCGACACCACTTCAATCCTCAGTATCTTTTCTCCCGACGCAAAAGACTTTCTTCTAACTGGCGACGCCGAAGAGGACAAAGCTGCGTTCAATGCTTTCATTTCTGATTACGACAAGATGCATCGTTGGGGCAAACTCGATAACGGGGGCCAGGTCCTCAATATCGGCATCGAGAATTATCCTTTCCCGTTTCCACTGGTCAAAAATTCGAGCGGGCAATGGTATTTCGACTCGTCCGAAGCCAAGAAAGAATTTCTCGCTCGCCAAATTGGCGATAACGAGCTCACCGTCGTCGATGTACTGAACGCGATGGCTGACGCACAATCACAATATTTTTTGAAGCCCCAGCTCGGCTCCAACGTGAAGCAATACGCTCGAAAGTTCATTAGCTCCGAGGGCATGCATGACGGACTGTACTGGAAGCCCGGAGCCGGCGAGCCTGACAGTCCGCTGGGGCCGCTCGCTGCACGTGCCAGCGCCGAAGGCTATAAGACCGGAGCAGGTGAAGGGCCCGCTCCATTCCATGGTTATTTCTTCCGCATTCTCACCGCAGAAGGCCACAACGCTCAGATGAAAAACTATATCGTCAACGGGAACATGACTGGCGGTTTCGCCTTTATCGCCTATCCGGCGGAGTATCGCGTCACAGGCGTCATGACGTTCATGGTCAACCAGGAGGGCACAGTCTATGAAAGAGACCTGGGCCCGGAAACCGCTGCCGACGCCAAGTCCATAACGAGCTTTGATCCCGGCGATTCCTGGTCTCCGGTTGAATAAGTTCGCGATAGCCCTTTGAAGCGATTTACCGGCGAACGATTCCGATTCGTCCAACGCGTCGGTCTCGAGCTGCAAAGTTGAGCTGTATTCCGAGAAAACGCGTTTTCTCTGGTTCGGTGTAGCGATGGAAGGAGCGGCGTTCACGGCCAGTCGGTGCATGAGCAGTCATGCTTAACTTGCCGCGGGCGGGCCAGCTTTTGTTCCTGTTGTCCTGCGCGCGATTTGTTCGTCCTGACAACTAGTGACAGGATCCGTCGTCGTTGAACTGGCCCGTACTGGCCATGGCGGCAAGCGAGTGGGCGCACGCAATTACGGACTGGTCAAGCGCGTCATGCTTCACCGAATCCGGGTCAATGTAATTCATGTTCTGGGCCTTGGCGATATACTTGTCGCTCAACTTTTTCATGTTCGCGAATTCATTGTTCAGCAAGGCATATACACTGCTATCGGAATCCGTGACAATCGCCGTCGACGCCATGCGCAGAGCCGTCTGGGACTGCGTCTGATAGTAGCCAAGTCCGAGGCTTGCGATCGGATAGCCGTTAGCGACCCCATTCGACAGTACGCTGCGCCATTCGCGGATCGAAGACATAAACTCGATGCCGGAGCGCACAAATTCTTTCGAGAATCCTTGCGGCTGTGGCGACCCCTGTTGTGAATTCTGCGACGCGTTGTTCTGCGACGCATTACTCGATCCCACACTCTGTCCGACCGTCAGTTGCAAGCTATTACCCTGGAACGAGAGCGCCCCGTTCGCGGCGCGCGCCAGAGCTTCGACTTCTACATAGTTTCGGCCATTCATCTGAGTCACCGGCATCTGGGACTGCTGACCATTCATGTTCAGGAACAGGGTTTGCGGAGTACTCTGCGAAATCGCCAGCAGCGGAAGGATCATTGAGCCGATCACCGCCATGCACATGCCGATTGGTCTATTTCTCATAAACACTCCCGCTCGCTTTGTCTCTTGATTCTCGTCACTCGAATTCTCCCCTAACGTTGTCCCCACTTCAACAGGCAGGTTCATTTCCCTTTCGCCGCGATTCGCGGCACGAGCAGACGGAAAAATGCCTGCTCATCCGACTTCATGCACACCTGCGCATTGGGCTCGCCCGCTTCTCTGCGGGTGAACCCCTGATCGTCGACACGAATATGCATCGGCGCCACGGGACAGATCTTCGGGTCGACAAGGAAGGC
Organism: uncultured Acidobacteriota bacterium; assembly: GCA_963831545.1. GTDB lineage: Bacteria > Acidobacteriota > Terriglobia > Acidiferrales > UBA7541 > Acidiferrum. Next base: position 348,715 of record CAWHQX010000006.1, read on the forward strand.
GATCGTGACGGGATCGAACAGTGTCGGCGTCTGTTGGCCCCATTCATGATAGAGCAGAGTCAAGGCATCGGTAGTCGGAGTGCCCTGTCGAAAAACGTACGCGCGCATAGTTTCGACAAAGCGCAATTGCGTGGAGTCCAGCGGCATGACATCGATCGGCACGCCTGAGCTAAACAGTCTTTGTGCGGCGGGAATATCTTTGAGGATGTTCCACTCCGCGTCTGGGCCGCGCGAAGGGCAGAACCACAATTCCTCATAGCCGCAGTCGATTGAGCCGCCCATGATGACAACGCGCTTCAGCTTGCGAAAGGTGGACGGATCCTTATCGATCGCTGCCGCGAGATTTGTTAAGGGACCGATTCCCACGAGGCTGATCTGTCCCGGATATCGTCGTATTTCGTCCAGAATGAAATCGACGGCGCCGGCGTGTTGCGCTTTGGCAAATTGGCTGTTCTCTCCGTAAGCGCGCTGCGTCATTGGGTTGTCAGTCTTTGTGGGAATACCAGCCCGCACCTGAATCTCTGCCCGCCCAATTTCACCGAGCATGCGGTCCACTATTTTGGCGCGGGCCTCGGTATCACCGAAGGTTGTCGTAACTCCCAGGATTTCTAGCTCCGCACTTCTCACTGCCAGAGCAATGGCGAAAGCATCGTCGATATCGTCGCCGATATCTGTGTCGATGATAATTTTCTCGGCGGGTTTTACAGATCCGCCGGTACGTGGCGATTGGGCGAAGACCGCCCCGCACGAGAACCAAGCGATCGCGATCGACAACAATGTTTTGCGCACTATACCTCCGGGCCCCATTGGCTGTTTCTTGCTCGCGACGATTCTAGTCAAGTTAAGGCTGCGCGGCGAATTACATCGTATTTGCATCGTCCGCAGTAGGGCATGCGGCCGACAGCGGAGCTGGGCGCGTTCCGACGCCGAATCTGCTTTCCTCTTCGCCGATCCAATCGGATTTGCGTCGGTTAGCGGAAGAATCCTTTAGATCCCTCGATTGTGGGCCTTTTCGCTCTTCGCTGTTCGCATTCGGTTCTTTATTCTTCCTAGCGCCCTCTCCCTGCTACACTGCTCTCCCCACTCTCATCAAAACAGTGCCGACGCTTTGGAGCCATCATGCGACAGAATATACTGACCGCACGCTCACTTAAAATGCTTTCATCGCGGGCGAAATTGAGTATTCTGTTTGTGTTCCTCGCGATCGTTTTCGCGCCCCTGAGTTCCACCGGACGCAACTCTCAGAAAGAAGGCTCCATGTCTACGCATGCCGTCGGCACCTTCGACGTCAAAATCGTTCCTCAGCCGCCGTCCGATCTCGAAACCTCCGCTTCGATCGCACGTTTCTCGATTGGCAAGCAACTCCATGGCGATCTGGAAGCCACGAGCGAGGGCGAGATGCTTACGTCGGGCGACCCTAAATCCGGCAGCGCCGTCTACGTTGCCATTGAACGTGTCACAGGCACTCTCCGCGGGCTTTCCGGTTCCTTCGTTCTGCAACATACCGCATCCATGACACCCGCATCCCAGCAATTGCTCATTACCGTCGCCCCCGACTCCGGTACCGGCCAGCTGAGGGGACTCTCCGGCAAATTCGTGATCAAAATCGAAAACAAACAACACTTCTACGATTTCGAGTACGACCTCCCGCCCTCTCGCTAATGTTCTCCTTATCGGGTTGCAGGCAGGCCTATCCGCATGGGTTTGCTTCGCCCTGATGTGTTTAAAGGCCGTCTGCCTGAGCGAAATGACACAAACCGTTTTTGCAAAGGAAACCGAGTCTGAGTTGTTGACTCTGAGCAATCGACTTGTTCGGATGGCCGGGGACTACATCAATTCGACCGCGAGCGAGACCGCGTTTCCGCCGCCGAGACAGAGTGCGGCGATGCCGCGGCGGAGATTGCGCCGCTGGAGTTCATAAAGGAGGGTGACCAGGATGCGGGCGCCCGAAGCACCAATGGGATGGCCCAGGGCCACAGCTCCGCCGTTCACGTTTACCTTACGGGGGTCAAGGCGGAGCTGACGGGTAACGGCGATGGCAGCCACAGCAAATGCTTCGTTAAGTTCAACGAGGTCGACATCCTTGACACGGTCCCAACCTGTCTTGGCCAGGAGTTTTTCGACCGCCTCGACGGGAGCCATCATGACCCACTTGGGCTCGACTCCACTGACCGCCTGTGCAACGATTCGCGCGATGGGCTTTTTGCCAAGACGCTCAGCGATACGCTGGCCGGTGACGACGACGGCGGCGGCTCCATCATTGGTACCGGGCGCGTTGCCGGCAGTGACAGTGCCATCTTTTTTGAACGCCGGCTTGAGTTTGGAGAGGGCTTCAAGAGTGGTATCTTCACGAGGAGATTCATCGTACCTGATCACCACAGGATCTCCCTTCTTCTGCGGGACTTCGATGGGAAGAATTTGCGACTCGAAGAAGCAGGATTTACGAGCGCGAACCGCTCTCTGGTGGGACTCAAGGGCGTACTGATCCTGCTCTTCACGGGAGATGCCATATTTTTCGGCGACGAGCTCTCCGGTGTTACCCATGTGAAAGTTTTCGTAGGCGTCCCAGAGCCCATCCCAGATCATTGAGTCGACGAGTTTCTGATCACCGAGTCGGAATCCGGTGCGCGCGTTCGGAAGAAGATAGGGGGAGTTAGACATGGACTCCATGCCGCCGGCAACGACGGTTTCGCTCTCCCCAAGCTGGACGGCTTGCGCGGCAAGCGCGATGGCTTTGAGGCCAGAGCCACAGACTTTGTTGATGGTCATGGCGGCGACTCGAACATCGCAACCGCCTTTAAGCGCCGCTTGGCGCGCCGGATTCTGCCCGAGACCGGCCTGAATGACGTTGCCAAGAATCACTTCGTCGATTTCCTTGGGGTCGATACCGGCCCGGCGAATCGATTCGGCAATGACTTTTCCGCCGAGTTCGGGGGCCGAGAAGCTGGATAAACCTCCCTGGAATTTACCAATAGGTGTGCGGACGGCAGAAAGAATCACAGGCGTTTCCATAAAGCCTCCAAAACGAGACGGAACGACAGACCACAAGTGAATCTTTATTATAGCGATTCGAGAAGGAAGAATTCGAGACGGACGCAGGGACGAGTTGCCGCTGCGTCCGCCCGAGGATAAAAGAATCGGCCCCGATAGCCTCCTGAAGCCGAGTGCAAAACGAGGAAGCTAGGATTGCTCGTCGGCACTGGGACCGTAGAGAGCGGGAAGCGGAATATCCAGTGAACGCAAATACATTGTGAGCTGGCCGCGATGATGAATGATGTGATTGAAGCCAAACCCGCGAAGAACGGCAGCGCGCGGCATGGTAAAGAGGGTTTGGCCGCCCATGAGCAGTGTCCACGGCTTCATCAGATGTTCGTCACTGGCACCGGCGATCGCCGCTCGAGCCTTCGCGGTAAGCTTGTCGAAAACTTCGAGAAGCTCCTTGCGATTTCGCGTTTTCGGCGCTTCGTAACGAGGGCCGTCAACGGGTGCGAAATCAAGATGATCGCTATTGATGGTGACGGCAATCCAATCGGGTAACGTGGCGACGTGGCCGGCAAGCCAGCCGAGCGTCCCGGATTTGGCGTGAGGCTTCCAATCCCACTTGTCGTCGGGGACACGTTCGAGTGTTTTTCGGGTATTGGCGGATTCTTGATCGAACTCGGGAAGAAACATCTGACTGATGGACATGAAGGACCTCCAAAATGAATTCGTAGAGGGGAGAATCGGGACCAAGAGCTTACTACAGAATCAGATGAATATTGCGTGAGAATACGGAGAGAGAGAGAATCGCGGAATGGCACACCAATTCTCAACCTCATATCTCGAAGACACGATCAGCCTGTTTCGGTACTACAAAACACTGGGAGAGCGCGCGATGGCGCAGTGTCCGGAAGAAGGATTATTTTTAACGCTGGATCACGAGTCAAACTCGATCGCGATCATCCTGAAACATATGGCGGGGAATGCGCGCTCTCGGTGGACTGATTTTTTGACGACCGATGGGGAGAAGCCCAGCCGCAACCGGGATAGCGAGTTTGAGAGTCCGCCTGCGACGCGCGCTGAGTTGATGGCGATGTGGCAGCAAGGATGGAATTGCGTATTTGATACGCTCGGTAGGCTGAGCGATTCCGATCTGAGCCGGACCGTGACGATCCGGGGAGAAGCGCACTCGGCGATGCAAGCGATGAATCGACAGATCGCCCACTATTGCTATCATATCGGGCAGATTGTGTTTTTGGCCAAGCATTTTGCCGTGGCGGCGGGAACCTGGAAGGCGATTACCATACCCCGGAAGCAGTCTGCGCAATTCAATGCGGACGTTGCGAGCGGGAGAACGTCGCAACGCTAGGATTCCCCGCGCAGGGATCGAAGACACCAACATACGTGAACCGTTTAACGCTATGACGACTTCTCTTTGAGGTTGTGGCTGTCGGTGGCGCGGAGCGTCATATTGTAGATTTTCTTGAGCTCTGCAATTTGCTGCTGGGATTCCTTGCCAAAGGGAGCTTTTCCCTCAAAGGCGTGCAAGACAATTCCTTCAAGGAGATCGCCCAGGGTGAGATCCTTGAGTTCGGCAAAGGCCTTGAGGACTTTCAAAAGGCGCTTTTCGATACGGACACCGGTTTGGACGCGTTCGATTTCGATCATGACTTCCTCCTGTGGTATTTATATACCAAGGTACCAATATAATTGCAAGCGGGCGCGCAGGTGCTTCGCTTCCTCTTCGCCTCAAAAGGGCGTACCCTCTTAAAAGATGAAAACCTTATTTGAAATGGCGCCGCTGCCTCCCGATCCATCGGGACTGAAGCTGAATGATGCGCAGCGCCGAGCGGTCACACACGGGGAGGGACCATTGCTCGTGATTGCCGGCGCGGGCACGGGAAAGACTCGCGTGATTACCGAGCGGATCCGGTATTTGCTGGAGAGCGATAGTTCCCTTCTTGGTGAAAATATTCTGGGACTGACCTTCACAAAAAAGGCCGCGGGCGAGATGAAGGCTCGCGTGATGAAGGCCGCGGATGAACGCGGAAAAGACGTGGTGTTGGCGACGTTTCACTCATTCTGTGAAACGATTTTGAAGGAAGTGGATCCGAACCGATTGGCGCTGGAAGGCGTGGACCACTGGATTCTCCTGCGGCGAAATCTGGGGCGATTGAAATTAGAGAAGTTTCGGCGATTGGCGGAGCCCGGACAATTCCTGAGTGACTTCACATCGTTCTTTTCGCGATGTCAGGATGAGTTGGTTTCAAGTGAAGAGTATGAACAATTTGCTGCTTTGCTGGCGGACGAACTCGAAGCGGAGAGAAGCGGACTCGACCAGGAGTCCTATAGAGAGCGGTTAGATCAGGTGATTCTGCAGCAAGAAATTGCCCGAGCTTACCGTTCGAGCGAGGATCTTTTGCGTGAAAAGCGAGCGGTAGCGCTGAACGGATTGATCAGCGAGACCGTTGCGCTTCTAAAGAGCGACACTGCTCGACGGAAGCAGCTGCAGGAACGCTACAAACACATTCTGGTAGACGAATTTCAGGATACGAATATCGCACAACTGGAGTTGCTGCAGCTGCTCAGTGGCGAGAAGCGGAACATCGTGGCCGTGGGGGATAACGACCAGGCCATCTACCGCTTTCGTGGGGCTTCGTTCGGGAGCTTTAAATTGTTCTTGAAAAATTTTGCGAAATGGGAGGAGGGCCACGATTCCGCTCCCTTTCGCGTCGCGCTGACGGAAAATTACCGGTCGACCCCCAATATCCTGCGGGTGGCCACACAAGTGATTGGGCAGAACGAAATCAGCCCGGAATTCCCGAAGAAAATTCTTCAGGCAAGCCGCAGGGAAGGCGAAAAGATACGGATTGTGGAACTGGAGACAGCAGAACAGGAAGCGGCATGGGTCGCGGGTGAATTGCAAAGATTGCATACGGCTGGCCGCAGGTGGAAGGAATTTGCGATCCTCTACCGACAGCATGCGCATCGTGATCATCTGGTGCAGGAACTCTCGCAGCGCAAGATACCGTTCGTGATTACTAAGCTGTCGATTCTCGAGCACCCTCTGGTGCGAGACGTGCTGGCTTATCTGCAGCTCATCGACTTCCCCGGTGATGACATCGCGTGCGCGCGGGTGCTTTCGGCCCCTGCCTGGCATATGTCGCCCGAAGATCTGGTGAGGCTCACCGAGCGTGCGAAAAAGAAGCGTGGCACTTCGATCTACGATGTGCTGCAGGCTCCGCAATCGGAATTGGCGTTTGACCCGACCCCTGCGGCGCTCGGGGAGCTGCTGGACTTTTTAAGAGATCAGCGCAAGACGATGAAGCGACGGACGGCCCGAGAGATTCTGGGCGAGTTGATGGAATGGCTGGAAGTGGCTCAGCGCACCGAAACGCAGGAGCGAAAGTACGTAAATCAACTGGTGCAATTCATCAAAGATTGGGAGCCGAAGAGCGAAACCAGGAGTTTGTCCGAATTTTTGGAATACCTGGATTACTTTGAGCAGGCCGGTGGAACGTTGAGCCTCGAAGATGAAGCGCCTGGGGATGCAGTGCAGTTGATGACCGTTCATGGCGCGAAGGGGCTCGAGTTTCCTCACGTTTTTCTGTTGCGGGTGAATTCAGGGGCGTTTCCAGCCAGGAACCGCTCACCTCTATTCGAATTCCCAGACAGATTGATGAAGGAAGAGCTGCCGGAAGGAGATTTTCATATTCAGGAAGAACGACGGCTGTTTTATGTCGCCATGACGCGCGCCGAAGAACGGCTTACGATCACAACGGTGACGGACAAAAAGGGCAAGGTCCCAGTCTTTGTTGAAGACATCGTGATGGACCCTGTGATCAAGCGACGTGACGTATTGCAAACGGTCCCGGAGAAAAAACCCGTTCCCTATAAAGCCCCGCCCGGGCCAGCCGTCAAGGAACGTGAACTTTTCCCTCCCAAGGAAGAACCGCCGAAGCTGTTCACGCGCATCGCACGGTGGGCGGAGGAATATCATCCACGGCCAGGAGAACCCCTAAGATTGAGCTCGTCAGCGGTCGAAAATTACCGGAAATGCCCGCAACAGTACGCTTTCAGCTACTTATGGTCGTTAAAAGAAGGACCACGGGCGATGTTGAGCTTTGGCAGCGTGGTCCATACGACCATCAAGCGGTTTATGAATCAGTTGAAGAAAGGTGTGGCATTGCCATTTGAGGAAGTGCAGCGGATTTATGAGACCGAATGGAGCAGCGCGGGATATGAAGACGAATATCAGGAACAGGAATACAAGAAGGATGGCCTGGAACAGTTGAAAGTATTCCACGCGGCAATCGTGCAAGAGGCTCCGACGATATTGGAGCAGGAAAAGCCATTCGAATTACCTCTGGCGAATGACGTGATCCTGACCGGGAGGATGGACCAGGTAAACAGCCTGGGCGGGAATCAGGTGGAGATCGTCGATTACAAGACCGGAAGGCCGAAGAAGGACGTGGATGCGCGAAAGGATTTGCAGTTGAGCATTTACGCTCTGGCAGCGAAGGAGATTTTTGAGTGGAACCCGGTCCGGATGGTGTTCCATTACTTGCAGAACAATCAGCGGCAGGAAACAACGCGGGATGCGAAGCAACTGGCGGAAGCAGAGAAGATTGTGCAGGAGGCGGCCTCGAACATTCGGGCAGGGGCGTTTGCCGTGCAGCCAGGGTTTGCATGCAGAGGATGCGCATATAAATTAATCTGCCCGGAGTTCGAGGTGGCCATGGGAGCCCGGCAATAAACCAAGGGAAACGTAGCGGGAAATGGGAATCAACGGTTGTCGCGCGTTTCTCGGACCGGCAGGGATCAAGTCACGGTAGGGCATCGACCACGATACTGGTTTCAGGTACGGGCGTAAAAAAAGAAAACGCCCCGGAATTTTGGGGCGCTTCTAAACAAATTTTTTTGCGTAATTGTGTTACTTCTTCTTTGCTTTCTTTGCGGGCTTCTTTGCTTTCTTTGCCATTCTCGATTCTCCTTTACTAATTACTGCTCCATAGTGCATTGGGTGCTGTTTGCCAGTTAACGGCGAACTTTCCCCTGCATCCCGTATACGAGTGCAGGGCGCAAGAGTCAAGAGTTATTCGCAACAATCTAAAATAAGTCGAACTTTATTTTGGAGCTTCGGTAGCGAACGTTCCGCCATAGTAGCCCTCGCGGGTAAGAATTGTCAGACCTTCTCGACGAACACGCACTTCCAGGGTGTGGTAGTCGACTTTACGTTCACCCTTTGGAGAAAACGCGAGTGTGTACTGATTGCGCGCCTGCTCAGTGATTCGCGAGTAGAACTCATCAAAGGTGTTGCTCTTGGCACCGTAGTACGTATCGCCACCGGTGTCCTTCGAGTAGCTGACGAGGCGCGTGAATTTGCGGTCAAAGTAACTGGCACCCGTGGCGACGGTGTAAACGGAAATGTTGTAGCGGAGCAGCAGCGCAAGTGTTTCATCGTACTTGTGGGTGTTGAATTTCGCGCCGTTCTGGCCGTCACTGATGAGCAAAATGATCTTGCGGCGATCCCTCGGTCGGTCTTTCAGGAGCTCACCGGCGGCATATACGGCATCGTCAAGAGCGATGGTGGATTGACGATTGATCGCTTGCATACCCGCGTTATTCGGCGGCGCACCGGGAGCCGGGATGTTGTTGATCGTGGGTCCATCGAACGGCCCACCCGGCGGAGCAACAGATGCGCGGGAAGAAATCTCAGTGCGTCGCAGCTCGGTAATCAGTTTGTCCTGATCCTTCGTGAACCCTTTGCCCGGATAGAAATACTGATCATATCGGCAGACAAACGTCTCGTCATTGGCGGCCAGCCCCCCGACAATGGACCGAAGACTTGGTTCAACCTGGTCGGCATCCTTCGATTTGAGATCATTGTCGATCAGGACGACAAGAGAGAGAGGAAATGCTTCGATCGTAAAGAAATCGATGCGTTGCTCAACATTGTCTTCAAAAATGCGGAATTCGTCCTTCTTGAGGTCCGGAACAAGATTCCCCTGCTTGTCCTTAACCGTCACGGGGAGCACAACGAGCGTGGGATTTAGAACAATCCTGGTCGGCGAATCGGATGGAATGGATTGCGGGTTTACGGGCGATTGTGGCTCAGTTGCCGGCGCCGTGGAAGGCGGCAGGGGAATCGTAGCCGGCGAGGGAGGAGTAATCGGCTTAGGAGTCGGCGTCGACGGCAGCGGTTCTTGAGCGATGCTGTCCGCAGCGAACAGCAGGCAAGACTGCACCGAAGCGAGGAGTACGATTTTGCGTAGACAAGTAAAGGTCATGAGGCCAAACTTTCCGATATCCGATAGAATAACTGAGCTTACCCTAGTGGTACCGTATGACGCATCCCGCGAGGCGGCAGGTTGCATCGAACTCGACAGGGCCTGCCAAACTGCAAACTCTTGAAGGCAAGTGGGGACGAGCACGGGCAAAGACCTATTAAGGATACCCAGAAACTGTGAAATTCGGAAAACAACACAAGACAAAATTTGCGAAAACGGGAATAGTCCAGGTTTTGGCGTGGACCGTCGCGCTGGCCATGGTCGTTCCGTCGACGCCGGCAGCACAGCAGGACCAGCAGGGACAAGGACCGGTGATCAAGTCGGAAGTAACCCTGGTCAACCTGTTCGCAACCGTTCGGGACAAGAACCACCGGGTTGTCACCGATTTAAAGCAGGATGATTTTAAGGTGTACGAGGACGGACGAGAGGAAAAGATTGCGTTTTTCTCGAAAGAAATGCAGTTGCCGATTACGCTGGGACTTCTGCTCGATACATCGGGCAGCGAACAATTCATGCTGGGATCGATTCAGGATGCTGGCGCACGTTTCATGCACCGCGTCCTCAAGAAGGGCGACGAGGCTATGGTGATCTCGTTCGACTCAGACGTAGACCTTCTATCGGATTTTACGGATGACAAGACGATTCTGGATCGAGCGATCAACAAAGCACGAATTAATGTTCCCGGTGGAGGGATGATGGCGGGTAATCCGGGGCCAGTTGGCGGTTCTTCGAACATTACGGGAACAGCCCTGTACGACGCGATCTATCTGGCGTGTGGAGAGAAATTGAACGGTGAAGCGGGACGCAAGGCGATCATAATCGTGACCGACGCGCAGGATGAAGGCAGCAAAGTGCGCCTGGAAGAAGCGGTCGAAGCGGCGCAGAGAACCGATACAGTGATCCACATTTTGTTGGTGGCTGACCCACGGTACGGGGGAAACGTCGGCGTGGCTCGTAAGTTGACAGAAGATACCGGCGGACGTTTGATCATCGTAAATTCGGACAAACGGATGGAAGAAGCCTTCGACCAGATTTCCGAAGAACTAAGAAGCCAATATACTCTCGGATACTATCCGACAAACACTGCACGTGACGGGAAGTTCAGGAAAATAAAAGTGGATATGACAAATAAGGACATGAAAGTACTGGCGAGGAAGGGATATTACGCGCCGAAAAGTTAGCGTCGAAGCAACTTGCGCTTAACGGCTGATCAAGACGATTCCGACAAAAATAGCCACGATCCCGAACCACTGTAATTTCGAAACACGCTCTTTGAGAATTAGCGCTGCCAAGCCGACAGTGACTGCGCCGTAAAGAGAAGCTAGAACGCTGACGACCGATATCTGTTCGAGTCGCATTCCCCAATTATTAAACAGGTAAGCGCTGGTATCGAGGACACCCACCCCCAGGATCCAATGGGCACTCTGCCTTCCAGGCAGAGCCATCGATTTGCGCGCCGCCAACATGACCAGCGCGGTTACGACGACGCTTGTGAGTCGAACGAGCCAGACAGTTTGTACTGCACCGACGATGGGGACGATGCGGATTCCCAGGAGCCAGAACATGACCCCGAAACCAAGTGCGGAAGTGAGAGCCCAGCCGATGCCAAGGTTCCTCTTTTGATTTTGCGATTCGGGGTCGATCGGATTGGCATTGCCCGGGATGGATTCGCCGCCGGCAACGAGGACGACCCCGGAGATGGCCAGCACCATTCCGGCGAATCGAACAATTGTTAATTGCTCGCCGGTTAGCATCGAAAGAAGCATCGTTAGGACAGGGTAACTTGCAGAAACTGGAGCAACGATCGACATCTTGCCGATTTCGAAAGAACGATAGAGGGCGAGAGTGGAAGACGTGTTTAAACAACCAGCGAGGATTCCCCAGAGCCACGGACGCATGCCAGATCCGTCAGCTAAATGGCCCCAGCCTCCCAGGAGTCCCATGACCAAGGTCAGCAAAGTGAGACCACACAACTGCATGAACAACATCGTGCGGAACGTACCGATCTTTAGAGTGGAGAACCGAGCGCAGAAATCCGCGCTTCCCCAAGACAGCGCGGTCGCAAGCCCCAACAGGATTCCCATGGTGCGTTACGACTTTGCTTTTTTCGGTAATTGTAGCCCGAGCTCGGACATAACCTTCTGAAGATCTTTCCACACTTCACTTTTCGCGGCGGGATTTCTTAGTAGGTAGGCAGGATGGTAGGTGGCCATCAATTTGTGTCCGTGCCAATCCATCCATTCGCCGCGGAATTGTGAGATACCGCGATTGGTGGCTAAAAGCGTCTGTGCGGCAACAGCTCCTAAGCAGACCAGAACTCTTGGCTCAATTACGTCGAGCTGGCGCAGGAGATAAGGTGAGCAGGTGGAAACTTCGTCGTCCTCGGGCTTGCGATTGTCAGGCGGGCGGCACTTCACGACGTTGCAGATGTAGACGTCTTCGCGCTTCAAGCCCATCGCTTCGATCATCTGGGTCAGAAGTTTTCCGGCGCGACCGACAAAGGGAAGCCCCTGCTTATCTTCATCGGCTCCCGGCGCTTCACCGACAAATACGAGTCGGGCTTTGTGATTGCCGTCGCCGAAAACGATTTTGTTTCGGCCTTTATGAAGTTTGCAGCGGGTGCAATCGCCGATGTCTTCCCGGATCCGTAGGAGATTGTCGCCTTTGACTTTCACAACTTCTGTGAATAACGCCGGAGGTACATTGAGTTGAAGTGGTGCAGGTCCGGGCTTGACAATTTTTTCCGTGGACCTCAACGCAGTTTTGGGCAAATCAGGCTCCTCTTCCAAGTGGCTGGGTGATTGTTCGACTGTGTTAGTGGCAGCAGCCGTATTCGGGGGACAAATACCGGTGGTCGCGCGAACTTTGTAGAATAGGCGTATGCCAAGGTCTTCGTAATAGCGCAAACGTTCTTCGAACTTTTTCTCTAAGGTGTCCAGAGGACCTTCAGACATGATTTCCTAGTCGCCCGCCCCGCGCATGGCGCGGTTCCCACGCAAAGTGGCGCGCAGGCGCAGCGCTTCATCGAGTATGCGGTTGGCCACTTCGCTCTTACTCAATTGGGGCAATACGGCTTCACGGCCATCGCGCGTAAAAAATGTCACGACGTTTGTGTCGAGGTCAAATCCAGCGCCTTCGGCGGTGATGTCATTCGCTACGATGAGATCCGCATTTTTGGCAACGAGCTTACTCTTTGCGTTTTCGGCGACGTGATCTGTTTCAGCGGCAAACCCCACCACAAGGCGATCGCCTTTATCTTTTGCGAGCGTGGCAAGAATATCCGGATTTGGTTCGAGACGAATAGTCAGCGATTCCTTGGTACGCTTGATTTTCGAGGCAGAGGGTTCGGAGACGCGATAATCAGCTACAGCGGCTGCAAAGATGGCGATGGTGCTTGGCGGAAAATGCGTTTGGGTGGCGCGTAGCATTTCCAGAGCGGTGCGGACGTTAATGCGATCAACACCCTTCGGAGTTTCAAGCGAGGTTTGTCCGGATATTAAAACGACGTGAGCGCCTCGCGCTGCGGCTGCTTCGGCAATCGCGTAGCCCATCTTGCCTGATGAGCGATTCGTCAGGAATCTCACTGGATCGATGTCTTCACATGTCGGGCCAGCCGTGACCAAAACTGCTTCCGAGGCAAGATCGTGCTTTTCCAGCACGACTTGCTGAATGGCCTTCACAATTTCTTCCTGCTCCGCAAGCCGGCCTGGGCCGGTCATTCCGCAAGCTAGATACCCCTCGCCGGGTTCGACGATGCGGACACCTCGAGAGCGCAATAACGTCAGATTTTCCTGCGTGGCCGGGTGCTGCCACATATTCACGTTCATTGCAGGCGCAACGATGACCGGCGCGGTCGAAGCCAGATACAATGTGGAGAGAAAATCGTCGGCGATTCCCCGTGCAAATTTGGCCAGAATGTCCGCGGTCGCAGGCGAAACGACGAGTAGATCGGTACGTTGCGCAACGGCGATATGCTCAATAGCGCTTTCAAGATTGGGTTCGCCACTGCCGTTGCCTTCGGAGGCAAACAAATCAGTGATTACTTTTTGTCCGCTGAGTGCAGCGAAAGTTAGAGGCGTGATGAATTCACGAGCGGCGCGGGTCATCACCACCTGGACGGAGTGGCCTTCTTGCTGGAGACGGCGGACGAGTTCGGCGGACTTGTAGGCCGCGACCCCGCCGCTAATGCCGAGGGTGATGCGCATGGATACCTCGCAGGCGCTATTTCTTGCGCTTGCCGTCCTTCTCAGCTTCCTTTTCACCCGGCTCGGTGTAATCGTACTCAATCAAACCGTGGTTTACTTCTTCGCAGGCGATGCGAGTCGCCTTTTGCGTGCGCTGATTGTCTACGAGCGGCGGAGCCCCGGCCATCAGTTGCCGGGCACGACGCGCAGCCAGGACAACATAGGCGAACTGGCTCTGCGGAGCTTTCATTTGCACGGCCATTCTTTCTTACCCCCCAAACGTTGCCAACAATTGTTCAACTCGATCGCGGCGACGGTCGTTCCTGCATCGCAAGGCCAAAACCACGGCTTGCGCTTCCTGGCTCGCCCGTTCCACGTCGTCGTTCACTATACAAAAGTCGTAAAACTCTTCGCTGGCGACAATCTCTGCCTTGGCTTTCGACAGTCGCCTGGAAATCTCTTCGTCTGAATCCTGACCTCTGCCGCGCAACCGGTGTTCAAGTTCTTCACGCGACGGCGGCAAAATAAAAATGGCCACCGAATCCGGCAATTTTTCTTTTACCTGCGCAGCGCCCTGTACGTCAATCTCCAGAACCAGATCCAAACCTTTGGCCCGCGATTCATCGAGCCACTTCTTCGGCGTGCCGTACGAGTGCTTTCCGAAGACACGCGCGTACTCAAGAAACTCGCCCCTGGCCACCATGGCCTCAAAGGTCGCTGGGGAGACAAAATCATAGCATTTTCCACTGGCCTCAGTCCCGCGACGGGCCCTTGTAGTACACGATACCGAAGGCATGGTCCCGGGTAACTCCAGAATCTTCTGTACCAGCGTGGATTTACCGGAGCCCGAAGGTCCGGAGACGATCAACACCAGTGGCGCAAGCGCTTGTCTCCCGGTCATTCCAGATTTTGAACCTGTTCTCGCAATTTTTCGATCTCTGCCTTGATCTCAAGCGACAACCCTGTCACGGCCAGCGCTTCACTTTCGACTCCCGGCGTTTTAGAAAGCATGGTGTTTGCTTCACGGTGCATTTCCTGTAAGAGGAAATCCAACTTCTTGCCGACTTCACCGGCCCCGTCAACTAACTTCCTGAACTGTAACAGGTGACTACGCAATCGGTCCAATTCTTCACTGATGTCGCTACGTTCGGCAAGGAGCGCAGCCTCCTGCGCGACCCGGCCGGAATCGACATTTACACCGCTCAGCAATTCACGCAAGCGGCTTTCCAGTCGTCGCGTGAACATCGGCTGCAACGTATCAACCAAACCCCGCGCCTTATCGGCTTGCTCGCTGATGCGCACAAGACGAATTCGCATCTCTTCAGCGAGGTGTCGGCCTTCAGCGCGGCGCATCTCATCCATCTTATCCAGTGCTTCGCCCAAGTATTTCGCGAGCTCCCGACCGAGAGCTTCCTGATCCTCATCGCTTTCGGGAAGTGATGGACCCAGCCCTCCGACGACTCCCGGCAAGCGGAGCAGTGCCACTAGATCCAATTCAGTTCTTGCCTCGGTTTGTTTTTGCAATTCACGCGCCGCGCTCAGATACGCTTCAAGTAATTCCCGATTCACATGAACTGGCGCCGACTTGCCGGGCTCAACGTTTACATGCACGTCAATATGACCACGATGGACCTTTCCACGAACGACCTGTCGCAGGCGCAGTTCGTAAGGCTCCAGGGAATCGGGCATACGCAGCTTTACTTCGAGGAATCGGTGGTTCACGCTCTTCACGCTAACGCGGATCGACCATCCCTCATGCTCTCCGCGAACCATGGCGTAACCGGTCATCGATCGACACTCAGACGGGCCTTTCGTTGGGGCAGCTGTCTTGTTATTCACTTCCGTCTTCACACTCATCGGTTTTCACTCGCCTTCCCTGGCTCAAAATTGTCTGTTTGTGCAGGAGCGAGTACTTCTTCTGTAAATTGCAAATCGTGCAGACGCGCGTAAATTCCGCCATTTGCCAGCAGATCCGCATGAGTACCGCATTCGCGGATCTGGCCGTCCTCCAAAACGAGGATTTTATCGGCTTTGCGGATTGTACCTAAGCGGTGCGCAATCACAAAGGTCGTGCGGCCAACCATCAAGTTACTAAGAGCACGCTGCACGAACAATTCAGATTCAGTGTCCAGTTCAGAGGTAGCTTCGTCCAGAATCAGGATTGGCGAATCTTTTAAGATGGCACGGGCAATCGCAATTCTCTGGCGCTGGCCACCGCTTAATCGGGTTCCACGTTCACCGATCAAGGTGTCGTACCCTTGTGGTAATTCCATGATGAAATCATGTGCGAGCGCGGCTTGGGCGGCCATTTCAACTTTCTCTCGGGGCACCTGCGTCAGGCCATAACAGATATTATTCCTCACGGTGTCGTGAAAGAGGATGTTCTCCTGCGTGACCATGGCAATCTGATTCCGCAATGAACGGAGAGTCACGCCGCGGATATCCCTGCCATCGATGCGAATCGTGCCACAATTCACCTCATAAAACCGCGGGATCAAATTTACCAGTGTTGTTTTTCCAGCACCACTTGAGCCCACAAAGGCAACCACTTCGCCGCGGCGAGCCGCGAAGCTTATCCCCTTCAGTACCGGCGCGTCTTCGTAGGAAAAACTGACGTTCTCGAATTCAACTTCTTCGGTAAACGGAGGCATTTCAATGGCGGAGGGAACATCCTGTTCTTCTTGAGTCAAATCAAGATAAGCAAATACCTGCGATGTGGCACCCTGAGCCTGCTGGAACTGCTGATAGACCGCGCCGAAGCGCTTCACCGGCTCATAGAGTTTGAAGAGCGCATAGACAAAGACAAAAAACATTCCCGCGGTCATTTGCTGGTGAAGAATTTTGTCTCGCGAATAAAGTAACAGGAGAGAAATAACGACCGGAACGAGCATGTCCATCAGGGGAGATGTTCCGACTTGCGCGCGAACCCATCGCATCGTCTCGCGCAGCAGACGCTTCGCAGCGGCATGGAACTTGGCGACTTCGAAATCTTCCATGCCAAACGCCTTCACAATGCGGTTGCCGCCGACCGTCTCCTGCAAGATCTGGTTCAGATCGCCCAACTTGGTCTGACTGCTCTCGACAGAGCGACGGATCCGCCGACCCAAATTTGCCACAGGCCACAGAACCAGCGGTAGCAGGACGCCGCACGCCAGCGTCATTTTCCAATCGATATTCAGAAGGACGACCAAGAAACCAAGGAAGAGAAATGTCTGCCGAAAAATATCAGCCAAATATTCTGAGAGCGCCGGGCGTGCGCGCTCCACATCGTTGATGACTGCGGACATGATGCGGCCTGTGGGTTGATGTTGAAAGAACCCAATCGGCAGTCGGATGATTTTTTCGTACAGATCGTTTCGCAGATCGGTGATAGCGCGATGACCCACAAATTGAATGAGGATGCTTCCACCGTATTCCGTAACCGATTTCACGAAAAAGAACAGCAACAGGGAGATCGATACCACTGCCCAGACGTTATGGATGGTGTGGGGGAAAAACCTATTCAGATACAGTGCCGGACCACCCTGCCATGTCGTAAATAACACAACGTTTGAATCCGGCGCACCAGGATTAAGCACCCGGTCCACGATCGGCTTGATGAGCAACGCGATCAGCGTCTCAGCAATGCCGCTCACGGCAAGCAAAACCACGCCTGCGCTCATCGAAACGCGATAAGGCGTGACGTAGCCGAGCAGCCGTTTTACTCGTGGCGAAAGAAAAGGCCCCACTGAACTTGCTCCAATATTCTTTTAATCTCTACTTGGTACGCTATTCGCGCCCAAGAAGCGTGTCAAGTTTTGGGGCCGAATTCATTTAGGGATATTTCCCTATCGATCGCACTCGGCCAGCTCCGGAGCTACTTGTCGATATCGCGGTGCAACAGCCGGGTAGGTAGCCCTCCCTGATCCAGGGCCCTTTTCATCCACTCCGCCATCATTACTGAACGGTGCTTCCCTCCGGTGCAGCCAAAGGCAATCGTCAGGTAACTCTTTCCCTCTTCGATATAGTGCGGCAAGAGATAGGTCAGCAAGCTCTTCATGCGGCGCAAGAATTCACCGGTTTGCGGAAAGGATTGAATATATTGGCGCACTTTTGCATCCCTGCCGGTGAAGGGTCGCAGCCGCGGAACAAAATGAGGGTTAGGCAGGAAGCGTACATCGAACATCAAGTCGGCGTCAGTAGGAACTCCGTATTTGTAGCCAAAGCTGACCAGCGAGACGAGCATGGGCCGTTTGTTTTCACTCTTAAACCGCTCGGTTACAAAGTGGCGCAGTTCATGAACGTTGAATTGCGACGTGTCAATGACGATGTCGGCGAGTTTTCGAATCGGCTCCATCAGCAGGCGTTCGTGCGCCAGGCTTTCCCGGACAGAAAAATCTCGCCCCAGAGGATGGGGGCGGCGCGTTTCGCTGTATCGGCGAAGCAATGCGTCCTCGTGCGCTTCGATGTATACGAGGATGATCGGACGATCGCGCCGCAGATGCCGCAACAGGCCCGGCAACTTTTCCAGCTGCAAACCTTCGCGCGCATCCACGAGCAGAGCTGCACGAGCGAAATCTCCCTGCCCAGCTGCGTGCAATTCTGCAAAAATCGGGATTAATTCAACCGGCAAATTGTCAACGCAATAAAAACCCATATCCTCGAACGATTTAAGGACGGTGCTCTTACCGGAACCGGAAAGGCCCGTGAGAATAACCAGTTGCCTGCCCGAATTTCTTTTGCTGAGTTTCTTACGCAGTGTGTGCTTGGTTGGCAAAAATCAACTCTTCACCCGGCGCTGATGCGTGCTCGGGATTCTCATGTCTTCCCGGTATTTTGCCACAGTGCGCCGCGTGACGTGAATGCCGGCTTCGTCCAATTTCTTGGCGATTTGCTCATCGGTCAACGGCTTTGCACCATCTTCCTCGTCAATCATCTTCTTCACCAGGCGTTTGAGGGTTTGCAACGACATTCCGCCGCCTTCAGGCCCGTTAACAGCTTCACTGAAGAATGAACGAAGTTCCATTACGCCCTGCGGGGTGTGGGCGTATTTACTGGCGACCGCACGGCTGACGGTTGAGGGATGTACGCCTACTTCCTCAGCTACTTCCTTAATCATCATCGGTTTCAACGAATCCGCGCCCTTGTCGAGGAATTCTCCCTGGCGCGCAATGATGGACTGGCAGACGCGCAAGATCGTGTGCTTGCGTTGCTCAATGTTCTTCATCAGCTGAATTGCTGCAGTGAATCGTTCCTTGACGTAATTGCGAACTTCTTTGTCGGCAGCATCACGCACCAGTAATCGGCGGTAGGTTGGGCTCAGCCGCAATTGCGGCATGTCATCCTCGTTCAAGAAAACCTGCCACTGATCGTCCATCTTCCGGAAGTAGACATCGGGCTCAACCAGGCGGGGTTCGGTTTTGTTGTAGCGCAGGCCGGGACGAGGATCTAGCTTCTTTATCGATTCGATGGAGTGCTTGACGATGTCCATCGGACGGTTTAGCGCGCGTGCAATTTCCTTCAGCTGGTTGGACTGCACCTGCTTCAAGTGGTCGGAAACAATCTGATGGGCCAATGTATTTTGGGGATCAAAGGCCTTCAGTTGGAGCAGCAGACATTCCCGAAGGTCACGTGCACCAACCCCGATCGGGTCGAAATCCTGTACGACGGCGATGGCGTCATCGAGATCGTCTTGAGAGTATCTGCCATTCTGCATCAACTCTTCTGTGGAAGCTGTCAAATAGCCGTTTTCGTCGAGGTTACCGATGATTTCTTCCACCAGGTCGCGAACTTTTTCTGAGCAGATCGTAACGCTCAGCTGCCATTCAAGGTGATCGGTTAAACCGGAGGGCGAAGAGAGAAACTTTTCGAAAGAGGGTCGCTCGGAAATCTCGCGTTCCTGGGATTTTCCGCCGTCGCCGCCGGTGTCGAGATACTGGTTAAAGAACGTGCCAACGTCAAACTCGTCAAAAGGGTTGGATTCGGCTTTTTCCGGGACTTTTTCCGTCTCCGCTTTCAAAAATGTTTCGTCGCTGTAGTTGTCGCTGACCGTAGGTTCTTCAGATTGTTCTTCGAGGACAGGGTTGGCAATCATTTCCTGGTTGATCATTTCGCGCAGTTCGAGACGGTTCAGCGCAAGGACGCTGACCATCTGCACCAGTCCCGGCGTCAGAATTTGCTTCTGCGTCACCCTTAAATTTAATTTGAGTCCCTGCCAGGCCATGTCCCGTTCTTCTCAATTCTAGAATACGATTAATTCAGTCGGAAGTTATCTCCAAGGTACACGCGTCGGACTTCCGGGTTGTTGCTTAACTCCTCGGGCGTACCCCTCGCCATTATTTTCCCATGATTTACGATATATGCGCGGTCTGTTACGGTCAGTGTTTCGCGCACGCTATGATCTGTAATCAACACACCGATTCCCGATCGGCTGAGATCTCGGATCAGATCTTGCAAGTCACGAACGGTTAGCGGGTCGATGCCCGAAAACGGCTCGTCAAGCAGGATGAACGACGGCTGCAAAGTTAGGGAACGGGCAATCTCGAGCCTGCGGCGTTCACCGCCCGACAACATGTAAGCCTTGCTCTGTCGCACCGTCTCCAAGCCCATTTGCGCCAGCAGCTCCTCCAGTCGATCGCGCTGCTGTTCGGGTGTTAGAGGCAGCGTTTCCAGTACGGCCAACAAATTTTCTTCGCTCGTAAGCTGCCGAAACACGGACGGTTCCTGAGGAAGGTAACTGATCCCGCTGCGTGCCCTTAGGTACATGGGTTGGTCGGTGATTTCCTCGTTATTCAGTAAAACCCGCCCGGAATCAGGCCTGGCCAGTCCCACAATCATGTAGAAAGTAGTGGTTTTGCCTGCCCCATTCGGCCCCAAGAGACCCACGACTTCACCTTCGCCGATTTCGATCTCAATATTGTCAACGACTTTGCGTCCACGGTAGGATTTGCTTAGGTCGACGCCTTGCAGTGTGGGCATTCCGAACCAATAAGGGGATCTTGAACGATCCGGTCATCTCTGGACTCGATGTTTGGTTAGTGTACGCAAACCATTCCCCGAATCCACGATGATCGTATCACTCGCAATATAGAAGGTCAATTCACGGCCTCGGGTCATGCCTTCAGTGGTGTCGTAAATTGTAGGATTTCCACCGCTTAGCACGAATTTCTGGTCCTTGGCCGTATAAACTCCAGTGTCAGCAGTGGCTCTGCGATCCGCTTCCTCGACCTCCACATCGCCCATTCCGACTGCCCGGGAAATCTGAGAGGCTCCCTGGTCCTTTCCCTCCGATGCCCTCGTAAAAAACAGGTCAAGGGTCGATGCGCGCATCTTCTGGTCCGTCGATTGCACGACAACGTTTTCTTCAAGTCGGGCCCGGTTTTCAACCTCGAAGTACGCTAATTTGCCGGAGCTGACATGCCACAAGATGGGTAGCTTGGCCGTGGAATTCGCCGAAGGAGCTTGCGGAAAAGCAGCACGCACGTTGCCCACCGCGTTAACAATACGGGGGTCTTTCAACAGCTCGATGGATTCTGCCTCGAGGACGGAGGGACCCTGCCACATGCGGGCATGACCGGAGTAAAGGGCGCGGCCGGTCTTCGAATTGGCCTCGAGACGTTCCGACGAGAGATTCGCGGGGCCGCTGCCGAGCTGTACAGTTCCCGATTTCGCGGAAAAATCCGTCGAACGGACACTGCCTTCAGCACGGAAGTTTCCGTTATCTTGATTGAAGGTCATTTTCGCCGCGTGGGTTTCGCTGGTGGCATCGCGTACGACCGCTTTGCCGGTAAGAACTGCGGTTTGCGGATTGCGGAGCATGACCGCTTCTTCCGCTTCGGCGCTGCGATCGGATTCCTTTAGGCGTACACTGCCATGTAGGTTGATCCGAGACCAGTCTCCGGCGGAACCCATGAGAACGACGCCGCTATTTGCACTGGCGCGCTGGGTGGAGTGCCCTTTCATCTCACGTTCGGTTTGCACTGCACCGGTCGCGGTTGCCTGCTGGACTCTGCCGTTGGTCCCGAAATCCGCGGCCAACTGATCGGCCTCGAGCTTCGAGTGGGAGCCTTGCGCATCGGTCCATTCGATCGCCCCGTGAGAGAGTGTCTCTCCGTGCTCGGGGCGACTATGTTCCCCAGGTCGCGGGCCTCCGAAATCCAATCGCAACGCATTTGACGCGAGCGTGCGGACCGCGGCGCTCGTCGCATCGTGGGTATCCACCCTTACGTCTCCGCGGAGAATCAGGAATTTTGGCTCATTGATCTTCGGCCACATTTCAAGATCCGCGGTATCCGCATTCACGCTGCTGTCGGGGGAGCGTCCATGGACTTCTCCTGCCGCGTTCAGAGTGCTGATCCAGCCTTGTGGCGCAAGGTGCGACGTGAGTTTTTCCGCACTGAGACTGGAAGTGCCTTTCTCATTGTGCAGCGATACTGTCGGTTTCAGGTTCCTGCTCCCCACCTCCGCTACTGCGGTCTTTACATTGAATGCATTGTCCAGCCACAGGGTCAGTTGGCCGGACTTCAGGTCTTGTGATTTGGTCTTTGCTTCAACCGGTCCATCTAGAAATAATTTGCGGACATCTCGTTCAAATAGAAGGCTGCTGCCAGTAACCTCGACGGGATTTTTCTCCGCAGATATCTTCCCCTTGTTGTTCACGGCGGAAGCGTCGAGCTCAATCCACACGTCGCGGACTAAACGAAGCTGGCCTTCTTCCGACAGATAAACCGCACCGACTCCCGTTCCCTTTCCGTTGGCGAAGGAGAACTTCACGGGCTGGACAGTTTGTGCGTGGCCAGTCGCGCGCTCAAAGGTGACTCCACTCGTTTCAACCGTCGCCAGTCCGACCGGTCTGCCGCCCTGCTCCTTTGTGAGCTCCGCATCTGCAGCACTTTGCAGTTCCATGAGCACCTGGCCGCTGCATTGAATGCTTCCATCGGCCTTGGCGTAGCGGCAGCTCTGCGTGCGCATTACATCGTGACGATCGCCTTTCTTGCCGAAGGCGGTAACGACGACCTCTTCGAGAAGGCTAGCATCCTGGCCGCGGAAGTCGGTCGATTTCGAAGCGTGCACAGTGTAGACAATATGGTCACCATCTCCTTGTGAAAAAGTGATTCCGCTTGATTGCCGCTCCACATCGACCGGGGGGGCGGGAGGAGCCTTTCTCGTCTCACGATGCGCGACCCACTTCCGCTGAAGGTAGATACCGCCAGTGATTCCCGCAAGTAGGAAAGCCGTTAGGGCGGATAGGCGTGCAAATCTGGCGGCTTCACTTCTTTTCATGAATTCAGTTAATCAGAATTTCTCGAGCGTGTACACATCGAGGACAGAGTCGGCAAAAGACTAGCCCGCAGCTTCGCTGGTTGCTGGGAGCGAGGGCAGGATGCCTATGTTGGCAGCGGCAACGCTGTCGCGGTTGGTGTTTTTGACAAGATACATCGCTTCATCGGCTAAATGCAGCAATCCTTCTTTGGTCTTCGAATCCCCGGGATACGCGGCAACTCCTACACTCGGTGTTACCTTGATATTCAGACCTTCTGCGGTGAGCCAAGTTGTTTCGCGAATCAGCCGGTGCAGACGACGAGCGACATAAATCGCATTTTCCTTCGAAGTCTGTGGGAGCAAGATTACAAATTCGTCCCCGCCGTAGCGAAATGCAAAATCGATCAGTCGGCAGTTGGTCTTCAGTGCGTCGCCCATTTCGGCGAGCAGACGCGAACCGACCAAATGTCCGTGTGTATCGTTCACTTGTTTGAAGTGATCGAGATCGATGAAAACAATTGAGAATTCGTAATTGTAGCGCTGTGAACGGTAGATTTCAGTGTCCAGGATAAACCCCATATGCCGGGCATTATAGAGCGACGTGCAGTCATCTTTGATTGTGAGCTCGTGAATGCGTTTGACATGCCGCGCATTCTCGAGCGCGATCGCGGCGAAATCCGAGAGAGCTTCGAGTAACTTCAGGTCACGCGGATCGAAGCCGTCCGGACCCACGCAGTTGATCAATTCGATGACGCCCAAGCAGCTATCTCGGAATTTTACCGGTACGGCCACGATTGACCGTGTTTCCATTTTTGTTTTTTCGTCAACTTTGCCAAAAAAACGAGTGTCCTTGCTTGTGTCCGGAACGATGACTACTTCACCATGTTGCGCAACCCACCCGCCAATGCCTTGGCCCATCTTGATACGCACGTCCTTTAAAGCCTGCGAAGCCTTGCCCACTGCCAGTTCAAAATAGAGTTCTTGTTTTGCTTCGTCTAGGAGCAGGAGCGACCAATTATCTGGCCGCAGAAACTCATCAATCTTTTCCATGATCGTACGAAGGACTTGATCGAGCTGCAGAGACGACGTCAGGGCTTTCCCCAACTCTTGAAAAACAGCAATCTCTCCGGCTTCGCGCTGTTCAGAAGGTACACCTGCGTTGCGGCGGCGCTCGACTGTCGGAAACTGCTTGATATCTTCAACGCCCACTAAGGCTATTCTCCCTGCCCGGCGATTATTTCGCTATTCGCCCTTGCACCGCTCCCACTTGTCACACTACTCCCGACTGTTGCCATGCTCGTCAGTATAGGCACTCCCGAAAATGCGGCGCAACCGTCTCTTGGAACAGGCGTGGCTATCTTGCCATCGTGTGTATTTCTGCTCGTTCTGCGCGGTCGCTCATTTGCTTCGTTCCTCTTTCCTCTTGGCTCCATATGCTTAACGGAACGGGAGTTGTGCTGTAACACCGCTCTTGTATATTGCTCCCCACCTGAGGCATTATTCAAACCCTAGGGAAAGCTTGGTGAGAGAACGTGCTTCAAAGCAAGGCTCCGTCCCGTCGCATGACCTCCCGCATCGTTTTATCTCAGGACACCTACGTCTACTGGAATTGCAAGGGGCGCGACGACGTCTCACGCGTTCGCGATCTCAGCCCCCGGGGATTATTCATTGAAACTCGGAAGCAGTTCCCGGCCAGCACCGAGGCTAAGCTCCATTTTCTGGTTGAAGAGGGGGAGATTAACGCACATGCCGTGGTCTGTCACACTCAATCGCCACGTGGGCTCGGCCTGAAATTTGTCTCGGTCCGTGAGGAACATCACCGAAGGCTAGCGGCGTTAATCAATCGTCTGCGGAGCCTGGGCGTACCCACGGACGGTTTGAAATAACGAAAAAGCGAAAATGGAACGTGTTACAGACGCACGCCACAGGGACCGAGCCTCGAGCATTCGTCGCGCTAACCTTCCGAGGACAGGATATTCGGCCCATTCCCCGCTTCCTGCTTTAATTCCGTAGACGATCGCGACGGTAATCAGCAGCACCCAAAGACTCATCATCGCCAACCAAATCAAAGGGAATACCACGAAAACTGCCGGGGGAGGTGGCGCATTCTTCGGGGCAGGATGCAAGACAACAGTCGAGAAAATAAGGAAGAACCACGCGACCATGACGACGCCAAAAACGATCATCTGCACAAGCTGCAGAAGGAGTGCCTGTAGGGCGTGAAAGGACACGAATTTCGATTGGCGCTTAATGACGAAAATAATCAGCGGTGCGATCCACCAGCCAACCAATTGTAATACGTGAGCCAGCGTTGCCATTGTGCGCTCATCTTGGTTAGGAGGCTCGAGCGGTAATCCGGTTGTATCGTGCAATGGAAAGGGTGTGTCTGCCATCCTATCTCCCGCTTACCTCGGACCGCTCCGTCAGGAATGACTGAACCCTGCTGGGCGATACCTTTATTTTAAGGCAAACCAGGCCTGAGATTAACTAAACCGGCGCCGGTTTCCTCCAAATGTACTCATGCTTTCGATGCGATCAACATCTTAATCGATCGCGACTCTTCGAGGAGGCCCTGCGGCAAGATAGTTCCAAAACGGGCGTCTGTTTTGCTGTTTCCAGCTGTGCGTGGTTCCTTACTTTTCGTTGATTTGCTTCCTGAAGGGAACGGTGCAGTGAATTTCAGTTCCAGCTCCAGGTTCGGAGCGAATCGTTATCGTGCCGTTTACCAGGGTAATGCGCTCTCGCATGCTGATGAGACCCAACCCACCGCTGTGAACCCCGGCTTCTGGCTCAAATCCAACCCCCGAATCGCGAACGGCTAGATGGAGAGAGCCGGATTTCCCAAACAGTTGTACCTCTATCGCGCCAGAGCAACTGTGTCTAATACAGTTGCGCAGAGCCTCCTGGGCAACTCGGAACAAGCAGGTGGAGATTGCTTTCGGCAACGGATGGGGCACTTCATGATGGGTAAATTCTATTCTTACCTTGTGGTGATCGGAATATTCGCGGCAAAGACTCTGCAAAGCCGCGGTGAAACTGAGTAGTTCAAGCACTTGCGGGTGTAGTTCGTGGCAGATCGTGGCCACACCATTCAAAATTTCTGTTGCGCGTGCCTGCAATTTGTTCTTGAGCTGGCTGATTCCTTCGCGAGTTTGCAGCGAGATACCCTCGAGTTCCTCCAGCTCGATCATTAATAAAGCAAGCCGTTGATTGATATCGTCGTGAAGATCCCGGGCAATCCTCGTTCGCTCTGATTCCTGGGCATCGATGAGACGGCCCCCAATCTTGGCGATTTCTGTCTCCGCCTTTTTGCGGTCCGTAAGGTCGACGAAGCTGACCAAGTTGGTTTCGCCGAGAGAAGCGAAATGAAATTCGATGTAGCGAGAAGAGCCGTCCTTACAGCAAACCATCGCTTCCATCGGGGCGATTTCTGTGTGGTTACGAATGGCCTCCGACACCCTTGCATTCCACTCGGAATTAATTTGTTCACGATAAGCGGAATCGGGATAAGCAAGAGCCCACCACTCACGAACGCTTGGCATATCTTCCTTGGTATAACCAAATATCTCTGTGAACTTATCGTTGACGAGTTCCACGAGCTCGTCCAAACCGCGCGAAACCACGATTGCAACGGGAGAACTCTTTACAATGTGGCGGCTGCGTTCCTCGCTTGCGCGTAATTTTTCTTCGGCTCTCTTTCTTTCGGTGATATCCGCCGTCATGCCTACGAGCCGAATCATTTTGCCTTCTTTATCGAAGGTGGCGTGGCCGCTTTCACCAAGCCAGACCATCTCCCCTTCCGAACGGAGCCTGCGGTACTCGGTACGATAGGAAGGGGATTCCGGCGTCAACGAAGTCGCCATCGTCCAGAGTTTGTCGCGATCCTCGGGATGAATGAAGCTGAAATAATCCTTTACGACACTGTCACCAGAAGGACCGCTCACTCCTAAAATGCTCTCGCATTCCGCAGAGCGCCGCACGGAATCAGTCACCGGGTCCCACTCCCAGGCGTACATTTTTCCGACTTCTGCCGCGATTCGCAGGCGTTCTTCACTTTCCTGCAACGCTTTCTGGGCTTGCAGGACTTCAGTGAGGTTGTGAGCCATCGCGCGAACAAACGGGACCTGGACCTCCTCGGTTCGGAGCGAACTCGTGTATCTCCAAATTTGAACTTCCCCGCTCTTGGCCCACAATTCGATGAGTCCGCTGGCAGACTTTTTTTCCTTTAAGGAAATAAGATAGGCATCGAGTTCATCGTGTACGTTTGGATGGAGGAGTTCGCGCAAATTCCGATGCACGAGTTCGGCGGGCTCATAGCCGAGCGTCCTGGCAGCCGCGAGATTGACGGTCAACAGAACGCCGTTCAGGTCGTGCGTACAGATCAAATCCTGACTGTTCTCGACCAGGTCGCGGTAGAGTTCGCCGTTCTCGCTCAAGTGCTCCGACTCCGATTATTGAAATGATCTGCTTTACTATTGTAGTCATCTTCTTGGCGCTTTGCTCGCAGTGTGTGAGGCGGTGTGTGTCATCGGGGATGTGGAAGCCTTCAGGTGACACCTGGAGTTGCCACCGCGTTGACAGCAATTACCACTCCGTTTATAGTCCGGTGCAAGGAACGCCGCGCTCTGCTTCCGCTTCGTCCGCGTCCGCCTCTTTTTTCCCAAGAATGAGGCCCTTTGCGCTCCGGGCGGTTGGTCCTTCCTGCCTCCGCTGCTACACTCATTAACTGACTACAGGTAAGGGGCATGGCCAGGGGAAATTTCGGAGAACGTCTTAAGCGTGAACGGGAACTGCGTGAAGTTTCGCTCGAAGAAATAACTTCGGCCACGCGCATTGGACCCCGCTTCCTTGAAGCTTTGGAGAATGAAGAATGGGAAAAACTTCCCGGCGGAGTTTTCAACCGAGGATTTGTCCGGTCGGTGGCGCGCTACTTGGGCCTGGACGAGGAATCCTTTCTTGCTGAGTACGATCTAGCGCACGGCCCTGCCGTCCAGCCTTCTGTGCAGAATAATGCAAACCATTTTTCTTCACGCCCTAAGTGGATTCCCTTTGCTGCATTTCTGCTGTTTTTGGCGCTGGCGGGCGCACTCGCGGCAGGAGGCTACTATGGGTGGCGCTACTATATGGCTCATCGAGCCGCGAGACAGTCCCTTCGCCCTTCCGAATCAGGTTCGCCGGCAAAGTCCGCGCCTTTATCCACTCCGTCGCTTGCAGCGGCTGGAGACCACGCCGTAAGTGATTCCTTGTCGGCGACTCCGCCCGATCTCTATGTATCTCTCGCCGAACCGAGTCATTTGCGCATAGTAGCCGACGGCCACGCCATCGTGGACGAAGATTTTCCTTCTGGCTCCAATCGACATTTCCCGGCGAACGAGCAGTTTGAAGTAGCGGCATCCAATGCTGGCGCAGTGTTGTTGGAACTGAACGGGCAGGCAATGCCGCCGCTGGGCGTCCTCGGCACATCAGGTACAATAGTTTTGAATCGTAAAGACCTGAGGCCTTCACAAAGTGGAATCGCTCAGCCCTGAAGTAATCGAAGATCTTCGTCATGGACGAGCCACGTTCGAGCGCAAGATGGCAGTCTGCTCTACTGGTGCGCATCTTTCTCCGGCCGACCGAGTTGAGATTCTTTCGGTATTGGCCCACGACCACGACGAACAAATATCAACCCGGGCATTTGATGGATTGGCCAGCGCAAGTCCAGGCGTTTTTGTGGAGGCCCTTTCGCGTGAAAGAGTCGTCCCGCAACTATTTTCCTACGCTAGCAAGACTTTGGCCGACAAGCCCGAGATTGTCGAGGCCCTGATTCGCAACAAGACTTGTGCGGGAGAATATCTGGTGCCGCTGGTGCCGCGGCTAACGGCCGCCGAAGTTGCCAGCTTGATGGAAGAGCTGGATCGGATTTCCGCCTCAATCGCGCTCGCCACCGCAATGGAACATTCCTCGCACCTCACGGCAGATCACAAGAATGTACTGCAGGAGCTTCGCTCTGCTGCATTGATCGATCCGACCCGTCTCGCAGAGGTTGCCGAAGAGGCTGAACCTGATCCGGTAAAACGCATAACGCTTCTGCAGCAGATTTCCAAGATGAATGTTTCGCAACGAGTGCAATTTGCGATGAAGGGTAGCGGCGAAGCGCGTCGCACCCTGATTCGAGATTCCAACAAAGTAGTGCAGCGGGCTGTACTGCAATCGCCGCGACTGACGGATCAGGAAGTGGAAGCGTATGCAAGCATGGCAAACCTAACGGATGAAATCCTGCGCATGATTGCCAACAATCGCAATTTTCGCAAGAACTATACCGTCATACGAAACCTGATGAACAATCCAAAGACCCCTCTCGACGTAACACTGCACATGCTTCCCATGCTAAATGTGATTGATTTGAAAAAGCTGTGTACCAACAAGAACGTGCCCGAAACCCTGCGCTCCACGGCCGTCAAGCTGCAACGTACGCGCAAGGAACTTAAGCATTGATTCTGACGCTTACGGCTCTCCCGGCCCGGTTGGAATAACTTCTCCTGGACTCCAACTCATTTGTCGTTAGAATACCTTCAAACTCAACGACCGCCCAATCGTAGTGAACCTCTGCGATTTAATTGAGACCAACGGACAGATTGCAAAATCCTGGAGTCAAGCGTGAAAGGAGTCGCCATGTTCAGCTTCATTGGGACGTTAATCATCGGCTTAATCATCGGGAGTGTCGCAAAGTTTTTTATGCCGGGCAAGGACCCGAGTGGGTGTTTGATCACCATCCTGCTGGGCGTTGCCGGTTCGTTTGTTGCAGGCTATTTAGGACGTATGCTCGGCTGGTACCAGGAAGGGCAGCCTGCAGGCTTCATCATGTCCGTGCTCGGCGCGATTCTGTTGCTTTTTCTCTATCGCTTGCTGACTGGCAAGAAACCGACGTAATCAATTTGGCAGGGCGGG
The DNA here is from genome assembly GCA_963831545.1 of uncultured Acidobacteriota bacterium. Taxonomy (GTDB): domain Bacteria; phylum Acidobacteriota; class Terriglobia; order Acidiferrales; family UBA7541; genus Acidiferrum. The sequence continues at coordinate 378,338 of CAWHQX010000006.1, forward strand.
AAATGGATTTGTTGGTCCCCGCTTCTTCTTTGATTATCACCAAAGGGAGCGACGCACGTGAAATTTACAAGTGCAAAACGTTTAACACTCGGTGCTTTGATTTTCCTGGTTTCCTGTTCTTCGCACAAACCGATGGACAATTCATCAGAAACCCCGTCGCCCAGCAGTTCCGTTTCACTGACTGGTACGGAATGGATTCTCACCGAACTCGGAGGAATCGCCGTTGTGCCCAACTCCAAAGCTTCGCTGTCGTTTCTGGAGGCTGGCCGCGCCGCCGGCAACGCCTTCTGCAATCGCTTCACCGGAGCCGTCACCATGGCCGGTAACGCCATCAAATTTGGGCAGATGGCTTCGACACGGATGGCTTGCGCCGATGCGGCCGTCAGCGCACAGGAAAATCAATACTTGAAACTTCTTGCGGCGGCGAACCGGTATGAGGTCAAGGATAATTCGCTTCTGATTTACGTGGATGCTTCCGATTCGCCACTGCGATTCGCTCGCCAGACCGCCCGGCAACCGTAGTTTGCAATACAATATGCGCGGTAGTTCAACGGAGGCTGGTATGCCCGCTCACCAATGGTCACGGTCCATGTTTTTCGCTTGTTTCATGATTTTTCTGTGTTGCGCAACATCACATCTCGCGTTCCTCGAATCCGCACGAGCCCAAAATCAGGTTGAGCCGTGGACAGCGTCACAAACCGTACAGCCTCAAGATTTGCTAAAGGAACTGTCCGACGCAAAAACGGCGCCGACCGTGGTGTTTGTCGGCTTTCAACGTCTCTACACAGCCGGACATATCAAGGGTGCACTATTTCACGGCAGCGGCGGCAGTCCAGATGGCCTGGCGCAATTAAAATCCTGGGCCGCGACTCTGCCACGCTCGACGAATCTCGTTGTCTATTGTGGCTGCTGCCCGCTCGAACGCTGCCCGAATTTGCGTCCTGCATTCAGCATGCTTCACGAACTTGGCTTCGCAAGACTTCGTGTACTGATCCTTCCCACGAGCTTTGCTGCGGACTGGGCTGATAAAGGCTTACCTTATGACAAGGCTCAATAAGCTTGAAGAATGCCCCTAGCCCGCATCGTTCATTCTGGCTTCGGCAAGTTGCCGGAGACGCCCCAGACGCACCCTACTTGCAGGGTTGCGATCATGCCGATGTCACGATCATTGGTGGCGGTTACGTCGGGCTATGGACTGCTCTGCGGATCAAGGAACAATCGCCGTCCACTGACGTCGTGATACTCGAACAGGATATTTGTGGGGGCGGCGCCTCGGGCCGCAACGGTGGATTCGTGCTGTCCTGGATTTCGAAACTTTCTTCGCTGGAAAGGCTTTTTGGGATTCAGGACGCTCTTCATATCGCTCGGACCTCAGAATTGGCGGTAGACGAAATCGGCGCGTTCTGCGAGAAATACTCGATCGATGCGGATTTCCGGAAAGGCGGATGGCTCTGGACGGCAACGACTTCTGCGCAACACGCTGCATGGGATCGCGTTGTCCACCACTGTGAATCGAACGGCATACGCGCGTTCGAGCGCCTTGCGCCGGAAGAAGTTGCAAGACGCACCGGCTCAGCTGCTCATCGCGAAGGCGTGTTCATCGCAAACGCGGCCGTGGTGCAACCCGCAGCGCTTGCGCGTGGATTGCGTCGCGTGGCCCTTGAGCGGAATGTTCGGATTTTTGAAAACACCGCGGTTCGCTCGTTTACTCGATCCCGTCCGGTCACAGTCACTACTTCATGTGGTTCTGTCATTTCGGAAAAACTAGTGATTGCTGCAAATGCATGGTCTGCCAGTATTCGCGAACTCTCGCGCTTGATCGCGGTGATATCGAGCGATGTCATCGTGACGGCCCCGGCAGCTGCACAATTGCAGGCAATCGGTTGGTCGAAAGATCTTTCCATCACCGACTCACAAGTGATGGTTGACTACTACCGAATCACCCGCGATGGCCGCGTGGCCTTTGGCAAGGGTGGGTGGACGATTGCATACGGCGGCAGGATCGGCGCCAATTTCGATCGTCATTCAAGGCGTGCGGCGGAAGTCATCGCCGATTTTCGACATTATTATCCGAGACTTCGGTCAGTGCCTATTACTGACGATTGGTCTGGGCCAATTGACAGGACTCCGGACAGCCTGCCTCGCCTCGGGACATTTGAACGGCAGAAAAATATTTCTTATGGAATTGGCTGGAGTGGGAATGGAGTAGGACCAAGTCTCATCGGAGGTCGTATCCTTGCCAGCCTGACCCTCGAGCTCCAAGATGACTGGAGTCAACACCCACTCGTCGGTCGAAAATTAAACAACTTCCCGCCGGAACCTGTCCGTTACTTTGGGGCTCATCTCGTCCGCGTCGCCGTCGCGGCGAAAGAGCGTTCCGAACTCCGGGAGAAAAAGCCGTCTCGACTTGCAGTTGCTCTCTCAAAACTTGCCCCGGCCGGCCTGGAGGATAAGTCCTGAGACGCATCCGACGACGATGAGCTACGTGAAATAGACGCCATACTCCGCGCAGATCGCGATTGCCGTTTCCATGTCCGGCGGACCTGGGGGGAGTTCGCTCAGCTTGCGAAACATGGCTTCCCCTCCCGCTGGCTGCAAGAATAAGATGGCTCGAGTCGGCTTGTTTACTCGAAACCCGTGGGGTACGCCGCGTGGAAGAAAAATCGTGGTTCCGGCCGTCGCGACAACTTCTTTGCCAGCCAGAAAGAAGGTCACTTCCCCTTCGCTGACGTAAAATGTCTCGTTTTCTCGGGTGTGTACATGCATCGGGACAGCAGAACCCGGAATATTGTTCTGTTCGATGACGGCGAGCATGCCGTCGGTTTGCGTGCCGCTCAATTTAATCGTCTGTCGATCGCCAAGAACGTTTATGGCTTGCCCTTCCCCTGGCATCAATATGGTCTCCTGTTTCGTCAGATCCACTCCACGAAGTAGACTCACTTGCGTCTCCCTTCAATTGGCTAGCGGCAGAATCCTTCACCCTTTTTGATGAATATACAATTCTTCTCGTTCAGCAACCACTTCATTCCCGTGTCTTGGCCATTACCTGCACGGATCGATTCGGTCTTTCCGTTGCGCTGAAATTCTATGTGGTCCCCCATCCCGGTCCCCTTATAGATCGCCGGGCCATCGAGAGAATTGATTTTCACAACAAATTTTCTTCCATCCTTGGACAATTCCAGGAATGTTCCTTCTGGTCCAAGCCATTTCCCTAACCATCGGCTCAATGAAGAATCGGATGTTTCAGCTTGAACCGGCAAATCATTCTTCACAGCCTCTTGCCGCAACTGGACGCCAGGACCGGGCATTTGATTGTGACATGCTGCGAATGGAACTGCCAAAATAAGGATCCAACATCCCTGTTGAATCTTTCTCATGATCATCTCCCGCACAGCGATCAATCTCTAGCAGTCTGGTCTTCCAACTTCTGCTCTCTTTCCCGATACTAGTGCTATCTTCAATTGTTGCTAGAGGAACCCTATTATTATGAATTCCCCGAACAAATATGAACTACCACCGGGGCAAGCGGTTCAGCTCACTTCTCTGCTGGACTACGTACAAGGCTCTGTCGTCAGCCGCATTCTGATGAAACGTGAGCATGCCTCGATCACGCTCTTTACTTTCGATGAAGGCCAAGGTCTCAGCGAGCATACTGCTACTTCCGATGCCGTTGCGTATTTCCTGGACGGCGAAGCAGATGTGGTCGTTGCAGGAAAGAAATCCAGGCTCAAGCGTGGCGATGCGATCCTTTTTCCCGCGAACCAGCCACACGAACTGAAGGCCACCACCAGGTTCAAGATGCTGCTCACGATGATCCGCTCCTGACAGCAGAACCGCCGGCCGTGGTTTCTTAATTCGTTTTTGCCGCAGCACCCGGTACGGCATCTGCCGCGGCATAATAGCCTTTCCGAGTCTTTACGGACAATCCCTCTTCGACGGTCGTTACACGAACGACATGATAATCGGATTTACGATTATTCCCTTTGGGCACATATGCGAGGGTGTATTCATGCCGAGCCTGCTCGGTCATTTGTGCGTACAGCCTCTCCATCGAGTCACTCCTTGATGCGTAATATAGATCGCCTCCAGTACTGTTAGCGTAATCGCGCATGCGGCTGAATCGTTTGTGGAAAGTATCACTGCCGATTGCAAGCCCATAGACTGAAATGTTGTCATGCAATAAGAGTTCCAAGGTTTCATCGTAGGCATGATGATTGAATACGGCACCATTGATTCCATCAGAGATCAGGAGGATGATTTTCCGTCGGCTGCGTTCCCGGTCACGAAGAAGCTGAGCGGCCGCGTAGACCGCATCGTCCAGAGCTTTTGTCGGTCTGCTGCCTGCATCTACAGGTGCGGTGAGTGTGGGTTCGCCTACGCCCGCAGGGTGCCAGTCAGGTCCGTTTACGACCGGAGCTGCGCCGGTTGTTGACGGCGCACTGGCATCCTTCGCGTTTTTTAGTTGCGCGACAAGAATATCTTCATCATTTGTGAATTTTTCCGCACAATTCACTTCGAGATCGAAGCGACACACCAATGCTTCATCCGCAAGGCTGATTCCTGCAGTAACACTCCGTAGACTCGCGACCAGCGCGGTTGCATCTTTCGGTTTCAAATCATCATCGACCAAGACCACCAGGGATAACGGAAATGCTTCGGTCGTGAACACTTCGATCACCTGCTCGACGTTGTCATCAAACACCCGGAAATCCTGCAGTTCCATGTCCGGAACCAGGTTGCCGGTTTTGTCTTTTACCGTAACTGGCAGCACCACGAGGCTTGAATTCACGCGAATCTTTCCCTGAGCCTCATTCGGCCCGGAGCCGGGTTGTTGACCGTCTCCGCCCGCACGCACGGGCCATAGCGAGAGCATTCCTCCGATTATCATTACGGAAATGGTTCCTGAACTCGACAAAGTCATCGCACCCTTGAACTCCTACTGAGACGCAGATCCAGAGGAAACAGTGGCCTTCAGCCGCGCGATATTCTCCCTCTTCCGCTCTGCCGTTGTACGGCGCTACACTTCGAGATGCAGTTACACCCGGCATTCCATCGATTTGGGGCGACTATGGATATTGACGCACTTCGCCGGCTATGTCTTTCCTTTCCCGGTACTACGGAGCAGATTCAATGGGGTGATTCTCTGCTGTTTAAGGTGCGTGGCAAGATGTTTGCGGTGACTCACCTCGAACCCTCTGACGTTTGGATCTCTTTTAAAGTCACGCCTGATAATTTCGTTGAGCTTACCGAACGTGGCGGGATTATTCCCGCTCCGTATCTAGCCCGTGCGAATTGGATCGCCATCGAGTCACCTACGATTCTGCCGACACCCGAGTTGGCATCTCTGTTGCGCGAGTCCTATGAGCTCATTCTCGCCAAACTTCCTCGGAAAATTCGCGAATCTCTGGCGAACAGCGGGCGGCCTAAGAAAATGCGCGCTCCGCTGAAAGCAGCAAAGAAGTGAAGGGCGATTCGAGTCGGCGCCCCTTATTCTGCCAGACGGTCTTTCCGCGATCAATCAGCTCCGGAACTAACGCAACCTTTCTGCACTCGAAGGGTTAAATCGGCCAACGACTCGAAATGGTGCGCATGTCGTTCGTGTTTGTGCAGCTGCGCGTCCAAAAATATATTTTAACTCAATCGAAGGAGAACCCATGTTCACGATCGCGCCAAGCACGAGGTTTCCGAAGCGATCCGGATCGTCTCTTCCCGTTCCTGAGTCAATACAATATAGAAGCGCCGAACGCAATCAGCGGCGGCGCTTCTTCTGTCTCCAAAATATAATGGCCGATCTTCAGATCGGCCGTGAGGTGCTCTCATTGCTTTGCCAAGACCTTCTCGCTACGCCATCGCTTTCGAACCGGGGGTTCTGCGCAACGGCCGAGCCCCTGGAACAGGAAAGGTCATCTGCCAGAAATTTGTATCCGGATTCACAAATTCCAAACCCACAAGATATTTCCCGTCGCGCTCTTTCTTCACGAAAACAACATGAGATTCAGCTGGACGGTTGGTATTTTCATTTACCAATAAAAGAGCCTGGCCGTCAGCCACTTCCGCGTCCATCACGACCAGTGCTCCTTGGCGGTTCACCGAACGCGTCATGGCCTTGTAGCAGAATTTATCGCCCATGTCGTTCTTTCCATGGACAAGAACCGGCAGCGCTAATGCAACTCTGAGCGTCCGACGACGTTCCCGGTACCGAAAATGCAATACACCCATGGGACCTTCTCCCGTTCACGTAGAAGCGTTTGCTCTGCTAATAGATTGCCCTTTGCTTCGTGGCGGGGCAATAGCTGGGCCGTACCAAAATACTCCTTTGATGTATAGGACGCTAGTACTTCCGTGCAGTTTTCTGACAGAGCCTGTACCCTGCCCCTTGATTCCATCAAGAATCTGGAGTTTCCCGTTGTGGACAAGCTCCAGCGAAAAATCCTGATCTCGGAACGTAGCTGCCATGCGTCGGGCAGACAAAGAACAAGCCGTCTTATGTTATTGATTACACAAAGGTTTCATCGACACTTCAGTTCGACAATCTCAATATTCCACGGTACGGAACTCAGATCAATTCTCGCTAACGTAACGGGCAGTTTGAATCGCCGGGGTCCGGCACTTCCCGGGTTCAGGTACAGTACTCCATCGCGTTCCCATTGTTCGGCCTGATGCGTGTGCCCACTGATCACAATGTCTATGCCTGCTCCTTTCGGGCTCAGCTCCATTTGCCGAAGGCTATGAATCAGGTAGAGAGAAGAACCCGCGGCTTGCACGATCGAGGTTTCCGGCAGCTCCAGCGCCCAATGCTCCGTATCGATATTTCCGCGAACTGCAAAGACGGGCGCGATTTTTTTGAGGCGAGCGAGTATTTTCGGATTTCCCACATCACCCGCGTGCACAATTAAATCGGCGCTTCGCAGTGCCTCGAGCGCTTCAGGACGCAACAATCCGTGCGTATCTGAAATTACACCTACCTGCATGCCGCAACCCCCTGATTGCCCGCAAGGTCGAGTTCAGCTAATTTTGGCCATCCTTCCCAAGGTATTCGTCAGGAACATCATCCTCGAGAACTTCATGCGTTCTGACTTCACCCTCGTCCGCATCCGGAACGCTCTCGACTCCCTGAACGACTTCGGCTTCGAACGATTGTCCTTCCTCAAGGAGTTCTTTGACGCTTTCTGATTCTGCGTCCGCGACGCCGGATAAGCCCTGCGTGTCCCCAGATTGCCCACCCGTCTGCGCTCGCAAGCCGGCATCGTCATAGGCCACGATGGCAATGCTCTCTGCCCTTCCGCGGATCTTCCTTGGCGGAGTTTTCTTCGTGCCGCCCTTCACGACTTTCTTGCCCCTTCCCGGGCTTCCTTTCTTGTGCGCCACTGCTTTCTTTGCCCTGGATTTCCTTAGAGTCTTTATGGTCTTCACGCGCTTTGCGGCTCTTGCTTTGCCCGCTGATTTTGCCTTTTTTCCTGCCGGTTTATTCTTTGGTTTCTTCATCGTTAGATCCTCAATCGAGAGTCTATCACCGTAGCACTTTCATCGCCTCTATGACGCGCGATACTGGAATTTTCCATCCCTCCATCTATAATGCTCGCAGAAAGGATGCCCATTCCGGCGCGATGAAGGAACCTCGGTCATGAACAAACAACAGCTAATAGCCCAAGTACGCGAGGTTGGATTGGTTCCGGTGATCCGGACGTCCTCGGCAGAAGATGCCCGGTTTGCCGTAGAGGAAGTCTCACATGGCGGAATTCCGTTAATCGAAGTAACGATGACCGTTCCCGGGGCTATCGAGGTGATCCGTGATATGGCCAAGTCCGTGCCCAACGTAATCATCGGGGCAGGTACGGTGCTCGACAAGGATACTGCACGCCAATGCATCGATGCCGGCGCTCAATTCATTGGCAGCCCAGCACTGGATATTCCGACGGTTGAATTCGTGGCCAAACAAGAGAACGTCATAATGATGTCCGGTGCGTTGACACCGACGGAAGTCCTGAACGCTTACAAGGCGGGATCTGATTTTGTCAAACTGTTTCCCTGTTCGTTGATGGGAGGGGACATCTACGTGCGCGCCCTCCGCCGGCCGTTTCCGGAGATACCCTTAATCGCGGGAGGCAGTATCAATCAGCAGAATGCTGCGCATTATCTGTTGGCCGGGGCGGCTGCTCTCAGTGTCGGAAAAGAACTGGTGCCGCTCGAATCCATGCTGCTGCATAAGCCTGACCGCATCCGCGAACTCACGCGCCGGTTCGTGACCATTGTGCGAAGTTCTCGCGCGCGAATGGCTGAAGCGCAAGCCGCAAATTCCAGGTAGCGCTTCCGTTAAAACTCGAAGTGGAACCGTACGGTTGGCACAAGAACCGGACCGCGATCCCGATTGTATCCGGGATGCACCGCGTACTGAAGCCCGACCGCAGGGAAGATGCCTCTCCACAGATGAAGGGTGTAAAAGCTTTCCAAAATATTTTCCCGACCATAGTTCAATCGTCCATCACCGAGCAGAAATCCCAGACCGCCGTATGCCAGATATTGCTGGTGCTCGTGGCTGATGCCATTGCTGACAAACGCCAGTCCTACCCGATCGTAGCGTCTTCCCCATTTGTAGCCATTGGCCCCAACACCAATCTGGAAGGTCTCGTCATCCTCCGTATACGCGAACGATTCGTGCTTTCCTTCATTCCATCCCCAGCGGCCGAATACGCCCATCCACTCGTTGAGTGGCTGCTGAAAATTCAAGCCAAAGCCATACTTGATCGTTGTCTGCAGGGGGTGATCCGTGATTTCGGGAGTGGGGGTAAATCCCTCGAGATAATTGTCTACAGCGACCTTATAAATGCCCATGTTCGCGTGGTTCACATAGCTCAGGATGCGCAGCGTTCCTTCGTGCTTACCCACCACTCTCCGCCGAAGCTCCAATTCGACGTTTTCCGCGCGAGCTTCCCCCAAATCCGCTTCCAGGTTGATTCCATTGGCCACCTTCGGCATCAGTGATTCGGCAAATCGGAGGGACCAGGCTTTCTCGTGATATTCCACCATCGCACCGAACGTGAATCCACGCGTATCCGCGGAGTAATCCCAAGCGCCATTGTTGTCCGTGGTCCAGTTCATGAACTGGAAGTTGGTGTCCGATCCGTAGGTATTCTGATCGAAGAAATCCGCCATACTGAATTTTCCAAACCGTATTTCCAGCCTACGAACGGGCAGTTCGCGGAACAGGCTGTAGGGATTCTGCTCGCTTGCTTCTTTTGCCTTGCTCAACGGAATGATCTGGTGCCACATCAAACGCGCGATATATGGTGCTTTGCTCAACGCCGGATTTCTGACCACATCTAGATTAAACGCTCCCGCCATTCCCAAAGCCTCGCCTAGACCATGCCCACCGGCCTCCTGGACATCGCAGAGGAACTCAGTCGTCGAAGTTGGACGCCAACCCGTGTAGAGCGTCAAAAGACGCGAGGTTGCGTCCTGCGCTTCCGGCGTCAAGCTGTTTTTCCCTTGATAAGGCGAGGTAAACGTCGGGTGGTACTGCGAGATGAAGTTGGCCTGCCCGGAAAGCCAAAAACGGTCCCATTCTGCATGGTGAAACATGGTGACCGGCGTGCCATCCTGTTCTGGAACTGGTTCGCCCATCGATTGCTGCTCTTCCGTTGGTTTCGCGGAGGTATCTGGAATTTGTTGAGCCGGCAAGGCGACCCAGCAGAAAAGAGTAAGAAGCGCGGCAGCCGGTGCTTTTCGCCATCTGGCCACTCGACACTTCATCCTGTGATTCTCATAAACCGATCGCCGCATCGACTCGCAACTTTCCCTGGTTTATCTTGCAGGCTCACTTCTATTCTGCTCTCGAGCATTTTGCTGCAGGGCAGTTCTGAAGGGGATATCAGTATGTATCTCGCATAGAAACTGCTGCTCAACGGCAGTCATCTCCGGTTCAATCAATCCTGCAGTAACGGGCGATTCGAGTTCCTGTGCGCACCAAACACAGTGAAGTGAGAATGCCCTATTCGCCCCGATTCCCGTGTAAACGGTTTGTAACATGCTTCCGTCGATCGCTCGGGCTTCCTCGGTAGAACGGCAGACTAGAGCAATCGAGTGATCGTACAATCTAGTGCAACGCCGTTGCTTGCAAGTTTTCTTTTTTGATACCATACCCCCCTAGGGTAGTCAACGACTATGTCCCATCTTTCGCGCGAACGCCAGGAACTTGTCACTCGCACCAAGAAGTTGATTGGCCAGCTGGAGTCTGTGCTCCGCGCGTTGCAGGAAGATGCCCACTGTGCCGATATCCTACAACGGTTAGCAGCATCTCGGGGCTCACTGAACAGTCTGATGGGAGAACTGATGGAGGATCACATCCGAAATCACATGCCTCGCAAGAACAAGACTTCCCTCGATGCTGCCGACGATCTTGTTGAAATCGTGCGCACATATTTGAAGTGAGTGTGAGGCAGAGCCCTTGCTGACATTTTGTTTCGGGACTTCTTGGGGCTTCGTCTAAGGTTTCTTCTGTACGATGCCCATTGCATTCACTCGCGCATGTTGCACCGTCAATCCCCAATGCAGGTGTGGTCCTGTCACTCTTCCGGTCGCACCCACCTTGCCAATTTCCGCACTCGTGGCCACGCTATCTCCCGGCTTCACGTCAATTTCCGATAGGTGTGCGTACAAGGTGTAGATTCCGTATCCGTGGTCGATCACAATCGTGTTGCCTGAATAATAAAGTTCTTCGGCCAGAACCACTCTTCCTCGTTGCGAGGCAAATACCGGAGTCCCCTTCATCGCAGGGAAATCTACTCCTGCATGCGGCGAGCGAGCTTGCCCGTTCAATACCCTTCGACGACCAAAATTGCCACCGGTCGTGACATCTTTCAGTGGGAGCTGAAACGCTCCGTCCCAGATTCGTTCGGGTGTCACGGTATCATAAATCGCTTTCATCTTTTTTGAATCTTGCTCGGCACGTTTCTGTTGTTCGGGATCAGGCTCTACGAATTGTTTTTCAACGTTCAGTTTTTCAATTGGAAATTTTCCGGCGCGCACGCTGATTGATTCGCCGCAGGTCAAAGTATTGCCGTCCTCGCTTTTCCAGGAAACCGTCCATTCATATTTCCCCGGCGGCTTTTCGAGGTCGACTCCAATGAGTCCGTGGAGCAGTTTGCTGGTCTTTTTTTCGCTCCAAAGCTGCAGCTCCTGGCCATTCCATTCGCTCTTGAGCTGCCTGAGGTCCGTCGCGCCAGCGACCTCGACCAGCAACAGGCTACCTTGCGTAGTAAATGCCGAATTCAGCTTGAGAGAGATTCCCTCCTGGCATTTTTTGACGATTTGGGCAACCGCGCCACCTGCAGGAATCAACGTAGCGGCAACCATCACCGCAGCGCTAAGTGCCCACCGCTTTTTTCTCATCATCCGAACCCCTCCACCAGTAAACCACTGACTCCACGCAGGTTGTAATGTTGTCACGAGCAACTGTGACCCAAATCACATCGCAGCTTCCCTTCCGACTCCAAAATCGCATTGTTATGGACAGACGATCACTGGCCCTTATCTTGATCGTCCTGCTCTTGGTCTGGTCCGTCAACCAACCATCTGCAGCTTGTCCTCTCATGAACTCGCGGGCAGCAGCTATGGTGCGGGCAGGAGCTTCACCTGCCTCTCAACCTGAACCATCCCCTTCGCGCCATACCTGCTGCCCTGATCCGAAAGTCAGATCGGCCCATCTCCTCCGCTCATCCTCCGGTCATTGTAATTTACGTCCGATCTCCGACATGCCGTGCTGTTCGATCTCGTCTCAGCCTGCCGCAACATCTTTGCCTCCCGTACCGGCGAAGGCCTACCTGACGAAGTTCGTTGCCGCCAGGGTGAACGATCCGCGGTCGACAAAAATTCAGGAAGTCTCGATTGTCTTAGCCTTCTCCGCTCCTGGGCGTATCCCGATGTCGCTCTCGCCTCTTCTTCGCCTCTGAGACGCCTCTCCGCCTCGAAATCTTTTCCTCACTATGATTCCGCGTAGGACGCGTTTCCTACCTGCCTAGCCAATTTTGCAAGGAGAAAAAAATGAGAATTCGCACAATTTCTATATTTCTGATATTCGCGCTAGCCGTTCTGCTTCCGATCGCAGCCCAACAATCACCAGCCCCGGCAGCACCGAAGGCTGCCGCGAAACCCTCTTGTGTCTGCTGTTCGCACGAGATGCCTGCGGCGTCGGACCAGGATCGGACTGCGATGTCATGTTGCACCAAACAACCCTCGGGTGAAATGGCCTGCTGCACATCGAAACCCGATAAGACCAAATCCGAGAATGGAAAAATCGCAATGGAATGCGGCAAGGACACGAAAGCAAAGATGTGCGACGGGAAAGAAGGCAAATCCTGCTGCTCCGGAACCGAATGCACAAAATCGTGCTGCGGTAAAGGTGCGATGGCTTCCTAACCGGAAAAACGCTCAGAAAGGCCCCGACCGTCGGTTCAGGGCCTTTCTGGTTGCTCCTTCGTTCTTCGGTCGAAATCAGCTGAACCGGGTTACAGATTTAATCCCATCACCCTGACAAGTTTTTCCTGAACTCGTTGAAGCTCCAACTCTCTCGCGTGTTCCTCTTTGGTTCGGTCGTTGAGCGCGTCTTTCAGCATGAGCAAATTCCGGCGCAATTCCATCTGACCGACCGCCAGCCGTCGCAGCGACTTTAACGCCTCCGTTTGTTCATGGTCGAGCTCGCGCGGCTGCCGGTCGACCACACAGAGTGTACCCAGCGCAAAACCGTCATCGTCGACCAGAGGCGCACCCGCGTAGAAACGAATGCACGGCTCATGGACAACCATTTCGTTCTCCTTGAAGCGCGAATCCTGCAGGGTGTCCGGAACGATAAACAAATCTTCATTACCCTCATGGATGGCGTGCGCACAAATCGATGATTCGAGGGGAGTCTCTCTGACCTCAACACCCACCTTCGATTTGAACCATTGCCGGTGATCATCGACAAGCGACAGAAACGCCATCGGCGTTTTGCAGACATAGGACGCCAGCGTCACGAGGTCATCGAAAGTTTGTTCGGGTTCGGTATCCAGAATGGCGTAACGGTTCAGCGCGGCTACCCGGGCGGCTTCGTTCTTGGAGAGTGTATCCATGTCCGACTCCGAATCCCCCGCGAACTGGGGGGTAGGAACCGCATCATACTCCAGACGGCCTAAACTGCACAGCATCAGATGCCATCAGATGCCATCTTCTTGTGTGACGTCTGCCCTTTTGCATTACACTACTGGTCGTTACGAGGAGCACGGATAGTGACCCGACCGGTTACCCTTTTCTTCGTTTTAGCCCTTGCAGGAATTGCTACAGTTGCTCCCGCGTTTACGCAGAAGCCCGGGCCCCCGCTGGGTGCGCACGATAACGAGCGGCACAGTTTTGCTCTGAACGTTTTGCGCGCCATTAATAACGCCGAAGCGGATTACAAGAAAAAGCATGGAACGTATGCAACCTGGCAAACCTTGTTGGCCGAAGGCGACTTCACCGAGTCTGGCACCAAGTTTGCGCCCGAGGACACCGCTTATACTGCTGCACATGCGCTCTATGGCCAAGGACCGGAAATCGTGCCAGGCTGGAAGCTGCGGCTGAGTATCTCGAACAACGGCAAGTCCTACGACACCCAGCTCGAAGACGTGACCGACCCCAAGTGTCAATTCGCCTACGTATCCGACGATCGCGGAGTCGTCCGGCAAGCAAAGACCATCGATTGCACGATGTAAGCGATCGTAACTTACCGAACGTAAACGGAGTGCGAGCTCAATCGCCCGCGGAAGTGTTGTAGACCTGCTCTTCTTCTCTTTCCCGAAGAGGCAGGAAGCTGAAATATTTGTACCGGCAGGGATCGCAACGCAAGGCTGGAACCCGTAGCAACCGCCAAAACAAGGCAAAAGGGGAATCGACAAACTCAGGCGAGATTCTCCGCAAATCCAGGTTTCCGCAAAAAGGGCAATGTGCCTTAAAGGAGTAACTCAATGGCATGAGGCGCGAGTGAAATCGCTCACGGCATCCTGTGCACCGCCATGGGTACACTCCGAGAATGCTGAAGATGTGGTCCGCGACCGTCTGACGGTGCGACCGGCGTGCGCCCGACTTTTTGCAGATGGGGCAGGTCATCTACGTTCTATCTTTTCCGGAACCTGGGACTCAGAGAAGAATAGGACAAGTGTCGCGACGTTGGCAAGAGGCACGAAGTACTTAAGTTTCCAGTACAATAGTTTTAGGAGCTATCGATGCCGGATTACACCGACGAACATGCAAAAGCGGGTATTGGTACGAAATTACCCGCTCTCGAAACCTGGCCCAACCAGTATCCGGGTTACGTGATTACCACTCGCTTTCCGGAGTACTCTTCTGTCTGTCCCAAGACCGGTCTTCCCGATTTTGGCACGATCACGATCCAGTACAAACCACGCAAGGACTGCATCGAGCTAAAGTCCCTGAAAATGTACATGCTGGCCTATCGCGACCTTGGTATTTTCTATGAAAACGCCGTTAATAAAATGCTGCACGACATCGTCAAGGCCACGAACCCGGCCTGGTGCGTTGTAAAGGGCGACTTTACACCGCGCGGCGGCTTGAACACTTCGGTGTTTGCACGCTGGCCAGAGCTCAATTCGGGTGCGGCGAAGAGGAAATCTTCAGCTACATCGCCACGTAAGCAACGCGGCACGCGCGGGTGAGCATGATTGGACTTGTGCGCGCGCTCGTTGGATAATTTCGTTGTCATTAGCCTGTGACCCAATGACAACTATTTCTGAGGAGGGAGAATGAGCATTTCTCCAAATGTTCCGAACCCGCAGGAGTCCTATCATTACGACAATCTGGGGACGCCTCGCTGGATCGCTGTGCTGTTCGCGCTGCTGTTTGCCGCGCTGGGCCTGCTTGCCTATGCGGGCCATTCCGTCCAGTCTCGTCTGGAACAGGAGCTGACGAAGTCTGACGATCAGAATAAAATATTGAGCGCGCAGCTCGAACAAGCCAACGCTCGTATCGCGGACATGAAAGGCCAACTCGACGTTACGTCGCAGAAAATCGGCATGACCCAGGCTGAAGTTGCGGAGGCCAAGAGCCGTGCCGAATCGATTCGCAAGACCCAACTTGCTTCTGACCAGAAGCTCTCTGCGCAAATTTCCGAATCGCAGAAAGAGGCTGAAGCCAAGATCGGCGCTGTCGCTACAGATGTCAGCGGGGCGAAGAAGGACATTGAAGCCACTCGCACGGATCTCGAAGCCACCAAGTCCAAGCTCGATCGTACGAACGGCGACATGGGCGTCATGAGCGGACTGATTGCCCGCAACAAGGATGACTTGGAAGAATTGAAGCGCCGCGGTGATCGCAACTATTACGAATTCACCGTCCAGAAATCGAAAAACCCGCAACGCGTCGGACCTGTTCAGGTCACGCTAAATAAGGCCGACCAGAAAAAATCCAAGTACACCATGACCGTTCTCGTGGATGATCGCGCGATCGAAAAAAAGGACAAGACAGCCGGAGAGCCAGTGCAGTTTTATGTGAAAGGCGCTGCAAAGCAATCTCCCTACGAAATCGTGGTATTTGATGTTGGCAAGAACCAGATCGCCGGCTATCTGGCCACACCAAAGGATTCCGCTGCCCCGACTCCGGCTCCTGCCGCACCCAAACCGTAGTTTAAGAAGCCCAGCCGGAGCCCCGTTCTCGCAGCTCGAGAATGGGGCTTTTGCTTTTCAATCTCCCTGTTATTAACCCTGCCTGTCGTTGCAGTTAATTCTGGAAACTTGAGCCGAACGCTGCTTTTCTGACCTGCTTTATCCGCTAACATGAAATTGACTACGATTTCCCGGAGGAAGCCCTCATGCGGCGCTTATTGGTGCTTTTGAACCTGGTTCTGATCCTCGTCT
Source organism: uncultured Acidobacteriota bacterium (assembly GCA_963831545.1). Lineage (GTDB taxonomy): Bacteria > Acidobacteriota > Terriglobia > Acidiferrales > UBA7541 > Acidiferrum. Next base: position 394,219 of record CAWHQX010000006.1, read on the forward strand.
CCCCCCTTGCAGCGCAGCAAGCTTCCAGTTCCCTCGCTCCCGCGCTTCTGCCGAGTCGGACGATCTTCTATCTCTCCTGGCATGGCGCGCCCGGCCCCGACGTCCGTCGCGCGAATGCGCTGATGAGCTTATGGGATGATCCGGATTCGGCTGAGCTGCGCAATTCCTTCATTCAGGCCATGCTTTCAGAGACTAAGGAGAAAAACAGTTCGTCCACGCTTACCAGGGAGGAACTCAACGAGTATGCGGCATTGCTGGACAACCCGTTGATCATTGGCTATTTGCCTCGTCCGGCGAAGCCGGCTGTGGAGTCTGCAACAGCCTCTGTCACATCAAAAACGGCGACAGGGGTGCCTACATGGAACGGGATGTTCTTCATTTATGATCGCGCCGGCAAAGAAGCAGTCCTTTCAAAGGCTGTTCAGCGCTTTCGCGGGTCCGAAACCGAGCCTCCGAAACTCACTAACCTCACTGTCGCAGGAGTGCCGGCCCTCAAGATCGAACACAAGAACAATGTGACGTATTGGACGGAGACTGGAAAATTTGCGGTAGGCGCCAGCGAACTTCCGGTCTTTGAAGAAATCCTCACCCGGGTAGCGGGCACCGTAGGAGGTTCGTCGCTCGCCGAGTCTCCTGCTTATCTCGAAGCTTCGCCGCTTCTTTCCGGTGGAATCGTCGAGGTGTTTCTGCGCATTTCCCAACTTTCTGATACGGCCAGCGAATCCGCCTCCTCGAATCCCCAGCTAAAACTGCTGATCAAGAATTTGAAGCTGGATTCCCTCCATGTGCTGGCAGGACACGTCTCTCTTGAAGGGTCAAAAACGCGCATCCAGGGGGCAATTCTGGGTGACACGTCTCCTGGAACGCTCTTTGATATTTGGGCAAAAGGGAAAGCAAATCCCGATGCGATGAGTTTCGTTTCGGCAAATACAGTTTCCTTCAACTCGTCGGAAATTAATTTTCCGGGAATCTACAAGGTGCTGAGGCAGGCCTTACTGCAAGCCTCAGCCGATTCTCCAGCGATGGTTACTGCGCTGGAGTCCGCCGTCCAGACCCGATTGGGGATGTCTTTGACCGATGCTCTTTCACTGACGACGGGTGAAATATCATCGATTCAAAACAGTGCGGCGCTCGATGATTCGCAGCAGATCCGCATCATTGGTATTCAGAACAAGCCCGATACATTGAAATTGATGAGAACGATCGAGGGGGACAAGATCACTTCCGAGCGCACGGATGGTACCGCAACCTATATGAAGGTGTCGCTGAGCGGGTCACAGGGTTCTACGGGCTCGGCACAGTGGAATTTCTATCACATCGCTGTTACTCCCGATTTCCTGCTCGGCGCTTCAAAAAGCGAACCAATTCATGCGTTGCTTGCCCAACCTGCTGGTAATTCCGAAACCGGCGTTCCGAACAATATCGTCACTGCCCGCAGCAAATTTCCGGCGGAATTAAACGGATTCTCTTACTTTGATTTTCAGAAGGTGGACTGGCCTGCTGCTCGTGAGAGATGGATTCTCGAAGCAAGAAACCAGGCACAGAAAGCAAGCGCTGACAAAGGCCAGAACTCGGTTCCTGGGCCGGGAAATAACCGGAAGTTTTCAGAATGGCTGGCAACGATCGATTCCGCTGTTTTTCCGCGCCACTTGCACTGCATGACCGGAGCCTCGTGGAAGGATGCAAAAGGTGTCCATTTCGACGAGTGGATCGAATAATCTCTAGCGTATGAATCGTTCGCGTCGATGCGGAAACGTTCTGATATCCGCACTAACGTGTGCGTTGGTTTGTTGCGGCGCGAATTCGCAGCAGCCGGAAACGACTGCACCGCAGACCATTCGCCTCAACGTAGAGCTCGTAAACGTCGGCGTAATCGTCACGGATTCTCGGGGCAATTTTGTTCAGGGTCTGCGCCGCAAGGATTTCCATGTGTTCGATAACGGCGTCGAACAGCCCATTGCCGGATTCGCAACAGTCGATGAGCCGGGGCAAGTCTTGATGTTGATTGAGGCAGGCCCCTCTGTCTATTTCTTGCAGGATGCTCACATTTTCGCTGCGGATGCGATGTTGAACGGACTGTCGCCGGCCGATCGGGTTGCCATCGCGCGCTACGACAATTCTGCGACGCCCGTCTTGCCGTTTACGACCGACAAACGCGCAGCGCAAGCCGCACTTTCCGCCATTCGATTTAATCTTGGCTTCGGTGAGCTCAATCTATCTTCGAACCTCATCACTGTTCTCGACTGGCTGACAAAAATTCCCGGGAAGAAAACGATCCTACTCCTCTCGACCGGCGTGGACACCAGCTCCAGTTCTGCGGTCCAGTCGCTACCCTTGCGTTTGGAGACCAGTGACGTCCGGGTTCTATGCGTGTCGGTGAGCGGACCGATGCGCAACGGAAAGAAGGGCAACCCAAATCGATTAAAGCAAAATGAAGAAATATTTGCTCAAGGCGATGCCTTGATGCGCGCCATCGCCGAGGCCTCAGGTGGCCGCGCGTATTTCCCCGAGAACGAAAAGGCCATTCAGGAGATTTATGGCCAGGTTGCCCAACTCGTGCGCAACGAATACAGCCTGGCATTCGCACCGCCTATAGCCGACGGGAGGCTTCATTCGATCGATATCAAAGTCGATTCACCGCAACCATCTGCCGACGCGAAAGCTTCAGATTATCGAGTGGATCACCGGAAATCCTATCGAGCTCCAAACCCTGACAAGTGACGGCTGGCCTTCATTTTCAGAATGAAATCGCGATCGCTAACTTCGGTTGGATTTACGCTCTCGTCGCGATAAATAGATTCTTCCTTACTCAAATTCTTTCATCATCTGGGCCATCTCTCTTAGCCGATCATCCACTTTCGCAAAGACCGTTGGAGGAGCGAACCTGCCTTCCTCGTCGCGCTGACCCGCTTTCTTCCCCGTCAGTAACTCAATCCCCTGCTCAATTCGCGATACCGGCCAGATATGAAAATTTCCACCAGCCACTGCTTCGAGTACATCTTCGCGCAACATCAAATCCTCAACATTGGCGGCGGGAATTAACACCCCCTGCGTGCCCGTCAACCCGTAAATCCGGCAAGTATCGAAGAATCCCTCGATCTTCTCGTTTACACCGCCGATCGCTTGGATGTCGCCACGCTGATTCATGGAACCGGTAACCGCAATATCCTGCCTCAGCGGCAAATCCGATAATGCCGACAATAAGGCGTACACCTCTGTGGAACTCGCGCTGTCGCCATCCACTCCCGTATACGACTGTTCAAAGCAGATGCTCGCTGCCAGCGTCAGGGGTTTGTCTTTCGCAAAGGTGCTGCGCATATATCCGGAAATGATGTGGACGCCCTTGTCGTGGAAACGACCGCTCAATTTCGATTCGCGTTCGATATTGATCAGTCCAGATTTGCCTAGTGCCGCGCTCGCCGTAATGCGGACCGGCTTTCCGAAGCAATAGCCGCCAATTTCCATCACGCTGAGCCCGTTCACCTGTCCAACACATGTACCGGTGACATCGACCAGCAACATTCCCTCTTCCACCATTTCGCGCAGGCGGGTCTCGATGAGATTGTGTCGCTCGGTCTTCGAGGCAATCGCTGCGCGTACATGGGCGGCGCGTACTACGTTTTCACCCATTCCCGCCGCGGCATAATGCGCCTCGCGGGCCAGGTCCGCAATATCCACAAACCGCGCGGTCACCTTGTTTCGCCGACCCGCACGCCTCACGCCATATTCCAGAATCGACGCGAACGCACCGCGATCGAATGGGAACAAATTCTCTTTTTCGCTTAGCCCCCGCAGACGACCGGCGTATTCCTCAATAACGGTGTCGCTCAGGGGCATCTCTTCATCAAATTCGACCCGTACTTTGAAGATTTTGCGGAAATCTTCTTCATACTCGTACAACATTTCATACAGATCCCGGTCGCCAATCAGAATCACCTTCACGTTGATATCGACAGGCTCCGGCTTAAGGGCGGTGCTTGTAAAGGGATAGAACATTTCGAGGGGCTGAATTTCGAGTCGGCTGTGATTCATGGTGCGTTTCAAAGCGCGCCAAACACCTGGCTCGGAAAGAGCTTCGATGGAATACATGATCAGAAATCCGCCGTCCGCGCGCAGCAGCGAACCACCGCGGAGGTCCATGAAATCGCTCGACCATCCGCCTCTTGTGTCATAGGCCCGCTGAATCGTACCAAACAGATTTGCGTAGGAGGGTGTCGTCTCAAAGATCACCGGCGGTTTCTCTTCAGCGTTGTGAGCCAATATTACGTTTACGCCGTACAGGCGGAAAGGGTCGCGTTCAAGACCACTCGATTTCTGTATACCCTCCGGAATCTCCTGCGCGGATGGCTCTTCTTCGCCCTCGCGCTCTTTAAAGGGCCCCAGGTTATCGAGCAGGTGCTGGCGAACCTCTTCAAGGTATTCCGATACGCCGGTACCTGGATATTTTTCCTTCAATTCTTCGATCACTCCATCGACCAGGACCGAAGCGGCTTCCTGCTCAAGGTAACTCAGTTCGCTGGCCATTTCGCGGGAAAGCGTCAGCGTTTTGCGATAAACCACAGTAAATTCCTGCCGGAATTGCTCGTACTTCCGTTCGATTTCTTCCGCAACCACTGTCTCAAGCTTCCCCTCATGGACCAGCTTGGTGATGTCTTCGATGGGTACCATCTGCCCCTCAAGTACGGGGAAAATCTCTGGCAGCGCCACGGCCCCTACCTGCATGTGGCCCAGTGCGAACTGCTCACGAGCGATGCGTCGAGTGAAATCATCCATCAGTTCTTTTTCGCGAACGGAAAATCGCTCGACAATTCGGCTTTTCTGACGCTGAAAGGGTTCGCCTTCAAATACCTGCGGAATACGCCGACGCAAAAAGTCGATGCCCGCTTGCATGTCTTTGCGGAAAATATTCGCAGAGCCGCGCGGCAGCGATAACAGTCGCGGGCGATCGGTGATCTTGAAATTATTAACGTAGCAGCGGTCGAGGGAAGGCTTTGTTGCCGGATGCAATTCCTCAATCATCTGGGCAATCGTCCCGCCACGGCTGGTTCCGGCCAATCCGCAGACAAAAACGTTATAACCCGGCGCGGACAGTTCCACACCCATTTTGAGTGCACGCAGCGCCCGCTCTTGCCCTACAAATCCCTCGCGACGCGGTGCCTGGGCCGTGGTTTCAAACGGGATGCGAGACAAGTCGCAGCGCCAGCGCAGCTTTGGAGCCGTCAGTTCCTGCAGGCCTGGTTCGGTGATGTGATTCGTCAGACTCATCGAGAGCGTACTCTAGCACAGAGCGATCTGCCTCGTGCAAATTCTACGGTTTCCGTTTCTTTGCAAGTTACGTCATCACGTCCAAGTTTGGGCCGGCCGACACTTCATCCCGGTGCGCCATATACACGCGAAATACGCCCAGCGCTGCTGCGACGATGGTTGGCCCAGCGACCAACCCCAGCAGGCCAAATACGTCGAGTCCACCCAAGATGCTGATGAACAAGAGCAAATCGTTAAGGCTGGTTCGGTGACGCAGTAACAGTGGACGCACCACGTTGTCCGCAACGGAAGCCACTCCTCCGCAGATCCCCAGCACCAGCAATGCCTTGCCCCAGTGACCCTGAATTGCCAGCCATCCAGCCGCAGGAATCCAGATCAGAGCTGATCCGACCACAGGGACAATGGAAAAGAACGCAATCAGAACGCCCATGAAGACCGCGGCCCCAAGACCCGTAATCGCGAAAGCCACGCCTCCCAGAAACCCCTGGATAACCGCGATGAGTAGTGCCACCGCAACGCTTGCGAAAATCAAATCGCCGGACTCCGTCATCATCGTGTCTTGCAGCTCTTTTTCAAACGGCAACAAATGGCGCACAGCGTGCAAAATGTGTTCGCCGTCACGAAACATGAAGAATAAGGCAAACAGCAAAATGAACAAATTGACAAAAAATGAGAACAGATTCTTGATCAGACCGCCCATGCTACCGGCAATATAACTCGCAACCTTTTCCGCGCCCTGGCGCAGCGCACTGATGATGTCCATGTCACGGAGGGAGTCCGGTAAATGGTCACGCACCCAATTTACCGCGTGAACGGGCATCACTCGGGTATTGTCGGTGAGCATTCCCTGAAATTGAGCCGAAGCGTCAACCGCTTCCTTCGCCGCGTATGCAAATACCATGAGCACGGGGATAATCAGCAACAGAGTTACGCCGATTGTGCACAGAGTGGCCGCCACACTCATACCGAAACGCTTCTGCAACTTCCGGTACAGCGGGTAGAAAAAGATTGCCAGTACCGCTGACCATGCCAGGGGGACTAGGAATGGCGTCAAGATCATGAAAACGAGGTATATGAGCAGCAGCAGCGTGCCGTAGGAGAGAAGTTGGGTCAATCGGTCGCTGGTCGTTGTTGGTCGGTTAGCTTCTATCATGGGTGATATATAATCCCCGAAGTTCGGATTCTGCGTTAGACTGCCGATTCCCGCGCTCGCGTCTCAGGTCGCAATCTGTAAGAGGATGACGAAAATTCATGATGTTTCGCACATTTCCCCTCACATACACACAGGTGCGACTCCTTGCTGTACTTGCTTTGATCAATTTTGTCAACTTCGCTGATCGGGAAGTGCTGAATCCGCTGATTCCCCTGTTACGGCAGCATTTCAACGTAAGCGACACGCAACTCGGTTCACTGCAAACCGTTCTGCTTATTGTGCTCGCAATTGCCAGCATTCCGTTCGGTTTTCTTGCGGATCGTTTCAGTCAACCAAAGATCATTGGCTTTGCCGCACTTTTCTGGAGCATCGCCTCGCTCGCCAGCGGGATCGCGCCTACTTTTTTCCTGTTGCTGGTTGCCCGGGGCTTTGTCGGCGTTGGAGAAGCAGCTTACGCGCCCGCCGGGCAAGCCATGATTTCCGATTCATTCTCGTACGAACATCGCGCGTTGGCCCAGTCGGTTTTCGCTGCTGGCATGCTTCTTGGCGGTGCCGCGGGTTTTGCGATGGGAGGTATTCTTGGCGGGCGTTTCGGCTGGCAATATACCGTGCTAATTGTAGGCGCACTTGGCATTCTGCCTGGACTCACTGCTTTCCGGCTGCCAGAACCGCCGAAAAGACCTCGCTCCGAGCTTACCGGGATCTGGCAACTGCTGAGAGTACCGGCATTTATCGCACTGATCGTGGCCGGGACTTGCATTACATTCTCGACCGTCTCGCTCGTGAGTTGGGGCGCAGACTTCGTGAAGAATTACAAGGATTTTACGTTGCGGGAAGCCGCGATTTCCATCTCCGTTATTAGTTTGATCTCGCTCGTCCTCGGGGTACTTTCCGGTGGCTATTTTGCGGACTTACTGCAGAAACGCTATCAATACGGCCGCATTCTGGTGATCACCATGGCCTTCCTTTTGGCAGCTCCATTTCTGCTGCTGGCGATTCAATCCGATGAGAAGTGGGTCGTGTTGATGGGTTTGTTCGTGTCGGGGTATTTCATGTCGTTTTATCATGGGCCCGTGACCGCGGTGATTCACGATTTGACGCCTCAACGAGCACATGCAACGGCGATTGGAATTTACATGTTTGTTACGCAATTAATCGGTGCCCTAGGCGCAACTCTTGTCGGAAGAATTTCCGATCTGAGTGATTTACAGGTCGGGTTGCAAGCGGCTGTCGCCGTAATGGTATTTGGTTCGCTATTAATGATGATGGTTATTTATTTTGTGCGTAGAGACGGTTTGCATCATCCGAGCCTCGCCGCGTTCCGCACCGAGGACGAATTGGCAAGGCAAAAGAGCGGTCTCGCGGTGCGGCCTAATTAGGCTCAGATTGCTTACTTTATCCCAACCTGTTGAATCAGCCGGGTCACTTGTTCGTGGGTCACATCGTACAGCGGACGCACATCTTCTTCTTCCAGGCGTTCACGCAGGTATTCCGCAGCAACGAAACTCGCTTCTCGGTCCGTGAGATCCCGTCCCGCCTTCGATCGGAATTCGACAAACGCGCTGTGGTTTAAACCCACAATTCTTCCCTCTTGATCGACAAGAAATTTGGCATCGATGGTGTCGCTGTGACGAGTGGCAATGGCATTCCAGATGTGCGAGAAGCTGCATTGATAAACATGCCCGCTCAATTTGGAAGTTACTTCGAAAGCACCGATGAAGGTATTCATCGGGCCGTTATTGACCAGAAGAGGTACGGAAGGCACTCTGTCTCCTTTTACACCAATCGAAACTACAATCCATCTTCTAAGCAGCGAGACAAACTGTCAATGCTGCTGAATCGGACACGGTCCGGGATGAAAGCCGAGCAACCTGTGGTGCTGAAACAGTCTTCAGCACTCTTCTCGCTATTTGAGCGATTACCGGGCGAGACCAGCGGGCTCTGCGATCTTCGATTCGACACTTTTCACGTAGGAAGCGACTGCAGCTCCGACGCCTGCGCCAGGCGACATGCGATGACCGTTGTCGAGTAGTGCCTTCTCCATCGCACCGAGCAATTGCAGTACAAACTGTCTTTGGCTGCAGTAGCCCATCAAGCCAAGCCGCCAGATCTTGCCTTTCAGCGCGCCAATTCCCCCGGCGATCTCGATGTTGAATTCGTCCAGAAGCTGATTGCGGAATTTTACATCGTCAACTCCGGCGGGGATCATGACCGCCGTTACGGTGACCAGACGATCCTTCGGATTTTCGACGAGTAGCTTCAATCCCATGGCTTCGACGCCGGCGATCAAGGCATGTTGATTCACGCGATGACGATCCCATCGCGCTTCGAGGCCTTCTTCAAGAGTGATACGCATCGCTTCACGTAGTGCATAAATCAGCGAGATGGGTGGTGTGTGATGATAGAGGCGATCCTTGCCCCAATAATTCATCGCCGTCGACAGATCAAAGTACCAGCTCTGCACTTTGGTCTTGCGGGTGCGGAATACTTCTTCAGCACGCGGACTGACGGTAATTGGCGACATCCCCGGCGGCGCACTTAGGGCTTTTTGCGAACCGCTAAAGCAAATATCAATTCTCTGCTTGTCCACGTGCAGCGGTACGGCGGCCAGTGAGGCGACGGTGTCGACGCTCAGGAGCGCGCCACACTCGTCGGCGACCTTTCGGATCGGATCGAGATCCGTAACCACGCCCGAGGACGTTTCTCCCTGCGCGAAGCCAATCAATTTAATATTGCGGCCTTTGACCTTATGACGCACATCTTCGGCATCAATGGGCTTTCCGTACGGTGCTTCCACCAAGTGGATCTTCGCTTGGGTGTGCTGCGCGATCACGTGGAAACGGGCACTGAACCAACCGTTCACGCAGCAAACGACTTCATCCCCGGGTTCAAGCGAGTTCAGCACGGACGCTTCGATTCCTCCGGAGCCTGACGCGGACAACGGAAAGGTGATGCGATTTTCGGTCTGGAACACTTCTCGCATGAGCACTTGGGTCTCTTCCATGCAGGTCCGAAACCAGGGGTCCAAGTGGCCAACAAGGGGCGCAGCCAACGCCCTGTAAACACGTGGATCAATCGAGGAGGGCCCGGGAGTCATCATCAATCGTGTGGGGGGATTTAATTCGCCGATATCGTGGTGGGTCATAGTCAGCCTCTTTCAAGGATCTGCTCTGTACTACCTTGCGGACTACCAGTTTCCCGCAGACGGTTGCCCGCCGCAACGGTCAATTTGGCTGGATGGGTAAGTGGCGCCTAGGGTAGTTGAAAAGACGGCGAGAGAGAAACGAGACAAACAGAAGGAGCAGAAGGAATGCGAGCAACGTCTTTACGACGATTTGCTTGAAACGCTTGCCTTTCATGGGTGGAGGATACCGGAAAGGCAGTCAATTAGGTGAGGAACTCGCCCGCTGGCGGTCGGTTGCGACAAGTGAGGCCCCCGGCAGGGTTGCAAACATCGTTCCAATGGTTGCATTTTGGAATGGAAATGCATCTACAATTGGTGAAATCAAATCCATCCAAGTGAGTTCTTTACGTGGAAACCAACAAAATCATGCTGATAGCTTGTTTTGCGTTCTTGGCACTGGCAGGGGTTGTCAAGATGCTGGCGGCTGAGACCGGGCTGACGACCAATGCCGTGTACCAAAAGAACTGTGAAAAGTGCCATGGAAAGACAGCCGAAGGGCGCCATTTTGCCGGCCCAGCTCTGATATCGGCGAAGGTCGCAGCGATGTCGGGAGACGATTTGCGGAAGATGATTGACGAAGGTAAAGGGCGCATGCCGAAATTTGTTGGAAAGTTAACAGCGGAAGAGATAGATCTGTTGGTTCAGCAGGTTCAGATGGCGAATAAGAAGTAGGTGGCAATGCGGAACGCGGTGCTTGCGGATCTTGCGAGGGGACATGGCGGAAAATGCCAGTGAGAATTTGAACTAGGATCCACGCGTATATCTGGCGGCAGAACGGACGTTTCTGGCGTGGATACGGACGAGCCTGGCCTTAATGGCATTTGGATTCGTAATTGCACGATTTGGGTTATTCCTGCGAGAAATCGAAGCCGCGCACGCCGGACCAGCAGAAGTGCCTTCAGCGCTGTCGCTGCCAATTGGTATTGCCTTTGTCTTGATCGGCGTGTTGATAAACATTCTAGCGTCGGTGCATCACGTGCGGTACATCCGTCGATTGAGTTCCGGAAAGCTCGGGGTTGGTCGACCTTCCGGATTGGCGATTGCCCTGGCCCTGGTCTTGGCGGGCGCTGGAGTCGGGATGGCGATCTACCTGACTGCGACGAACAGTCATTCAGCAACCGGACAGAAAACGCAAAATGGTGAAAATAAATAATGCCAACGAGACGCTCTCAAGGTATATTCCTTGGCGTCTTGGGCCCCGATATTCCAAGCAGAGGTCAACTATGACTGAGAAGCCTGAAACGAGTGGCAAGAACGAGAAATTCAACCCAGCAGTAGATGACTCTTGTGGCGGCGATAAATTCCCCGCCCATTCAACCCATCAGGGGAACTCGCGAAGAGGTTTTCTGCGAATGGCGTTGTGCCAAACCGTATCCGGAATGGTGGTCGCAGCAGGCGCGGAGTTCGCGACGCCGTACCGGGCATTGGCGCAGAGCGCGCTAACACCACAAGCAGCCTTAGACGAATTGGTAGCAGGCAATAAACGATTCATCGAGGAGAAGCTGACTTCCTTTGAACACGATCTGACGATTTTGAAAAAGAATACCATCGACAAGCAGGAGCCCTTCGCGGCAGTGCTGTCGTGTGCGGATTCTCGTGTTCCTGTTGAATTAATATTCGATCAGAGTATTGGGCACATCTTTGTAACACGCGTCGCGGGAAATATCGCGAGCTCGGAAATCATTGCGAGTCTGGAGTACGGGGCCGCAGTCTTGGGCACAAAAGTCATCGTGGTAATGGGGCACTCAGGATGCGGGGCCGTTAAGGCAACGATTCAAGCGAAGGAAGTGCCGGGTCAGATCAGTGCTCTGTATCCGCATATTCAGCCCGCGGTCGACCTGGCAGGCTCCGATTTAGAAGCGGCCTCAAAAGCGAATGCGAAGATACAGGCATCATTGTTGAGGAAGTCCTCGACGGTAATTGCGGGCTTGATCAAGGAAAACAAGCTTCGGGTATCGGCTTCATATTATGACGTCGGAACCGGTGTGGTGACGATCTTGGATTAGGATTCAAAAGAATCGCCCGGAACAAGCCATTCAGAAACATTTCTCTGCATCATCGTCCGGGCGGAGGCGGAAGGCAAGTTCAGAACTGCAAACAGCCACTTGGGTCAATGCTTTCGCAGGATAGATCACAGTGGTGTCTCCATTCAGTTCCCACTCTTGGAGCGCCCGAGATAGTGCAGTTGAGGCGAATGATCTGCTGTGAATTACCATTTTGAAATTGATGAACTACCGCGTCTAAATCACCTGTTCCAAACGGCGAAGACCGGCTCGCCGAGCGAATATTCGACGATTGAGGAAACATCGCCAGCCGCGATGGAAAAAATCAGCAAGTGGATCCACGAGATCTGCGACTAGACGGGACTTTTTGACCGGTCGCCGACAACGACAACCATTTCATTTCCGAGCTTTTCTGCACGTTCGCTGGAGTGCCAGATTGCGACGGTCCTCAACGACAGCCGTCGTCGACTGGATGGGCCACCGGTTCGGCACCGGGGACTTCAACGAGAATTTCGCGGACAAACAGCTGGTTGAAGACATTCCCGCGGAGCATGTCTTTTAGTTCGGCGGACGTGTGGCGGCTGCGAATTTCGAGCCGCTGACCAATCAAGCGGAGACCCTCCGGTTCGACAGCGGAACTAAGCGGTTGGCGGACGGCGAACATGGCATAACGCGAGTCGAGTGAGTCGAGCGTGATGGTCCTATCGTCGCGATAACCGTGCACGTCTGCGCCAGGAAGGAGAAAGCGGTAGCCTTCGTCAACGGCTCGGAAGTTACACGGTACCCAGACTTGTTTGCCTGAAACATATTGTTGGGCGTCGGCGCTGTATTGGCCGAGCGGCCCGTCGAGTGGGCGAAGCGCAACGGCGAGAGAAAGGCAAAGTAATAAGGCTACGCCGGGAACAGCTGCACGGGTGAATTCCGGTACGAAGAGAGCTACGAGCAAAGCTAGAACGGTGAAAGCAAGAAGAAACCAGTAAATGGGTGAAAACAGATGCATACCACCGAGACTGAATTGAAGCCGCAACGACAGATAGGAGAAGCTGCCAACGACCATCGCAGCGAGTATAAGTGCGAACACAGAGACTTTACGGCTAATCCGCTGCCAGTTGAGGACGCACAAGATGGCAACGGCAGGCATCGCCGGGAGCAGATACCGACTCGAGCGCATGCTCGGGATGCTGAAGAATACGAACATCGTGATGATCAGAATCCAAAGCATCTTTTCCATTCCCGAAAACTCATGCCGGCGCTTGAAGGAAACCCAGAACAGCGCAATGACCGGAAATGCCATCAGTCCCGCATTGATGGGATATCCCAAGGCGAGCGCCCAGATGCTGTTATTACCGACGAGGAGTTTCGTCAGGTAGCTGACACCCTGCGGCTGGAATCGACTGAAGTTCTCGCCAATAACAAATTCCCGAAACACACCACCGGGGTCGGGATCGACAAGAAACCAGGCACAGAATAAGGCGAGGGAAACGAACGCCATGAGAACGACCTTGGCAAAATCCTTGGCCAGGAAAGTCTTCACGTTGTAGCCCCGATAAACGAGATACCACCAGGAAAACGCGAGCGAGACAGGTGCGACGAGGACGAACGATTTGTAGAGAAGAGCAATACCTAGACCGAGACCCAGTAGAATCGGCATGAAGACACGCGATTCAAGTGCGACCGACTCCCAGAAAAGAAAGATGAAGAACGGCAGAAAAGTCCAGAAAGACATGGGCGCTTCTGTGAGAAAGGGGCGGCCATAACGATAGACGTTAAAAAACGAGAGATAGGTTACAGAGGCGAGGACGGCAGTTTCAAATTGCCCGGTATATTTACGCGTCAACAGAAAGGCCATCAAGGCGACCAGCAGGGTATAGATTACGCTCGGATACCGCAGATCGAACAAGCTCCATTTTTTTGTCCAGTCCGTCGAAACAATGCCCTGCCAGAACAGGAGAGGGGGCTTGGTGTTGCGCATGTCGATCTGCAGGGATTGGAGAGGCAACAGATGGCCACTCTGGGCGGTGAAACGCGTGATGTGCGCGTACACATATTCGTCGCCATTTTTGGGGATGTGGGAGCTTCCGAGAGCGTAAAAATACGTAAAGACTGCAAGCAAGATACAAAAAACGTACCAGAGTCGAAGGAATCGACGACCCTTAGGATTCGTTTGGTTGTCAGGCGATGAAGTGGAGTCAACGAATGCAGTGGCGATTTCAGGATCTCCCGCTTAGAAATTAAAATGATGAGCTAATAAATATCATACAGAAGTGTCGAGCGACACGCGAAATCCTGGCGGCCGGCAAAGATAGGGATTGCGGCTAGCGCGGGTCAATTCGCGTGGAGGCCGCCACGCTCAGCAGTTTTCGAGCTTTCTGCAGAACCTGGTCGGGAGGGATCTGCTTGAGACACTGATTGTCGCCGTCACAGGGCGAATTGCGGTGATTGTAAGCGGTCAGGCAGGGTGAACACGGTAGTGGGACGTGCATCGAATGCACGTTCGGCGTGAGCGGGCCATAAAGGGCAGGAGTTTCAGGGCCGAACAGAACGATGGCAGGCATTGCAGTGGCGGCGGCAAATTGCCCGGGCGCCCCGTCGTTGGCCACGAGCAGCGACGCGCGACAAAATAAAGCAAGAAGATGGCGCATCGATTCTGTATAGCCGCTCAGATTGATGCAGTGCTGGTCTCGGCAATGGGCGACGATAGAATCTCCGAGTGGGATGTCCTGCTTGAGGCCTATGATTCCGATCGCGTAACCGTCGCGTAGGAGTTCTGTGCAGAGTTGTTTGAAGTAGTCGAGCGGCCACGCTCGAATTGGCAATACACCACCGCTGGCATAAATGAGAACGAGCTCTTTGTCGTGAAGCGCTGGAAAGTCAGCGTGCAGTCTCGCGATTCTATCCTGAACTTCCCTATCCGGCAGGACCATGCACGCAGGTTTCGTGACAGCAGGAGGAGGCAACATCTTCGCGGTTGGCACTGTTGTGGATTCGATCGCCTCTGCAAGCGTTAGAAGTTGCAGCGAAATGTGCCGATACGGATTGTAGAGCACCGGACGATTCAGGAATGAACCTCGGTAGAGACCTTCCTGATTGTAGCGATCGAAACCAATGCGAATCGGAGCGCCGGAAAGATAGGAGAGGATGCTGCTCACGCGGGCGAATAACTCACAGTCAATGACCACGTCTGGCTGTAACGCCCACAATCTGCGCAGCAGTGTCACGGCCCCCTTCGCAAGATCGAATAGAGAGCGGTCGTCGAGCGTAAGAACATTTTCCGCAGGAACAACCCGAAGCAGATCAGCGGCTTCACGGTTGCGGGCGAAAAGCAAGAGGTGCAGAGAGGCACCAGGATATTTCTGTCTCAGTCGGTCAAACATGGATGTTGCAAGGACCATAGTGCCCATCTCGGAGAGCAGAATGATCAAGATCCTGCGCGGCGGAATCGATCCCGAAGACTTCGGTCGTAAGCGGCTGATCCCCGACAGTATGGCGCAAATGGGCACGCCTACGGTGCGGTCGACAAAGCGATAGAGTTTAACATTCATGAAGTCGGGCATGCCGGCCATTCAGAGAATGCCGATTGACTCAAAGCCGATCAAGACCTCGAAGGATTATATCGGTTTCACGTGCAAGTGATCCGCAAATAAAGTGTTTAAGTGCATGGTGAATGGCGCGGACCGGAGTAGAATGATGAAGTTCCCGCATGTGAAATGCAATCTTCATAACATCTCCAGATCCATCTGAGGTTTACATGACTGAATCGGGCCGCATGGCATCGCTAACGAAGCGGATGTTCCTGACATTAATCGCCCTCCTGGCCTCGACTACCTTTGCCGCTCCACAGACACCGAGCACGCTTGAAGCGCGGCGCAAAGCATTGAATGATCTGCTTGCCGAACAATGGGAATACCGCCTCCGCACGAGCCCCTTATTTGCGTCCATCCTCGGGGACAAAAGGTGGAATGACAAACTGGATGATTACTCGCAAGAAGCGATCGACAGGGATCTGAAAGAAACCCAAGAATTCCTGGTGCGGTTTGAGGCGATTGACACCTCGGGTTTCCCCAAGCAGGAGCTCCTAAACAAACAGCTCATGGTGCGCGATCTCAAGATGGAGCTGGAAGGAGCGCGATTCAAAGGCTGGGAAATGCCGGTAGACCAGCAGAACGGTGTCCAGATACTCCTGCCTCAGTTGCCGGTGCTTCTCTCGTTTGAAGAGGTCAAGGATTATGAGGATTATATTTCACGATTGCAGCAGATGCCGCGTTTGCTCGATCAAACGATCATCCAGATGCAAAAAGGCGTGGCCGATCAATTGATGCCCCCACGGTTTTTGCTGGAAAAGGTTGCGGGGCAGTGCGATGACATTGCCAAGCAAAAACCAGTTGAATCGCCGTTTGCTCAGCCGTTCAGGCGCTATCCTAAAACAATTCCCGACGCCGCACAGTCCCGTTTGAATGAAAAAGGAATGGCGGCAATTCGCGATGAAGTACTGCCCGCATACGCGCGCTTTGCAAAATATGTGCGCGAAGACTACCTACCGCATGGACGGACCGAGGTCGGGGCGTGGGCACTGCCGAATGGTGACGATTACTACGCGTTTCGGGTGAAAGAAAGTACCACCACAGACCTTACTCCGGCTGAAATTCACCAACTGGGATTGGCGCAGGTGAGAGAAATCGAGCAACGCATGAAGGATGTGGCGGCTCAACTTGGATATCAGGACACCAAAACGTTCAATGCAGCAATTGTAGCCGACCCGAAGCTACATGCTCATTCGCGGCAACAGATCCTCGATTTATACAGGAAATATATCGACCAGATGAATCCGAAACTGCCGGAACTCTTCGGCCGAATGCCAAAAGCGAAATTGGAAGTAATGCAAGTGGAAGAGTTCCGCGAGAAGGAAGCATCTGCGGCTTCCTACGAGTCACCTGCGATCGATGGTTCGCGTCCAGGACACGTGATGGTGAATACGGGAGACTTTGCGAGGCGCGAACTGCTGGATATCGAAACGACGGCGTATCACGAGGGTGTGCCCGGGCATCACATGCAAATTGCGATTGCGCAAGAATTGACGGAACTTCCTCCCTTCCGGCGAAACGAGTACTACACGGCATACACCGAAGGTTGGGCGCTTTATTCCGAGCGACTGGGTAAGGAATTGGGATTCTTTCAGGACCCTTACAGCTACTACGGTCACTTGCAAGACGACATGTTGCGTGCCATTCGCCTCGTCGTGGACACCGGACTGCATTCTAAGCACTGGACAAGGCAGCAGGTCGTCGATTTCTTCCACGAACATTCGCCGGAGGATGAAGTGAGCGTGCAATCGGAAACCGATCGATACATTGCCTCGCCAGCGCAGGCTTTAGGGTACAAGATCGGTCAGTTAGAGATATTGAAATTGCGACAATACTCGAAGGACCAACTCGGAGCTAAATTCGATATTCGCGCGTTTCACGATGAAGTGTTGGATGGAGGAGCGTTGCCGATGGATGTGCTGAAGCAGCGCGTCGAAGACTGGGTGGCCACGCAGAAGGCCGTCGTCGCGGCCACGAGGTGAACTAAGGTAGCCTCCCGTCGCAATCAGGCTCTCTACTTCTTACGGCGCCTCTACTGCGTTATCGCGTCCTTGGCGTCCTTGGTACCCTTTTCGACAGTTTCCTCGGTTTTTTGAGCGACCTTCTTCGTTCCGGAAACGGTTGCATCAGCCATTTTTGCCGTCTCGTGACCAATCTCTTTTGCGACCGATCCTGTCTTGTCAAGAGCGCTGCCGGTGGTATCGGCCGTCACTTTTGCGGTTGTCCTGGTTCCGGAGACGGTCGCGTCTACTGCCTTTGCCGTTTCGTGGCCTGCTCCTTTTGCTGCTGACACTGTCATGTCAACAGCTTTTCCGGTGGTATCCGCAGTCGTTTTTGCGGCCGCCTTAGTTCCGGAAGCGGTTCGATCAGCCACTTTTTCTGTTTCGTGTGCGGTCTTTTTGATCGCCTCTTGCGTCGCGTGTGCGGTATCCTTGGCCAGTCTCTCTGCACTCTTGATCACATCCTGAGAATACGAGCTTGTGCCAATCAGCAAAACCGTCGCCGCTGCAAGCAGAAATTCAGCCTTCATCGAGTCTCCTTCTTTTCGGGAGTCCTAATTGGTTTCAGCGAATAAAGTTTCGATTTTTTCCCCGCCGAAAACAAGTCTTTCCTCATCACAGGTCTCCGAAGAAGCACCCCTCAGAGGTCGTGCTTCGTCGCAGAGCCAATTCGAAGCGTAGGGGAAGGTGTCGTAAGAATCCGAAGGGATGAGAAATAATTCAAGCGGAGGTTGAGGCAGCCGCGTCTGCGGCGATCCCTTCGGCGAGGACATGGTCGGGGACTTTGCGAAGTTCGCGGACAAGGTGGAACCAGGAAAGAATTTTCAGAGTATAAAAGGTGATATCGACTTCCCACCAGTAAAATCCCTGACGGGCGGAAGCCATGAAGTAATGGTGGTTGTTGTGCCAGCCCTCGCCGAGAGTAACGAGCGCAAGCATCCAGTTATTCTTGCTGGTGTCGGCGGTCTTGAAACGGCGTTTGCCAAAAATGTGCGAGAGTGAATTGATGGTGAAGGTGCCGTGCCAGAGTAGAACGGTACTCAGGCAGAATCCCCACAGGAGCAGTCCCCACCCGCCCACAAGGAACATTGTGACGCCGAACACGGTGGGCGGAATCAGGTAATACTTGTTGAGCCAGCGGAGCTCGGGAAATTTCGCAAAGTCGGCTATATATTCGAAGTGGGTTTCGTTGTACCTGTCAGACAGGATCCAGCCAACGTGCGACCACCAAAAACCGAAAAGGGTTGGGGAGTGCAGATCTTCTTCCTGGTCAGAATAGCGATGATGATGGCGATGATGAGCAGCCCACCAGAGAACACCCTTTTGCGAGGAGGACATGGCCATCCATGCGATTACGAACTGGAACCAACGACTGGTCTTGAAGGACCGGTGCGAAAAATAACGGTGATATCCCGCAGTGACGAAGAACATGCGAACTTCATAGGCGAGGAAGCAGACGAGGGGGTAATACCACTTAAAATGGACGAAGAAAACGCCAAGGGCCGCAACATGAAAGAGCACAAACGGAATACAGGAAACGAGCTGTAGTCTAGCCCCGTTAGGCAGGGGGATGGACAAAGGTGTTGCTGCTGATGCCATTCGAATGTAACTCCTGCGCGTGAAAAACGCGCTGAACTGCCTTAGTATGATGCGCGCAAGAGTCGAGCGTGCTCAGCGCCTATTAAAATAATTTTACGGGGGGTCTGAGGCATTGGTCAAGGTTACTTCATCTCAGATGTTGCAGATTGAAAACATAAAGGATCGCACCTGCAAATTTCCCGGATCGACAGATCGACCTTCGCCTACGAGAATTTTCTACTGTGCGTTCCCAAATTCGACGCGTTCGTAACTCCGAGCTATCATTTCTGTGGGATGATACGGTCTTTCCGTTATTCAGAAGGCAGTTCAGTGGCAAATCGAGGGGTTCCTATTGATGCGAATTATCCGGATGGTTTTGTGGCCAGTTTGCTTACTGGCTGGTAGCTACTGGAATGCCGCGGGCGCAAGAGCGCAAGAGAGTCCGGCACTTGCTCTCCCGGCCGAACAGGGCAAGTACACGCTCCACAAAATGGAACAGGCCATCGGCACCGAGAGTTACACGATCACAAGAGATGTTCATGATCAGGCTGTCGCGATTCGGTTCAAGTTTACGGATCGTGGCACGGACGTTTCGCTTGAAGCGGCGTTTCGTGGAAGCAACGACTTGACCCCGAAAAGTTTTTCGATAAAGGGGAAAAATGCCCGCACCGTGGAAATCGACGAAGCGGTGGATGTTCAATCGGAAAGAATCCGCGTACGGGATCGTGAGAAGTGGACGGAATCAGCAAAGCCGAAACAGTTTTTCACGATTGCGGGATACGCGCCGGCGACCATGCAGATGTTGCTGTATCGCTATTGGGCCACACACGGATCGCCGAAGGAACTCGAAATATTTCCCGGCGGTCACGTGCGGATTGAACCACGCGGAAAAGATATGCTGACCATTTTGGGGAGAAAGGAGACACTCGGTCGCTACACGATCGAAGGGCTGATCTGGGGACGAGAAACGGCCTGGTTTGATGACCATGAGAATTTAGTGGCGCTGGTATCCGTGGACGCCGAATTCGATCATTTTGAGGCGATCCGCGAAGGCTACGAGGAAGCGCTCGGAATCTTTGTGGCACAAGCCGGAACGGACGGCATGGCATCGCTCTCGGAAATCTCCAAGACAATCTCCGGGAGCCGTGCTAGAACCATGGCGTTGACGGGTGGAACTCTGGTGGACGGCACCGGCGCTGCTCCGCTGCCGGATTCAGTTGTCGTGATTCAAGACGGACGGATTGTGGCCGCCGGTAGGAATTCAAGTACCCCGATTCCCGTCGACGCTACTCGGGTTGATGTCAGGGGCAAAACAATTTTGCCGGGCTTGTGGGACATGCACGCGCACTTCGAGCAGGTTGAGTGGGGGCCCATCTACCTGGCGGCCGGTGCGACGACGGTCCGCGATTGCGGCAACGAGTTCGAATTTATTACGGCGGTGCGAGATGCCATCTCCCAAGGGAAAGGCCTCGGCCCACGGATGCTTTTGGCGGGCATTGTGGATGGAAGCGGACCGCTGCAGCTGGGAGTAGCGCGCGTGGATACGCCCGAACAAGGATTGAAGTGGGTGCATCTCTATCATGACGCGAATTTCCAGCAGATTAAGATTTACAGCTCGGTGAAGCTGGACGAAATCAAGATAATTGCAGATGAGGCTCACAAGCTGGGCATGACGGTTACAGGACATGTGCCTCAGGGATTGTCGGCATATCAGACAATCGAAGCGGGGCAGGACCAGATCAATCATGTGCAATATGTTCTACAGATCATGCATCCACCGTTTCCTGACAAGATGGATCGCGCGGCCCGAATGAAGGCAATGGGTGATTTGGACCTGCAATCACCAGATGCGCTGAAAGCGGTCAACTTCCTGAAGGACCATAAAACGGTAGTGGATCCGACACTGACGGTTTTCGAGTTTGGGACGGCCAGCACAGCAAAACCACCTTCGAGTTTCGAACCCGGCATAAACAAGATACCGATTGAACTGCGACAACCATTAAACGATGTTGGACCACCGACACCTGCTATTGAAGCGGAAGGAAAAGTAGTTGAGAAAATGATCGAGATCACCGGCGTTCTGCATAAAGCGGGAATTCCTATCGTCGCTGGGACAGACCAGACCGTGCCGGGCCATTCGTTGTATCGCGAACTTGAACTTTATGTCCAGGCAGGCTTTACGCCGATGGAAGCGATTCAGTCAGCTACGATCGTGCCCGCGCGTGTGATGGGTCTCGATAAGGAATTGGGCACTGTCGAAGTGGGCAAGCGTGCGGATCTAATCGTAGTAAACGGGAACCCGCTCGAGTCGATACACAATATCCGCAAGGTGGAATCGGTTATTACTAACGGAACGCTCTATAACACCGCGGAATTATGGCAAATGGTTGGCTTCGAGCCTTAGGAAGACTCTCGGGAACCATCTCGGGCACGCGGCGCTATACTTGGTCAAGCGGATTCGGCCGTGCTGCACGGCTCGAGTTGATTGGCGGAGTCCGGCGATGTTATTGGATCTGGGCAGACTAGTATCCTTTGCGCTGAGCATTCTATCCCTCTATGCACTGCTGGATAGCGCATTCTTCCTGATCGCCACGACGTGGGAAGAGCGGCTGGTTCTTTCGATTTCACGGATCGGTTTGGCGGCGTGTGTGTGCTTCGCCAGCGGTTTGCTGTTTCGCTATGGTTCCAATCCGGAAGTGCCACTGAGCCGAACGCTGCCGGTTCGGCTATTTTTCTGGACGCTCTTCGGAGTTGCCATACTTTTTTGCGTTTCCTGGTATCTGGGTGCCTATTACGTGCCTCTACTTTGGCGGAACCAGCCGCATTAAGTCACACCCGAGCAATCAAGCCGAAATTCCTACTGCGGAATTGGGGCGTTCGGTGAATGGAACACGATGGCAACAACCATCGTGGAAGGAATCGGGTTTCCGTCATAGCTTGCAGCGGAATAACTCCACTTCTTGACCGTAGCAAGCGCAGGGGCGGTCAGTGGAGGAACGTCCCGAAGGGTAGCGACGTTGGTGATGTTGCTTGCACCGTTGATCGACACGTTAAATACCACTGTGTCTTGGTTCTTGGCACTCGCAGGATACGGAGCGAAATTAACGGTGTTCAGCTGGGGCGGCAGGTAAGGTGGGAGCTTCTGCTTATTCTGGATCGGCGCAGTTTGAGAAGGCGGCGGAAGAGGGATATTGTCGGCACCCAGAAATCCTGGATCGTAAATGATGTTCACCGCGAGAGTCGATGGGACAGGTTTGCCATCGAGTGTGGCGGCAGAAAAAGTCCAGGAATGTATCGCAGAAATAGCGAGACCCGAGACCGAAGGAAGATCGCGAAGAATGGATACGCTTGCGATTTGGCCCACATCATCAAGGTTGATCGAGAGTGTGACGACACCTGCATCAAGACTGGTCGCGGGATATGGAATGGCGCCCACTGTGAGCACGTTGGCAGGAACGAAATGAGGCGGCTCCTTGGCAGCCTTTACAGTTGCCGAGCACAAAGCAATCGCCGTAAGCAGAAATAGAGGGAACGTTGCAGCAAGATATCGTTTCATAAAAACATTCTCCGTTAGCCATTCAGGAAAAACCCTGTGAATCAAGAAATTGGGCTTGGCAAATAGTACGACAAGGTTGGAAACAACTCCAAACTCCCATTCAATTTTCTGAAATGGACGAATCTCCTGCCTCATCAGGCCTGGACGGTAGTGAACTCTTCAGCTGCAGCTTGACTGAGAATTGTGGATTGCGTAGGCTCCGGGAGTACCTCGGCGGCCTTCGCAGGAAAGGCCCTACCTACGTTCTCTACCTCGCAGAGAGCATGGACGGAGGAGTTGCGAGCACACTGTCGTGGTGTGCTGCTACTCGGCGGCCACGCACAGATGAATCACCCCAGAGGAGACTTGTTATGCTGCGCGATAATAAAATCGACTACATCGAATTCAATGCCACGGATATTGCCGCAACGAAGATATTTTATGGTGCGGTGTTCGGTTGGAAGTTTACAGATTATGGTCCACACTATTCGTCGTTTGAAGACGGGCGAATCGCTGGTGGATTCGCGCAAGGAAAGGTCGCTCCGGCAGGAACGCTGATTGTCATTTATGTGGATGATTTAGCTGCAGCGGAAGCTCGTGTCAAGCAGTGCGGCGGAAAGATCACGAAGGAGCCTTTCACGTTCCCGGGGGGCTCAAGGTTCCATTTTAGTGACCCGAACGGGAACGAGTTGGCGGTTTGGCACAATGAGTAGGGAGCTCGAGGCGGAGAAAAGCTCGAATTCCTAGAGGCCGCAGTAGGGAGTGACTGAAGCATGGGAGCCGGCCCGTGTCGGTTGTGGTGTAATATCGAGCGGGAGTAATTCCGGAAGGTGGACTAGATGGCGGAGCGCCCTGTTCTTGTAGGACTGATACCCCAGGTAGTGGTCCTGGATCCCGGAGACCAGATCAGCTGGATCTCGGATGCGGGAAATTTACGGGTGGAGTTTGACCCGAACCGTTCGCCATTTTCGTCAAATATATTCCAGGCGCCAATGGGCATGAGGCTGCTGAGCGGTCCCCCGACGGCGGGAACAAAGGCGGGAACCTATAAGTACCGACTGTGGTTGAACGACCAGATGGTCGGGCGCGGGGAAGTCATTATCCGCGAGAAGTAACCTCGTCAAGAACCGCAAGAATTACGAGCAGGAAGCAAAGAGGTGTGCTCGTGTGGCGCACCTCTCTGGCTGGCTCCAGAACCAAGAACCCTTATGCGCTCGCAGATCCGGTTAAACCCTTTAGCATACTCTGCAGCGTGCTGGCGTTCGGGACTTCGCCATTCGGGGTCATTTTGTCGACAAGATGAGGAAGCAAACTGGCCATCATTCCCGTAAGCTG
The DNA here is from genome assembly GCA_963831545.1 of uncultured Acidobacteriota bacterium. GTDB lineage: Bacteria > Acidobacteriota > Terriglobia > Acidiferrales > UBA7541 > Acidiferrum. The sequence goes on from CAWHQX010000006.1 coordinate 417,853, forward strand.
AGAGGGATCGATGCCGGCTTTCTGTGCAACTTGCTGAAGAGTGCCGCCGTGCAGCACATTCTGCAACTGATCGGCACTGACCGGCACGTTTTGACCAGTACCAATCCATGAGCTGATCACGTTACCCAATCCGCCCGCCTGAAACATTTTTTGCAAACCAGCAACACCGCCCACTTGTGGGCTGTTCACGTACTCGAGAATTGCTGCAAGTCCGGTCGCATGCTGAGCCGGCGGAACACCACCACTGGAAAGACTACCACTCGCCATCGCCAGAACATCTTCCAATAAGCCCATCGTCGTTCTCCTTGTCTTTCGTTAGCTGAGAGGATCGGGAGAGCGGCCGGGCGGTGAAAGCCGCTCCCGTAATTCCGGACGTTTACTTCTGCTTCGCGATGATTTTGTCCTTGATCTTGTCGTACGTAGCCTGAGGAATGACCTTCTTTTTCACGAGGTCAGTCTTCTTGGCATATGGACGGCCGTCAATGATTTTCTGCGAATAGGCGGCGCCGATACCTGGCAGAGCGTCAAGCTGCTCCTTGGTTGCGGTGTTGATGTCCAACAGATCCGTAGAAGCCGCGGTCGCTGCCGGCTTGGTGGATTTGCTCGAAGTGCTTTGCGGTTGGGATACGGCAACGCCAACGCTCAACAGCATGGCCAGTACCACGAGCAACATACGCTTCAGATTCTTCGTCATCGTGTTTCCTCCTAGAAATTTCATTTCTGGTTCTCGCTTCTACTTCCCAGGCTATTCGTTCTCAGCGGCCCGATAGCCGGCCTTCTTGGCTTCATCTTCAGTCATATACTTTCCCTGCTTGGTCTTGCCGTAATAGCGGGTACCTGGCTTGTGATAGACCTTTGAGTCAGTATTCACCCAGACCATTCCGGTGCTATTGGCAGGGGGCGTTTGCTGGGATGCCGGGGCGGCTGCGGTCTTACTTGCAGGCGCAGCGGCTGGAGCCGCAGCCGGGGCCGCAGGCTTGGCGGCGGGCGCGGGAGCGGTCGGGGTGGCCGCTGGTGAAGTGGCAGGAGTGGCGTCGGCGGCGACCTTCTTGCTCTTGGACTTGGTGGTCGTCGCCGCATCGGCGGTCGCGTTCTTCGTGGTGCTTGCCGCGTCGGTTGTCGCAGCTGCAGTGTCTGCAGTCGCTTTCTTGGACTTGGACTTGGTCGTTGTGGCAGCTCTATCACCCGTAGCAGCCGTCCCGGCCGCGGCGTCCGATGCGGCCTTCTTGGACTTGGATTTTGTTGCCGCTCCAGCATTGTCTGAAGTAGCGGCCGCACTCGTGTCGTCGGCAGCGGCTTTCTTTGATTTGGACTTGCTCGTATTCGAACTGGCGTCGGCACTGGCAGCACCGGCGTCTGCTGTCGATTTCTTGGACTTCGATTTCGAGGTGGATGCAGAGCTATCGGCAGTCGCGGAGGAATCGTCGGCGGTCTTCTTCGACTTGGACGTCTTCGTCGTAGACGTGTCGGTCGCAGTGGAATCCGTCGTCGAGTCCGCGGTGCTCTTCTTCTTTTTCTTGGACTTGGCGGTGGTACTCGAGTCGCTCGGGTCGGTCGTGGTAGTCGATTGAGCGCGCACAGCCACATCCCCGCACACCAGCATGAAGGCCGCGAGAAGAGCTAGAAACATAGTCGTGCGAATACGATTCATGATTAGAATTTTCCTTTCACTTCGTGCGGTTAGCGAGTCCACCATCCGGCTGGCACACGGTTAAGTGCGCACCTGGGCGGGCAGCTGGGTACCCCATCGCAACGGGCATTGCCCGTGGATTGACGCGAATCATGAAAGATAATAGTGGGTAAGTCAAGGAAGAATAAGGTGACTAAAGAGCATACGGCGAAACGTAAAAAGAACCGGACGCGGAGACCTCGAGCTCACCGGTGAGAATCCTTCAAATCGCAGGATGGAGCAAATCCACCACGCTCGGTCAGCGATGTACAACGGTCAGGAATAAAACGATCGAGTCGTCTTTTGAGGAAAGGCCTAGTCGCCCGAAGCTTGGACACGACCAAATTCGACCGCTTCTGCCAGTCCCCGGCGAACCGGGCCTAGGACAAAGGCCGGGACATCGCGCTCGGGTGCGACCGAGAGATTTGCTGCCTTGCGGGGGAATTCAGTGCGGCGATCCAATGTGAGGCCCGCTTCTCGCAGGAATTCGGTCGAGAAGCCCATCTCTTCGCCACGATCAACTCCCCAAAACCACAGTTTCTCTTCATTCCGCTGCAAGAAGCGCAGTGACTGTTCCAGCTTCTTCATGGCGCGATCAAAGGAGGAGGCCAGAAAGAAAACGCCCAAGTTCCACGCATGACGCGGGTATTGCACACGAATCCTGACACAGTACTTGCCTGTCTGATTCTTTTCGATACTGCAGCGGTAATCGTTTCTGACATTCGACGAACGGCCTGACATGGATATCATCCTTAGTCGCTAGCGATTAGAATTTATGGTTTTGAATGGCGCCCCGGGGTGAGAGGCCTCCCCGAAGTGCAAGGACACTCCATGGAAAAGGCACCCTAGTCTAGAGCCGGAACAACCAGAGATAGGCTAGCGTCTAGCGTGCCAGAGGGCAAGGGGCGGCTACCAAAATTTTAAATAGTTTATTTACTATGAGTTAGGGAAATTAATGCCACCAAACCCACGCATTTTTTCGGGATAAATCTTCACTTTGCCTTCGGCTTTCAAGCGCTCTTCAAGCGAGGTTCTGAAGGCATCGAACGCCAGACCACGCTTCTGCTGGAGCAAATTATCCGTGATGGTTTTCTTCTGCTTCTCAAAGTCAGCGGGATTCGCCTCGGTCTTCGCGGCGAGCTCATACACTACCCAGTTGTCGCCTAGGGAAACGGGTGGTGCAACCTGGCCAACTTTCAGTGTGAAGGCGTCCGCCAGTTGTTTGCCACTGCCGACGCCGGCGATGGAGCCGCTCCGGGCGAATTCGTCCGAGGTTTTAGCGTCAAGACCGAGCTCCTTGGCTGCGGTTGCAAACTTTTCACCGGCCCTAACGCGCTTCACAAGGTCATCTGCTTTGCTTTTGGCTAGTTCTTCGGCCTTTAGGTTTTTCAGATCCGTGAGAACCTTTTCACGGACTTCATCGAGCGTAGCCGGATGAGCCGGGAGAATTTCCTTAAGTTGGAGAACAACATAGCCGCGGTCCGTGTGGACAGGCAAGCTCAGTTCTCCCATGCGGAGGCTAGAGATTTCATCCCGAACTTCCTTGGAATTGCCGAGCTCAAGAGCGGGTTCGGTCGGTGACAGAGGCCGTGTCTCGGAAACCGGCAAGCGATACTTACGGGCAAGCTCGTCGAGCGTGAGTTTATTGGACTGGCGAACGTCGGCGGACATCTTGTCGGCTTCGGCACCAGCGGTTTGATCAGCTTTTTGAAGCAGGTACGGAGCTCGGATACTGTCTTTCACTTCATCGAAGGTCTTGGTATGCGCTGTTTCCTTATCGAGAACCTTGATGATGTGGAAACCGTACTGGGTCTTGACCAGATCCGAAACTTCACCTTTGTTCAGACTGAAGGCAGCCTTCTCGAATTCGGGAACGGTTTGCCCCTGGACAAGCCAACCGAGGTCACCGCCCTTGGTCTTCGAGCCAGGATCTTCGGAGTATTTCGTGGCCAACGCTGCAAAATCGGCGCCACTTTTCTTCGCCTGGCTCAGTACCCCTTCAGCCTTGCCCTTGATTTCGGCAACTTCGGCATCCGTCTTGCCAACGGTCATGAACAGTATGTGCTCGGCATGGACGCGATTTGGCACTTGATACTGCTGAATATTCTGCTGGTAAATCGCCTTCAGTTCATCTTCCGTGACCGGAGTATTCTGGCGAATCTGAATAAGGTCCACAAGTGCATAGCGGACGATGCGCTTTTCGGGGATCTGGTACTTCGCCTTGTTCTGGTCGAAGTACGCCGAGATTTGCGCGCTGTCCAAAGTGATTTTGGATGCCAGGTCCTCGGGTTTGATGCTGGCGTAATCGAGCTTTACCTTTTCATTCTGGATGCGGAATTCTTCCTGAATCTCGGCAGGACTTACACTGATGCCGTCGGTGATGAGCTTACGGAATTTTTCCTCCACGAGGCCAGACTTCACCAGGTCTTCGAAAACGGGCACTGTAAGCTGGAACCGCTGCATGACTTCACGTTGGTAGGTATCCATACCGACGAACGTGTCGCCATTGAAAGCGGAGGGCAGGTATTGGCGAATGCGATCGGCGCGTTCTTTGTCGCTGACTGTGATTCCGAGGCGTTTTGCTTCGTACTCAATCTCTTTCTGAAAAACGAGTTGATTGAGAATCTGGCGAGCGTAGAGTCCTTCGAGCTGTTGAGGAATCTGATTGCGCTGACGAATCTCGTTAAGCTGCGTGTGGACGTCGGCCAGCGTCACGGTCTGATCGCCGATTCTTGCCACGGTATCTGTCGATGTCTCGGCCGTAGTCGTGCCCTGAGGCACGAGGTACAGCAACATGCTCAAAGCCAGAATGCCGATGATGACGCCGAACAGGATCCGGACGCCGGTCTTTTGATTTTCGAATGCGCCAGCCATTACAGGTTTCTCCCTAGTGTGTAGCCAAACTAAAGATTATAGAGGATTGCGGGGAAAGACGGAAATGATTCGAAAGACCAAATTCAGCAGAAGCACCACTTGGCAACGTCTTGGCCGCGGTCAGGATCGAGATCGAATGATCGGCGTCTAAAGTTTGGAGACCATGAATACCGGGAATAGTTGAAATGTCCGGATCCGTGGTGCTCTCCGATCGTGATTTGCGGACACAGAACAGACTAGCAAACCCGCCCCGAGCGATCCGCGGCAGGAATGCCAGAGGAAAGATGAAAGCATCCGTCGCAGGCCTAGCGCACTGCAGACGATTGGGCCTTCTCCGTCACTTCGCCCCGATCAGGCCACTCGAGCTGCCACCCCGAGGACAGCAAGACAGAAAAAAGGGGACACGTCCAAGGCGGCAAACCGGGGGAAAGAGCCTTGACACGCACGCTCGATGCCTCGCTCAATGCCCGCTCTCACTTTGCAGCGACACCCGCTCAATGCCCGCTCAATCCCGCTCAATGCCCGTGTCAACGCAAAGTAGAAGGGTAGATAGAAATGTCCTGTTCCATGATTTCCTCCAAGGGTGATTTGCGGGCACATGGTATTTGGGTTGGATCTTGTTCTTGGTTCTCTTTGTTCGTTCCACAGGTCCTGGAGGCCGTAGGCCGGAAGGACTTGTGGATATTTGCTCGGATTCTGGGCAGGCGCGCAGGTGCACGTACCGGCCTCGGAAGCGCAACCAGTGGCTTCCGTCCAATCGCCGTTCGATTTCTACTGCAGCTCCACGCATCCCCGCACAGACTTCTTCGCGCAGTACACCCCAACGATTTCCATCCCAGCTGACCGTGTGGTCCTGCGCTACTCTGCGGGCTACGCGCACACTCAAGATTTCTTCCAGGCGCTGTTCGCGCCCCAATCGGCGATGGGCATTGCGTGCATTCCGCGGTGCCACCGTGAAGCGCTTCTCCCACTCCGGAAGAAAGTGCATCTCCAAAAAGTGATTCGCTGCCGCGATGCTGTCGATCCCCGCCAACCGCATCTCCTTCACCAGTCGGTCCTGAAGAGTTTCAAACAGCCGCTCAATGCGCCCTTTCGCTTGCGGGCTATGGGCCGCGATCCATTCGATCCCCAGGTCGTTCAAGGCTCGTCCGAACTGCGTTCGCAGTGGATCTCCCCGCAGCTGTTCGGGTAGCGGTTGCGGGCCGGCCTTGCGAAAGATGCTGTTTTTATCGGTGTAATGAGCCAAGGGACGTCCGTAACGACCTACCCATCCGCCAAAGGTTCGCAGGTTCTCTTCCGTGGTGTCATGTTCCGTGAACCGGGCATGGATTCGACTGGTGGCGTCATCGATCAGCGCGATCAACTGGCAAGCGGGACCGCGTTCTTCCAGCCAACGAAACGGAGAGCTGTCCTGCATCACCAATTCTCCGAAACAGGCCCTTCTCTCCCGCCATACATGAACGGCTCTCACACGCTGTGCGCGCGGACGCCAGTAGGCCGCTTTGCTCATCCACTTCCGCAGCGTCTCCCGGCTCACCGAGAATCCATCCTTAGCTAAGTGTTCAGCGGCCAGCGTAGGACCAAAGTCGGCATAGCGCTGTCCCACGCGAGCCAAAACCTTCTGCTCCAAGCGGGCCGCCAGCTTGCGGTTCGATGGCCGGCCTCGGAGTCCGTGAACCAGGGCACCATCCCCGTGCTCGCCAATCCGCAGCAGCATCCGTCGTACCTGGCGGTCGGTTACCTTTAGCCGTTCCGCTGCTGCTCTCTGCGTCAAATGCTTCTGCTGTACGTCGTGTAGGATTTTCAAGCGGTCCCGTTCTCGTTGACTCAAAGCGATTCGCTCCGTCTCCATAGGGCCCTCGGCCACCCATGAAAGCGGACATTTCTACTTTGCACAAACAGGACATTCTCACTTTGCAGCGACACCCGCTCAATGCCCGTTGACTTGCATTTGCGTGCAACTTAAGATGTGCGCCAAATGGTGGGTTTCCTGCTGTTTACCGATCTTATGCTGTACAGAGCGTGTCGCGTCTGGGGGCAAGAATAAATTCTCCCATGGCTAACGAATTAGGATTGCCATCACCGTCGGGAAACCGGTTCCAATTATTTCAAGGATTGCGCCCTTTCCTGTGGGCCGATCTGCCAAAAAATCTGCTGGCGGGATTCACGCTCGCGGCAATGAACATCCCACAGTCACTAGGCTATACGCGAATTGCGGGAACGCCGGTAATTACGGGCCTTTACACCTTACTGCTGCCGCTAATCGCGTTCGCGGTTTTTGGATCGTCACGATTTCTCGTGGTGGCGGCGGACTCGGCAACAGCGGCGATTCTGGCAGGCGGCCTGAGTTCGATGGCGCCGGTCGCGAGTGCGCATTATGTGGCACTCGCAGGGCTCGTGGCATTGATGACCGGCTGTATTCTTTTGCTGGCGCGCATATTGAAGCTCGGATTTCTTGCCGATTTTTTATCGCGCACAGTCCTGCTGGGTTTCCTTACCGGTGTTGGATTTCAAGTCGGGATCGCAGTGTTGGGACAAATGCTCGGTATCGAAGTGACCAGCCGCCGAACGCCTGTTCAATTTCTCCAGGTATTACGCGGCTTGCCCCACGCAAACCTGCTGACCGTCGAGATCTCTGTCGCAGTAGTTGCGTGCATCCTGTTATTCAACAAATTTGCCCCGAAGTGGCCTGGACCGCTCTTTGCCGTAGTAGGAGCCGTGGCGGCGAGTGCCGCTCTGCATCTTTCCGAACACGGTGTGAGTGTGCTCGGGCCGGTGCCCGGGGGACTGCCACATCTGGGCCTACACGATCTGAGTGGCAAGGACGCGTGGGCTCTGTTTCCCGTGAGCCTCTCCTGTTTTGTGATGATTGTGGCACAAAGCGCGGCGACGGGTCGTATCTATGCGGCGCGGCACAATCAGCAACTCGACGAAAATACTGATCTGGTCGGATTATCCGCCGCCAATGCGGCTGCAGCATTCAGCGGCACATTCGTCGTGAATGGCAGCCCGACACAGACTGCAATGGTCGAAAGTTCCGGCGGAACAAACCAGATCGCACATCTGGCAACGGCCGGAGTGGTCGCACTGGTGTTGCTCTTTCTGACCGGGCCGCTGCAATATCTGCCGCATTGCGTGCTAGGCGCGGTAGTCGTGACGATCGCCGTGCGGATGATCAATTTGCGGTCGCTGGCTGCCATTCGCCGCGAGAGCCCCGGAGAGTTCGCGCTGGCCGTATCGACCAGCGTGGTTGTCGTGTTTGTGGGCGTGGAGCAGGGGATTTTGCTGGCAATGGCGTTGTCACTGTTCCGCATTGTGCATCACAGCTATCGCCCACATACGGCGGTGCTCCGACAGACTACCCAGGGGATCTGGGAACTGGAAAAGATAGCGCCGGGAGAAACGACTGAGCCCGGGGTGCTCATCTATCGATTTGGGGCCCCACTTTTTTACGCCAATGTGAACCGTTTCGCCGAGGAAGTGCGGATGCTGGCGGCATCGGCGCCCACTCCGCTGCACTGGCTGATCGTAGATTGCGGAGCGATTACCAACGTGGACTTCACCGCTGCGTGCGGTGTCGTTGACGTTGCAAAACACCTTGCCGCGAAGGGCACGGGACTGGTATTTGCCCATGTCCAGTCGGATTTGCGACCCGACCTCGATCGTCATCATTTAACCGAAGTCCTGGGACCGGACAAGATTTTCGATAGTTTGCACGAAGCCCTAGCCGCACTACGCGGAAAGACGCCAGCGGACCGAATCGCCCGTGGACAGGTCTGAGCGTGGGGGCAGGGATCATTTTATTTGCGCAGAATGGGCAGCCTGAGAGATACTCCGCGAAAGAGACTGAATTTCCAGTGCGATCTGACGAATGCGGGAGCGACACTTTTGAAAAGAAACACTCTTTTAGCGGCTGCCTTCTTGTTTCTCCTTGCCTGGTCTGAAGCTCCGCGCGTCCAAGCACAGACGAGCCCAGCACCTGCCGCAGTCGAACCAGGTACAAGGGATTCTGCGCCGCAAACGACGAAACAGGACGCGTCCGTGGCACCGATCACCGCCTACACGCTACCGCCAGATCGCGACAAGAAAGCACGCGCCATCAGCAGGGTTCGGCTGCGAATGGAGATCTTCGGTCTGGTCTACGGACTGGTGATGCTGCTATTGGTTTCTGCGCTGGAAACTTGCGCCAAAATTTCGTGATATCGCGGAGAGAGTCACCGCGAAACGAGTTCTGCAGGCATTGATTTTCGCCCCGCTTGTGACGCTCACGATGGACGTACTTACCTTGCCGACAGGTATATACGGAAACTGGATTGAGCGTGCGTATGGACTCTCGGTTCAGGGATGGGGTTCGTGGTTCTGGGATTGGACAAAAGGCGAGATGATTTCGATGGTACTGAGTTTCGTCTTGATTTGGATCCTGTACAGTGTGATCCGGAAATCGCCAAAACGCTGGTGGTTCTACTTTTGGCTGGCGTCCCTTCCCCTGATCGTGATGCTGATTTTCCTGCAACCCCTGGTGATCGATCCGCTGTTTCACAAATTTGAACCGCTCGAGACGAAAGATCCGGCGCTGACGGCAGAGCTGGAAAAGATGGTTAAGCATGCGGGACAGGACATTCCCCCCGAACGCATGTTCTGGATGGGTGCTGGGGAAAAAACGACTACGCTGAACGCGTACGTAACTGGTTTCGGAGCCTCGAAACGAATCGTTGTGTGGGATACGACGATTGCAAAAATGAGCACACCGCAAATCGTGTTCGTCGCCGGCCATGAGATGGGACATTACGTCCTGAACCATATTGCGAAGGGTTTTGGATTCTTCGCGGTGCTGCTGCTGGCTATTTTCTATACCGGTTACCGAACAATCGGATGGGTGCTCGCGAGGTGGGGCCCGCGATGGCAAATTCGAAGTGTCGATGACTGGGCTTCCTACCCAGCCATGCTCTTGCTTCTTTCCATTGTCGGAGTGCTTGTCGGGCCCATCGTCAGCACCTTCTCTCGCTACCAGGAACATCAGGCAGATCAGTATGGCCTGGAAGTTACGCATGGATTGACACCCGATTCGGGGCAAGTGGCAGCACAGTCATTCAACATTTTGGGAGACGTGGATCTTGCGGACCCGGACCCGAGTCCGCTGCGAATCTTTCTGTTCTACGATCATCCTGCGATTCCAGATCGTATCAAATACTCGCTGAGTTACGATCCCTGGCGAACGGGTGAGCAACCGGAATTCGTAAAATAAAGACAGGCAAACGCCAGAAAGCCGACCAGACCAGGACCTCCCCGCAGCGCGCTTTGGCGAGTCGACGAGACAGCGTAGGATTGAGTGTGTGAATTGTACGCTCACGGTGCTGAGTGTTGTTTTTATGTGTTGCGGGTCTGCGCTGGCGCAGACAGACTCCGGCTCGGCGAACACCCCCACGTACTACCGCGACGTGCTGCCCCTGATACAGGAGCGATGTCAGGTCTGTCACCGGACAGGCGGAATCGCGCCCATCGCATTTGAAAGTTACGCCCAAACACGCCAGATTGCCGCGGCGATTCAGTCCGAGACCGAAAAACGTTCGATGCCACCCTGGTTTGCGGATCCCGGGATTGGAAAGTTCAAAAACGACCCGTCGTTGAGTGATGTGGAAATCGCGACGATCTCGGCATGGGTAAGGGGTGGTATGCCGGCCGGGAATCCCCAGGATGCGCCCTTGCCCAAAAAATGGACCGGACGGTGGACGATTCCCTCCCCGGATGTGACGATAGCGATGGCGGAACCGGTAAACATTCCGGCCGACGGCGAAGTCGATTACACCTACGAAATCATCCCCACACATTTCACGAAAGGACAATGGGTGCAACGCTCGGAGATTCTGCCGGGATTGCCGCAGAACGTACATCACGCAGTGGTCTACGTCAGGCCACCCGGTTCAAACTGGCTGCGGCACGCGCCGGTCGGAAAACCGTTTACAGCGGAAAGTCTGACAAGCGAGCAGGACCGGCAGGACGCGATGTGGACCGACAGCGACATTATGTTGGTTTACGCTCCGGGAAGCACGCCGGATAATTGGCCCGCTGGAATGGCTAAATATATTCCCGCTGGGTCGGATCTGGTTTTTCAGATGCACTACACGTCAAACGGCAAGGCAGCGGCGGACGAAACACGCATCGGATTGATTTTCGCGAAGGAAGTTCCAGGGAAACGCGTACTGACATTGCAGCTGACAAATGACCACTTTTCAATCCCGCCGAACATGCCAAATTTTCGGGTCGAAGCACGCGGCACGTTGCCAAATGATGCCTTACTGCTGAGTTTCTTTCCGCACATGCATTTGCGCGGAAAACGATTCGAGTACAACATTATCCGCCAAGACCATACGATCGAGCCACTCTTGCGGGTCAACTACCACTTTCACTGGCAGATGACGTATCAACTGGCGACCCCGCTGGCATTAGCGGCAGGTACGGAGCTGCAGGCAGTTGCCTATTTCGACAATTCAAAAATGAACCTGCACAACCCGGACCCCGATGCCACGGTCGTCTGGGGAGAGCAGACCGCAGACGAGATGATGGTGGGATTTTTCGACGTGGCAGTCGAAGCCGGATCCGATAAATGGCGCTTTTTCGAGCGCCAGCACACCAAGCCCAGTAACTAAAACGCAACGTTTTTGACGAGCATGTTTGTTGATTGACTACGGGGCAGCCCGAGACTTCGCTTGTGAGGAATTCCCTGTGTTAGATTGCGAAATTGGAGGAGTAACTCCACAAAATTCTGTGACGACGCAAACCCCTATCGAGCCAAGACGACCCATCGCCCCGCCAGCGCCACAAGCGGCGCCGAAGATTCATCGGGTAGAGGTGTATTGGCACGCGGTCACCTATAAAACAGTTGCTGTTTATCTCTTGCTCCTGTTTGTCATCATCATCGCGGGATTATACGCAGCGATTCCGGATTGGCGAGAAATCGCGACAAAGAAATTGAATAACGCAATCGGTAACACGGAAAACGAAAACCTGACGATTTCGCAGACTCAAGCTAAGTTTGTGAACCTGGACGGCCGCGTGCAGGTCAAAAAGGTAAATTCAGTGACCTGGGTGGATGCGGATTATCACACTGCACTGGACAAAGGAGATCTAATCCAGACAGGCAGCGACGGCGCGGCGCGTATGACATTCGCAGACGGCACGGAATATACGGTGAAGGCCGAATCCATGGTAACGGTGGAAGAAAACAACGTGACCCGCGAGCAGTCAAACACCGCCGTTCGCATCAACACCGGACAAGTGGACCTGGCAACTCCAAATTGGTCCTCGCCAAATTCGAAAGCGGCGGTAAGTGTGGAAGACGCAACCGCCATGGTAGAGCAGAACACACGTGCCACGGTGAAGAACGACCCCAAGAACAACGAACATGAAATCGTCGTGTCAACCGGTGCGGCGGAAGTGCGCCGAGGCGCGGAAAAGATCGAGCTCACACAGTATGAAAAAGTGAGTTTCGCTTCAGGTGGCCCGGCCTCGAAATCGAATGTTCTTGCGCCTCCGGGACTGGTTGCACCGCTGAACCTGGCACCAGTCATCTCTGAGAGCCCCAAGGCGGCGCAAATTCGGTTTGAATGGCAGCCAGTAGATGAAGCCGTTTCCTACACCCTGCGGATCAGCTCGACCACCATGTTCACAAAGCTGGTAAAAGAAGTAAAAACGGCGAACGTGAGTGCAGAAGTAAGTGGACTGGAAGCCGGTGATTATTTCTGGAACGTGTCGGCGTCGGATGCCAAGAAGCAGACCAGCGAAGTCAGCGAAACGTTTAAATTCTCACTCGTCCCGCAGGCCAAGTCGCAGGACATGCTGCTGGAGATCGAGAGCACACAGCTCCACGGACGGGTGGCCGAGATTATCGGGAAAACGGAACCGGGAGCGGCACTGATCGTCAATGGGCAATCGGTAGCAAATATTGCTGCAGATGGTGCATTCCGGCACTTCACCGAGCCGCTAGAACCTGGGCAGCACACCATCGTGGTGATCGGGTCGAATCGCCGTGGGGGCACGGCGAAACAAACAGTTTCCATCGTAGTGCCGAAGTAGATCCGGAGGAGTCGCGGGTTACGGTTTTGCGTGCAACGCCAAATCCAGCGACAATGGAAAGTTACACGACAAAACATTCGTGGACTAAGTTGCGATTCGAGGGGAAGCCCCTCCGCAGGGGGAAGCAGGAAAATGAATAAGAACGGTTATAACCTCAGGTCGGTTTTCAGCTTGTTCTCTTCCGACCTGGCTATCGATTTGGGAACAGCGAACACGCTGGTGTTCTCGCACGGCAAAGGGATTGTCGTAAACGAACCGTCAATCGTGGCGATCAACAAGGCCAGTGGTGAAGTTGTGGCGGTCGGGCGCGAAGCAAAGGATATGCTGGGACGCACGCCGGGCAACGTGGTGGCGATCAAGCCGATGAAGGACGGCGTAATCGCTGATTTTAAGGTCACGGAGAAGATGCTGACGTATTTTATTCAGAAGGCCCACAATCGCCGCGTGCTCGTTCATCCGCGTATCGTAATCGGCGTGCCCAGCGAAATTACACCGGTGGAAAAACGAGCGGTGCAGGACTCTGCGTATCGCGCACGAGCCAGCGAAGTTTATCTCGTCGAACAGGCGATGGCGGCGGCAATCGGTGCAGGTCTGCCGATTGAAGAACCTAGCGGCAACATGGTCGTCGATATCGGCGGGGGCACAACGGACATTGCAGTGATTTCGATGAGCGGCATCGTGTATTCGCGTTCGGTGCGGGTGGCCGGTAACGAGATGGACGAAGCGGTGATGCAGTATCTCAAGCGCAAGTACAACCTGCTGGTTGGGGAGCGCACCGCGGAACAAATCAAAATGGAAATTGGCTCGGCGTATCCTCTGGAAAAACCGCTGACGATGGAAGTAAAGGGCCGCAACCTGATTGAGGGTGTGCCTCGGACTGTGACGATCGACGACAGTGAAATACGCGAAGCGCTCAGTGAATGCGTCGCCACAATCTTGAACGCAGTTCGCGTGGCTCTGGAACGCACCCCCCCGGAACTTTCCGCGGACATCAGCGATCGAGGCATCGTGCTGACCGGTGGCGGCGCGCTGCTGAAGAATCTCGACAAGAGGATTCGTGAAGAAACTGGATTGCCCGTTTCGATTGCGGATGATCCATTGGCGTCCGTGGTTCTTGGAACCGGAAAGATGCTGAGTGATTTCAAATTGCTGCGGCAGGTTTGCATTGACTGAGGCAATTGGCGGATTTCCGCGATGAACATTCTGCAATGCATTTCCTGATGCTCACGTGCGAGGTTGCGAGTTCTTCCAGCCCAACTGAAGACCAGCAGGAGAACAGGGCAATTTTCTGAGTTTGACTTAGAACGAGAACTGATTACCGAGAACTTTGCGATATGGTGGCAATTCCTTCAAAGCATAAATCGCTGGCACTGCTCGCTGGAGTGTTGATCGCGCAGCTCTTGCTGCTGGCCGTTCAGATCAAGCGGGATTCACGCGGTCGACTGATCCGCGTCTGGGCGATCACGGCGGTATCGCCCTTCGAACGGAGTGGCGCGTGGGGATTCGCAAAGGTAGGTGGCGTCTGGAACCACTATTTCGCGCTCTCCAGTACCTCCCGCGAAAATGAGGCGCTGCGGGTGGAGAATGACTCTCTAAAAATGACGATCTCCCAACTCCAGAGCAAAGCCGCTGAGGCGGAGCGTCTCGGTGCGCTGCTGAACTTTCGCGAATCGCAGCAAAAACTCCCGATGGTCATGGCGCGAGTAATCGGGGCGAGTGCAGGCACGGCTAGCCGAATCGTAGAAATTGACCGCGGCGAGCGCGATGGGATTCATCGCAACATGGGCGTGATCACACCCGATGGAGCAGTTGGCAAAGTGATTGAAGTTTATCGCGACAGTGCACAGGTTCTGCTGCTCACAGATAAAGAGGGCGGAGTCGGCGCGATGCTTGTCGATTCGCGCATTCAAGGGCCTGTCGGTGGCACAGGTGAACCGCTGCTTGCCATGAAATACGTAGCTACGGACGACAAGGTAACGGTCGGCGAAAAAGTGGTGACCAGCGGGATGGACAAGATTTTTCCGCGTGATATTCCTGTTGGGACCGTACAGGAAGTGAAGTCAGGAACTCCATTCAAGCAAATCTTGCTGAGACCGGCAGCCAGATTGGAGCGGCTCGAAGAAGTCATCGTGTTGCTGACGCAGCAGACTGTGGAGTTCGGCAAAGAAGCGGAAACTCCGGCAGCAACAAAAGATTCTTCGCCGACCGCGGCGGCTCCGGGAAATGTCGTCAGTGCGCCCTCAAGCCCTGCAGCGAGCGGGGAAAAACCATGAACGAAACATACGAGCTTCGAAGCGCGGAAACACACATCGAAGTCCACAAGTTCTATCCGGGCGCGATCGCAGGTGTCGCCATTATTGCATTGCTTCTGCAAGCGATGGTGCCGGTGTATTTTCCGTCTTTCCGGATTCTGGATTTGCCGTTATTGCTGACGATCTATTTTGGTCTGAGCCGCCGGAATCCTTCGACGGGATTACTTCTCGGGATGGTTATCGGCCTTCTGCAGGACAGCCTGAGCGGCCCGACCGTGCCACTTGGCTATTACGGCATCGCGAAAACCTGCATTGGGTATCTTGCGTCCTCGATCGGAGCGAGGCTCGATACCGAGCACCCCGCCGCACGCTTTTCGCTGATCATGGGCTTCTTTGTGGCACAGCAAGGGATTCTGGTGCTCATTCGACGCCTGCTCCTTGCGCAGCCGGAGCAATGGTTCAACGTGCATCTCGCCATTGCCGCAGCCGTAAATGCGGTGTTGGGCACAATTCTCTTTCTTCTTCTCGATCGACTCCGACGTAATTCCTAACACAGCTTTTCGCGACCAATATCCCGCAAGTCTGCAGAGTGAGGAAAAAATATATTATTGATCTGGCCGAGACAGCCGGCGAGTTAGTGACTCAGCAAGAATTGCCGAAAGTCGTCGTAGTCATTGCTCATGGGTAACGAAAGTTTCGGACGCTGGAGATATTCGGCGAGGCGAGACGGGAGAGGCGGGGCGACGCCAATTCCCTTCTGCACGATTTCGGCGAACTTGGCAGGGTGCGCCGTTGCCAGCACCAGCCCCTGTGCGGGTTCGGGATGCTGCTTCCGGTACGCTTCCCATGCCAGCATGCCAACGGCCGTATGGGGATCGGTAACATATCGGTAGCGGTCCCAGACGGCGTGCATCTGCTGAAGAGTTTCCTCATTCGTGGCCGCATGCCCCCAGATTTCCTTGCGCACGATTTCAATTCGGCCCCGGCACAAATCCAGCAAACGGGGAAAATTGTTCGGATTCCCGACGTCCATCGCGTTCGAGTATGTGGCTTCGGCGGGGCGCGGATGATATTCGCCACTTTGCAAGTATTGCGGAACGACATCGTTGGCGTTGGTGGCCGCGATAAAACGCGAGACGGGCAACCCCATGCGCTTGGCGAATAATCCGGCCGTCAGATTTCCAAAATTACCGCTCGGTACAGAAACGATCAGCGGAACAGAAGCCACCGGCAATTGGCGGTAGGCCGCCACGTGATAAAACATCTGCGGTAACAAGCGGCCAACGTTGATGGAATTCGCGGAAGTCAGGAATGTGCGCTGGTTCAATGCTTCATCGCTGAAAGCTTGCTTCACCATGCGTTGGCAGTCGTCGAACGTACCAGAAATTTCAAGGGCGGTAATATTTTCTCCAAGCGTGGTGAACTGCTTCTCTTGTGCTTCACTGATGCGTTTTGAAGGATACAGGATGATGACCCGGATTCCTGGCACGCCCAAAAAGCCATGAGCGACGGCGCTTCCCGTGTCGCCTGAAGTGGCGACCAGGACCGTGAGCGTACGCGTTTCTCCGCGCACGAAGTAGCCCATCAATCGGGCCATAAACCGTGCACCGAAGTCTTTAAACGCCAAAGTCGGTCCGTGGAACAATTCCAAAATATGAAGGGCCGGAGAGAGAGAAACGAGCTTCACCGGAAAATTGATGGCTTCGGCAACGACTTGCCATAAGACTTCTTCCGGCACATCGGGTGTCGCGAACGGCCGCACCACACGAAAGCAAACCTCGGTAAACGGTAATCGACGAAATTCTTCCAGTTCTTCCGGACTGTGTCGCGCAATTTCGACTGGCATGTACAGACCGCCGTCCGGCGCAAGCCCGCGAAGCACCGCGCCTTTCAGCGATGTCAGTGGAGCTTTGCCGGCAGTGCTGCGATATCTCATGTGAACATCCGCTAGGCCATTCCGCTCTGCCGCTCTTCCATTTGCAAACGAAGTCTTTCCAGAAATGCCTCGGCGGGCGATTGGCCGCGGGATTCTGCCTGCGTCGCAAGTTCGCGCAAGTCGGCAACAGCAAACGTGTGATGCGCGAGCGCCCGGTAACTCTGGCGGCGAGCTCCGATCAGGACAGGATAGCAGCGGGCAACGGTATCTCTCGGTGGTTCGCCTGCGCGGGACTGAAAAGCGCCGCGCCACAAGACCGGTTTGGGATCGTCGAGATAGCGGCGAATCAATAGTTGCTGTTCTTCATCGGAGGCAGCGAGATAAACAACGGTCATTAGCTTGCGCAAGCGAAATAGCAGGTTGTTACCCGTGTGGATGACACTGCCGGTCGTGTCGAGGATCAAGGGTCTGGAAGGATTTTTCTCGAGACTGGTAAGAACATCGTCGAGGGAGGAGATCTCCTCCGAGAGATATTTGGATTCACGCTCGGCATACGTTGGACTATCAGGCCAGCCCATCCATGCGGCGACGCCATTGATGCCCCGAAATCCTCCGGACTGGAGTGTGGCCGCAAGACGATCTTCGATGAGATCGTCGCAGGAAATGGAGGGATAGTTTGCCGCCGACAGATGTCTGGTCCAATAGGTTTTGCCGGAACCGGACATGCCGATCAGTGCGAGACGAAGCGGCTTCGAGGAACTCTGCAACATAGGGAATCTTAAATCTTAATGGATTGCCGGCCGGGTGCGGAAGGAAAAGCCGGAACTCGGTTGCGGTACCAGTAAGAACGCCACCCGAATCTCCTGCGACAGCTTTCCCTAGACCTCATCAATCGCCCAGAATGCATCGGCCAGGATCGGAGCGCATTGAAACCGTCCAATCCGCAGAGTTGATCAACGCGGTCAGCATCATTATCGTTTAGTACTGAATCACATTCGTTAAATCATCCGGTCCAGAGACGCGAAGGCAAGCCATGTATCAGCGTGAAACCTGTACTTCAGATCGGGTTGCGCGCTCATAGGACAGGTGCTAGTTTGGTAGAGACTCCCGCAATCGACAGATTTCTGGGGTCTCGAGACGAATTTACTGTCTCGTGGCGTAGTTTGAGGCCCATGTTCGGGCCGCTCGCTACCACAAGATTTCTGGTTGACTCGCTACTGGCTCAAGGAATTGCGCGAGCGTGAACCGCTCCAGATATTTGTTTTGATGGGCTCGCGTGCAGGATTTGTGTGTCGTACTGGTTTCGTAACGATAATCGATTACCACAAGAACGGCTGGCCGCAGCTTCCTACGTGATTGTGGGCATAATCACGTTGCTGCTGTTCGGCTTCTGGAAACTCCAAGTCATCGATTCAGATAAATACGGGCAGCTGGCCGAACGAAATCGGGTTCGCTCAATCCCGATTATTGCGCCGCGCGGCCGCATGCTCGATCGCGACGGTCGTGTTCTGGTCGATAATTACCCTTCCTTCAGCGTGATCTTGTTGCGCGACGACATGGCCGCAGTGCAGAAGAGCTTGCCCGCTATCGCGGACGGATTGGGTCTATCGCTCGATGAACTGCAAGAGCAACTCAGTAACACCGACAAACTACCGAAATTCCAGCCCATCGTCATCAAACCGGAAGCGACACCCGCCGACGTAGCATTTATCGAATCGCACCGAGCCGATATTCCGCTTCTGGAGATGCTGATGGTACATCGGCGCCGATATTTGCCGGGCGGTTTCATGTCGCATGCCAGCGGCTATGTCGGCGAGGTCAGCGAACAACAGATTGAGGCGAGTAACGGCAAGCTGCGGCCAGGTGATTTTGGAGGCAAATCCGGACTGGAGCGCCAGTACAACGACTTGTTGGTCGGGACGGACGGCATGCGCCGCGTGATTGTAAACAGCGTGGGTAAAGAAGTCGGCCGCCTGTCTGAACAGGAGCCGGTTCCAGGCAAACAAATCCAGCTATCAATCGATTACGATTTGCAGCAGGTGGCGGAAGATGCGTTAGCCGGGAAAAAAGGTGCGATTGTTGCCATGGATCCGCAGACCGGGGAAATTCTGGCTTTCGCGAGTCAACCTTCGCCGGATCCAAATAATTTCGCGATACGAGTTTCGAAAGAAGAATGGCAACGGCTAAATTCTGATGCAGATCATCCGCTGATGAATCGCGTGATTCAGGCGCAACTGGCTCCCGGTTCCGTTTTCAAGATCGTAATGGCAACGGCAATGTTAGAGTCGAAGGTCCCACCTGAAAACTTCACGGCGTTCTGCCCGGGTTACGCAAATTTTTATGGACGAATGTTCAAATGTCATATTTTCGGCAAGGGCGGTCACGGGGTTGTTGGCATCCACCAGGCGATCGTGCACTCGTGCGACGTATTTTTTTACAACGTAGGAATGCGGATGGGAATCGACCGCATCTCGAAGTACGCCAAGATGCTGGGCCTTGGGTCAAGAACCGGAATCGATCTTCCATCGGAAGAGCCGGGGCTCGTCCCGTCGGAAGACTGGGTTCAACGCGTCTTTCACCACAAATGGTATCCGGGATCGACGATCTCCGTATCGATTGGGCAGGGTGCCGTCACGGCGACCCCGTTACAGCTCGCTTACATGATTGGTGGAGTTGCCAACGCTGGGGTCTTCAAGCAACCCCATCTGCTGAAAGACGCGCAAAACGTTGGAGAGGTAAAAGTTGATCTCGCAGAAGACACCGTCGAACAGGTCACGCAGGGTATGTATGGTGTGGTCAATGAGGGGGGAACGGCTGGAGCTTCGAAACTGGAAGGAATCGAGTTTTGCGGAAAGTCTGGCAGCGCGCAGGTGATGAGCAACACGGAGCGGCAGCGGCTGGGCAAAGACAAAAGGTTTAAAGACAACGCGTGGTTTGTCGGTTACGCCCCGCGG
Source organism: uncultured Acidobacteriota bacterium (assembly GCA_963831545.1). Classification (GTDB taxonomy): domain Bacteria; phylum Acidobacteriota; class Terriglobia; order Acidiferrales; family UBA7541; genus Acidiferrum. Next base: position 437,551 of record CAWHQX010000006.1, read on the forward strand.
CGTAACCCGGAGATCGTGGTGAGTGTGCTCATCGAAGAAGGCGAGCACGGCGGCGCGGTCGGAGGACCGGTAGCGCGAGATATCATCAAGGCATATTACGAAAAGAAGGATAAGAAGTCCCACGGGCAAACGACGGTCGAATACAATGAGAAACCGATCGAAGTGGGAGCGAGTTCGCCGAAAAAAGAAATTCCGGCTCCGAAACCGGCCGGTAAGCCCGAGGAAGCCGCCGCAGTCGTTGTTCCGGGCACTGCGAAAAAGGCGAGAGAAAATTAACAAATTTCAGGAGATACGAGGAACGAAACTTGATTAAAGACGCACCTGGTGCTCGAGATTACGACTGGTGGTTGCTGGCCATCATGGCCGCAATCTGCACTTTAGGCGTAATCGAGATCTATTCCGCGACGCACGGAAGTGCGCTCGCAGGGATGCATATGCGTCAGTTGCGGTGGCTGGGCATCGGGGTGGTGCTCATGTTTGTTTTTTCAAGGTTGGATTACCACCTCATTCTCGACCAAGCACCAGTACTGTATATCATAGGCATTGTTGCACTTACGGCGGTTTTGCTCATCGGGCATTCGCGTTTCGGTGCGAAGCGCTGGATTCCCTTCCTCGGTGAATTCTTCCAGGTGTCAGAACTGGTCAAATTGATTATAATCATTGTGTTGGCGCGCTTCTTTGCAGAGGTGCGTACCGATGAACTCTCCTTACAAGATTTGATTAAGGCTGGGTTACTGGTCGGCGTGCCCCTCGTTCTCATCTTGAAACAGCCTGATCTGGGCACGGCTTTGGTGCTCATGCCAATGTTGGTTGTTGGTGCGTTTCTCGCCGGGTTGCAATGGAAGCATGCGGCAGTCATAGTTCTCATTGGCGTCTTGATGCTGCCTGTTGCATGGCACGTCTTAAAGCCATATCAGAAAGAGAGAGTTACATCGTTTTTGCATCCCGAGGAAGACGCAAAGGGCTCCGGTTATCAGGTGTTGCAATCGAAAATCGCCGTGGGCTCAGGTGGTTTTTGGGGACGTGGTTTCGGAAATGGCAGCCAGAATCAACTTGGGTACATTCCGGTCAGGTATTCCGACTTCATCATGTCGGCCTGGGCGGAAGAACAGGGATTCAAAGGAGTGTTGCTTGCTCTCGGGCTGTATATGGCGTTATTGTTACGTCTCGTACAGAATGCGCAGCGCGCAAAGGATCGCGCGGGAATGTTTCTGGTCATGGGTGTGACGGCAGCGCTAGGGTTTCACGTTTTAGTAAATGTGGCTATGGTCATTGGAGCAATGCCGGTTACCGGTATTCCATTGCCTCTGATGAGCTACGGAGGATCTGCCACGTTGTTCGTATTCCTGGCCATTGGCCTGGTGATGAATGTCCGGCTACGCCGATTCGTCAATTAGCTGCTGGTCAGTTCCGCGTGCACCTCAGTTCAGGTGGGTTGCGCCCGGTCCGGCGACTGTGTAACAGCCGCCAGTAGTAATCAGTCAGGTAAGAAGGATTTTTAGAGTGAGTAAAGCATCGTCCGCCGTTACCCCGGGAGATTCCCGGCGACGGCCTTGCCTCGATAGCATGAGGTCACATTTTGAGAGCCGCAGTGCGGCTACTACCTCCAGCTACGAACGCCAAGCCTCAACACAATTGTTGTCGCTCACGTGTTCCGGTCTAGACCGGAACGGCGCCGTGCCTTGGAACACCTCTTCCCATGAGGGTCCCGCGGCGATGCTCCATAAGGAGTTGTATGACAAAAGAATTGGTAATATCCGCGAGCTCTCACGAACGTAGAGTCGCAATTTTAGAAGAAGGCCAGCTGGTTGAAATTTACATCGAACGCGAGAAAGAATTCGCACTCGTCGGAAGCATCTACAAAGGTAAAGTTACCCGAGTCTTGCCAGGCATGCAGTCGGCTTTCGTCGACATCGGTCTGGACGGCGATGCATTTCTGTACGTCAGTGACGTATTTGAAAATCTCGAAGACTATGATCATGGCCATGCGCCGGGAGACGCTCCCGCGCCAGTCGTCGTCAATGGTCATTCGAATGCGCCGCGCGAAGTGTTGCCGGGCGAGTTGCTAAGCGTGGCTGGTGCGATCCACGAGGAGATTGTTCCTCTCGATGAGCCCGGCATCGAACACGCTCACGGTGAAGAGCAGAATATCGAATTGCCTGGCGAAGTTCGCCAGAACCGAGATGAAGTCACACGGCCCGCCGTAACCGGGACAGGAGAGGCCTCAGAACCGGAAGAGCGGCAACCGGAGTCGAACGCCTCTGCTCCCCAGAATTTCGCACCGAACTACAATCCCACCCGCAACTACCCCCCGCGGGGAAATGATCGCGGCCCGAGCCGTGACCGGGGAGGAGATCGTGGTGGCGACAGGGGCGGAGACCGTGGTCGTGGCGGACGTCGCGGACGCTTCGGACGCCGTCGAGGCGGCAGTGACCGTCCACCGATCAATCAGGGTGGGGGCCGCAACCTGCCTCCATCGAAGTACGCTTCGCCGCAGGGTGATCGTGATTCGCGCGGCTATGAGAGTCGTCGACCGAATGATCGGGGCGGAGATCGGGGGCCGAGCCCAGCTGCTCCAATTATTGAGGACGAAATTGTTCTGCCGGGTGAATCGCTGGCAAAGTATCGCGGCCGCCCGGTTGCTCCTGCCGCGGTTGCTCCAACGACAGAGCATGAACCCGAGGAACGGCAACCGGATTTTGATCCCACACCTGCTCGTCCCGTGGTGGGATTGCCCGCTGGTGGGGCGTCGAGGCGACGTTTCTCCGGCAGCTTGCCGCACTGGCTTTTGGCAGAGAATGAGGCGGGCGGTGAATCCGCCGGGATAGAAGCTGGTGACGAGCAGATGGTTTCCGAAGCTGTGGAGAACTCCAAGAGCGCTGTCGAAGAAACCGGCGCGAAGGATTCTGTCCACGATCCGCTACAGAATGGAACAGTGGCGCCGCTCAGCGAAGAGCAGCTTGGCGCACTTTCCGCACAACTTGTGGAAGCGAAACATGAGGAAACACAGGCACGGGTCTCCGCTGATGCTGTGGTCGAAGAAGCCGAATTCGAAGAAGAGGAAGATGAAGAAGATGTCGAGTTCCACGCGACTTCCGTTGAAGAAGAAGACGAGGAAGAAGAGATTCGGGAAGAAGAAACCGAACATACAGAAGCAGCACACGAAGAGATAACCCGCCCAGAGACCAAGCAGGAAGCCGAGCTTCGCCGTGATGAAGAACATGAAGCAGCCGAGGCGTATCGGGAACAGGCGGAAAAGCACGAGGCTTTGCGAGCGTCGACGACCGAAGGGCAAGAAGGCAGTGAAATCGGTGAGCCGGAACATGGAGAGGGCCAGAGCCTCGCATCAAAGGCGGAAGGGTTCCCGGCGGAGGCACCCATTGAGGAAGATGTAATACTTCTTCCCGGTGAGACTCGCGCTCCCCGTAATCCCAGCGCTCCCCGTGAAGAATTCCCACGACGTGATTCAGCACGAATCGGGAGTAATCCACGTTCCCGCTTCCAGCGCCCGCAGCGCGGCGGTCGTGATCGTGACCGCGGCCGCAGCGATCGTGGCGGTCGCCCGGACCGTGGACGGGGGGGCGATCGTGGCGGTCGTGGACGCTTCGAGCCCCGTAGAAGTGGTAGTGGAGGGGGCGCACCGAGTCCTGGCGGACATCAGCGGCATTCGGGTGGCCATAGCCACGGGCACGGACACGCTCCGCAGCGCAGGCCACAACTGATTTCAGAAATGCTCAAGGCTGGTCAGGACGTCGTAATCCAGATCGCCAAGGAACCGCTCGGGAAGAAGGGCGCGCGCATTACCAGTCACGTAGCACTCCCCGGTCGCTTTCTGGTTTATATGCCCACCATCGATCACATCGGGGTGTCCCGCAAGATTGCAAGTGCGGATAACCGTTCGCGGTTGCGCCGTCTGGTTGGCGAAGCACGCGGCAGTTACCCGGGCGGCTTTATCGTCCGCACCGCCGCAGGCGAAGCAACTGACGAAGAAATTCGCGCCGACATCGATTTCCTGGGAAAAACCTGGAACGAGATCAAGCAAAAAAGTGAAGAACGCAAATCTCCAGCGCTGCTTCACCGCGATTTGAATCTCGTCGAACGCATCCTGCGTGATTATGTCAGTGATGACTTCACCGCGATCTGGATCGATAACGAAGAGGAATACGGCAAGGTCGTAGAATTTGTCAGCCGTTTCCAGCCGAAATTGGTCAATCGGGTCAAACTGTATACCAAGGAGCAACCTATTTTCGAGGAGTTCGGTATTCAACACGAACTCGACAAGGCGTTGCGCGCAAAGGTGTGGCTGAAGTCTGGCGGATATATCGTCATCAACCATACCGAGGCGCTCGTAGCCATCGACGTAAACACCGGAAAGTTCGTCGGCAAAGGTTCTACGAGACTTGAAGATACGATCGTCAAGACCAACCTCGAGGCCGTAAAGGAAATCGTCAGGCAGATCCGCCTGCGCGATCTCGGCGGGATCATCGTAGTCGACTTCATTGACATGGAAGAGCGCCGCAATCGCGAAAAAGTACTGGCAGCGCTGCAGTTTGCGCTCGACCAGGACAAGGCCCCTTCAAAGGCACTTTCGTTCAACGAATTTGGATTGGTTTGCATCACGCGCAAGCGTACGAAACAAGCACTTGAACGTGTCTTGTGCCAACCCTGCCCGTCGTGTTCCGGAAGCGGGATGGTCAAGTCGGTGCCGACGCTCTGCTACGAAATTCAGGCGGAAGCGCGCAAGATGGCGGCGGCTGATCACGAAGGTCCGAACCTGACGTTGCGAGTGCATCCAGAAATCGCCAAGGCGCTAAAGACACGTGAATCTCTGCTGATCGACGAACTTGAGCAGAATTCGCACAAGCACATTATCATCCAATCAGATCCCACACTGCATTGGGAGCAGTACGATATCTACTAGTCACCGGTCTCGATGGCTAAGACGGACGCCCGGATTGCAAAGTCCGGGCGTTTTGCTTTAGAAGCTGCAGTTGAATCCGGGGCGGATCTGCCTTTTCCCGAGGAATGCAGCTATTTCCACTATTCCTTGGGCAGATCTGTGCCGGGCATTACACCTTTGAGCGGCTTAGACAATTGCTTCTCAAGTTCCGGATGTGGCAACGGCTTACGAGGCAACATTTGGTCGCGCATCGCTGCGTTATAAACGAAAATGGCTTCAACGGCGGCTGCTTGCGCCAGGTCTTCCGGCTGCAATCGTTCATACGTGTCCATATTGGAGTGATGGGTCCGTGAACCGTAGTCCAACGGATCCTGGATGAACTGGAAGCCGGGTATACCGATGGCGTCGAATGGTTCGTGATCCGTGCCTCCGGTATTGCGAACGGTGATCGTGCTGACTCCGAGATCCTTCAGAGGTTCGATCCATTGCGCGAAGATTGGACCGACGGCGGCGTTTTCCTGCAGATAGATGCCACGAATCCTTCCGCTGCCATTATCCACGTTGAAATAGACGGAAATCTTCTGGAACTCCGGTTTATACACGATTGGACCGGCAGCATCACGGTCATATTCCGTAACCATCGCCTGGTCCGGATCAGTTGAACGCGGAATTTCGCCGAAATGTGCTTTCACATAGCCGTTCGAGCCAAACTCCCCCTGTTCTTCTCCTGTCCAGAGGCCAATGCGGATCGTTCGGCGCGGCTTTACGTGCAGTGCAGTGAGAATTCGCATTACTTCCATCGCGACTACCGCTCCTGCGCCGTTGTCCGTCGCACCTGTTGCTGATGCCCAGGAATCGAGGTGCCCTCCGACCATAACGACCTCATCCTTCAATTTCGGATCGGTGCCCGGAATCTCGGCAAGGGTGTCGAAGCCGTGCTCATGTTCGCCGGTGAATTTCGTGTCAATGTTCACTTCCATGCTGACAGGCACGTTCGCTTTCAGCAGACGATACACGCGACCATAATTTTCGATCGCCGTAACGGCGACGGGCAAGGCGTTGGCGTGCTCGGGGCGATAGATCAGCCAGCCGAATCCCGCGCCGGTATCGTCAAAAATTGTTCCCCCTGAGCCCCCGCCATTCCGGCCGTCACGACTCGGAGTAATCACCGCAAGTGCCTGTTCTGACGCAAAAAATTTCCCGACTTTTTCGCGGAACGCCAGGCGTTTCAGGTAAGTGGCAAAACTGAAGTTCGGGTTTGGCGGGTTTAGCGGATACTCTTGAATCTTCTTCAGGTCCGCTTCGTCATCGCGAGTGAATAAAGGCTTGTCCACAGGCTTTACCTCGCGCATTTCGCCGAAAAAGACGATCTTTCCCGCAAGCTTTCCTTTGTACTGTTCGAAATCCTTTTCGTCCTTGATGTCCACCCAAATCGCTTGACCACTGATAGCACCCTTTGTTGCGGGGGACCACGGCGCGGCTTGCGCGATGAAAACTGCGGTATCTGGCGAAGTCATGCGGGCATAGGTGTTCAGCTGTACCCAGCCCATCCCGAACTCGCCCCAGTCCTCGAGGTGCGCGTTCGCGCAACCCATAGCCGTGAGTTGGTCGCGGGTCCACTCATTCGCGCGTTTCAGATTAGGCGATCCTGTCAAGCGTGGACCGATGCCGTCCATCAAGGCGGAGGCGTACTCCATGACGTGTGTATGCTGGATTGCTTCCTCGCGAATGCTCTGGTACATCGACAGATCGAGAGCTTCCGCGGCAGGCTGAGGCAATTCGTAAGATGGTTGCGGTGGCAATGCCGCTGCCTTGGCGCTCTCTTTTTTATTCTGTGCCGCCGCAAAACAAGATAGGGCAAGTGAAACAAAGAGCAGTACGGTCGGCCGGGCGAAAATTTGTAAACGCATTATCGTTTCCTTTGACGTAAATGTTCGAAAGGAGCATACCAAGAGCGACGAAAATCGCCAAACCAAACCGCGGACCTGAACTGAGTTAGTGCTGTCGCTGCATCTGGTACGTAGCGGTCGCACCGGTTTCCTTGTTTTCGAATGAAACCCGAAGAATTTCCCCGTCACCCTCGGCAGTCAAATGCAGGATCCCGGTCACTTTGCCGCTACGTTTGGTCGTGATTTCAACCTCTGTCGGGCCCATGCGTTTCACAGAGACGACTGAGTGGCCGGGATCATCGATCACCGGATAATCCTCACCATCAAACTTCGCAACAAATTTCTCGCCTAACGGTGTTTCTGCGGAAAAGTCATCCGCAGTGCACTTATATTTGATCGTCGAACCGTTCCTCGAGCGGTTAATTTTGATGACCGCCCAGGAACCGGAAAGAGCATGCCCGGAGGCCGATCCTTGTTCGATCCGCCGAAAGACAGTTTCCGTCGTCACGGTCTGCGCTTCTGTGTCATCCTTCAGCAACTGGGTCAGTGTCCCGCCATCCGTAGAAACAGTATCAGTCTCGGTGAACATCGTTTTGCCAGCCTTCTTCATGGAGATTTCGACGGTATGCGCGTCGATGACCCTCACGCTGGCACTATCCCAGTAGTCAGTGACTTCAACCTTCTGCTCCCGCCCATCCGCCTTGATCTGGATGTTCGCGATGCAACCCGTGCAGCGGAACGTTTCGTTGGCGAGTAGATACTCGGTCGGCTTCTGTGTAAGTTGTGCCGCGTCAGATTCGATGATCCAGGATCCATCAAACGGACTCTGTGCGAAGGAGGTGCCGGAGGCGAAGAAAAGAAGCAAGAGCAGTTTTTTCATAGATGGGTCCTGCGCGAGCAGGGTCAAGATCATATGATAGGCGTCGGCACCCGCGGGAAACAAGGCGCGTTACGGAGCAACGGGTGTCACCACGCCCGAAAGTTTCTTCAAATCAGCAATCAGTGCGGTCAGCGATTCATCAAAGTTGCGGTCGTGTGTTTTCTGAAAGTTTGCAGGCTGGATCGTCTCGGTTAGGGTCCACAGAATGTAGTGTGATTTTTGATCGTAGATGACTAGACGGAACATCGGCCATGGATCAGATGCCCCTTTCTGCTTGTTTGCATCGGCAGGACCGGGAGGCGAAGCGAGCTGGAGCTCAAGAATCAGGTCCGCCTCCTGCGGGCTCGAAACAACGGCATAGCGACCCCATTGTTTCAACTCCGTATAAAACTGGTTGTAGGTGCGGTCAGCTCCACCGCTGAAGGGGTGTGGGAACAGGCCGCTGTCCGAACCTGCATTGGAGACAAAAACGTTCCTGGCAGCCTGGATTGCCGGTGGTACCGGCGCGGCTGGGACCGAAGAAACCGCCTGCTGCGCACCGGCCTGAGAGGCAGAAAAAAGCAAAACGATGGCGATTCCCACAAAGCCTGGACGAAAAGCCCGCAACATGCAAGCCTCCTAGCGAAGGCAGCGATTCGAGCTCTTCTGACTTCGCCAACCACGAACTGCTATAGATGACGCACGAGATGTCTCGCCGGTTTCATTCTGAATTTTGCCGTGCACTTTGCACTGATGTACACTTTGCTACCGATTTCAGGCACTCATCACGTTTAGATATCGGCAGGACAAGATCAGCTCAATCGACAGAGGCATTCCCGATGAATCGACACTTTGCAAGCTTTGCAGCGGCTATCCTGCTCGTGACCTTACTTCTCAGTGAGGGTAAAGCCCAGGATGAAGGCGACGCGTGGTCGAAAAAAAAATCGTCCTGGCTCGTGCTGACTCCGGCCGAGCGAGGTCAGGTAAAAGACTTCGCCGAAGATTATAAAAGCTATTTGAATGTGGCAAGGACAGCGCTTGCCTCTACGCGGGAAGTGATTCGTCGCGCAAAAGCGGAGGGCTTTGTTGAGTTTACGGATTCAAAGCAGATCACGCCCGGCGCGCGCCTGATCATCCCGAATCGCGACCGTAGCGTGATTCTTGCAGTCATTGGTTCGCAACCGGTCATCGATGGCTCACATGTGATCGGAACACATCACGACAGCCCGCACATCGACTTAAAGGGCCGTCCAATTTACCCCTCCAATGGCTTTGCACTATTCAAAACGATTTATTATGGCGGGATAAAGAAATACCAGTGGGCGAACATTCCGCTAGCGCTGTCCGGGCGCATCGATACAACGGACGGGCGCACGGTAGAAGTTTCGATTGGACTGAACCCGGGCGACCCGGTATTCGTCATTCCTGACAACGCGCCACATTCGGATCGGGAATTGCGGACCCGCACCTACACCGAAGTGCTGAAAGGCGAAGAGCTCGATCCGGTCGCCGGAAGCATTCCGGGCGAAAAAAGCTCCGTGACCGCCGAAGTCGCCAACGAACTCGCGACCCTGTACAAAATCAAAGAAGAAGATCTAGTCAGCGCGGAACTCGCTCTGGTGCCTGCGGCAAATCCCGCGGATGTCGGCCTCGACCGGGGCCTTGTCGGCGCCTACGGACAGGATGACCGCGTCTCTTCCTACTGCGCGGTCACTGCCATTCTTGGCTTGAAAACCACGCCAAAGTTGACAGCGATTGCCTATCTCTCCAATTTCGAGGAGGAAGGCTCGGTAAACAATACAGGAGCGGGCTCGGAGTTTCTGAACTCTGCCTTGGCCCGCCTGATCGGCGCGCAAAGGGGCTCGGCCTACCGTGATTTGGATTTGCGCCAAGCCCTGCGCAACTCGCAAGTGATTTCTGCTGATGCGAATGACGGCATCAATCCCATTTTTCTGAGCACCAGCGAGCCGACCAACGCCGCGCGACTGGGCTACGGAGTCGCGATTAAGCTGTACGGAGGCGCCTTCAATGCCACGTCCGAATACACCGCGAAGATCCGCGCGCTGTTGGATAAAAATGGGATTCCCTGGCAGACCCATACGTACAAGGTCGATGTCGGAGGCGGGGGAACGATTGGAGGGTTCATGTCTCGCGAAGACATGGACGTCATCGACCTCGGCGTACCGCTACTTTCGATGCATTCCCCGTTCGAGATGTCCTCGAAAGTCGATGTGTGGAACTTCTATCGCACGATGAATGCGTTCTATCTCCAACAATGAGCCAAGCCACACCCGCCATGTGATGGGCGTCGCATTGAGCGGACGTTTTTACTTCCAGTTTCCATCCGCCTCCACGTTACCGCGTACGCGGGCGTACGGCCGGACGAGCGGAATCGCAAGGAACTCGGCATTGGTCGAGTCCTTTCTGACAAATGCTTTCATCATTAAATCCGGGCGAGATGAAATAATCCTTTTGACCGCAGCGCGCTCGGAGTAACCTCGCTTACCACGCCCATCGCCCTCGTGTGGATATATCGATTCCCTATGGAGCTCAACTGATGATTGGTCATTCTCTGAACGCAGCCGACGAACTGCTCGATCTTTGGCCGATGCTGCGCAAATCGGAGCGCGTAGAGAGGTTTGAAGCTCTGCCTCGCGAATACATGGATAATTTCTTCCTGGCCCTCGATGCCAACGCGCAATCGCATTTGCTATTGTCGATTCCCGAAGGCGAGCGCCGAATGTACATGCGCTTGCTCGCTCCTGACGACGCTGCCGATCTCATTCAGCAGTCTCCAAAAAGCGAGATCCCGTATCTTCTCGATTTGCTCGACGAGAAGACCAAGCAGGAAGTGAAAGCATTGCTGGCCTTTCGCGAAGACATCGCAGGGGGGCTGATGAATCCACGTTTTGCCCGACTGCGTCCGGATTCCTCGATTGATGAGGCAATCAGCTACTTGCGGCAACAGTTGGGACATGTCGAAACCATCTACTACGCATATGTTCTGGACGAAAGTCAGAGATTATTAGGTATCGTCTCGCTGAAAGACCTCGTTGCCGCCGACCCGAAGAAACTGGTGACCGATGTGATGACCAAGAACATCTACACCGTTGCGGAAAATACCGATCAGGTGGAAATCGCCCATCTGCTGACGCAACATGGCATCAAAGCTGTCCCAGTTCTCAATAAAGATGGCCGGATGGAAGGGATCGTCACCGCCGATGACCTGATCGATGTGATGCGTGAAGAAGACACCGAGGACATCCAGAAGATGGGCGGTATGGAAGCTCTCGACGGTCCCTATCTCGATACCGGGCTTGGCGCGATGATCAGGAAACGTGCGGGTTGGCTGGTTATTCTGTTTCTTGGCGAAATGCTGACGGCCACGGCCATGGGGCATTTTGAACACGAAATCGAACGCGCCGTCGTTCTCTCGTTGTTCATTCCCCTGCTGATCAGCAGCGGGGGAAATTCGGGATCCCAGGCCACGTCTCTGATCATTCGTGCGCTCGCGCTACGCGAGGTCCGCCTAAAGGACTGGTGGCGCGTGATTCGCCGGGAAGTCGCAGCAGGAGTGGCGCTCGGAGCGATCCTCGGCACTGTGGGATTCACGCGGATTATGATCTGGCAATCCATCTGGCACACCTACGGGAAGCATTATTTCCTGATCGGTGTAACGATCGCGTTTAGCCTGCTCGGAGTCGTCACATTTGGTACGCTGGCCGGCTCCATGCTTCCATTCATCCTCAGGCGGTGTGGGTTGGATCCGGCGAGCGCCTCCGCGCCATTTGTCGCCACATTGGTAGACGTTACCGGGCTTATTATCTATTTCTCCGTAGCTAAAATTATCCTGACGGGTACTTTGCTCTAGTCGTTCTTCCAGGTGGGCGAGGCAGAAACTGCTCGGGACAAGGAAAGTTGCCCATGGTAAGGTTGACAATCGTGGAGACCGCCTAACTCCTTCAGAGGGAGATCCCTATGGCGAACGCTTCTCTGTTGCAATTCCCGACACCGGAACGCCGGCGAGTATTGCTGATCGAATCGTCTTCGGCCGCGCACTCTCCCCTAGCGGAATTATTTGACCCGGCGCTTTGGTCCATCAGCTATGCAAGGGACAACGAGTCGGCAATCCAGATGGCCCGGGCCCAGACGTTCGATCTGATTTTGACGAATGCGGAGACCACCTGCAGCGAAGACACCGTTGTCTTGCAGCGCTTACGGAGCGTACGTCCCCACACTCGGGTCATCATTCTGGCCCAGCAATTTCTGCCGGGCGATGTGCTGAAAGCCATTCAGAATCACGCGTTCAGTTGTTTCAGCATGCCCATCGCAACTTCGGACTTGCGAAGAATGATTGAGCAATCGTTGAAGGAGCCTGTCTGGGACGACGGCATTGAACTGATTCAGGGGAATCCGGAATACGTTGTACTCGCGGTGCGATGCGACTTGGCCACACTAGAGCGTTTGATGCACTTCATGCGCGAGAGCTTGCCGCTTCCCACCGTAGAGTGCGAAGAGGTCGCTTTCGCGTTTCGCGAGGTGATGCTGAACGCCATGGAGCATGGCGGCCATTTCGATCCGCGTGAATTTGTCGAGGTTTGCTATCTGAAGTCCAAGCGCATGGTGATGTGCCGCGTGAAGGATCCTGGCGAGGGTTTCTCGATGCAGGAAATACTGGACGCCGAGACCGATGAGCCGCTGGAGAGGTATGCTCAGCAGGCAAAAACCCAAACCTGGGAGAAGATGAAGATGCCACCCCGCGGACTTGGCATCCTTATGGCACGCAAGTTCCTGGATGATCTGATATTCAATGAAAAAGGAAATGAGGCTTTCCTGGTCAAATATCTGACCCAGACCAAGTAGCTGAGTTCTCAGCTACTTCAGGACACCGCAATGAACTTCTTGACTTTCCATTTCCAGAAGGAAAATTGGAAGGAAATCTGGGCTTTCGAACCACAGTCTTAAGCTTTAAACTTGTAGTGTGCATTTTGCGAATCCAGCATCCCGTGTACAAAGCGTCCTGAAGAGGACCGGTCTGCTCGCCAGCATCCTGCTTTGCAGCTATCCGGTTTGTGCACAAGTCCTGCATTCTTCCCTTTCTGGCGATCGCGAACTGCCCGACACACCGATCGCTCGCATATTTTCCAATGAACAGCAGCCGAATGAACAACGCGATCCGGGAACCATTACCGGAGCGCTCGTCGACCAGAACGGCAGCGGCGTAGTGAATGCTCATATTCAGCTCTCGCGTGATGGGAAACCCATAGGAAAAGAAGCAATCTCGGACGAAGATGGCCATTACTTCTTTTCGAATGTTTCCCCAGGCCCGTTCGTGATGACCGTGGTCGTGGAAGGGTTTACCTCGCAAAGTTTTTCAGGGACATTACGTCCAGGCGAGAACTATTCCGTTCCGCAAATGTCCCTCTCGCTGGCTACGAATGTCACCGAGGTCCGGGTCGAGCTCTCGACGATCGAAATCGCGCAGGAGCAGATGAAGGAAGAAGAGAAACAACGCGTTCTGGGCGTATTCCCGAACTTCTATATCACCTATATCCCCAACGCCGCCCCATTGTCTTCCAAACAGAAATTTCGGCTGGCCTGGAAAGAAATTCTGGATCCGGTGAATTTCATCATTGTGGGAGCAACTGCTGGGGTTGAGCAGGCCAGGGATCAATTCACTGGATACGGCCAAGGCGCCGCCGGTTATGGAAAACGGTTTGGGGCGGCATATGGAGACTTCGTCATCGGCACCTATATGGGGAGCGCAATTCTACCTTCTCTGCTGAAGCAGGACCCACGTTATTTCTACAAGGGTACAGGTACGGTTAAAGAGCGCGCCTTTTATGCCATTGCCGCTTCCGTGATCTGCAAAGGCGACAATGGAAAGTGGCAATTCAACTATTCCCAGGTTGGAGGCAGTCTAATTGCGGGAGGTATTTCCAATCTGTATTATCCGTCCAATGATCGTAACGGTGCGGCTCTAACGGTCGAGAACACACTGATCGGCATTGGAGGTTCCGCGGTCGCTAACCTTCTGCAAGAGTTTGTGCTAAAAAAGTTCACATCGCACGTTCCGAGTGGACCGACACAGACTCCCACCAGCCCTTAAGGAATCATTTGCTCCATCCCGGGCTCGGTATGGTTTCCGCGCCCGCAGTCACCCATCCATGCTCATTTCTGCGCGGCTCGAGTGACCACTCAGAACGCTGGCGTCTAGTCGCGGTCGCGTTCCCCCCGGTCATCCCGGAGCGGCTTCGATCTTGGAAACACGGCAAATCTAGGGGCGGGCATCGGTTTGTCACCCATGCGGTCTTGCCAAAGAAATTGATTCAACACGACGTTGTCCGCGGCGTCAGCATGACTGAAATCGAGATCCGCACCTTCTTTCCATTCTTTGGTGTTCGCACGATAGATGAGCCCGTTGTCACGATTTCGGTAATCAGCCTGGAAGGCCATCTGCGTTCCCGAACCTCTGAACAGCGGCGCCATCACTGCCGCTCGTGAGTCGTTTGCATTCATTGGAGGCACCCCGAGGAGCGCTTCAATCGTGCGCACCACATTGATCGTCGTATAAAAGTGATGCTCCACGACCGGGGTCGGAGCAGATGCGTTAGGTTCTCCTTTCGGCGCATACTTGCTGATCACCAGGGCAATACTGCGATGCGAGTCCACATGATCGGGGCCATCCTGGGCATCATCTTCGAGAATCATGATCGCGGTATCGTCCCAATAGGAGCTATGTGATACCGCTTCAACCATCCGCCCGACAGCCAGATCGTTATCGGCAACAGACGCCGCAGGTGTTGGCTGTCCCTTTGTACCACCAGCCGTGTGATCATTGGGCAGTCGCAACAGAATGAATTGGGGCATGGAATCTTTGCCCTTCTCGCGTGCGGCAACAAATTGATTGAACTCATTCAGGAATTCATCTGCGCGAAGCTGGTCCGGATATGCGACCTCGAAATCCGGAAACAGCGGATCGAAGTGTTCACGCAATTCCACTTGCGCGGCAATATTTCTTGCCAGCACCGGAATTTCCCAGGGATAAGGACTCGGCCCTCCCTTGGGTTCGCCAACATTTTTCTCAAGCGGCTCACCTTTCTTGATTACCGTGCGCATGCAGGTCACACCCGCAACTTTAGGCGGACCGGCCATCGGCGAATTCTTCCCCGCCGGCTGGTTGCACCACTTCGAGACGATATACTCGCCGTAATGCCGATAGCTCACGCCGTGTTTCGCAAAATTCATCCAGAGATAGCCCCCGGTGGGCTCGCCCGCATCCGGCACTCCTTCTTCAACTGCGATGCCACCCAGAAGCTCTCCTTCCGAGTCGTACGTATGCTCCTTGGAGCGATAAGCGATCGGCCAGGTTTTCTCAACGTAATCAGAAATTGAGGCGGAAGTAGACCACACGTGGCCGTCACCTGAGACGTCGCCGCTATCATAGAAATTATCGAGAATACCGAACTGACGCGCGAGCTTATGCTGGTTCGGGGTTATGTCTTCACCAAACATGGTCAGCGAAGGGTCGCCGTTCGCACCGGACAGATCGCCAAACACTTGGTCATACGTCCGGTTTTCCTTGATCACGTAAATCACATGGTGGATTTTGTTCTCTCCCGCCAGAAACTGGATCTTGTCGACATTTCCCTGCGCTAAGTTGCCTCTGAGGGTCTGCTGCGTCCATCCGGAAAGTTTTCCGGGGAGCTCGGACAGCGGGATGCGAGCAATGGAGCCCTCTGTCATCGCTGCGACATACGGATACTCTGGCGAGCCGTCCTCATCTTTCTTAATCACGTTCGGATTCGGGCTGGAGCCAAGACCTTTGGCGGTGCCAATCAGCAAGTCCATCTCCGTCGCCGCAACAACGGTCGGATACCATTCGGTTGGGATGAATCCCTTCGCGGCAATCTGAGATCCCGTTACAGGGTTGCTGATGTCGAATACTCCAACTGAATCGGAAATTGCGTTCGCAGTGAACACAGTCCGCTCATCCGCCGACAATGCGATGTACTCTGGATCGCTGCCACCATATTTCTGCCCAGGTAATTTCGTCGAAAGCGAGTACACTTGCCTCCCGGTTGCGGTGTTCAATACCGCGATCTGATCTCGATTCGTCAACGCAACAAAGAGCCGAGTACAGTCGCGATTCAGCAGCAACGCCGTTGGATGCGACCCGCCCTCCAATACACCCGCAGGTTTTTCGAGAGCGATCTTTCGGAGGACTCGGCCGTGCACCAGATCGAGGTCCACCACAGTCGAAGCATTCCACAGCGAGACGAACCCGCGCGAACCATCCTTGGTCATTGCTGTCGTGTACGGTTGCGAGGCTGGTATTTGCCGATACGTTGAGAGATCGAAACGATGCACAATGCGTCCGTCAGCAACATTCAGTAGGATCGCTTCATCCGAGCTGTTGCTTGCAACCAAAATCCTTTCTTCCCCGCCACTGAGGCCTACGCTCAATCCCGCGGGATAGGTAACATCTCTGAACTCCTCGCGTCGAGTTTTGCCGTATGGCAATTTCGTTCGAGGAGGAATTGAAATGAACCTCTCTGGCGTGATTCTTCCGTCCTCGAAGCTGTACACGGCGATCCCATTCCCAGTACTTCCTTTCTCCTTGCCCAGAGGATCGGTGTAGGAAGCGATGGACGCAAACAGGTGGCTTCCGTCCAGACTGAATCCCAAGCCCAAGAAATACGTCTGCTTCGCGTCGGAACCCAGGCGGTCGTCTGGGAAATCCGTAACTGCGTTGGTTTCAAGATTCAAGACTGTCAGCGACTGCTTTTCGCCGGAACGATAAGCGCCAAACCCGCTGTGCAGCAAGACGACAAAATGTCTGTCCGGGGAAGCAGCAATCGCCGTTGGAAAATTGTTTGTGTGCTGCGGATGCCCCGGCACTTCCCCCAGTAGTTTCGCATTCGGCATTTGCTTCAGCGCAGAAGAGCTTTGCGCGGCGTCTGGAGGGGGAGACAAAAGCAGGCCGATCACAAGAAGGACAACCGAGAAACAACGAATGATTGGAGCCACAGGTCTGCGCATAGCCGCATTATAGTGGAAATGTGCAAGCCCGCGGTCAACGCAGAATGATTGGGGGCGCCAGGCAGCTAACTCCCGGCGTAGCGCTGTTCTTTCCACGGATCTCCGTACGCGTGGTATCCATTTCGCTCCCAGAATCCCAATTGATCGTGATCAAGCAGCGTAATTCCACGCACCCACTTCACGCTTTTCCACGCGTACAGATGCGGTACCACCAGGCGTACAGGCCCACCATGCTCCGCTGAAAGCGGTTCACCATCGTGTTCAAACGCAAAGAGCACATCCGGCCTCTGCAAATCTGTCAGGGGAACATTAGCGGTGTATCCCTCCTCCGCCAGAACCAGGACATGCTTCGCCGAATCTCTAGCTTTCGCCCGCTGCAAAACATCGGTAAACAATACACCCTTCCACAAATTGTCCAGACGGCTCCAGCGCGTTACGCAATGAAAATCCGATGTCACTTCCTGCTGCGGCAACGTATGAAATTCCTCCCAGGTAAATCGCAACGGTCTCTCCACCTGCCCTTCAATCCTAAAGTCCCATCGAGAGGCATCAAATCGCGGTACGTCGCCGGCGTGTAACACCGGCCACTTGATCGTGAGCGACTGCCCCGGCGGCAACCGGCCTTCGGCCCTCGCCTTCTTTTCCATCTCGCGCCGCCCGCCATCTCCCCCAAACAGTGCCATTGACGATCTCCCTGTCCGTTTAGATTCTCCAGGGCGCGCCGGATCTACTCAAATTATTCTTTACCGGGTCCCTATCCGTTCAGCAAACAGATTGTAGCTCGCCGAGTACCGACACGGCTAAGCCTGCTGATCGGTCGGATTCGCCGTAATGGCCCTGGCAACTGAGACCGGAACGAATGCCCACAATAGACCTCATTGACTCACAATCTCCCCGGTGTCGCGATTGATGGCGGATCGCTTCGAACTCAGACACAGGAATTCTTGGGCTCCGCGTGTTATTCTTTTTTCATGCCTGCACAGATTCTTGATGGCTTGAAAATCCGCGATGAGATTTTTGTCGAATTGAAGGCCGAAGTGGGCCGCCTGACAGCACAAGGTGTGCGCCCCGGCCTCGCGGCCGTTCTGGTCGGCGAAAACCCCGCCTCGCAAATTTACGTGAAGAGCAAAATCGCCGCGTGTGAACAACTTGGGATGGCCCACTGGCTGCACACGCCGCCCGCTTCGGTCACCACGGAGCAGCTTCTGCAGCTTGTGCATGGTCTGAACAACGACAATGCCGTGGACGGCATTCTGGTACAACTCCCTCTTCCCTCTCAGGTGGAGTCCAAACGCATTCTCGAAGCCGTAGATCCCACGAAGGATGTCGATGGGTTTCATCCCGTCAGCATCGGCCATCTGGTCAGTAATCGTCCGGGGCTCGTCGCATGCACTCCCGCAGGCTGCATGGAAATCCTGCGCCGCTACAGGATTCCCGTTGAAGGCGCCAACGCAGTGGTCCTTGGCCGAAGCGATATCGTAGGCAAGCCCATGGCGCTGCTGCTCCTCCACGCCAACGCCACGATCACCATCTGCCACTCGAAGACACGCGATCTTCCTGAACTCATTCGTCGCGCAGACATTCTCGTCGCCGCGATCGGCAAACCCGGTTATGTCCAGGCGGACTGGATTCGCCAGGGAGCCACGGTAATTGATGTAGGCACAAATAAGGTGACCGACGCGAACGACGCCGGGAATCTGCTTCAGAACTTCCCGGAACGCATGGAAAAATTCCGCGCCAAGGGAAATATCCTAGTCGGAGACGTTCATCCTGATGCGATTCAAGTGGCTGGCGCCCTTTCTCCGGTTCCAGGTGGGGTCGGTCCCATGACCATCACGATGCTGATGAGCAATACGGTAAAGGCGGCCAAGCTGCGTCGCGGTAAAGTTCACGCCGGCGCCGGGTTATAGCTGGCCGGCACAGGAATGCGGCGGATCAGGCGCATCTCTTGCTAAGCCAGAAAGGATCTCCCTCGAATGCTCCGTCTGGGACTAACGGGTGGCATCGCCAGCGGCAAAAGCGTGGTCGCCGCCATGCTGCGCGATTTGCACTTTCCGGTTCTGGCTGCCGATCCTCTCTCGCACCAATTGATGGAGCCGGGACAACCGGCCTATGACGAAATCCTCACGGAATTCGGTTCCACAATCATCGATGCGCCGCGCGCTCCCATTGACCGTGCAAAATTGGCGGCCGTCGTTTTTCCCGATCCCGCAAAACTCGCCAGACTGAACGGGATTCTGCATCCACGTGTAGAAAAACAGATGCTTCAGCAATTTGACGAATGGGAACGCGGCGGAATGTATGACGTAGCTTTTGCCGAAGCGGCGCTTCTGGTAGAAGCGGGATTTGACAAGAAACTCGACGGACTGGTTGTTGTCTGGTGCACGCCAGAACAGCAACTGGAGCGCCTGCTGGCCCGCGGAATAAGCGAACTGGACGCCCGACATCGGCTCGCCGCCCAGATGCCAGTAGCCGAAAAGCTCAAGCGTGCCACTTACACCATCGATTGTTCACGCACGATGTCAGACATGGAGGTTCAGGTGCAGGCCTTGGCTACAGAACTTCGCAATCAACAGCACCAATGATTCCGCCGATCCAGTGTGCCTCTGGCGCACACGAAAGCATCTGTTGTATAAGAATTCGACCCAGGGGATTTTGGTTTTTCATTTACCTGAATCGAAGGAGACGACATTGAAAATCGCAGTCATGATCGCCCGCATCCTGCTCGGCCTGATCTTTTTCGTGTTCGGTGCAAATCTCATCCATCCCTTTCTCCCGATGCCTCCGCCGCCAACCGGCTTCCAGGCGCAGTTCATGGAAGTGATGTTTGGAACCCGTTACATTGTTTTTGTTGGTCTGGTCCAATTTGTGGGCGGTTTGCTGCTGCTCATCAACCGCTACGTTCCGCTGGCTTTGGTCCTGTTAGGCCCGGTACTTGTCAACATTCTTTTATTTCATGGATTGATGGCGCCTAGCGGACTTCCGCTCGCACTTGTGGTTTTTCTCTTGTGGGCATTTCTCGCTTGGCAGTCTCGCCGCAATCTTGCAGGGATCTTCGCTCAGCGAATCGAACCGTAGGGCTGCCTCTATCCTAATTACTTCGCGGCCGACCGGTGGTCATAGCTGATGGCACGCGTTATTCGCCATGAGCCGTCTTTGTATTGCCACAGGTGGATGAACTTCCCTTCACCAACTCCTTCCGTGTCTTCGTGTCCCGGATGGTGAAAGCGGTGTATGCCTATTTCTACGGCGCCATAACCCTTCATGTAGTAAATCTGCAGCGTACCTGGAACAAGCTCTCGTGTTACTTTCCCGCAGATATTGTTCTTTACGCTCTCCGTTAGTTTTGCTCTTCCGAGCGTTACTCCGCCCTGGTCATGATAGAACTCGATGTTTTCATCGATCAAGGCAGCGAACTTCAGGAGATCGCACGTGTTATAGGCATCGAACAGCTGACGATCGAGCTCAGTGACGGCCTTATCCAGTTCTGCTGGCGATTGAATCTGGTCGAGCGCTGGAACTGTCTGCGCGCCGGCAATGGCTGCAAATCCCGTCAGCGAAATGGCCAACGACAACATACTTATTAACCGATAAGGCTGTTTCATTGAAATCCTTTCCATCCTGGTGGATGTTCTTATACAGATACGCAATCAGAAGGAGCGTTGTTCCGCCGATTCTTCAGTGCCGAACGTGAACCCTTTCGGGTTTTTCCCTATACTATTCAGAGAAGAAGTTCGGAGGACGGACCTGATGAGTCTCGGCAAACATTCTGCTCGCACGCAACTGATTCTGATTGCATTGATTTTGGTTCTCGGTGCCTATTGGGTGGGCGCGCGATATGGTCCGCGGCAGGCAGAAAAAGTTGAGGCCGGTCGCAGCGTGGGTCCTGCAGAAGGCCTGTCCGGATCCTCGCTCGGTGCGCAAAAACAGATCAGCGAGCACGACCACAATGTTGCACTCACCGAGGATGAATCCATTAACGTGCGAATCTACAAGGCTGCTTCTCCCGCCGTTGCCAACATTCTGACCAAAGCAACCGAGTACGACTTTTTCATGGATCCCGTCCCGGTGGAGGGTGCGGGCTCGGGATTCATCATCGATCCCCGCGGCTACATTCTCACCAATTATCACGTCGTAGCGGGCGCGCAAACCATGGAAGTCGTTCTCGGTGACCAGACCCACTATCCTGCGAAATTCATCGGTGCCGACCAGCGCAACGATGTCGCACTCATCAAGATTGACCCCAAAGGAAAACAACTTGCCGCTCTTACGCTGGGCGATTCGTCGACTCTACAAGTCGGCCAAAAAGTACTGGCGATCGGGGATCCGTTCGGTTTTCAATCGACACTGACGACGGGCGTCGTCAGCGCGCTGGGACGTACCGTACAGACCAGCCAGACAACCTTTATCGACGAGGCCATTCAGACTGACGCTTCGATCAATCGGGGAAATTCGGGGGGACCTCTGATCAATACCCACGGCGAGGTCATCGGAATCAATTCGGCGATCTTTACCCCCAGCGGGACGACCGCGGGCATCGGTTTCGCGATTCCCATCAATTCCGCGAAACTGATTGCCAGCGATTTGATGTCCGGTGGGAAGATTCGGCGCGCGTATCTGGGCGTTCAGACGGTCCCGGTGGGTGGCTGGCTGGCCGAAGCACTCGATCTTCCCGTACAAGAAGGATTGCTGGTTGAAACAGCGACGAAGGGAGGCCCCGCTGCAGCCGCAGGCATCCACGGGGGCAACCGTGTTGCACAAGCAGGCATGCAAAAAATTATCATTGGCGGGGACGTCATCGTTGCCCTTGACGGTCAGAAGGTGGGGAACCGGTTTGATATCGATGTCGTTCTGAACCGCAAGCGGCCCGGCGATTCGGTGGTCGTTACCGTCTACCGCGGGGCCAATAAAATGGATCTCCCGGTGAAGCTAGGCGAACGCGATGGGAACGATTAGTCTGTGCCGCGTCGCTACCGACCAATTTCTGCCCGATGGCGATTTCGCTCGTCTTCCGTCAGTGAAAACCAGGTTTCGGCGATATCCCGGACACGTTCGAGCGCCTTCTGCATTTCTTCGTGCTTGGCCTGAATCACATCTGCGTCGGCGTCCTTGGGGACGTAGATCGGCGGGCCCCCGATTAAAATCGTGCGCGCAAACAATCCCGGAAGCAGGAAATGATCCCAGGTCTTTTCAATCGTCTTCCCCCGATCGACACCCACGTGAAAAACCATGATTGGCGCTCCGGTCATCCGCGCTAGCAGCACAGGTCCGACTTTAGCCACGTAACGTGGTCCCCGAGGACCATCGATCGTAAACCCACAATCGAGACCTTCTGCGATCCGTTGCGCCATCACAGCCAATCCACGGAGTCCACCACGAGAGGAACTGCCCTGCGCGGTTCCGTATCCCAGCCACTCGATAACCTTTCGTGTCCACTGGCCGTCAAATGCGGTCGTATTCATGATGACGATCCCGCGATTTCGGCCGAACCAGGCAATCGGAACAATCACCCGATGCCAAAAGGCCCAGATAATCGGTTGCTTGGCCGCCCATTGCCCGTCGGCATGGCGACGCCCAATCACCTCATACCGCAACGTAGGTCCGAGGGTGCGGATCACCGAGTACACGATTGCCGCAATGACCGGAATTTGAATGCGACGATGCCAAGGCAGCTTCGGCAGACGCACGTCATAGTGCGCGCTTACTTTTTCCTCTTCTTCGGGCTTGTGAATGTCCGCGGCGTCCATCTTCGTATAGTATAAAAGGATTGGGCTTTTGCTGCTGGGTAAGGAGCTACTTCGCTTGTCGGGTGGGAACACACTCAAACAACCTTGTTACAGGCTGCTGGGGACAATCCTGGTGGGCCTCGCGGCGCTTACCGTTTGCGCTTCGGTGACCCTTGCAAGCTCCGACGAGCCGGCGGTAACGGATAAGGTCGGGTCCATTGACGGCGAATCGATCTCCGTAGAAGGCCCGATGAGCGTGGACGTCGTTGGCGGCAAGGTTCGTACTGTCCTGCGTAGCGGCAGCGATGTACGCGTAAAAGTTGGTCAGGCTCGCATCGAACTGGTAGAAGGCGGTCACATAACAATCTGCGGTCCGGCCCATTTCTCGGTATTAAAATCCGGTGGCTCGCTGACTCTTGCCCTGGAATCCGGAACGATCCGGGCATTCGTGCAAAACGAGCCAGTTCTGACGGTTTACACACCGCAAATTCAAGCCAAACCGATTTCCATTGGCAATGGTTCGATGGAATTGCTGGTGGGCCTCGATTCGGCCGGTTCGATGTGTATCCGCGCAACCAGGGGAGCAGTTCGCATCGAACAGCAACTGACCGGTCAAAATATGCTGGTACCTCAGAATGGCGATGTGACTCTGACCAATGGGCAGCTGGAAACGCTAAAGTCCTCCAGCGGACATTGCGAATGTGAAGAACAAGTTCTCGCTTCTCCGAGCCCTGTCGAAGTCAGTCAGCTGGCATCCGCGGAAGAAATCAAAAAAAAGGCTTCTGAGAAGAAAAGCACCCAGGGGCAGGCGGCGACGCCGACCACGGCTGAGAAGGCTGAACCGGTCTATCAGGTGTTCATGCCGCCGCTCCATTACGATGCAACAAACAAGACACAAGATGATTTCGATCCGAATCTAATCATCCTCGTCCGGCGAGTTCGCGTCCGCCCCACGTTGATCTTCCAGGGAAAAGTGGAAGGAGATCCCATCGTCGCCGAACGCACGGCACAGGCTCCTGCCAAACCCTCCGCAGCGGCAAAGACAGAAGATTCCACCTGGAATCGCATGAAGAGCTACATTCGGAATTTGTTCTAGCCCAGGAAGTAGCGACCAGATTGCTCAGAACGATCGAAGAGCGGACTGAAGCTACATACCCTCATAATTGGGGCCACCGCCGCCTTCAGGTACGACCCAATCAATGATTTGATAGGGATCCGCAATGTCACACGTTTTACAGTGAACGCAATTCGCGGCGTTAATCTTCAGTTTCACGCCGGCGCCTTCCTTTACCATTTCATACACCGCCGCGGGACAGAAATACTGGCAGGGATTGCCGTACTCTAGCACGCAACGGGTGGCACAAATGTTCAGGTCGTGGACTTTCAGGTGGCAGGGCTGATCGTCATCGTGGCGCGTGCCAGAGTGATAAACGTCTGTCAATCGATCGAACGTCAGCGCTCCATCCCCCTTGAATCTCTCTGGTGCAGGCCGCCCATTCGTCTGCCCATACGCTTCGTATCCAGGATGCGCTCGCATAGGATCGATCAAGCCGCGTCCACCAGTCAATTGCTGCACCCCGGACTGAATTAGGCCATTGAGCAACCCGGTACTGAACGATTGATGAAAATTACGAACTTTCCACAGCTCTTCTTTGATGTAGCTGCCGTCGATCTTGTCCGCATAGAGTTTGAGCGTGTTCGCAGAATAATCCCGAATTCTCAACGATTCAAAAATGGTCTCCGCCGCCAGGATGCCGCTCTTCATTGCCAAGTGAATGCCTTTGAGCCGCTGCGAATCGAGAAAACTGCCGGAATCGCCAACAATCAGTCCGCCGTCAAGATAGTTTTGTGGCATCGAATACCAGCCCCCGTAAGGCAAAGACTTTGCGCCATAGCGCACCAACTTGCCGCCATCGAGGATTTCACGAAGGTAGGGATGAGTTTTCCACGTTTGAAATGCTGCGTGGGGATCAAACCGTGGATCCTGATATTCCAGAGCCACCACCAGCCCAATCGAAACGCGGTTATCGGAGAGACCATAAATCCACCCACCGCCGTACATTTTGGTGGATATGGGCCACCCGAGAGTGTGCGCCACAAACCCCGGCCTGATCTTCCCGGGTTGTACGTCCCATAATTCCTTGATCCCGATGCCGTACGTTTGTGGGTTTATGTTGTCGAGTTGTTTCTCTTTCACGAGCTGTTTCGTGAGCGATCCGCGCGTGCCTTCCGCGAGCACGGTAATTTTCGAGTGAAGTTCATAGCCTGGAGCGAAATTCGATTTAGGTTTGCCATTCTTGTCCAGGCCTTTGTCTTCCGTAATTACTCCGCCGATGCCGTCACCTTCATAAATTAAATCGGCACCGCCAAATTCTTTAAATATGTTCACACCGGCAGCTTCGACGAGTCCGCCCAGCCACTTCACTACCCGGCTCAGGGAAACGACATAGTTGCCTGAATTTTGAAATGGCGGCGGAGTGAGAGGTGCTCGGTAAGACGATTTTTCCGTGAAAACCAGCAATGCGGAGTCGGTTACCGGGGTATCCAGCGGAGCACTCGTTTCAAAATCGGGGACGAGCTCAGCAAGGGCTTTCGGGTTCATGATCGCGCCAGAGAGCTGGTGCGCTCCGATTTCCCTCCCCTTTTCGAGTACATAGATATTCTCGGCCGAAAGCTCAGGTTTGCCTCCGCCGGTGTTGTGCTTCTTGATGAGGTTTGCGAGATGGAGCGCGCAGCTTAATCCGGCCGGGCCCGCGCCGACAATCAGTACATCCGCTTCCAGTTTTTCGCGCTCGATAGCCATAGAATTATTCTACCAAACAAGTGTTTGGGAGGAAGTTCCACCCAGCTAACGATGTACTCCAGTCAGCTCTTGGATTTTTGCAGTTCTTCGGTGAGTGCCGGCATCACTTCGAAGATGTCGGCAACGATCCCGTAATCGGCGATCTCGAAAATTGGGGCGTTTTGGTCCTTATTTACCGCGACGATCGTACGCGAACCCTTCATGCCAACGACGTGCTGAATCGCCCCGCTAATGCCCAACGCGAGATAGAGCTTCGGTGCCACGGTTTGCCCAGAACTTCCGATCTGGCGCTCCATTGGCAACCAGCCTTCGTCGCAAATCGGACGTGAAGCGGCGAGCTCCCCACCAAGTGCTTTGGCCAGCGCCTCGGCCTGCGCGATATTTTCTGGCGCCTTAATTCCGCGGCCAACGGCGACAATCAGCGGCGCCTGCGTCAGGTCCACGGCTGATTTAGCTTCCTTGAAAAGGTCGAGGGGCTTCGTGCGAATCTGTTCGGGTTTCAGGGTCACGGTCACCGTTTTCACAGGGGCCTTGCCGGAGCCATTGGCGGCAAGCAGGTCGGAGCGAAACGCTCCGGATTGAAAGGATACGAACCATGGTGCGCTTGCAGTGAAAGCAACATCAGCGACAGTCTTTCCTTGGAACATTTGCCGAATAAACACGAGCTTGCCGCCCTCACTTCTGAAACCGATACAATCGCCGATCATTGCTTTACCGATGGACGCCGCGAGTTTCGGAGCAAAATCGCGAACCTGGTAGGTATGTGGCAGAAGAACCAGGTCCGGCATGCTGGACTCGATCACCTGTTTTAGCGCAACACAATATCCGTCCGGCGTGTAGGCCTCGAGGAGATCGTGCTCTACCAGCAGTACGTCCGTCACATTCTTCCCGGCCACCTCATCTGCAATGCCGGCAACACCCTTGCCGATCACCACTGCCGTTACTGAGCCTGAATTTGCCTCCAGAATCTGCTGCGCGGCGACGAGCGTTTCCCAACTGGCAGGATTCAGTTTCCCTTGCCGTTGCTCTGCAATTACTAGAATTTTCATAGTCAGATCACCCGCGCTTCGAACTTCAGTTTCTCCACCAGCTTTGCGGCAACTTCTTTCGGTGTTCCCGTGAGGAATTCTGTTTTCTTGGTTTTCACCGGGACATAGATCTTTTCGATTTTCTCGCTTGGATCAATCGCAGCATGCAGTGACTCACGCGTGATCGTTGCGATTTCCTTCTTCTTCGCCGCCATAATTCCCTTTAGCGTTGCGTATCGTACTTTATTAATCCCCGATTGAATGGACAGCACCGCGGGTAACGGGCACTCGATCCACTGGAACCATCCCGCTTCGAGTTCTCGTTTTAATTTCATCTTTCCGTCCAGCATATCGATCTGCATGATGATCGTCGCATGTGGAAGATCCAACAGGGCCGCAAGCAAGACACCTGTCTGCCCGAAGCCATGATCATCGCTCTGCAGTCCGGTTAGCACTAGATCGCACTTCTCTTTGGCGATCGTCGCAGCCAGCACCTTTGCTGTAGCAAGGGGATCAAGTTGAGCGAAATTCTCGTCGGCGATATGAATCCCGCGATCGGCTCCTTTTGCCAGTGCTTCTTTAATCGTCTGCTTCACACGCTCCGGCCCGAAGGAAACTACGATCACTTCCCCGCCATGTTTCTCCTTCAATCGCAGCGCCTCTTCAAGCGCATAGGAATCTGGCTCGTTCATCTCGAAGCCGATTTCCGACTCTTTGATCCAGTTCCCATTGATGGCAAGCGGCGCATCTTTCGCCGGAACTTGCTTGATACACACGATGATGTTCATGGACTTTTCCTTCACTGCGGGGTCTCGGAGCCTCTGGTCGTTTGAGGGAGCGAACCGCAGAGTCCTGAGGTCTGCGTCGAACGATTCTTTAGCCCCGTAGCAGCGGGCCTCCAAATCAGAGCTGGTTTTTCCTGCGTCGGACTGGTTTACTTTCCGGTCCAGCGCTTGAAAATCAATGCGGCGTTGGTGCCGCCAAAGCCGAAGGAGTTGGAAAGCGCATAATCCACCGAGGCGTTTCGCGCAACGTTTGGAACGTAGTCCAGGTCACAGACCGGATCGGGCGTTTCCTGATTTATCGTTGGTGGTAGCACCTGGTCGCGCAAAGCCAGAACGCTGATGCCTGCTTCCAGACCGCCTGCACCGCCCAGCAAGTGCCCTGTCATCGATTTCGTTGAACTGACTGCAAGTTTTTTCGAAATGGCGCGCTCGCCAAACAAACGCTTCATCGCCGTCGTTTCAATGGCGTCACCAATCGGAGTCGAGGTACCGTGTGCATTCACGTAACCGATGTCGTCCGGGGTCAACTTCGCATCTTTCAAAGCCGCGCGCATGACTCGAAACGCGCCATCGCCGTTTTCAGCCGGCTGGGTAATGTGGTACGCGTCACCGCTCATGCCATACCCGACAATTTCCGCAAGGATTGGTGCATTGCGTTTCGTGGCATGTTCGAGAGATTCCAAAATCAGGATACCCGCACCTTCGCCAACAACGAATCCATCGCGACCGGCGTCAAACGGCCGGCTGGCCTTTTCCGGGGCATCGTTTCTCGTCGAGAGGGCGCGCATCGAAGCGAAACCGCCAACGCCCATCGGTGTGATCGTAGCTTCCGTACCACCACAGATCATCATCTCGGCAGCCCCTCGCTCAATGATCTTGAAGGAGTCCCCGATTGCATGTGCCGAAGCGGAACATGCCGTCGCGGTTGCCGAATTCGGGCCACGCGCTCCGTAGCGAATCGAAATATGCCCGGAAGCGAGATTTACGATCGCGGATGGAATAAAAAACGGTGAGATCTTTCCCGGGCCGCCCTGCATCAGTTTGATGTGTTCGCGTTCGATGATATCGAATCCGCCGATGCCCGACGCGACGTAGACGCCCACATCATCGAGATTGGATTGTTCCGGTTTCCATTCCGACATCTTGACCGCAAAATCCGCGCCCGCCAGAGCCACCTGAATAAAGCGGCCCATTTTCTTCAGTTCTTTTTTCTCGATCCACAGAAAAGGGTCAAAGTTTTTGATCTCTCCGGCGATCTTGCAATCAAAGTCGGTGGTATCGAAATGAGTGATGCGGCCCACACCGCTCTGACCAGCGACGAGGTTCTTCCAGCTTTCTTCGGTCCCAATACCTAGTGCGCAGACCAAACCAACGCCCGTAACAACGACTCGGCGAGTCAACTCAATTGCTCCTTCGTGCGGCGATTTGCCTGCGGCTTACTTGCCTTTGGAATGTTTATCAATGTATTCGACTGCGTCCTTCACCGTGGTCATCTTTTCCGCGTCCTCGTCGGGCACTTCGATGCCAAAGGCTTCTTCGAAGGCCATAACCAATTCCACCTGGTCAAGCGAATCGGCACCAAGATCGTCCACGAAGGAAGCAGTCGGGGTGACTTCAGCTTCATCCACTCCAAGCTGTTCGACGATTATCTGTTTTACGCGTTCTTCCACGCTTGCCATACCCATTCCTCCGCGACCTAAAATCGCATTCGATTTTCCTACCACTCCTGCAACTCGGCCTACAACCGATTCACAGGTCATTTAACCTTGCTGAGGCAACCTTGCCATTCTAGTGAGCCTGAACCGCAAGGTCAACTTTTACAATCACTTCAGACTGCAGGTTGACTAGGCTAGATACATACCGCCATTCACATCCAGAACATGACCGGTAATGTAGGCAGCTTCGTCGCTAGCAAGAAAAACAATCGCAGCGGCGATATCACGGCCAACACCCATGCGCCCGAGCGGAATACGAGTCTTCAGTTCTTCTTTCACTTTCTCCGACAAAACATCGGTCATCGGAGTCTCGACAAAACCCGGAGCCACCGCATTGACGGTGATATTTCGCGAAGCAATTTCCATGGCAATCGATTTCGTAAGCCCGATCAGGCCAGCTTTAGCCGCGACATAATTCGCCTGACCTGGATTGCCGGTATGCGCGACGACGGACGATATGTTGATAATCCGCCCGGAACGCGCTTTCATCATCACCGCCATCGCCTGTTGCATGCAGATGTGTGCGCCAGTCAGGTTGGTACGAATCACCGCATCCCAATCTTCGAGCTTCATTCGCATCGCCAGACCATCGCGTGTGATCGCGGCGTTGTTCACGAGAATGTCGAGCTTGCCGAACTTCTCTATCACCGTCTTGAATCCTGCTTTAATTTGTTCGGGATCGGCAACATCCATCTTTACCGGGAATGCGTCTCCGCCCTTTGTGGCGATCTCCTGCGCCAAAACTGCGAGTTTTTCCTCGTTGCGCGCAGCAATTGCAACTCGTGCGCCGGCTTCAGAAAGCGACAACGCAGTGTCGCGCCCAATTCCCTGGGAGGCTCCGGTCACCAGCGCTACCTTGTCTTTTAAGCTGAACATTGCTTCACCGTAGGTAAAACTCTATGCCGCGTCGATCTTTGCGGCCACAATTTTTTCGATTGTAGCGTTCAGACTCTTTTCATCTTCAACGTTTAACGTTGTTACCGACCGCTCGATCTGCCGCATGATGCCCGTCAAGACACGTCCGGGTCCCACTTCAACAAACGTCTTTACGCCTTCGTCAAGCAACATGCGCATGGACTCTTCCCAGCGGACAGGCATCGAAACCTGCCGCACCAGGGCCTGGCGTGCTTCTTCACCCTTACGAATCGAATCCGCGTCCACATTGGTAACCAGCGGGATCTGCAAGTCCGAAAGCTGCGTTGTCGACAAGTCCTTCTCGAGTTTTTCCTGGGCAGGCATCATCAATGCGGAATGAAACGGTGCCGAGACCGGTAAAATGACTGCGCGCTTGGCTCCCGATTGCGACGCGATCTCAACGGCACGCTTCACCGCATTCGCATGTCCGGAGATAACGGTCTGTTCTGGCGAATTCAAATTCGCAGCCGAGCAGACCTCGCCCTCCGCCGCGCGTTTGCACGCATCCTGTACCACTGCCGGCGAAATGCCCAGGATCGCGGCCATCGCACCTTGTCCCGAAGGAACCGCTTCCTGCATATAGGTGCCCCGCTTGCGGACCAAGCGCACCGCATCGGCAAACTTCAACGCGCCGGAAGCGACCAGGGCTGAATATTCGCCCAAGCTGTGCCCAGCAACATAATCCGGCGAAATTCCGCGGTCCGCGAGGACCCGAAAAGCGGCAACGGAGACCGTCAGGATCGCTGGCTGCGTATTCGCCGTTAATTTCAGCTCGTCCTCGGTGCCTTCAAAACAGATCTTCGAAATGGAAAAGCCCAGCGATCGATCCGCTTCTTCAAAGACGGCTCTCGCCACCGGATATTTATCAGCCAAGTCCTTCCCCATGCCGGAATATTGGGAAGCCTGTCCTGGAAAAACAAACGCTACTTTGCTCATACTGTCTCCTCTCTCCGGACGTCACGCGTGGACGTGTGTCAGGGAGAGCTCCTGCTCGATTTTTTCATTCACGTGCGCCTTAGCGAGTCCCGCAGCAACGCGAATGGCATTTTTTATTGCGTTGGCATTTGAACGGCCATGCGCAATCACGCACACGCCGCGAACACCCAACAGGGGCGCTCCCCCGTATTCTGCATAATCCATGGTTTGCTTAATGCCCTTAAACGCACCTTTTGAAAAAACGTAGCCCAACTGTGATGCCCATGAACTCTTGTACGTCTTTCTCAGAAACTTGACGATCTCCATCGCCAGACTTTCGCAAATCTTCAACGCGATGTTGCCGACAAACCCGTCGCAAACAAGAACATCAACCTTGCCCGAAAACAGATCGCCGCCTTCGACATTGCCCACAAACTGCACGGGCAGAGCTTTAAGCCGATCGTATACCGCGCGCGTCAATTCGTTCCCCTTAATTTCCTCTTCACCAATCGAAAGAAGCCCGACTCGCGGCTTGCGACTTCCAAACGTCAAGCGGTAATAAATCTCGCCCATCACTGCAAATTGCAGCAGGTGATCCGGCTTGGAATCCACATTGGCGCCCACGTCAAGCAGCACCGACACGCCGCCTTTCGCGTTCGGAAACGGCGCAGCCAGTGCGACGCGGTCCACTGATTCGAGCGTACCGAGGATGAACTTTGCAGTGGTCATCACCGCCCCGGTATTCCCGGCACTCACGAAACCATCCGCCAGGCCTTCTTTCACCATCCGCGCCGCAACGTGAATCGAACTATCTTTCTTGCGGCGAAATGCCTGGGCCGGATGGTCTTCCATCGTAACCACTTCTGAAGCCGCAACAATCTCAAATGGTTTCGCCGGTTTCGGCAAACGCGCCAGCTCCCTGCGGATCACTTCGGGTTGGCCAACAAGGATAATCCGCACGTCGTATTCACGCGCTGCCAGGACACTCCCCTCCAACTCCGGGCGGGGTGCATGATCTCCCCCCATGGCATCGACTGCAATCGTGGTCATGGAATGATGTGTCCGGCGAACCGCTGCGAACGCAGACAGAGAGCGGAAATCGTCGAGCTAAGTCTTCTCCTGTCGAGATCGGAGACGCGAAGGAGCTGCGTCAGTCGTTCCCCGGTTGGACGGTCCATGCGTAATTGCGACCATTCGACTGAGGAAGTTTACCGTGGGATCGAATATCTATGCAGATTCCTGGACAGCTTTACCCTTGTAATGGCCACAGTTGGGGCAGACGCGGTGCGGCTGCTTCATCTCGTGGCAATTCGGACACTTAGCGAGTGCAGGACCCTTCAGATGATCGTGGGCACGGCGAGTACTCGTCCGCCTCTTGGAATGTCGTCGTTTTGGATTTGGCATTGCACTACTCCTCTTTTTCGCCCTATTCGTGGCAACACACGCCGCAACTCCGAATATGGTCGGATTCTATGGGCTTTCAACCCGGAAATCTATTGTTTCTTGAGCCAGTCTTGCTTCAGCCTAGCAAGGGGAGCCAAGCGGGGGTCTGTCGCATGCGTCTCGCAGCGACATTCCTCGTGGTTGAGGTTCGCGCCGCAGGATGCGCACAG
This sequence comes from uncultured Acidobacteriota bacterium, assembly GCA_963831545.1. Taxonomy (GTDB): domain Bacteria; phylum Acidobacteriota; class Terriglobia; order Acidiferrales; family UBA7541; genus Acidiferrum. The sequence continues at coordinate 469,741 of CAWHQX010000006.1, forward strand.
CCCTCGACAATCGCTCTGGCAAATCACTTTCATCGGCAAAGACAATAATACCTGTTCTTTCAAAATATCGACCAGAAACAAGCCCTCTCCTGCAAAGAACCCAATATCTGTGTCGTCGTCCTTCAGCCGCTCTTCTTCTGGTTTAACACCTTTCAGAAGAGGCTGATAGAACAGGTCGAAATCTCGATGAACATCCTCAATCACTGGTTCTAGGCAGCGAGCGCAGACCATTTCGACCTTGGTTTCGAGCATACCTGCGACCCGTATATGGCCCTCAAGCAGTTCCGCGGTGGCATTCACTTCAAGCGGCCCCGCCTGCTTTACCTCGTTAATGCCATAATCAATACTGCCGGGCGCGTACGTCTTGTGAATGTGAATTTTGCGGACCGCGAGATCCTTCACGTCAAGGAACATGTTTTCTGCCCCTCCGGCGCGCACGCCTAAGCACCTATCTATTATTGGGTTCAACGGGATTCAAGTCAAGAAAACGGAATGAAAATCTGCAAAGATGCCGACGAACCGAAGTTGCAAGAGCATCGATTCTGCAAGCCAACCGGGGAAGGGTCGGGAACTGCAAAACACTGGGGCGTGGCACCACCCCCCCGCAACACAACTGACTCGCGTGAGGGGAGCTCACCTGTTGCGGCCTGAGGTAAAGTGCCGCGCCCACAGTAGGCATGCCCAAATCAAGTTTCGCTTGCTGTCGTAAAAGGCAGTCGCTCAGCGAGCTTCTGCTGCCGCCGGTTTGGGCTGAATCGACTTAAGATAGTCGGTCAAACTGTTGATGCGCTGTTCGGTCAATTCCGGCGATTCGCCGTGTATTGTTGCCAACAGTGGTTTCCAAACGGGCATATACGTCGTGCTCTGGGTCTGCGTGGGCTTTTCCGTGCCGTACCGCAGGATCTGAGTGACCTTTTTTTCCGGGAAAGTGCCGCGATTTTTCTTGGAAAGTAAGGTCAAGTCGGTTGGCGGAACCGCACAATACTTCGACGTCTGTCCGACGCCTTTTCCATCTTCTCCGTGGCATCCGGCACAAAGCTGCTTGTAGAGGTCTGCGCCAGACACTTCTCCGGTCGGAGAGGTGAGATAAATATCGTGGTAGGGCGGTTTGATTTGCTTTGTCGTTTCTGCGGCCGAAGCGGGCTGGGTGGGTTGGTTCTTCTGTGTGGTTTGGTGGGCGGCGAAAACAACTCCGCCAACCGCGAGAAACACCACTACGCATGAGGCAACTTTTTTTGTCTTTGTCATGGTGAGGTAAGCTCCCTGCTTCAGGTGTACTCGAGCAGAGCGGGAGCCACAATGTCGGGGGTCACAGCAGCGCTGTGACGGTGGGATAAGGTGCTGATTACGAGCAGTTTAACTCGTTGACTAATTGGAAATAGTGAGACGCATTCTGAACCAGGTTTCGCTTGCAGCATTCAAAGTCCAGAGGTTGGTTTTTTGAGGTACGCGCTGAGGGCATTGTAGTAGCTAGGAATGGCAATCGACGGGTCTTGTAACTCTGGATGCCAGACCTTTTCCCATTCGAAACAGTAGAAACCTTTGTAGTCAATTCCCTGCAACGCGCGGACCTGCCGTTCGATGGGAACCTGGCCCGTGCCAGTCAGCACGTATTTTCGGTCTTTTCCGGCGGATATTGAATCCTTGAGATGGGTATGGCGAATCCATTTGCCGAGCTCGCGAACAGTGAATTCAGGTTCTTCTTGTGAACTGACGAAGGTGTGATGGGCATCCCAGAGGAGTGCGGCGTGCTGGGAATCAGCCTGGGTCAAAACTGCTTTCAGTGTCTTCGAGTCGGTAAAATCGCCGTGAGATTCGAGAATGACGGTGACGCCGCGCGGTCCGGCGTACTCTGCGAGGGTGCGCAAGCCCGCCGCCACTCGGGAAATGACTTCGTCCCTGTTCCCCTTGATCTCGTTACCAAACACACGAACATACGGGGCGCCGAGCGTCGACGCAAGATCAATGAATTGTTTGGCATCCGTGAGCGACTGTTCGCGCTTTGCCGGGTCGATTTCGTGGAGTGCGGAAGAGCTGCTGACACAGGCAATTTTGATGTCACGGGCGGATATTTCTTTCTTGGTTTGTGCGATTTGTGTAGGTGCAAATTCGGGACTCGACGGAAGATTCAGGTTACCCATCAGCCCGCGAAGTTCAATTGCCGCGAACTGGTTACCTTTGGCGAAATCCAGAATCTCTGACAACGTCCAGTCCGGGCAACCAAGCGTGGAGAAAGCGAGCGGCAAGCGTTGCGGTTCGAGCGGAAGCAAAAACTGCGGGATTGAAAGAGCTGCAATGCTCGTTGTTGTGCCCGTGGCAATAAATTCGCGGCGCGAGATCGGCATTTGGGCCTCGTGCTTTATCAGAAATTCACTGAAATCACTCTACCGGATCTTGGACGGTCTTGGTGCATTTTCTAGAGTCGCGTAGTAGGCTCGATGGTCACTGGCACAGCCGAAGGGTTCGTGGTTGCAGGAGGATGTGATGGCAATCGAAAACTCCAGTCGAAGGAAATTTCTGAAAGCTGCAGGGTTAACAGCCGCCGGCGCAACGATTCTACCTGCCTCGAGCTATTCCCGCATCTCCGGTTCGAATGAGCGCGTGCGTGTGGGTGTGGTGGGCTTCTCTGATCGCTTCCGTTCGAGCCTGCTTCCCGCACTTCTCGATCATTCCAATGAATTGAATTTTGAAATTGTCGCGGTATCTGACATCTGGGAACGCCGACGAGCCGAGGGTCAGGCGGAACTCAGCAAGCATACTGGGAGAAGCGTTGAAGCAGTCCGCAACAACGATGAGTTGTACGCGCGTAAAGACGTGGACGCCGTCGTAATCGCGACCGCAGACTTTCAGCATGCGCAGCATGGTGTAGAAGCAGTGCGCGCCGGTCGCGACGCGTATGTCGAAAAACCGATGGCCCACACGATGAGCGATGCGAAGACGATCCGAGGGGCTGTGAGAGAAACCGGGAAAATCGTGCAAATCGGCACCCAGCGCAGAAGTTCTCCGGTGTATCAAACCGCATATGATTACATTCAGAGCGGAAAATTCGGCGATATCGTCTCGGTGCAGATGACCTGGAACGTCAATCAGCCCGGTCGCTGGCGCAGGCCAGGTTTGGTTGCTGAACTTCGCGAAGATCAGACCGACTGGAAACGTTTTCTGCTGAACCAGCCGTACGAGCCGTTTGATGCGCGCAAATATATCGAGTTTCGTCTGTTCTGGCCCTTTTCTTCGGGAATTCCAGACCAGTGGATGGTGCATCAGATCGATACAGTGCACTGGTTCACGGGATTACCGCGCCCCCGCAGCGTAGTCGCCAACGGAGGAATTTATTTGTGGAAGGACGGACGCAAGAATTGGGACACAATGACCGCGGTATTCGACTATGGACCACTGACCGATTCATCCAAGGGATTTCAAGTTGTTTATAGTTCGCGAATGACGAATGAAGCAGGCGGAGTGAAGGAATTGTATTACGCAAATGGCGGCACCATGGATCTTGACAAGCACACCGTTTCTCCGGATGGCGGGCTAACCAAACAATATGCCAACGAGATGAACATGCAACCAAACTTATTGCCGAGCGTCTCCTTGTCGAGCAGCAGTGTCCATACGGCGACAAACGCAAATACCGGCGGGGATCGAGACACGTCCGCGAATGTTCGTAATTGGATGGAATGCGTTCGGAGTCGCAGAACTCCGAACGCCAATATAGATGCGGGCTACAGCCACTCCGTCGCGCTGTGCATGACAATTGCGGCGATTCAGACGGGCAAGCGGATTACGTTTGACGATGCCAGCCAGGAAGTGATCATCGCCGGTTAAACCATCCGACAATGATCATGACTCTCAAGCTTCCTTGATAATTTTGAGCAAGTCGTCCATCGATTCTCGGCTGGACGCCTCCTTGTTTTTTTCGGAGTTGAGGTAATGGGTCTCGAGGGACATCGTTCCTTGGTACCCATCCTTCGCCAAAGCACGAAATTGGCCGAGATAATCAATCTTCCCGCCGCCCATCGGACGCCAGGTCGATTCGGACTTGCCGGGATCGTCCTGGGCATCTTTCAGATGCATGTGCCAGATGCGCTGCTTGTCGAGCACATCATAGCCTTCGGGATATGGCCTCTTCTCGCCGGCAGCAAAGGCATTACCTGGATCCCAATTCAAACCGAGCGCGGGTGACTTCACCATCCTTAACATCTCCGCACTTTCCAGGCCAGTTGCCACATTGCAGGAAAATTCATTTTCGAGGACAAGCCTGATATTTTCACGTCGGGCGATCTCAGCCGTTCTATCAAGTTCCTTCGCTACGCGATCAGCGACAGCTCGCGGATCTGCCACACGGAGGAACGCGAATATGCGGACTTTGTCCGTACCAAAGTCCTTCGCGCGTGCGACAGCCCGTTCGAGCACGTCATCCTGTTTCGAAAAATCGCTTTGAAGAGGATCGTTCTTTGGATCACTGAACTTCGAAGTGGTCCCCGGCAGGAGCGTCTTGAAATACGGCGAATCGATGACCGAGACCTTTACATTATATTTCGCGATCAGGTCCTTGGCGCGCTTCACGTCGTCACCGGTAAAATCCGTTACATATTTCCCCCAGACGAAGCGTAGCTCTACCCAATTCAGTCCAAAACCCTTGGCCCAGACAAGCGCCTGCTCAAAATCCTGCGTAACCTCATCCGTGATAATACCCAGTTTGAACTGATTCAAGGTGGCGGCACGAAGAGGAATTCCGTTTGCAACCAGCAACGTTGCCGCTGCACCTGTCCCGACAAATTTCCTTCTGCACATTCTCGCGGTCATAAGGATTACCCCACGCCTGGGCCGGCTCTGAAGCGGCTCGATTGACTCGGCTACACGCCCAGCCTACTATATTTTCCGCCCGTTCCAACGTCCATGCCGGGATTTCGCGGGGCTCCCCGAACATAAAGTGAGGATGAATGAACCTGATCCACTCTCGGCTTTTCTTTGTTGCACTCGTCTCGATCGTTTCCACCTGTTTGCTGCCGATCGCTTCCGCACAAAATTGGAACTATCCGGATACCCGCAGATCCGATCAGGTCGACGATTACCACGGTGTGAAAGTCGCGGATCCATACCGCTGGCTCGAAGATGACAACTCCGCGGAAACCACGGCATGGGTCACGGCTGAGAACCTCGTTACCTTCGCCTATCTCGACAAGATCTCTTACCGCGCCCAGGTCAAGCATCGCTTGCAGGAGCTCTACAACTACGCCAAATTTTCTTCTCCTTTCCGCCGCGGCGGGTCCTACTTTTTCTTCAAGAATGATGGTCTGCAAAACCAGAATGTGCTCTATATCCAGAGCGACCTCCAGAGCACACCGGAACTCCTGCTCGATCCCAACAAGTTTTCCCAAGATGGTACGTCTCGGCTTGGAGTTTATGCGGTTTCAAAGGACGGCCGTTATCTTGCATACGGGATCTCGACGGGAGGATCTGACTGGCAAGAAATCCACGTAATGGAAGTCGCCTCACGTAAAATGCTCGCCGACGATCTGAAGTGGATCAAAGCCTCAGACATCGCCTGGGTAAACAACGGTTTCTTCTACAGCCGCTATCCTGCGCCTGATTCTGAGCACGAACTTTCTTCGAAGAACGTCTACCATACGGTCTATTTTCACCGGGTCGGCACTGCGCAATCTGAAGATGAGCTTGTCTATGAAGACAAAGCCAACCCGGAGCGATTTCATTATGTCCAGACGACAGAGGACGAACGGTTTGCCATCTTGTATGTCTCCGATCGCGGCAAGGGCAAACGTGGAAATGCACTCTGGTATCGTGACTTGTCAAAATCTGAAAAACAGTTCAGTCCCGTCGTCGCTGACATCACGGATGACTCTTATGGGGTGATCGAAAATGTGGGCGATAGATTGCTGATTCAAACCGATCACCAGGCGCCGAACAATCACATCATGGTCTTCGGTACCTCGGGAGCTAGCTGGAAGGAATTGGTCCCGGAAAAGCGCGATGTGCTGGAAAGCGCCAGCGTCGCTGGCGGAAAGTTATTTGTCACCTACCTGCAAGACGTCGCCAGTCATATTTACGTGATGAATGTCGACGGTAGGCAGGAAAACGAAATTCACGTTCCGGGAGTTGGGTCAACTGCCGATTTCCAGGGCAATTCCCACGATGCATTCGTCTTTTACTCGTTTACGTCGCCCAATTATCCTCCGACGATTTTCCGGTACAATATTGCAGCGAATACTTCTGAGGTCTATCACGCACCGCAAATCCCCGGTTTCAATCCGGACAATTACGAAACCAAGCAAGTCTTTTATCAAAGCAAGGACGGTACACGGGTACCCATGTTTCTTTCCTACAAGAAGGGGTTGGTGCTCAATGGCAGCAATCCAACCCTGCTGTATGGTTACGGTGGCTTTAATATCACGACCTCTCCCATTTACCGCCCGTTGGCGCTGGCACTCCTTGAACAAGGCTTTGTATTCGCATCCGCAAACATTCGTGGAGGTGGGGAATACGGTGAAAAGTGGCACGAGGCGGGTATCAAGCTGCATAAGCAGAATGTGTTTGACGATTTCATCGCAGCTGCGGAGTGGCTCGTCGCCAACAAATATAGTTCTCCGGACCATCTAGCGATTAACGGCGGTTCAAACGGCGGGTTGCTGGTGGGCGCAGTGATCAATCAACGGCCAGAGCTGTTTCGAGTTGCGGTTCCGCAAGTTGGTGTAATGGATATGCTGCGATTCCAGAAGTTCACAATTGGCTGGAACTGGGTTGCCGATTATGGATCGAGCGACAACGTTGATGAATTCAGGGCGCTGTACGCTTACTCTCCGATCCACAATATACGCGCAAATACGAAATATCCTGCGACGCTGATTACGACTGCGGATCACGACGACCGCGTCGTTCCGGCGCATTCCTTCAAATATGCTGCCACGTTGCAGGCCCTGGCCAGCCACGATAATCCTGTCCTCATTCGCATTGACACGAAATCCGGACACGGAGCGAGCAGTACAACAAAAGCGATCGAGCTGACCGCCGACGTCTATTCCTTTATTTTCTATAATCTCGGCGTGACGCCGAAATATTAGGAGTGATTTTGTCGGCCATTTTCTTATGCATTCCCTGGAGATCCCTGGATGAAAGCTTGTAGCCGTGGCATTACCCTCTTTCTTGTTTTTTTGCTGGCTACGATGCCCATGCTTGCCGATTCGAAGATCGTTGCCCGCTGGGTTCTGACGGGTGTACCCATGCCCAAGCTGAAGCAGATCCTGGTGATCGCGGTGCTCGACAACTATCTGATTCGGCAGGAGTTCGAAGATCAGATGGAGAGACTGTTAGCAAAATCTGGCGTCGAAGGAATCCCCAGTAGCATGGTGCTGCCGCCGAAAAATGAAATGATGGAAGGCGAATTGAAGCAGCGTATCAAGGAGAGCACGCTCGATGCCGTGTTGGTGATTCGGCCAAAGGCCGTTCGGCAGGAAACACAGGAAGTCATTACCGGCGGATTTTATGTTCCGCCTCCAGGCTATTACTCGTTCTGGCCCTATTGGAGCATGGCGTCGGCACAGTTTTATCCGACCAGCTCTTACACCAAGGAGAACATCATCGTCCGAGCAGAGTTCAATCTCTACGGTACGAAAGACGAAAAACTGATCTGGAGCGGCGAAACCGACACCCTGTATTCAAAGGACTTTCAGAAATTGGGGAAGCAGTACGCGGAGATGCTGGTCAAGCAATTGAAGAAAGACAAAGTGATCGGGAAGAAATAGTTATCGGCGAAGCACCAGCGTGCCTGCGATCATGTCGTGCAGGGCCTGCCGGCGCTCCGTAAACGCCGCCATGATAAAGCCAAGAAAAAATGGTATGAGTCCCGTGACGATTTTAGAGAAGAAGCGTCCCGTGGCATGCATGAACGTAAGTTGCTGCCCATTTAAATCCGTTACGTAAATGTTCATTACCTTTTTCCCAGGTGTTGCCTGCCATGTCGAACTTTCGAAATAGGCGTGATACAGCCAGTTAATCAAAAGTGCCACAGCTGCAAACATGAAAATGGCTGAAAACAGGGCCGCGATCAGAGCAGGGTCGGGCGGTTGACCGTTTCGCGGCAAATCCTCCCAGCTGTGTAAATGAGCTGCAGCACCCGTCATCATTGCGAAGACCACGATAAGGGGAATGATAGCTGCGCCGAGGATGATACTGTCCAAGAGGTAAGCAATGACACGGAGCCAGAAGCCGGAATAGGAAAATTGGCCGCGGGCCGCACTATAACCTGCGACTCCGACATTGGGCGGCACGATAACGGCCGCCGGACTTGCGATTGAAGCGGGACGAACCTGAGGAGTGCCGCAGGAAGTACAAAAAGCTGAGTCGACCGAAATCGCCGCACCACACTTGGAACAAAACACGTTTGGCGTCCTCCGTTCTCGAAACTGCTTCAACTTGAAGAGTTGTGTCGCAGGAAGAATACAACAGGAGGCTGGATTATTCGCAGCCTTCTTTTAGAAATTGATTAAGGCGTTTCTGCCCCTCGGCATTCCCTCTCTTGGCGGCAGCGGTCAGTAGAATTTTAGTTTGATCGCAACTCTTCATGACACCGTGTCCCTCGCGGTAGAGTTCAGCCAGCGAAATCTCAGCGTTCGAGTTACCTTTTTCGACGGCGATCCACAACAAACGTACTGCCTCCGGCAAATTTGCTCCGCTGTTCCTATTTTTCAAAATGTCCTGCGCGGAGAGATACTCCAGCTGCCCAGCCTGGTCTGACGCCGGATTTGGTGGTGCCGAATAGGTGGTGGTGCGGTTTGTCGTGGGAACAGGCACAGCGGTCGTGGCCGCGCCCGGAGAAGCACCCTTTCCCGGCTGCGGAAATGTGTTTTCTTGAATCGGCGGCACCTCCACGCTTTTCTTCGGAGCGGGCGCAGGACTGGGGTTGTCTGGCGTTCCATCTCCCGCCGTTTTCGACGCGTCACCGGCGGGCGCTTTCGACGGGGAGCTCGACGAAGTCTCGACCGGGGCAGGCACTGGGGCTTGCGGCAATGGCGGCCCTTCGGTGTTTGGTGCATAGGAGATCTCGGGCGTGTTCGAACCGGCAATTTTCTGTCCGAGCCAGATGAGGGCGTCACCCAGAGGGCGCCGATAGACCACTGCGCCAGCGATCAAGGCCAGGACAATCATCATACGAATTGCCATAAAAATTCCGGAACGCGCGTATCCTCGATTCACTCTGACCAGATCGGGAATGACTTCCATGTCTGAAAAAGCTGGAAGAGGTTCGAGTTGGGCAGGGGGAAGCGCATCCTCTACAGGAATCTGCTCAACTTGCTCCCTTTTTCCCACAGGTTGAGTCGCAACGTTCATCGCGGAACCCGCGTTTAAGCTTGCTTTCGGAGTTGTTTCAAACTTCGCCGCCGCGTTCGGTTGGCCAGGATCCGCTTTCTTCTCTACGTGTCCGCCGGTCCGCGCATCCGGAGCGATGGATCGCAGTTCGTTGCGCAACTCCTGCAGTGTGGAAACTTCTTTCACGGGCGGATTGACGGGAATGGCTGATGGTGGACCGGCAAACGAATTTTCGAGGAGCCAATTGCGTACGGTCCCCGGCAGGTCTCTCGGAACTGCAGTGAACTCCAGACCTGCCACGCGGCCACCTTCTTCTACCCAAGAAACTCTGCATTCGCCGGAAAGTCGCGTTTCGGGGTCGAGTGAAAAACTGAACGGGGTGGATTCGCCAGTCCGGAGCGGCATCATCGCGCGCATCGCGAAACCGCTCTCAGAAAGATCACGCAACATACCGCCGTTTGCCGATGATAACTCGACGTAAACAAGGCCCAGCGGGCGTTTACGCACTTCTTTCCGACGTTCTTTGGTAACGGTTTCGTTAGCCATCTGCTCGCATTCTAACCTCTGTCAGCCAGGAGTGCAGTCAGGAATTTCGCGTAGTCGAGACCATTCCATCGTACCAGAAGTAACTCTAGAAATTAGACTTAGCGCCGTTCGTTTGTCTTTTCCGTCTCTAAGATCATTTTATCAAACGCGATCGGGAGTCCTTCGCGCGGTGAATACGGGCCCGGAAGATAGGCCCGGGATTTAATGCCCAACTGCGAAAGCTCCGAAATTTGCCAGTCTTCCTGATTGGTTTTGTCCCAAAAGGTTACGGCATCGTCTGCCTGAAAATCTGGTTTGAGCATTTCGTCGCGGTGAAAGTGCCATTCGCAGATCACTCGCGTACGATCCGTTGCAACAGGCCAGAGGGTATGGGTCATTACATAATCTGGATGTAAACTCAGAAAAAGATTCGGATAGATCGTGTAATAGAGGGTTTGGTTGCGTTGCACTTCGCTCAAGCCCGGCAGGTATTCGCGATGAATCTCACCATCCATACTCATCGTTCTCGCGTTCTGACGGAAATCCATCGAACCGCCGATATACAGACCATTCGGAACTTCATTCTCGCCGCTCAGGTAATCTGTAATCCGGCTTAACAGCGGATGCAAAACAGGGCAATGCATGCACTCGTTGTAATTTATTATGATGAGTTTCCAGTTGGCTTTCACGTCATACGTAATGCGTTTGTAAAGCTTCAGATCCCCCATCTTCCACGGCGCGAATTTTTCGGGCAGATCGGCCAACTGAACCGTTAACGACGTCCCGGGCAGCTCTCTAGAAAGGTTCAGGAAGATGTGCCCTTCCCACTCATCCACGTGAACCGAATGCAAGGGATAATTTTCACGCTGAAATCCGACGTCTTCCATGTGCGGTGCACCGAGGAGCTTGCCATCCAGATCGTATGTCCACGCGTGGTACGGGCACTGGATCCGCCCGGCAAACTTCCCTTGCGGTTCAACACACATCCGCGTGCCGCGATGGCGACACACATTATAGAAGGCTCTCAGAATCCGGCTTGAATCCTTCGTGACGATGATGCTTTCGTCCCCAACCTGGCACAGAAAGTAGTCTCCTGGCGCGGCAAGTTGTTCGCTGCGCCCAGCGCAAATCCATTTTTGAAAAAAGAAGCGTTCGAGTTCCTGCCGGAACATAGCAGTGTCGGTGTAGTAGTGTCCCGGTAAAGTCATTGCCTGAGCGCTCATAAAAGCTCCAGAGATTAGAACTGTAGTCCGTGTAGAGGATGGAATGCAACGCGAGGAACAGGAGCAGCAAGAGATTCAAGAAGATTTCAAGAAGATTAGCCATCGCCCGAAGCGGGCCGCGGTGGTACGATTTTAGCTGCTTCGCCCGGCCAGTTTCGGATCCGAATCACCCCGTTCGAACCGAACTAGATTGAAGTCAGGAGAACACGCCATGCGTTGGACACCAGGTGGAGAAAGCAATGACATCGAGGATCGCCGCGACCAAAGTGGCGGTGGTGGCGGCGGATTTGGTTTTGGCGGCATGCGACTCGGCCTTGGCGGAATCATTGTTCTTTTTATACTCAGCCTGATTTTCAAGCAGAACTTTTTTGCATTGCTCGGAAGCGGCGGTGGATCCGGTAGCGCTACGTCAGTGAGTCCTGCAAGGGTCAGCCAACCCAACACCGCCAGGGATCAACAGGAGAAGCCGCTCGTACAGTTTGTTTCTTTCGTCCTCGACGATAATCAGAAGACCTGGACTGAAATCTTGCCTCAACAAGCGGGTACTCCCTATCGTCACGCGAAGCTCGTTTTGTTTCGCGATTCCACCCAGTCAGCCTGCGGCGGCGCAGACGCGGCGACGGGCCCTTTCTATTGCCCTGGCGACGAGAAAGTATATATCGACCTTGGATTTTACGACGAACTGAAGCAGCGTTTCGGCGCGCCGGGTGAATTTGCGCAAGCTTATGTTCTGGCTCATGAAATCGGCCACCACGTGCAGAAAATCGTCGGCATTGAGGGCAAAGTGCGACGTTTGCAGCAAAGCAATCCTCGGGCCGGAAACCAGCTCTCCGTCGCTATGGAATTACAGGCAGACTGTTTTGCAGGCGTGTGGGCACACTCGACGCAGCAACGCGGATTGCTCGACCCCGGTGACGTAGAATCGGCGCTGGGCGCGGCCGCGGCCGTTGGGGACGACCATATTCAAAAAATGACCAGAGGAACAGTACAACCGGAAACATTTACTCATGGAAGTTCTCAACAGCGAATGAGTTGGTTTCGCAAGGGCTTGGACAGTGGCTCCATCGCTTCGTGCAATACGTTCTCGCAATAATACAGGCTACTCTTCGAGCGGTTTTCCTTTGAGCAGATCCGGCGAGCCTGGCGGTCTTGACTTATCAATCGCCTGTTGAATTGCCTTTTCCTTCTGCGGGTCGATCCACGAGTCCTTGTTGACGAACGTGGTTTGCGTCGGCAACGCCAATACCACTCCATACTTCTCCAAAATGTCCATGATTTTCAGGAACAGAGATTCCTGGGACTTGAGATAGGAGTTATAATCCGGTTCCAAGACATACAAAAAGATCTCCAACTCGAGAGCATATTCCGCAAATCGAACAAATTGCACGCGAGAGGAAGCATCTTCCACCTTCGGATCATCCAAAAATAGCTGGCGAATTTCCTGCAACACAAACCGAATATGATCGGGCGACAAGTCGTAACGCAAACGAACGGTTTGCTGGCAGAGGAACTTATCCCGGAAGCGCAAGTTTTCGATCGTGGCCGTAGCCATCGTTCCGTTTGGTATCGTCAGCAACGTTCGTTCTGTTGTCCGCAATCGTGTCGAGCGCAGGCCGATATCTTCGACAACCCCGGTCTGGTTGTTGATCTTGCATGGATCGCCAATTTGAATCACTTTGTCAAAGAGGACGGATACGCCGCCAAACAAGTTTTCAAATGTCTTCTGGGCCCCCAGACCAAGCGCCAATGTCCCGATCCCGACACCGGCAAGCGCCGCAGACACATCGACTCCCAGCCCGTGCAACACCGCCAAGGTCACGAACACAAAAATGACGACTTCCACGAATCGGCGCGACAAGGAAACGATGGAACGCTCCGCCAACATTCCGCGGCTGGTGAAACTGGCCCCAATCCGAGCCGAAATGGCCCGGGTGATGCGCGTCAGGATCCAGTAAAACACCACCACAAGAAAAATCCAGATCACCCGACGGTAATACAATCGATACAACAGCGAAGTTCCGATCCAACTAACAAACGCATAATGAAAAATAACAGCAAACGCCAGTGTGCCCGGCCCCAGACTTATAAACCGCGTAGCCACGAGCGATGGAAGATGACGTGCCTTGCGGTATGCGCGGATAGAGTACTCGACCGCAAAGGTCAGTATCCGGCCAAGAAACAAGCAGATCGGAATAAACAAGATGATAGCGAGCCATTGCCAGACAGGCATCGATAGGAAGCGGTGCACCACGAGCGTCGTCGGGATTTTTTTCTCGAATTGGGGGAATTCCAGATTTTCGTAGGCCTCAGGGACCTGGTCGAGAGTCGCCCTTGAGAAATACCAGAGTTTTCGGCCTTGAGAGTCTTCGCGCCGCACAAGATACACAGGGAATTCAACGTCTGTGCCCAGCACACCACTGACGTTTTCCTGATTTTCAGGAAGACCGTCGTCTAACCTGCCCTGCGGGTCGCGGCTGATAAAATCCAGCGGTCCTGCAAATTTCTGATTCAAAATTGCCAGCAACTGCGAGGCAAGTTCTTCTTCATCCTCCTGAGTCACCTTCATTCGCCGCAATGGCGGTTCGAAGTATTGGGTCGCAACCGCGTATCTTTCTTCCTGGGCCGCCTTGATAAATCCCAAAACGCATCCACGGGGATTTTCACGGTCAAGAGAGTCAGGAGGAACCGCTTGAGCCTGCGGCGCCGCTGCGGGACCGCTCGGAGTCGCAGCTGGGCTCGAAGAAGTCGATGGAATCAGCTTGGAGAGCTGAGCGCTTGCCGGGGATCCAAACAAATATCCCAAGCTCAGAAAAATAGCGAACGACAGTTTATGGCTTCCACGCATGCAGCTTGGCTCCGGATTCAGAAATCATACTATCTGTTGCGGTTCTTTGGCAGAAGGCGAGGAACCGAAATTTCCGACGTGTTCGCGGTACTGACGGAGCAGATATTGATCCGTCATTCCCGCGATATAGTCGCAAGCGACGACAGGGCGCGCAACAGTTGTTGCCATTTCCTCGTATGTGTCGGGCATCGAGTGCGGCTGGTCCACAAAATAGAGAAAAAGCTGTTCCAGACATTGCACCGAGCGTGCACATTCTTCGGTAATCACAGGGTGGTTATAGATATTCCTGAACAGAAACGCTTTTAGCTGGGCATTCTGTTCACGTACGGATTCGCTGAAACCTGCCAATCTCGTCGGCAGGAGGCGGATCTCCTCGACCGAGCACACGCCCAAATCTTTCCGCAACTGCTCGGTGTTGGTGATTAAGTCGCTTGCCAGATGATCGAGCATGTGGCGCAGCGCCTCATTGAAGATCAACTGGATGGGCCGCCGCGGATGGTCGTTCCGCACCTGGACAAAATATTCGCCAAACATTGCTACCTGTTGACACAGAGCGTCGATGTCCAGCAAGTTTGCTTCCAAGGCATCATCCAAATCCGCGGTGTTATAAGCGATTTCGTCTACCCAATCGATCAACTGCGATTCCAGCGGTGGCCGCAGATCCAGCAGGTAATCCGAAAGTTCGGGAAATTCACGGGAAGAATAATCGCGCGAATGTTTCACGATCCCTTCGCGAACTTCAAAGGTCAGATTCAGACCATTGAAATCGAGGTAGCGATGTTCAAACTGCTCGACAATCCGCAATGCATGCAAATTGTGATTAAACCTCGACCCGCGGGCGCGCATTAGCTCGTTCAGCTTGCGTTCACCCGCATGCCCGAACGGCGGATGACCAATATCGTGAACCAGCGCCAGTGCCTCCGCCAATTCTGCATTCAGGTGCAGCGTACCAGCGACCGTGCGGGCAATCTGCGACACTTCGATTGTATGGGTGAGCCGGTTACGAAAGTGATCCGAAAAACGAGTACTAAACACCTGCGTTTTCGCTTCCAACCGACGAAATGCACGCGAATGAATGATCCGATCGCGGTCGCGGGCGTATTCGCTGCGATAAGCATGATGCGTTTCAAGAAGCCGTCGACCCCGGGAAGAGTCTGGCAGCATGGCCCAGGGGGCCATGGGTTGAGGAGAATCGATGGCGGATACCTCCCGCTGAGCGTCCAGCCGTTTTAGCGTCAGGATTTCGGCGCGATCGCTTGCAGACCGCGGTCTGCTTCGTCTGCAATCGCCGAGTTCGGGTAATCCTTCTTGAGCTGCTCATAGACCGAACTGGCTTGCTTCGGATCAGACTGCCGCAGAACGCTTGCCAATTCCAGCAGCACTAATGGTTTTGGCACAAGAATGGAACCTGAGGTGGAGAGCGCACGCAATGTCTTGGTCGCCTCTTCTGTTTTCCCAGTGCGTTCGGCAATCAGCGCCTTCTGATAATCCGCGAGCGCGGCCAACTCCTTATCCGAGCCCGCATTTAGTTTGCTCAATTCCTCGGAGGCTTGGTTCAAGCGGTCCAGATCCATCATGCATAGGGCCGAGTAATACCGGGCCAGTTTGCCGGGTTTCGTGTTCGGGTACTTGTTGGCAACAACCGCGAACTTCACTTCCGCGTCTTCCGCGCGTTTCATCGGATCGGAATAGGTGATCTCGCCCGGCAGAGTGGGCTGGCCCGGAGTGGGGATCTGCGCGTTGAAGATCTTAAAGGCATCGTCGAACTCGGTCTGCGCAGCGGCATCCTGGCGATCACTATAGACCTTCCACCCGATATAACCGGCGGTCGCGACGATCAGCGCGATCAAGATGATCGAAGCAATCCTGGTGTGAGAAAGGACCGCTTCTGCCCCGTGTTCAAAGGTCTCTCGGACTTTGTCTTGCTTCAGTTCTTTGCGCGAAATATGTTCAGACACGGACGATCTCCTGCGTGGTTTCGAATCTTTAATCGTAGCACAGATGCACTGGACCCGGAGCCAGCCTCTCAAGTAACGACTCCCACAACCTCTCCCCACAGCGTCGAAGTTGTTGTGCCAAGGCATGTTAAATTGGAGCCATGCAGACCAGCTGCACACATTGCGGGCAACAGCATTTGCTGAAAGATGAGCTGATCGCCAGCCATCCCAAGGTTCAATTTCGTTGCACCCGATGCGGCCACACCACGGTTGTCGAGGTCAAGCGGCGCGTCGACCAAACCATGGTGATCTCGCCTCTGCCTTCCTTTGGCAAGGTCGGTACTGCCACCATGAATGCCGAAGTGGCACCCCTCAGACCTGAAGATCAGCAGCTCCCGCCTGGCATGGAAATCGCCCTGCTGGTCACATCCGGCCCCGATCGGGGTTTGGAATTCCAAATCAAAACCGGGCGGACGATCATCGGCCGCAAAGGGACAGATTTCGGCCTGAACGATCCCGAAATCTCCCGGCACCACTGCTTGCTCGAGGTGCGGGGCGCATTTGTGAACCTCAAGGATATGGATTCCACCAATGGCACGTTTTTCGACGGTGAACGGGTACGAGCCGCTTTTCTCGAGGACGGTGCGGAATTTCGCGTTGGCACAAGCACCATCCGCGTGTGTATCCGCTCTCAGAAAGAAAACCCTACCGCAGCGGTTTGAGATACGGTCCGTACCGTGGTAATTTTCGCAGTTAGATGATTCGCCTGAGTATTTGCATCGTCGCGCAGAACGAAGAGCATAACCTTGCCCGCGTTTTGCAATCCATCCAATCGATCGCGGACGAAATTGTGTTAGTGGATGGAGGGAGTACGGACGGAACACTGGAGATCGCCAAACGGTTCGGTTCAACAGTGTTCCAGCGCCCTTTCAGAAGTCATGCTGACCAAAAGAACTTTGCCGCTTCTGTAGCCAGCAACCCCTGGATTTTCTTGCTCGATGCCGACGAAGAGCTGAGCGCGGAACTGACCGAATCGGTGAGAAAATGGAAACAGGACACCCCTCGGTTTGCGGTGTATGAAATGGCACGCCTGACATGGTACTTGGGTGCTTGGATCCATCACTCTCGGTGGTATCCGGACTGGCAGCGCCGCATCTATGACCGCAATCAGGCCAGCTTCTCGGGCGCGATCCACTCCGCTCTGCGCTACGAAGGAAAAATTGGCAGGCTGCGTGGCGATCTACTCCACTACACAATTCGTAACTTCGCGGAACACGAGGCCAAGCTTGAGCGATACACCAGCGCGATCGCGCAGGAAATGTTTGATCAAGGAAGGCGCGAATGGCGCGGCGCCATGTGGGTCGCCACGCCGTGGAGTTGGCTGCGACACTTTTTCCTTGGCGCCGGATTTCTCGATGGATATCGCGGCGCTCTGATCGCGCAGATGGCTGCTCGGGGTGTCAGGCAGAAATTTGCAAAGCTCGGCAGGCTGGTTGAGCAAGAGAAATTGAAAAATCGGAGTAGCTCTGAATGATTCCACTCATGGTGGACTTGGAAACGGAATGGCGCGGCGGGCAAAGCCAGATGTTGCTCCTGCTTCGAGGGCTGTACGAACGTGGCCATGCAGCGGAGTTGATCGCGGTAAAGGGCTCACCCCTGGCACACCGCGCCCGCAAAGAAAACATCTATGTTCATGGAGTCCCCACGAATTTGACGCGATTACGAGCGGTCGCAAGAATCCGCTCGGTGATGGCGGATGGCCGTATCGAACTGGTTCATGTAAACGAGGGACATGCGTTAACAGCGGCGTGGCTTGCGGGAGTGCAGAATCGGACTCCACTCCTTTCATCTCGGCGGATCGGATTTCCGTTGAATAAAAACTGGATTTCCAAGAAACGTTATGAAGCACTGACGAGGTTCGTCGCCAACAGTAAGGCCGTGGCACAAAGCTTGGTTGATGGTGGATTCCCTTCCGAGCGTATCGAGATTGTAAACGAAGGCGTAGAGATCCCAGAGCTCGTAGGGACTCGCGAACGTCAGCTTGCACGAAAACGATGGGGGGTTGCTGAAAGTGATTATCTGATCGGTTGTGCAAGCGCCTTCGTACCCGAAAAGGGGCAGCGCCACTTGGTCGAAGCTCTGCCTTGGGTGAAAGAAAAATTTCCAACCGTGCGATTGCTACTGGTGGGCCAGGGCCCCACCCACGCCGACGTGCAGGCACGTACAAAGCGCCTCGGTCTAGAATCGTCCGTCTTGCTTCCCGGCTTTGCGACGAACATGCGCGAATTCTACGCGGCGCTTGATGCCTATGCTTTTCCGTCGGAGTTTGAAGGCCTAGGCACATCCCTTCAGTCCGCGATGGCACATGCAATTCCGGTCATCTCTACAACAAGAGGTGCACTTGGTGAGGTCGTAGATGCCGATCGAACGGCGCTTGTTGCGGAGCCGGATTCACGGTCTTTTGCCTCAGCGATGATCCAATTGCTGGGCAATTCAGCGTTGCAGGAAAAGCTCGCCATTGCAGGCCGGGAAGAGATAACAAACCACTTTTCCGTCGATCGCATGGTCGAAAATACGTTGAATGTCTATCAGAGGCTGGCGGGATGAGAACGCGGCAGGTGGCCCTAATATCCTTTTGGAAATCTCTTCCGCCAGTCCCATGCCGACTCGATAATTTCTTCCAGTGAAGAGTGTGCAGGTTCCCAGCCGAGTGTTTTCTTCAATTTATCATTGCTCGCAACCAGCACGGCTGGATCGCCTGGCCTGCGTGGACCGAGCTTATGCGGAATTTTGCGCCCGGTGAGTCGCTCGGCGGTCTCTACGATCTGCAGGTTCGAATAGCCGGAACTCGTTCCAACGTTGAATGCTTCTCCCGGCACCCGATCGATCTCTTCAAGCGTTCTCAAATGAGAATCGGCGATATCCAATACATGGACATAATCGCGAACGCACGTGCCATCTGGTGTTGGAAAATCCGAGCCAAAGATTTCGAGCAGCGGATAGGCCCCAAGGGCAGTATCGAGTACCCTCGGGATCAAATGGCTCTCCGTACGATGTGCTTCGCCGCGTTCCTTGCTGGCGCCCGCTGCATTAAAATATCGGACGGTGGCGAATTTTAGTCCGGTATAGGCGCGATAATCGGCAAGAACATGCTCGAATGTCAGCTTTGATTTGCCATATGGGTTAATTGGCAATTTACGATGATCTTCAGGTATAGGAACTGTTTCGGGCTC
The DNA here is from genome assembly GCA_963831545.1 of uncultured Acidobacteriota bacterium. GTDB lineage: Bacteria > Acidobacteriota > Terriglobia > Acidiferrales > UBA7541 > Acidiferrum. The sequence continues at coordinate 488,828 of CAWHQX010000006.1, forward strand.
GCCGTACGTCGCTGCCGTTGAAGAAAAAATAATCTTGTTTACTCCGTGGCGCACCATCGAATCGAGCACATTTATGCCCCCGGCTACGTTCGAGGAATAAAATGCACTCGGCTCGCGCACGGATTTTGCAACGAGAGTCTCTCCTGCGAAGTGCATCACCGCATCAATCTTGTGCTTGGAAAAGATATCCTCCACCTGAGACCGAACTAAAATATCAGCCTGGCAAAAAATGGCTCCCGGCGGGACTGCCGCTCTATGACCTTCCACCAGATTATCCAGAACAACGACCCCATACCCGCGTGAAAGCAACACTTCCGAACAGACGCTTCCGATATAGCCTGCGCCGCCGGTCACCAGAATATTCAATGCATTTCTCCTCTTGGCAATCCAACAAACATATTGGAAAGGCACCTAAAGTATACATCGGCTGCGAGAGACAACTTCCCTTCCAACATCAGGAAGCTGGAGCTACGCGCACGATTTCGATGTGCTATAACTCTGCCATCCGATTTCGCTTCGAAAAAGCCGGGTGTATTCTGGCAAACGAAGGAGGTTCAATGCGGCCCTTGCTCAGTGGACTTTTTCTTTCCTTTCTGGCCGTGTCTCCGGTCATCGCTCATCCCCAGATTCCATCCCCCGCGAAGGCTGCCGATCTCTCCCTGACCGCCGTCGGCCGCCAGCATCATCCTATCCAAACGCGGAGCGCCGAAGCTCAGAATTATTTCGACCAGGGTATGACCTTGCTTTACGCATTTAATCACGAAGAAGCCGCGCGGTCATTTGAGCGCGCAGCCGAACTGGATCCTGCTTCTCCGATGCCGCCATGGGGCATCGCCATGGCGATCGGACCCAATTACAACCTGGATGTCGATGCGCAGCGGGAAAAATTGGCCGCCGAAATGGTACAAAAAGCTCAAAAGATGGCTACGAACGCGCCTCAAGTCGAAAAAGATTACGTCGCCGCATTGATGACCCGTTACACTGCTGCCGTCAACCCAGACTACAAAAAACTCGCGCGGGACTATGCTGCGGCGATGAAAGCGCTCAGCGCGAACTATCCCGACGATCTCGATGCCGCCACGCTATACGCGGAAAGCCTGATGGATCTAAATCCGTGGAAGCTTTGGGATCATGACGGCAAGCCCAATGAAAATACAGAAGAAATTGTCTCCGTCCTTGAGTCCGTTTTGGCCCGCGACCCAGACCATGCCGGGGCCAACCACTATTACATTCACGCGGTAGAAGCCTCGAATAATCCGGCCCGCGCACTTCCGAGTGCCCGCCGCCTGGATACCATGGTTCCGCAAGCGGGCCACCTCGTTCACATGCCGGCCCACATTTATGAGCGCACAGGCAATTACGCGGACGCGGCGCACAACAATGCGGAAGCCGCGAAAGTAGATCAGGACTATGCCAGGAAAGCAGGAGAGTCGGGCAGCATTTACGACTTGATGTACCACAGCCACAACGAACACTTTGAGGCCATGGCCGCTTGCATGGAAGGCCGCTATTCCGAAGCAAGAGAAGCGGCAGACAAGATGGTCGCGCGACTCCAACCACACGTTCAGGCGATGCCCATGCTGGATAACTTCATCATGACGCCAATCTGGGTCGATGTCCGTTTTAGGAAATGGGACGAGATTCTGGCCAGACCAGAGCCTGCAAGAGAATTGTTGTCGACTCACGCAATGTGGAGATACTCCCGCACGCTCGCATTTGTTGCCAATGGCAAGATTACGGAAGCCCAGAATGAGCGCGATTTGTTTCAAAAGGAGAGCGCGGCCTTCCCTGTTGACGCCATGTTCGGCGAACAAAACAAGGCGATCCAAGTTCTGCAAGTCCCAGCTCACGCGATGGACGCGCGAATCGCAGCCGCCAACGGCCATCCTGACGAAGCCATCGTCCACTGGCAGCAGGCCGTTGCCGTCCAGGACACTCTGAATTACTCGGAACCGGCCGACTGGTACTATCCTGTCCGCGAATCGTTGGGAGCAGCATTGCTGGCAAACGGCAGGGCCGTCGAAGCGGAACAGATATTTCGTCTGGACCTTCGCCAGAATCCGCGAAACCCGAGATCGCTCTTTGGGCTGGCCGAAGCTCTCAAGATGCAGAAGAAAGAAGCTGATGCGGCGTGGGTGGAAAAGGAATTTAAGACGGCGTGGAAGAACGCGGATACAAGATTGAGGATCGCTGATCTATAAGATCGTCCTGTGAAATGTAGGGATCAATAATAAGAAAGCGCCGGGCGGCTTCCAGAGCCGTGCGGCGCTTTCTTGCGCTAGTTACTTCTTCCTGCAAAGTATTCTCCAGCGGTTCCCTCCTATCCACTCGCCAAAATTCGTCAAGCTAATTCGTAGATTCGACTACCCATCGCCCTTCCGTCTCAAGGAACTCCACCCCAATTGCGAAGCCGTCGCCACGAATTGGTTGGCAGTAAGCCACTCGAGCCGCCGAACGAAACTCTCCTGTGCCTGAAGCAAGTACGACCGGTGAGCCCTTTTCCCACCGCCGGACGCTGATGACCCTTGCCCCCTTGGCGCTGACGTTTTCCGTAAACGTCCATTCCGTACCCGGCACTTGCCGATGGCCATCGAGCACCACCGGAATTTCCATCGGGATGCGATTTTCCCGCCGACGCAGTGGTTGAATATCTCTGGACGCCATTCGCAGCATCTCAGAGACACGCCGCAATGCGTGCGATGGAATTCATGGAACTGCCGCGGTGCTTCATGCGATAGAGCATGCGATCCGCTGCGCCCAGAAGTTTTTCCGGCGTGTCACCGTCCTCCGGATAAGCCGCTATTCCAACACTCACCGACAAAATCGGTTCTTCCGGCTCCGCCGCCAGGCGCTCGCGAACCCGCGACGCGACCCGCGTGGCGATTTCCTTCGGCGCTTCCGGAAGTACCAGTGCAAATTCGTCTCCGCCATAGCGTGCTGGGGTATCGATCGCTCGTGAATGGTTACGCAATGTTTTTGCCAGACGAACGAGCGCACGGCTGCCGACCAGATGTCCGAACCTGTCGTTGATCGTTTTCAGTCCGTCCATATCCAGTAGAACAATGCTGAACGGACGGTGGGTACGGCGAGAACGATCCAGTTCTGATTCGATCACGGCGATCAACCGGCGATAATTCGCGAGCCCCGTCAGCGAATCACTGACCGCCATGTTGCGCACCTGATCGAACAGTCGAGCCTGATCGATTAGCGCCCCGCACAAAATGATCGCGTAGCTGGCGACTTTACTGAGTTCGGCGAGAAAAAACGGCCCATCGAAAAGATGGCGGGAGAATAACGCTGCAAGGTGACATGCACCATTCAACAGCGCCACCAGGAACAGCGAATAATCATAAATTGATGCGTCGCTATCGTTTTTCTTTCCGGCGCGGTACCGCTGATAGAAGAAGATCGCGGCGAGCCCGAACAACCCGCCGGGCAACAATTCCCATGGCCGCGAGAAGAACGCGCCAGCCTTGGCGACCGGTGTTGCCGGTGCAGCAAGAAACGCTGCACTGGTGACATAGGCCGCGCCGGCCACAACAAACAACGCGCCGGCCGTTTCACGGCTCGGCTGACGAGCCGTCGGCAGGAACCGCTCTACGGCAAGTGCGGCAAGAAGAAGTACGCCAAGAAGTGTGCGGCCCACCATCCAGCCCATCGGCACATGAGTCAGAGGTATTGGGCCCGCGTGAAGTAGGCTGCTCAACCCAAAATAGCTCAATGTCTCAATCGTGCCAGACAGTACAAATGCGAAGGCCAGAATCAGAGCCACGCGATCATGGGTGCCACGAAATCGTACCAAAGCGTTCGCAGCGTAACAGAAACTCAAAAGCGATCCGCCAACCTCGAGGAACAGGTATGTATTTGGAGAACCGAAGGCGTGAGAATAGCGCGCATAGAAGACGGCGCCGAGGAACAGCGCGACGAGGCACCCATAGCCCAAGGCAGGCAGGTTTCCACGCTCCCGACTGAGAAACCCTCTAATTTTGGCCCAAGCCCCCACCACATCCCCCAATTGTCGGAGAAACCCGACAACTACGGGGATTGCACGTACTGTGCCTTTCCTTGAGGCCAGATTCACGACTGAAAGTGATTGATTCTTATGACCTTACTGAAGCAAGCTGTTTCAATTCTCCCGCGTGAGACCGATTGCGAGACGGCCAGCTGAGGCGGAACCGCCCTTCTCCGGTTCGTTATCGTGAATGTATCCAGAGAGTTAGCAGGCTATTAGACAAATTTGCCTCAGTTCTGTGCAAATTCTCGAATTGAGACAGTCTCATTCCTGAAAACGGCCATCAAACGCTTGGTTTGGGCGCGGGAGGAGGCAGATCCCGCGCTTCTACACTATTCGTGAAACTCTGGCGCTTATGCGAACCATCGCAGAAGGGCTGATTTCCCGAGTGACCGCAGCGGCACACCGAAACCGCGGAGCGTCCGCCTAATCCGAAGGCCTTTCCCGTTTGATCGAGAAGTTCAAACTCACCTTCGAGCTTGATCGGACCATTGTTGAACACCGTAACCTTGGTATTTGCCAAATAAGCCTCCGTACGATCTTCCGAATTTGGAATGCTGAGTTTCAAACGCAAGACTGAGAACCGAAGCTCGCCACTAATAGCGCGGAACGGTCGGATCTACTTCTGTCGACCAAGAAAGAATTCCTCCACGGAGATTTAGCACTTTGCGAAAGCCGGCCTTCCGCAGAAAATCCACCGCCTCGGCGGAACGCTTTCCACTCCGGCAGTGCGCGATGATTTCATTCGAGGAATCCAGTTCGTGGACTCGGCTCGGCAGTTCGCCCAGCGGAATCAGATGCCCTTTCAAATTGCAAATCTGATATTCGTGTGGCTCGCGAACATCTAGGATAAACAGGTCGTCGCCGGAATCCATACGTTGCTTCAACTCTGTCGGCGTAATTTCCGGCACGTGTAAATCCATTTCCGGAGCCTCTTCACCTCGCACCCCGCAAAATTCATAATAATCGATCAGTTGATGAATTTTCCGGTGTGTGCCGCACATCGGACAGTTCGGATTCTTACGCAACTTCAATTCGCGGAATTTTAGTGCCAGAGCGTCAAACAGCAACAACCGCCCAACGAGCGGTTCTCCACGACCGATCAACAGCTTGATTGTTTCCATCGCCTGCAACGAACCCACAATTCCTGGCAAGACTCCGAGCACTCCGCCTTCCGCGCACGATGGCACGAGCCCCGGAGGAGGCGGCTCCGGGTATAAGCATCGGTAACACGGCCCATCCGGCATCCCGAACACCGTGCACTGGCCTTCAAAGCGAAAAATCGAGCCGTACACATTCGGCTTACCCAGCAGGATGCATGCATCGTTTACCAGATAGCGCGTCGGAAAATTGTCCGTGCCATCGACAACGACGTCATAGTCCTTGAAAATTTCCAGCGCGTTCTCGCTGGTTAGCTTCGTTTCGTAGGTCGTGATGTGCACGTCCGGGTTCAGGTTCGACAGGCGCGCTTTGGCCGCTTCCGTCTTCGGTTTGCCTACATCGCTCGTGCCAAAGGTCACCTGGCGCTGCAGATTGGTGAAATCGACGATGTCGAAATCCACCAAGCCGATCCTGCCGACTCCAGCTGCCGTCAAATAGAGGCCCAGAGGCGCGCCAAGACCCCCTGTGCCGATTAGAAGTACTTTTGCGCCTTTCAGCTTCAACTGACCGTCCATCCCAACTTCTGGCATGATCAAGTGACGGCTGTAACGCAAGATTTCTTCGTTGGTTAGGCTCGCAGCTGGAACCAGTCCGGTCAGCGGCTGTTCTTTCGTGGGCATAAAGGTATTCTTCCTTCTAGCTATCTTACGCGCTTCAGCAGAGCGTGAAAAGCACGGACGGAACTTCAGTGCACGGCATGGATAAAAATCAGCGGCAGCGTCTCGCTTTAGTTACTGGGAAGACGCCGAAAGTCATCAATTCTAGGCCTAATCGAAGCCCGAGAGACCGGATCAAGTTGCATCGCTTGGAAATCGCAGTCACTTTAGTCGCCGTGCTGTCGCGCGCCGCAGTCGCTTTCGGGATGCGTTTCCAAACAGGATAGGAACGCACAGGAGACCGCGCATTGCGAACATACTATAATCTCGCCAGCAAATGACCCGCGCCGTACAGGAGGCCCTTCTTAATGACCAATTCCTCGGTGCCGCGCCATCATCAGAGTTTTCTGCAAATGGGGATGGGCGAGTTCTGGTCCGGCGACCTTGGCCTGACCCTCCTATCGATCTCCCTTCTGATTCTGATCTTCGTTATTTTTCCGCTCCGCGAAGCTGGCATTCCGGGCCGCATCTTCTTTGATCTTACGATCGTCACCTTGATGATCATGGGAACTTTCGCCGTACCTCAAAGCCGCACAGTGACAATTCTTACGATCGTTACGGTTCTGGCGGCCATTTTCGCTCTGATCGCCGGACGCCTTCACCCCGTGCCATTCTTGCATGAGTTAGGCAGCTTGCTTTCGACCATGGCGCTACTGATCTACATCCGCGTCGTTTTGCTGATCATGTTCCGCGCAGGCCGCGTCACTTGGAGCCGCATGCAGGGTGGCGTTTGCGCATACCTTCTCATTGGTTTGGCCTGGGGCTCGGCTTACGAACTTCTCGAGGAGCTCAGTCCAGGATCATTCCATTTTGTTTCTAGTCCGGAGAGTATCGATCAACTGACCGCCAAGCTTACCTATTTCAGCTTCGCTACGCTTACTACAGTAGGTTTCGGAGATGTTACTCCTCTTCAACCCTTCGCACGCTCGTTGGCCATCGCCGAAGCGATCACAGGCCAACTTTTTCCCGCGATCTTGATAGGAGCCCTGGTGGCCATGGCCATCCAGTCCACCGCGAAGTCGTGAACCATGTCCGGGCGTGTTGACCAATCCGGGCAGTACGATTGACCGACCGAGGCCCTCCCATTTTTTATGTTACCGTTGAATCACTATACCATTTGTCTTGTTCGATCTCCGACGGAGTTTACATGCGACTCAGCCCGCGTCCTGCCTCCCTTTTTGATCGTGTGACTTCATTTGAATACTTTTCTAACGTCAGTTCCGTGTTTCTCGCCGCATTTTGTTTCTGCCTGATCAGCCCGACGGTCAGAGCACAATCGGAGCCGGCCTATTCCGCACTGCGCGAACTTGCCTTGGGTAAAGAAGCATTCACCGTCTCTGATCTGGAATTAAAACGAGACGCGGGCACGTTTCATTTTCATTCAGGGACACTGTGCTCCACCAACGCTGTGAACGGCATGATCACGGGCGCCGTTTTTGTCGGCGATGGAAATTTTGTTCTCAGTCCTCCCTCGGAAAGCGAGCGAAAAAATCTGAAGCTCTTTACCAAGGAAGATGAATTCGTTGAAAAGTTTGACCACCTGGTTCTGCGTTTCACGGATTCTACTTACAGTGAGGTCAAGAAAGCAGCAACGCCTACAACGCCGAGCTGCGACGCCGGTCTTCTCAAAGAGACCCAGAACACCACACGCCACAAATTGCGGCGCAACCTGGAGATTGAAATCCTGGGTGAGGTTCTCAGTCCCGAGCCGCGCGGACTCTTTGTCGCCTTCATCCATGGTCGGCATTACCGTGACAAGGAGATTTTCGAGATCGACCCAAATCGGAACACCCACCAGATAGACTTCTGGACTTACGAAGATAACAAGTGGGGCGATTGGGCATCCTTTGGCTATTCACAACCACGCCCGAGCGGCTCGTTCGGTCGGACCTACCACATCGATCGCCAGCAACTGGATACTGCAATCGAAAAGAATGCCAACCTCTCCGCCAAGGCCACTGCGACAGTCGTCTCCCAACGTAACGGCCTCCGTGTTGTTCCGCTCATGCTGTTCCACACCCTTCGCGTTCAATCGGTTACAGCCGGCGGTCAACCCATCGCTTATATACAGGAAGACAAGAACGCAGACAGTGATTTCGCTGTCATTCTTGCCAAGCCTCTTACTGAAGGCGAAAGGATTGACATCACGACGACTTATAGCGGCAAGGAAGCAATAATCGACGAAGGTGGAGGGAATTACTTTCCTGTTGCCCGAGAAGACTGGTACCCAAATACCAATAACGGCTCATTGGGCGAATACTCCTCATACGACATGATCTTTCGCATCCCAAAAGGCATGAAAATCGCCAGCACGGGTGTTCTGGTGAGTGATACCACTGACGGCCCTCAAAACATTACAACTTGGAAAAGCGAGTCGCCGCAGACCGTTGCAGGCTTTAATTTCGGCAAATTCAAAGTGGAAGAAGTTAAACTCACGAAGCCCGAATACTTCATCCAGTCCTACGCGAACGAAGAGTCGCCCAGCTGGGTGCAGGACCTAAAACTCGCCGCAGAGGGCGACAATATGCCCGCGCAGGGTTCCCATAGCAGCGGGGTTGCACTCGGATCGATGAGCACAACATGGCTCAACAAGAAAGCACTCACCGAGGGCGAACTGGCCGTCGGAATTTATACCGATTATTTCGGCCCTTCCCAGTTCACACATCTGCAGATCACTCAACAAACGGCTTGTAATTTCGGCCAATCCTGGCCCGAACTTGTTTGGATTCCTATTTGCTATTACTTCGACAGCACCGTACGACATGAACTGGGCATGGATTGGGGTGATCGTGGTTACTGGAAGGTGGTGACGCCTCACGAGGTCGCCCACCAATGGTGGGGGCATACGATCGGTTTCAGCTCGGGACGTGACCAGTGGATGAGCGAAGGCTTTGCGGATATGTCCGCTTCCCTCTATCTCAGCTTTATTGAAAAGGATCAGAAGAAATTCATTTCGTTCTGGAACGATGAGCGAGAGCTTCTATTAGAAAAAAATGCGCAGGGATTTCGCGCGATCGATGTTGGCCCGCTCACAATGGGTTATCGCAGCAGTAATTCGCGAGTTGGCTCAGGCGTAACGCGACGGCTGATCTACCCCAAGGGTGCTTACGTTCTGCACATGCTTCGCATGATGCTGCGCGACAATAAAACCGGCGATGCGCAATTCAAGGCCATGATGCACGACTTCGTCACAACCTATAAGGGCAAGCCTGCCACGACGGAGGATTTCAAAGCCATCGTCGAAAAACACATGACCCGGGAAATGGACCTTGATAACAACAAAAAGATGGACTGGTTCTTCAACGACTATGTGTATGGCACTCAACTTCCCTCGTACAAACTCGACTATGCCTTTGACGCAGACGCCAGCGGCGATACGGTTTTCAGTTTCAAGGTTACGCAGTCAAACGTCGACGATAAATTCCACATGCTGGTCCCGATCTACCTCGAATTGGAAGAAGGAAAAATTGTCTTCGTCGGCCGCGCCCATTTTATTGGAAATGCAACTGTGGAGGGGAAAGTACCGCTAAAGGGCTTGAAAGCCAGGCCCCGTCGCGCCCTTGTCAATTACTTCGACGACGTTCTGGCTTCCCCGAATTGACCAGCTGCGAGTTCCGCGCTCTTTACAGGATTCGTTGGGAATCGTAACCTAGTGACATCATGTGGAACGTTGACGAACGCTTTGAGAAGAAGACGATCGACACTCTCACTGCCAAGGGTTTTTCGGTCGGCAGCACTCGCGGTGTAGTCCGGGTGGAAAAATACGGTTGCGGCGCTGAATTGCGGCAGGATGCAGACGGGCGCTTTCAAATGACCGTGCTCCCCACCATCATGCTCAATGGTCAATTTACTCGGCTATGGGACGCAGGTTATCAGAAATTTTTGTTAACCGATGAGGGTATCAAGCTGCCTGCACTCGCCTCTCATCTTGCAAATCTTCGTATGTTCAATGAAGAACTTCGCACGCTGCTCGGCGTACCGACGTTCTACAATGAAGCCCTTGGCTCCGTCAGTCAGGTCAGCGTGTATGACCGGGTAAAGGGACGAGCCGGTGACGTGCCCGACAAGACCGTCGGTGCCCACAGCCCTGGCACCGCAGCAGCACACTGAATCCATTTTACAACCTAGGGTTTCAGCCACATCGATTTACTGCAAGGAGGTATTCAGATGGCGAGGGCTGTCGGCTATATGGACGATCTTTTCTTTCAGATGAAGATTGCGGAAACGGCCAAGCAACTCGGTGTCGAATTCAAGGTGGCCTCCAATCCTGCGGGCTTAGCAGGATTGCTTGAGCCTCCCACCAAGCTCGTCCTTGTGGATTTAAATGCCCGGAACAACCCCTTAGCAACCATTCGGGAATTGTGCGCAACCCATCAAGGACTGCAGGTGGTGGCATTTCTGTCTCATGTACAAACCGATCTCGCTCGACAGGCACGTGCCGCTGGCTGCACTGAAGTGATGCCACGTTCCACGTTCACGCAAAACCTGGCAACGATTTTGGCCGCGGCGAAGGATTGAGAGGCCAAGTTTGCAAGTTTTGCGTCAGTTCACCTGTTGTTGCTCTAGCCTTCTGTTGGCGATTGCTGTTTTTGCCGAGCCCGCCGCAGCGCAGGCGACGGCTCTCAATCCCAACGAAGCTCCCACCACCATTTTGCGTAATGCGATGATGGCCGCCTGCTCGCAAAGTGCGGATGATTTTCGGCAGGTCTTGACCGTCCGCAACGCGGCTGCATTTTCCCGCATCACTCCCGCCGCCAGAGCGACGTTCCTAAAACGATTCGTTCTGCTCGATCAGCCTGGCGAGCCACACAGTCAGAACACATCCAACGACACCTATATGGTCACCTGTGCGAATGAAACCGTGACAACGCAAATTCAGATCGGTAAACCGGAAATCCGTGACAATCTGGCGTACATCCCGTTCGATATCAAGGAGGCTTCTGACAAGAGCGGCCTCACCAGTCGCCATGCTGTCATCGGGATGGTCCGCGAAAACGGGCAGTGGAAATTACTTTCATTGGGCTTGCTTCTGCTCGATCTGCCCTCCCTTGAGGAGGAGTGGGATAAGGCCGAAATCGCGGTGAACGAAAAATCCGCCATCGCCAATCTGAAAGAGATTGCCGATGCCGTTGAATCGTATCGTAAGCGTTACACGCGCCTGCCAGAATCGTTAGCAGTGATGGGTCCACCAGCAGACGGACAAGCAAAGGCAGACAAGGCCGGCTTGCTCGGCGAAGACCTCTCGAACGGTCGCAAGGAAGGGTACATTTTTCGTTACGTGATCGTCGGTGCGAATACGTCCGGCGCGCCTGCAAAGTATGAACTCGCCGCCATCCCTGCAGAATACGGCCGCAGCGGCAGTCGTTCCTTCTTCCGCGATTCAAGCGGCGCCCTGCACGCAGCCGATCGTCAAGGTGCCGTTGGCAGTATCATCGATCCAAAGCTCGAGTAGAATCACTCGGAAACTGCCTTGTGGTGCATTTCACGCAACCTGCTAGTGACATATCGGAGTTTAACTGCAAAAATTTTGATAGATCGGTATTCCTGACAATTTGATGTTGGAGGATTTTGCGCTACCATTCCGCATTCGCTATGCGCTCTGCTCATCTACGGATTCTCTTCCTTATCGGTATCGTAATGATTCTGATTGCAGTGGCGCCAGCCAGTCATAGCCAGGAAATTGACTCAGAGTACGGGCCACTCCCGGTTTTCGAATTCCATAGCGGATTCTGGGTCAATCTCCACCACTTCCTGTATCAGGAGGCACGCGCGAAATCTGCTGCAAAAGACGCCCTTGCCTCTCCTGCTTCAGGAGCCCCGACTCTCAAACAGACTCCCGGTTCTACTGTCACGCTGAATCCAACCGAGCAGAGGATCTGGGACAATGCGGTCGAATACTACCAGGAAAATCACAGCATGAAGGATCTGCAGATCAACATTGATTTGATTCTCTTAAAGGACCAATTAGGCGATTTTGAGGACTGCGACGAACTCACAGGCAAAAAGAAATCGGCCTGCGATGCAGGACTGCCAGGCAAGGAAGGCGTCGTGCTCGAATCTGTCGCTGCTATCTACCGAACACACTGGTGGCCGGATCATAATCGCGCAAATCGTCGATGGGTCGCTCGCGTCGCTCCGCTGGTTCGCGAGCAGGGGGTAGGGCTATCGCAACGCCTCGCGGAGATTTATCAGTCCAAATGGCCCAAGGAGAAGATTCGCGTTGAAGTCTGCTCTTACGCCAATCCGGCGGGAGCGTACACCACGCTCGACCCTTTGCGCGTGACGATTTCCAGTCTTGATCCTCGAAATCAGGGAGCAGAAGCTCTGGAAGTGCTTTTTCATGAATCGTCTCATGGGCTGGCTCTGCCGGTCCAAAATGCCATTGCGCGAGAATGTCGCCAGCGCGATAAGCCCATTCCAAGGAACCTCTGGCATGCTCTGATCTATTACACCACGACCGAAGTGCTTCGCCCGATCCTGCAAGGCGCAAATTCCGAGGCATTCACCCCGGCGCTGAAGTCACAAGGAAACACGGGACAAAAACCTGGCCGTCCTATCCCGGAGGAATTGCGTGAGAATCTCTCGCAGCGTGGCTGGGACGATTATCTGCACCTGCTCACCACGTTCTGGCAACCGTATCTCGATGGTCGCGTCACCTTTGAAGACGCCATCGCCCACATGGTTTCGGCGCTCTAGTCTTCTCACCTCTGAAGGCACCTAGTGAAAATCTGTTTGCACCATAATGTTGCTCTCATTGTGGGCTGCTTGCCCATACCAGATCGTCGCTCCGTCTCCTGAGGAAGAGAGCCAGAACGAATCGTTATTCAGGGCAACCAGAGCCTGTACCTGCTTCGTGCTGAGGTCAAAAAATTCCAGATTGGGTAAATGTTCACCGATGTTGTCGACGAAAAAGATTCCTTTGCTGGTCAAGGTCCAATTGGCCCAATCAGCAGGACGAATCAGGGAAGATACCAGCATCTCCTTGCCTCCTTTCAGAGGGATTTCCCATATCTCAGGATGATCGTTACGGGTTTTGGCGTAAAGCAAGTATTTCCCGTCGACGGACTCCATCGCTGCAAATCCACCCTCGTGGGTTATCTGCCTGGCTTCGCCGCCCGTTGCCGGAATTTTCCATACCTCGTCGTCGCCCGAGCGGTTCGACGCGAAGTAGATCCACTTCCCATCACTCGACCACCTTGGCACCATATTCTCTGAATTTCCCGAGACCAGTTCTGCCGGCTCCCCTCCGCCGACACTGACTACATACACTGAGGGCCGTCCCGCACGAACCGCATCAAAGGCGATAAATCGTCCGTCCGGCGACCACTGCGGCGAACCGCACGATCCGAGATTGGTCAGCTTAATGGGATAAGCACCATCAGGATCACTGATCCAGATTTCCATCGATCCTCCACGGTCGGACATAAACGCCAACTTCTTTCCGTTCGGCGAAAGTTCCGGTCCCTCGTTTCTCCCATTCGTGGAGATAACCACCATGCGAGGATCGGGCCGGTCCAGATGATCAAGATCGTGTCGCCAGATGCTGGTAGCCGAAAGAATATGCTGGTACGTGAGTCCCGTAGAATGTCGCGGTATCGCTGGATGCCAGCTCGGGACCTCGGCGCTTGCAATGGGCTCCGCGATTCCCCCCTTCGCCGATATTTTCCATAGTCGAGCGACCCCTTTCGGCGAAGAGGAAAAAACGATCGACAGCGAATCCGCAGTCCAAGCCGGCGGACCCAAAATGTGGCTTTCGCCGGAGGTCAGCTGGTGCTCATTTCCATTGACGGTAACCCCGATCGCCGGTGCCAAGAAGATTTCCTCGGGAGGACCCTTCTCACCGCTGCGCAGGAATGCTCACCGCGTGCCCTCGGGAGAATAAGCCGGCGCCCAATCAATCTGCTCGCTGCTTGGCGCGGTGAGCGGCCTTACTTCCTTGCTTTCAAGCGAGAGTGCCATAACTCTTGTTCCACCCTTCAGATCAATCCCTGATTGAAGTCAACAGACTCGCGAACTCAATGTCATATACGAAATAAGTGCCCGCTCAGTTTCGTGCCTAAGGAGTTTAATTTCAGCTACTTGGACGATGAGTCGACTTGTATCCAGATGTAAGGAGAATCGGATTGCGCCTTTGCGTTTCTTGGTCGAACTTCGGCTTTTCCGGATCCGGATTCGAGACCGCTGGCGAAAACGAGGGAACCATGAAACGTCGCTCCAAGATCCACTTCAGCAGTTCCGTCATAGGGTTGTTCATCGGGTTGCTTTCGCTTCAATCCGGAGCAACTTGCAGCACAGCAATCCACGCAGCTGAACTTTGCGGGTCCCGTTCCCTTGCCTGACAAGCAGCAAGGATTCAGCGCTCGGCAGTAACCCAGACTCGTGTGACCTTCAACTCCTGGAAGCCGCTGCAAGCAAAAGTACCCCCAATGACTGGAATCGGCTCGGCCTCGTTCTAGCACAATTAGACGGTTCTCGATCTGATTTTGTCAGGGCCATGAAGCTCTTTGAGAAGGCTGCCGAGAAGGGCTCCCTGCCGGCGGAGACGAACCTTGGGAACGCTTTACGTCAATGGATGGGGAGTTGACCACAACTATGGACGAGGGCTTTACTGGCTGCAGCGCGCGGCGAAAGGTGGTAATCCGTCTGCGCAAACCAATCTCGGCATTTTGTATCTGAGTGGTTCCGGGGTACGTCCCGACTACGGGGAAGCCTTGCGCTACTTTCTCGATGGCGCGAAAAACGGAGAGACCATCGCCATGACTGACCTGGGTTACATGTACGACCAAGGCTTAGAGGTTGCTCGCGATCTGTCCGAAGCGGCTGATTGGTACAGGATGGCGGCTGAGAGAGGTAACGCGGTGGGGCAATATAATCTCGCTGATTTATATCTTCGTGAAGGCGTGCCCCCGAACAATTCGATCGCGTTCGGGGTTCTTCTGAGTGCCGCCAAACAGGGTCACAGCGGGGCGCGAATCAAGCTGGGTTATTTGTATCTAAACGGGAAAGGCACCCAAAGGGATCTCGAAACAGCCTATGTCTGGATCAAGGCTGCCGCTCTTTCTGGCGACCAACGTGGCACCGGATACTTGGATTATCTGGAAGCAAAGTTAAGTCCTCAACAGTTACAACGGCTCCGTTCACGCGCTTAAGAATTACAAACTCCGGCACATGCGTTCAGGGGAGTGACGACTGCGGCTCTGCCTTAGTTTCTTTTAATCATTTCGGCGAAACCGAGAAGAGGTCGTCAGAGTTTGACTTTCAACGCTTTGTGCCCGGAAGGGTCTATGTTAATCTTGCCTTCGCGGTAATAGCCCGGCCCACGCCACCGTTTCGCGCGTCGAACGTCCTTGCTTTCCTTTTTCCTCGAAAGAGCAAAGAGTGTCGATGTATCTGTAGGATGGCTGTCCCGGGCAAAAGGGATGAATCATCATGGCGGCACGACAAACAGCATCGCAACCTGAAAAAGAGCTCAGAGAGATCAAACTGGCGCACTCGCCCGACTCTGATGATGCTTTCATGTTTTACGGACTGGCCACCCACAAGCTCGCCACACCCGGATACAAGTACAAGCATATTCTGGCCGATATTCAGACGCTCAACGAAGCAGCGCTCAGTGAGACCTACGACGTAACTGCTGTCAGTTTCGCCGCCTATCCTTCTCTCCGCGACAAGTACATTCTGCTCGATTGCGGCGCAAGCTTCGGAGAGGGCTATGGCCCCATCGTAGTTTCCACCAAGTCGATGAAACCGCAGGACCTCAAGGGCAAGCGCATCGGAATCCCGGGATTGAAAACCACGGCATATTTAACCTTAAAGCTCTTTCAGCCCGACTTTGAGGCCGTGGTAATGCCTTTTGACAAAATCATGGAAGCGGTAAAAAACGAAGTCGTCGACGCCGGTCTGTTGATCCACGAAGGTCAGCTTTTCTTTCAGCAGCTGGGACTGCACCGGATCATTGATCTGGGCATCTGGTGGCAGGAATTGACAGATCTACCGTTACCACTCGGCGGTAACGCTGTTCGCCGTTCGCTCGGCCCCGAACTGGGCCGGCTAATCGCCCGGACCATTCGTGAAAGCGTTTCCTACAGTCTCGAGCATCGTGAGGAAGCCTTGAATTACGCGATGCAATTTGCCCGCGAAATGGACGCAGATCTCGCTGACAAATTCGTGGGCATGTATGTTAACAAGTGGACTCTGGGCTACGGACAAAAAGGCAAGAACGCCGTTTGCGATTTGATCGAGCGGGGTACGGCGGCTGGTATTTTGCCAGGACCGCCGAGCGTCGAGTTCCTATCGGAGTGATGGGAGCTCCAGTTCCCCGGGATTCGTGAAAGACAAAATGGTCTTCATTTTTTCTCCGCAGGTCTTGGCGCAGGCGTCAGATATAAATCCTGATAATCGAAACTGAAATCAGCGAGTGGGGAAACGGCGACCATGCTGAAGTGGTCGATGGACCCGTCGGGTTTTAGAGCGAACGTGACAAACGCATCCTCTACCGTGTGATCACGCCAGTGCGCTTTGAAGGTGTCGTACTGCCAATGCTGGAGATCGGCGACGCCTTTTGACGTGCGCGCCAACGTCAAAACCAGACCGTCCGATCCTTGCCCAATCGTCATCTTGCCATACCAGGGATCGCTGTATTCACCAAGATATTTCTCCAGTGGTAGCGATGGCTTCGAATCTGCCGCACGCGAAACCTCCGCTTTCTTCATCGTCTCCTCAGCATCTTTGCGCTGCCGGTCATCGGCGTTCTTGAATGCCGCAATATAATCCTGGGTTGCGCCGCCAAGATAGCTGTCAAGGATGTGGAATTGGATGGACTCGAATACGGAGTCTTCTTCGGCGTTCGTCAGGATTACAATTCCGAGATTTTCCTGCGGTACGAGGGAAACCATGGTGACAAACCCCGCGACGCCACCGGTATGGCCGACGATCTTGCGACCCTTGTAGTCACGCAAGAACCAGCCGAGTCCGTAGCCCGCAAGGTTCGGCCTGATCGCTCTTAGTTCTTCGGAACCAGTCTGGCCAACGGGGATCACGGTCTGCTGGGCCCACATTGTTTGCCCGGATTTCTCGCTGAAGATCCTCGTTTCGCTGCCCGGGATCTTGCCATGATTCAGCTGCATCAGCACCCATTTGGACATATCCGCGGCAGAAGAGTTGATGGAACCTGCAGGACCGGCATTGTCCAGATTCTCAAACGGGATCGGCTGTAATTTGCCATCCACTTGTTCGTGCGGATACGCCCAATCCCCGGTCGCGTTGAATGCGCTGGTGCTGGAGTTAGTGTTGTTCATGCCAAGCGGGACAAGAATCCTCTCGCGAACATACTCATCCCATGTCTTGCCGCCATTTTCAGCGACCACCTGACCGGCGGTGACGAACATGAGATTGTTGTAAGCGAACTGACTGCGAAAACTGGTGGCCGGTTTCAGGAAACGCAAGCGGTAGACTACTTCATCGCGCGTGAAGGTAGTGTGCGGCCAGAACATCAAGTCACCTTCACCAAGACCAAGTCCGCTCCGATGACAGAGAAGATCGCGGATACGCATCTCTTTGGAGACGTACGGGTCGTACATTTCAAAACCCTTTAAGCGTTCGTAGACCGGGTCGTCCCAATCGAGCTTGCCTTCGTCAACGAGCGTAGCGATCGCCGCGGCCGTGAACGCCTTGGTATTCGAGCCAATACCAAAGAGCGTATTTTCGTCAACTGGCGAGGGCTCACTCAGCTTGCGGATGCCGTAACCCTTCAGCAAGACAACGTTTCCATCCTTTACGATAGCGATTGAAAGACCGGGCACCTCAAACGTCTTCATGGCCCGTGCGACGTACTCGTCCAAATCGGCGGGTACTTTTTGTGCGTGAACAGCCGCCGAGGTGTTCAACATCAATAACAAAAGACTCCATCGCAGCCAAGGTCTAGGAATAATCATCAATCTGTTCCTCCGAAATGAGAGCCAGCTTACACCGAAAATAAGTTATCAGTTTGCCGTTGTAATGAATCGGAGCCGGAGAAGCTACAAGAGACTCATCCTGGAGCCGTCTGGTGCTGGTCAGAAATTGTCCGGCTCGGTGTGCAACGTCGAAGCGATCGAGCGAGGCGTTGGACCGAAGGTGTCGCTTCTCGGCACCTTGAACTGCCTGGATTTTGCACGAAGGAGGAGTTTGTCAGCATTGCTGCGCTACTGTATCCTGCCTGCTGGGCCTGCATTGGAGGTATCGATGACTCAAACCTTTACGTCCCCCGATTCCCTGCTCCTGACCATTGTGCTCGGCACGCTGGCCATCGGATTGCCGATTGTTTTCGTGTTGCTGATTCGGTTCCTGTGGGATCGCAGCGTGAACCTTGCACGTTCCAAAGAACTCGAGAAATTGATCTGGCAATTGCATCGCATTGCCAGTGCGATGGAACACCAGATGAATTTGTCGTTTCCGGCAGTTCAACCGGGCACCGAGGATTCGCGTGACATCGCGTATCTCGAGCGGCGCGTTGCGCCGGCGGTGACGGCTACTCCGAGCGTCGCAGATCACTCCGCAGCTGTAACGCCAGTGGCAGCAATGGCACAACAGCCAGCCGTGCAGCAATCTGCCGCACAGCAACCAGCCACTCCGGAGAAATCCCCAGAGGACGCCCCCCTCCCTACCCTTGAGCGGCGCGACCCGAATGCTGAAGTTCCGCGTGCCGGTGTAAATTCGATGTTCGGTCTGTAGTGGGAGAGCGAAATATCCCGGCCTTGCGAATCGTTCACGAGAACGCCCATCCCGTTGAAGAATAATTCCGGGAGCCAATGGCTTCTCGAAATTCAGGCGTCCTCTCACGCCGGTTGTTAACAACTCTCTGGGCTTGACCAGGCACCATAAGTTGACCAACTCAGCCTAAACTCATACCATAGGCTCGCCCAGAATATGATTGGACAGACGATCTCGCACTATAAAATCCTCAGTAAGCTCGGAAGCGGCGGGATGGGAGTCGTATACGAAGCTGAGGACGGCCGACTGGGTCGCAATGTCGCACTGAAATTCCTTCCACTAGAACTTGGCCAGGATGCGCAGTCCTTGGAACGCTTTCAGCGTGAAGCGCGGGCCGCTTCGGCCCTCAATCACCCTAACATCTGCACAGTTCACGCGATCGAGCAGCACGACCGGCAACACTTCATTGTCATGGAGCGACTGGAAGGACAGACGCTGTCGCAGCTGATTAGCGGCCATCCCCTTGAGATTGACAACTTGCTGGGCGTGGCCATCCAGATTGGGGACGCGCTTGAGTCGGCCCACGCCAAAGGCATCGTTCACCGAGACATCAAACCGGCCAATATCTTCGTGACTGAACGCGGCCAGGTGAAGATCCTGGATTTTGGACTTGCGAAGATAGAAGGTTTAAGAGGTCGAAGGATTACCACGATTACCGATTTCGATACGCAGACCGACGCCCATAGCAACGGGCTCACGCTCCCAGGAACGACGTTGGGAACGGTTGCGTATATGTCTCCAGAGCAAGCGCGCGGACAATTGGCCGATGCACGGACGGATCTTTTTTCATTGGGCACGGTGTTGTACCAGATGGCGACAGGTATCTTGCCATTCCAGGGCGATACGTCAGCAGTAATTTATGAAGCGATCCTGAATCGGGATCCGCTTCCGGCAAAAAAAGCAAATCCAGGCGTTCCAGCGGAATTAGAACGAATCATCGATAAGGCACTGGAGAAAGATCGCAACTTACGCTACCAGACCGCGACTGACATTAAGACGGACCTGACGAGGCTAAGGCGTGACATCGGGTCGTCCGGAAGGAAACGGATCGCGGACGGAACTGAATCGCGAGCAGAAAGCAAACAGAGCGAGAAATCAATCGCCGTTTTGTACTTCGAGAACCTGAGCGGTGTGAAGGAAGATGAATACTTCAGAGATGGAATTACGGAAGACATCATCACCGAACTCTCCAAAATCAAAGGACTGAATATCTTCTCGCGCCCAACGGTTCTGGCTTATCGTGACAAGCGTGTGACACCAGCGCAGATCGGGCAGCAACTGAAAGCAGCCTTTGTCCTGGCAGGCAGTTTGCGGCGATCGGGGAACCGTCTGCGAATCAACGCACAATTGGTCGATACGCAAACGGATTTTCCTCTTTGGTCGGAACGGTATGACCGTGAGATGAAGGACGTGTTCGAAGTACAGGACGAGATCGCACGAAATATTGCCGACGCACTTCGCATAACACTTTCGCCGCAGGAACAGGCCGCGCTAGCCGCGAAGCCAACGGAAAACTTACAAGCTTATGATTTGTACTTGCGCGGAAAGAATTATGCGCGGCGAATGACACGGCAGGACCTTGAATTTGCACTTCAGATGTTTGAGAACGCCGTCGCTCTTGATCCGAATTTCGCGCTTGCGTATGCGGCGATCGCCAACGTATGCGCGCAAACCCATTACAACTACGGACGGGATCCGTTGTGGCTGAAGCGCGCCGAGGCCGCTTCGCAACGCGCGGTGAGGTTACAGCCACAATTGCCCGAGGTTCTGGTTGCACAAGCCTGGATTCTCTACGCAGAACAGAATTATGAAGATGCGGTTCACTGTGTGCAGCAAGCCATTGACCGCAAGCGCGATTGCGAAGGGGCGTATTACTTGCTCTGCCGCGCGTTGTTCGCATCGGGAAGACATCAGGAAATGGCAAACATCGCGGATCAGGCACTAGAAGCGAGCGGGGAAGATTACAACTGCTACGTCCCGATTTTGAATGCATTGGAAGTAATGGGAAAGCAGGAGGCTCTACGGAATACCCGTCAACGAGCGATCGTGGCGCTGGAAAACCACATCAAACATGTCCCGGAGGATGCTCGCGCGCGCGTTCTCCTGGCAGGCAATTACGCTGCGATGGACCGAGTTGAAGACGCCGTCCGCGAAACAAACTTCGCAGTAGCGTTGCGCTCTAATGAGGCGACCGTTCTCTATAATGCCGCGTGTGTGTTCTGCCACCTTGGGCGAAAGGCAGAAGCTCTCACCGCGCTCAAGAAAGCCTGGGACGCTGGATTTAAAGATGCGGATTGGGCCCGGAAAGACCCAGATCTGTCTCTTTTGTATGGCGATACCGAGTTTGAACAGCTCTATCCAACCAAGAATGCGATTTAGCGACTTGCGACTTGTTCGTTTGGCTTTTACTTCACTTGGGAAGTTGCAACCTCGCTCTTGAGAACCTGTATTTCGGATTGCAAATCCAGAATTCGCTGTTGTTTGGCATCGAGACGCGCTTTTCCTGCCACGTCCTGGGCGTAATCGGTCCTAGAATAATAAGCTGACTGATCGAGCAAGAATTCGCCCTGCAAGGTTTGCAGTTCCTGTTCGAGGGTGTCGATTTTCTGCTGGACAATCGCGTCCTGCGGAGAGTCACAGGCGATTCGTGCGCTTTTCTTCAGGGACGATATTTTTTCCTCGAGCAAAACCTCCGTTACCCGCTGGGGCGCAAGCGGCTGGCTCTGTGCAAGCGCCGCAGCGCCCACGTTGAGACCGGATGAGCCGGATTTGAAATTCGCCAGATCGACGTCGTCGTCGGAAATCACGGCCGGTTTGTAGGAGAGATCGTTGCGCAATTGCTGGAGTTCCTGCTGCGTTGACTGGAGCTCTGCTTCGAGTCTTTGGGCGTCCGGACTGTTGCAGCCTCCGGTGTTTGATTTTGGCATGCTGGCCGGAGTTTTCGGTGAGGACGCCGGAAGGAGAGATGCATCGGAGGAATCCGGATTGACCGGTGAACTTTGATCCTCAAGTTCTTCGTTAGTATAGACTCTCGTTGGTTTTACCGAAGTCGATTTACGCTCTCGAGTGCTGCGGGCCGCATCTACAATCGAAGACGTTGATCCTCCTGTTGGTTCTTGGTATTGCGCAGGCACGGGTATAGCGAACATCAGGAACCCGAGAACGAACGGGAATGCGCGACTCAGGTCGAAGAAACTCGATCCCAGGAGTTTGCATGCCAGGATATTTGGTTTCATGCGACGGCCTCCTCCAAGCGAATACTATACCCAGGGAGGTCGGGCCTCAATGCCTGGAGAAAAGGCCTATAGGGGAATTCCTGGCCGGGTGATTTATGGAGCGGGAACCTGGACGGAACAACCCTCGCAAACCCTGGTGTCCCGGTCCTTCGTTCGAATTCAGGCTCCCCGGTCTCTCGATTGGCCGAGAGACTTGAACTGTTCGAATTGGCGAGTCAGAGATCGCGCTGGTAACAAGCGGTGGTTGTTCATCGAGTAGCAACCGGCAGGGCTCGACGATTCAGTGAATGCCAGTTGATTTTCAAACACATAGTGAAGACGAAATGGCCTTCCTTGAGCATGATGCTCTCCTTGCCTGACACTGTTCAATCGAAGAACAGGTCAGGAACTGCACCGAAGGGCGTCACAGGGAATTCTCCAACAACCCAGGAGCGAGTCGGAAGGAGGGACTTACCTGCTAGTAATAGTTGCTTTTGTACTTTACCGTAGTTCGGGTGATTCTCATCACCGGTAATGACCCACGCGCAATAAACCTGCTAGAACAGGTTGACAAATATTTACTCATGGATAAATTTATTTGTCGCAAGATAAATTAGCCGTGCAGAATGTGGAATGGAGTTCAGCAACGCTGCGAAGATCCAGGGGCGGGAAAATGCTGCAGAAATGGGAGGCACGGTTTCCGTGTCTCCCGGTCGAAGCGAGTGCGGAAACCTAAATCCCGGCCATCGATTGGAGCGTGGCCTTGTTACGGAGCAGCATGGTCGAACCGTTCAGCTCTAACAGGTTTTGCCGCTTGAACTCACTGAGTGTGCGGCTGACCGTCTCCCGAGAGCTTCCGATCAGTTGGGCGATCTCTTCGTGTGTGAGTGCGAGCTTGACGCGCAGAACTCCATCCGTAATTTTCCCGTCGGCAGACCAGTCGACGAGAAAACGCGCAAGCTTTTCTGAAGCGGAGCTGCTGAGACCGATGGAGCGAACGCTCTCATAGGCGGAGTGGCAATCTCGTCCGGCGTGCTGCGCAACGTGGAAACAGGCGTCGCTATGTTCTCTGATGTAGCGCATAAATTCCTGTTTGCTAACAAATGCCAGTTGAGAGGGTTGCAACGTCTCAACCGTGATGTCGTGTGGCCGTCCGGTCAGTAGCGAGTTCAATCCAAGAACTTCGCCGGGGCGGGCGATCTTCAAAATGAGGGTCTTCCCTTCGCCATTGGTGGTGAGCAGTTTGACGCGTCCCTGGCAAAGGATGTAGACGCCTCGTGCGTCCTCGCCCTCCATGAAGATGATGGAACGCTCCGGATAGGAGCTGACGTGCTTGATCTGATCGAGAGCCTTCTTCGAGCTATCCGAGAGTTTGCAGAAAAACTCTGTATTGCCCAATTGACAGCCAAGGCAGGTCTCCGGCGTATTCAGCCCGTAGGGTGAGGGTGACTTGCGCAGGGGAGCGTGGGAAGTGCCGAGATGGGAAAAGCTGTTCGAGATCATTGGCCGCGTTGCCATATGTGTGCGTCCTTTCAAGTATCTGACTGACGATGGTAGAGGCACGTGCTCGGCCAACCGGGACTGACAGAATGGCGCAACCATGGATATTGCAAATCAATGAAAATATTGAAGTTGGGAGACAGAGAAAATGGAGCCCGTCACGGCAGCTGACCGGGGCATGCGCGATATAACCCAAAAGTGTGTGACTTCAATCACTCCAAACTGTGACGCTCAAACGCGGTTTTTCCGAATTCGCCCTCTGCTGGATGCCCAAAACGGACGGTGCCCGTAACGCGGGCCGCACCGCTTGACGCATTCTCCTCAATCACTTAGTGTCTTTTTCTAAATTATGAAACGAAACTTGCGGATCGTCACATTTTTATTTTTTTCCACGACTTTTGCCTGTGATCTGAGGGCCCAATCGGCGGCCGAATTTCGGGATCGGCCGGATATTCCCAAAGAATGGCCGCGCCAAGCGGTGCGCGGCACGCATGGCATGGTGGCCTCGGACGAGCAATTGGCTTCACAGGCCGGAGTGGAAATCCTGAGACGTGGCGGGAATGCGATTGACGCGGCCGTGGCAACCGCATTCGCGCTGGCGGTTGTGGAACCGGCCGCAGGAAATATTGGCGGCGGCGGCTTTATGTTGGTACGCCTCGCAAATGGTAAGACTCATTTTTTTGATTACCGGGAGATGGCTCCCGGTAAAGCCACACGGGATATGTACATCAAACCAGATGGCAAACTGGATTTGGAAGCCTCCGTCATCGGGTATCGAGCTGTCGCCGTGCCAGGGACTGTAGCAGGGCTCGCGTTGGCTCTAAAAACGGACGGGACCATGAAGCTGGCCGAAGTCATGGCACCCGCAATTCGATTGGCTGAACAGGGATTCCCGGTTACGGAGAAGCTGGTACAGGAATTTGAGGAGGAACGTCCTGGGTTGCAGCGCTTTTCAGTGAGCAGCCGGATTTTCTTGAACGACGGGAAGCGGTATAAATCGGGCGACACATTTCGGCAGTCGGAGCTGGCCGCGACTCTGAAGCGAATCGCAGCGAAGGGTCCTTCGGATTTTTATCAGGGCGAAACTGCGCAAATGCTGGTGCAGGATATGGCAGCCCTTGGAGGGCTCATCACATTAGAAGATTTAGCAAAGTATCAGCCGAAAATTCGTGAGGCAATTCACGCAAATTACAGTTTGGAGGGACATAAGTGGGAAGTGCTTTCGGCACCGCCGCCCAGTTCGGGCGGAGTTGCGCTCGTGGAAGCGTTGAACATGCTTCAGGAATTGCCATTGAAGGGATGGGATGATCCGCAGAGTGTGCAACTGGTAGTCGAGGTGATGCGCAGAGCATTCGCCGATCGCGCGGCCTATCTGGCAGATCCGGATTTTTCGAATGTGCCTGTTGCGGGTTTGACGGACCCTTGCTATGCGAAGGAGCTTGTGGGATCGATAGAACCGTCACACGTGACACCGAGCGCGGTGGTGCACGCGGGAAATCCGCATGTATGCAGTCAGGGAGTGAGCGCCGATGCGAGCGGGCCGAATAACATCGTAGGTCCGCACGACGGACCACACACAACGCATTTTTCGGTGGTCGATGCCGCCGGTAACGCGGTTGCCAGCACAACAACGTTGAATGACAGCTACGGATCGCATGTTACGTCGTCAGCAGGATTTTTGTTAAATGATGAGATGGACGATTTCACCACACAACCCGGAGTGCCCAATGCACTTTTCGGGTTGATCCAGTCCGAAGGCAATACGATTGCCCCGGGCAAGCGGCCGTTGAGTTCGATGACCCCAACGATACTCGTCAAAGACGGCCAATTGAGTTTCGTGACCGGATCGCCCGGAGGTCCGACGATTATCTCTGCGACCCTGCTGACCTCATTAAACTGGATGAGGTTTGGGATGGATGCCCAGTCAGCGATCAACGCGCCGAGATTCCATCATCAGTGGCTTCCGGATTATATCCTGATGGAAAAATTGTTTTCTCCGGAGATGGCGGAACAGTTGACCGCGATGGGCTATGAGGTGAAGCGACGCGGGCATATCGGGTTGGTGAATGCCATCGGGATCGATTCCGGAACCGGGGAACGGTGCGGCGCCGCTGACCCGAGAGATAATGGGTCAGCGGTAGGGTTCTAGGTGACCCTGACGCTCACGCTTTCGCGGGCGGGGACGAAGCGTTAACGGTATGGCTACGCTGCTTTTGCGGAAATTGCAGTTCAACGTAAAATAACTTCACCCGTATGCAGAGAGTCCTTTCGACCTATCTATTTGTTTCCAAAAAGTTGACGCCAGAAGTATTGGCGCAAATTTCCACAGCCAGATTTCATGCGATTGAGATTTTTGCCACGCGCAGTCACTTTGACTACGCAACAAAGGCTGAAGTTCGAATGATCGCTGGTGCGTTGGCGGAACATCGTCTGCAGTTGACCTCATTGCACGCGCCGACCAGTCGCGACATCAGCCTGAACCGCGAGGGCAGCGCGCCGTTGTCCATCACAGAAGTAGAGCGTGTTCGGCGCATTGAAGCGATGGACGAGTTGAAACGTGTGCTCGATGTGGCTCAGGATCTGCCGTTTGCGCGGTTGATTCTTCACATGGGCGGCTCCAGAGAAATCGCCGACCCTCGAAAACGGGATGCGGCGTTCAGTTCGCTGGAGCACCTGACTCTGCATGCGCATCATGCGGGAGTTACAATTTGCATTGAGAACACATCTAGCGAAATGGGTGACCCGAGCTATCTGCAAACCTTTGTAACTGAAACGCGACTGACCGGGGTGCGCTTCAACTTTGATATTGGGCACGCCCACCTCATGGATGGGCCCGAGGATGAGCGCGTCGAGAAGGCGTTTGAACCGCTGAAGGATCTGATCGTCAGCGCTCATATTCATGACAATCACGGTGAAAAGGATGAGCATCTGCCACCCTATGACGGCTCCATCGATTGGCCTCGATCGGTGATTCTGCTCAAGTCGGTCCCTACGAAAGATTTGCCTCTGACCCTCGAACTGAAAGAAAAAACCGGGCACGATTCGCCTTCATTGGTCGAGCAACTTAAGGCGGGAGCAGATGCGCTTGACCGTCTCGAAGAAGACTGGAACTGACTCGCCCGTTCGGATTTTTCTGGTCTTGGCCGCGTTAACCGCTATCGCCTAACCGGTTTTTGGGAAACACGGCTCACCCGATTGACGCCTGATGGCAGTCTAGTCCAACTTGTTGTTCACGATTTTAATCATGAACGACAGGCCCGGGAAGATTGCTGCGTCTCTGATAAGCTGTTTGGTTCGGGAAAACACAGAAAGTCGGGTTATGACGATCATCACGATTGAGAATGCAGACAAGTATGACGGGCAGGAAGTAACGATCCGCGGGTGGCTCTATAACATACGGGAATCCGGAAAATTGGTGTTCCCGATTTTCCGGGATGGTACCGGGATCATCCAAGGCGTTTGCTCATTGAAAGAAACCCCGGAAGCGTTTGCGGCACTAAAGGGATTGACGCAGGAATCGAGCGTGATCGTGACGGGAACGATCCGCAGCGAGCAACGTGCGCCTGGCGGGTTTGAATTGGGCATTACCCGTGTTGACGTACTACAGAAAGTTTCCGAAGCAACCCCCTTCCCGATTCAGTTAAAGGAGCATGGCGTAGATTTCCTGTTAGACCAGCGGCATCTGTGGATTCGAACTCCCCGGCAGGCGGCGATTTTACGGATCAGAGCAGAAGCAATTCGTGCGGCACGTCAGTACATGGACGCGCAAGGTTATACCCTGACAGATGCGCCGATCTTTACCCCGGCGGCCTGCGAGGGAACGTCCACGCTATTTGAAGTCAACTATATCGATGACCAGAAGGCGTATCTGACACAGAGCGGACAGTTGTATATCGAAGCGACGGCAATGGCGTTGGGCAAGGTCTACACATTCGGACCGACCTTTCGCGCAGAGAAATCAAAAACTCGACGGCACCTGACAGAATTCTGGATGCTGGAGCCAGAAGCGGCGTTCGCCGAGCTTGGCGACATGATGGACCTCGGCGAAGGACTTATCAGTGCCATCGTACAGAGTGTCGTCAAAAATAGGTCACGCGAACTGGAAATGCTAAAGCGCGATGTCAAACGATTGGAAAATATCAAAGCGCCATTTCCGCGGATTACCTACGAGGACGCGGTCACCGTACTGCAGAAGCGAGGCAACCCGGCAAAATTTGGCGACGATTTCGGCGGGGACGAAGAGACGATCATTTCAAGCGAGTACGACCGGCCGCTCATCGTGCATCACTATCCGTCGGCAATTAAGGCGTTTTATATGCAGCCAGACGCTTTGCGTCCCGACCTGGCACTCGCCTTCGATATGCTCGCGCCGGAAGGGTATGGCGAAATAATAGGTGGCAGTCAGCGCATCCATGACTACGACCTGCTGGTTAAACGATTGAAAGAAAACAACTTGCCGGTCGAGTCGTTCCAGTGGTACCTGGATTTGCGACGCTATGGCAGCGTGCCGCACTCGGGCTTTGGGATGGGTCTGGAGCGCACAGTGGCCTGGATCTGCGGAACCGAGCACATTCGCGAGGTGATCCCCTTCCCCCGGATGATTTATCGGGTATATCCTTAACAAGGACAGCTAGCCAAGCTCCCTAGATCGAAGTGCCCAAGGCCACGGAAACGGATCAGTCTGGCCACGTCATCTCTCCAGGGACAGACTCAACCGACACAGGATATTTTCTTATGAGCAAGAAAATTAGAATCATCGGCGTGCCTATGGACCTCGGAGCGAGCAGGCGCGGCGTGGACATGGGACCTTCGGCTCTGCGCGTTGCAGGATTGCACTCGAGAATCAAGCAACTGAACTATCAGGTGGAAGACATGGGCAACATTTCGGTGAAGCAGCCCGAAGAAATGCCCATCGGCGAGAAGCGCGCGAAGTACCTGGAAGAAATCGCTGAAGCATGCAAGGACTTGGCAGAAGCAACCAGGAAATCATTGGAAGATGGATTTTTGCCGCTGATCTTGGGTGGCGATCATTCCATCGCTGCCGGAGCGGCTTCAGGTGTATCCGCACATTTCCGCAAAGAGAAAAAGCAGATCGGCTATCTCTGGCTGGACGCGCACGGAGACATGAACACGCCGGATTCCTCACCTTCTGGAAATGTGCACGGAATGCCGCTCGCGGCGATTATGGGGTATGGCGCGACTGAGCTTGTCGATCTACTTGGGATTTCAGCCGAAGATTGAGCCACAGAATATTGTGCTGGTGGGGATCCGTGATTTGGACGCACAGGAACGTAAACTCGTAAAGAAGTCTGGCGTACACGTATTCACGATGAGAGACATCGACGAACGTGGAATGCGCGAAGTCATGTCTGATGCGTTGAAGTACGCAATGGATGATACCGATGGCATTGGCGTAAGCCTGGATATGGATTTTGTCGATCCGTCTGATGCTCCGGGAGTGGGTACACCCGTGCGTGGTGGAGTGACGTACCGTGAAGCGCATCTGGCGATGGAGATGATCGCAGATAGCGACAGTATGGTGTCATTAGAGATTGTAGAAATTAATCCCGTAATCGATGAACATAACCGGACGGCGTTGCTTGGGGTGGAGCTGGTATTGTCTGGTTTAGGGAAGAAGATCTTGTAGAACAGCAGGATCGCGATCAAGGACATTCGGAACTCGATTGAAACGGAATTTCCTTTATCCATTTCCGGCCACAATCTGACTTCTCAACCCCTCCGTTGCCGTTTCCGCAACGGCAGCCAGAGTCTGTTTCGCAATTTTTGCTGTTCTCCTTTATAACTGATTATCAAAGGTTTTTTGCGCTCGTGCCTGGCAGAATGAGAACGATTTGTGACCCCAGATAAAAAGAAACGGCTACGCGTAGGAGTTCTATTCGGAGGGCGCTCCGGCGAACATGAGGTGTCGCTGGCATCAGCGGCGTCCGTCATTCGCGGGATGGATCCGGATAAGTATGAACCTGTGCCTATTGGCATTACGAAGGACGGACACTGGCTAATGGGAGAGGGCGCTGCCAGATCGCTCCCCGACATTCTGAAATCTGGCCGGCGTGTGATGCTGGCAGCAGATCCGACCGAGGCCGCGCTGATGCCCCTGGATCGCGGGGCGGGCGCGCAACGGTTTGATGTGATCTTCCCTGTGATGCACGGAACATTTGGAGAAGATGGCACGATTCAGGGAATGCTCGAACTGTCGGGGCTGCCGTACGTAGGCGCAGGCGTACTGGGATCCGCGATCGGTATGGATAAGGATATTTCAAAGCGCCTTTGTCAGGATGCGGGAATTCCGGTGGTTCCCTGGAGTACCGTTTATCGTCGGCAGTGGGACAAGGATCCTCTGACAATCAAGGCCTCGATTGAATCCAAATTTCCGTATCCGGTATTTGTGAAACCGGCCACGCTGGGATCCTCAGTAGGGATGACGAAGGTACACAATGCCGAGGAACTCGGACCGGCATTGGATTTTGCGGCCGAATATGGAATGAAGATTTTGGTGGAGAAAGCAGTTACAGCAAGGGAAATTGAAGTGGCGGTCCTTGGCAATCATGACCCGAAAGCTTCGATTCCCGGCGAGATCGTGCCGCATCGTGAGTTTTACGATTACGCAGCAAAATATCTGGAAGAAGGAACACAGTTGCTCATTCCGGCGAATCTAAAACCTGTGCAGATCAAGAAGGTGCAGGGCCTGGCAGTTGACGCGTTTCGAACATTGGAACTCGCTGGCATGGCACGGATCGATTTCTTCCTCGAGAAAAAAGGCAACAAATTATATTTGAATGAAGTGAACACGATTCCCGGCTTCACTTCAATCAGCATGTACCCGAAATTGTGGGAAGCAACGGGCGTCCCTTTCAAAGAGCTGGTGGACAAGCTAATCGAACTGGCGTTTGAAATGCATCGAGAAAAATTACACACGAAATATGCGATCGAACTACCTGAAGGTTCCGGTGGGGCGCTGGCGGGCTGACCACTTCTTCCGTACCCTTTGAACATCAACCGCATTTCCAGAGCGCTCGGGAACTTCTGGACGTCGGATGGCGTCGAATGAATAGAGGTTTGCGACAACAAGCTTGTCTTGTTAGAGTTTGTATGCTCGCGCAACTGAGTCTTGAAACTTCAGAAAGCCGCCAGCCGGAGACCTTGGCATGTCACTACTTGAGCCCCCCGTAGATAAACCACATAAATCAAAGGCCCTGCCGATCACAGCAGTGGTGCTGCTGATTTCGATTGCAGCAGCCCTCTATTTTACGTTCCGGTATTATCCGGAGAAAAAAGCGACGTCACAATTTTTCGATACTCTCGTAGCAGGGGATACGGACAAGGCGTATGGCTTGTGGAAACCTTCTGCAAACTACAAAATGAGCGATTTCCTGGCGGATTGGGGACCTCAAGGATATTACGGTCCAATCAAAAGCTACAAGATCATAAGTGCAAAGGCACCGGACAAAAGCACATCGATCGAAGTCACGGTAGCCATTAGCCCGTTTGCGCCGTTCCCTTCATCTTCCGACGCAGATAAAAGCCGGAAGACGAAACTTGTTCCGCTATGGGTGCAGCCCTCGGACAAGTCGTTCAGTTTTCCGCCATAAACGAATTGAAGGATTTAGCGGGAATAAATATCCTCCAGTGCAGTTTTGAGTTCCTCGCGGCTCAAACCGGCTGTGCCGAGCTTCCCCACAACGACTCCGGCGGCAGTGTTTGCCAGAATAGCGGCATCCTGAATTGATGCGCCTGCTGCCGCGGCCAGAGAAAGAACACTCAGAACAGTATCACCTGCGCCAGTGACATCGAAAACCTGTCGCCCAGCGGCTTCGCGTGACAACCCAGGTTGTCCTACGCGCGCGTAAGAAATTTCAAAACTCGTAGCGGGGATGTGCAGCTCGCCGGAGGATCCTTCCTCAAAAATGCTCATACCCTGTTCGCCACGAGTGATGATTGCCGCAGCACAGCCAAAATGCGCCAATAGAGCGTGCCCAGCTTCGACGATGGATTTCTCATTCTTTAAAGGACGCATCACGTAGTTTGCAGCCTCCTTGGCATTGCAAACGATCGCGCGTGCGCCACGATACGCGCAAAGGCGGGAAGTCTTCGGCTTCACGAAGACTGAAATTTCGTTTTGATGACAAGCGTTAAGAACGCGATCGACAAGGGCGTCAGTGATCAAGCCTTTGTCATAGTCTGAGAGGATCAGTGCATCCAGTTTCTTGAGGGACGCAAGCAGAGCCCGAAAGAGGCTTTCTTCGGTTTCAGGGACGAGCGGATCACGGCGCTCCTGGTCAATACGAACGATCTGCTGATGACGAGCGATTACGCGAGTCTTGATCGTCGTTAGACGACGATGATCGGAGAGCAATCCACGTTGTCCAATCCCCGAAGCCCGGAAACACGCACGCAGAACACGGCCGGCGTCATCATCGTACGTTTTCGAACCGGACCTCCCTGCGCCGATGACCCCGAATACCTCGACTTGCGCTCCAAGACCCTGCAGGTTCGCCGCGACGTTCCCGGCGCCGCCAAGACAATCGGTCTGTGAAACGAAATCAATGACAGGAACGGCCGCTTCGGGCGAAAGCCGATTGGCTGTTCCCCAAAGGTAGCGGTCGAGCATGAGATCGCCCAAGACGCCGATGCGCATTTTGTGGAACTTGGGAATAAGCCGGAGCAATCGTGGGACATAATTTGCGAACTTGGATTTCATCAAAGGTCTTCCCGCAAGACTTTCATTCCGATGAGATGACAGCTTCCTCCGGCAACATGACCGGAATATCGTCGCGCACGGGATAAACGCGTTTACAGACCTGGCATTTCAAACCAGATTCATCCGGCAGAAGCTGCACTGGCGCGCGGCAAAGCGGACAAACCAGAATGGCAAGGAGTTCTTTCGAAATAGGCATTCGCGGGCTCCGGTAAGCAAATTTGACTCTAACAAACACCTGAGACCAGCGGCAAGTTGGCAATGAGGACCGCGAGATAAACATGCGGGAATAGGGTAAGTTAGGTACCATACTTTTGCACTTGCCATTCACCCACGTCCTGACTCGGAGTATTTATGAATCGAAATTTCGTGCGGCTGTTCTTGCTGGTCATTTTTCCTATTCTCGGCACGGATGCGCAAAGCCTGCCGCAAACAGCACAAATCGATAATCCGGTACTGCCGTATTTCCCGAGCCTGAATCCAGCTTCGATGGACCGGTCTGTGGACCCGTGCGTAGATTTTTATCACTACGCCTGCGGAGGCTGGCAACGCAACAATCCCATTCCGCCAGATCAGACGTCATGGGATGTCTACAGCAAGTTGTACCAGGACAATCTGAACTTTTTGCGCGGGATGCTGGAACAGGCGGCAGCCACTGAAGATTCGGGCAATGCCGCCGTGCAAAAAACCGGCGCTTTCTATGCGTCATGCATGGACGAATCCATCATTGAAAAACAGGGACTGTCCTCCTTGCGGAAGGATCTGGCTGACATTGAAGCGCTAAAAGACACAGGAGCACTTGCGCCGCTCCTGGCACGGCTGCAACTTTCCTATGGTGGGGCCCTAGTGTTCCGATCGGGGTCGATGCAAGATCTCGATAATTCCGAGCAGGTGATTGCGGAACTAGACCAGGGCGGTCTGGGGCTCCCGGATCGCGACTACTATACGAAGGAAGATGACAAATCGAAAGAGATTCGTGACCGGTACGTACAACACATACAAAAAATATTCGAACTCGCTGGCGACACACCCGAGGCCGCAAAAGCAAATGCCGACACCGTGTACAAACTGGAATTATTGCTGGCAAAGGCTTCAATGACGCGCGTGGAACGGCGCGACCCTTACAAAATGAAACATCCGATGACCGTTTCTGAACTGGACAAACTGGCGCCACGTCTGGATTGGAAAGCGTATTACGCTGCGGTACCGTATCCGGAATTCAAGACAGTGAACGTGAACTCGCCAGAGTTTTTCAAGGAAGCAAATCGGTTGCTAGCGGGCGAACCACTCGACAACTGGAAAAAGTACCTGAGGTTTCATGTCGTGAATTCCTCAGCGCCGTATCTTTCCTCGGCTTTTGTGAATGAAGATTTCGACTTCTACCGACAATATCTGCGGGGCGCCAAGGAACAGCAGCCCCGGTGGAAGCGCTGCGTGGCATACACCGACCGCAACCTGGGAGAAGCTTTGGGCCAGGTGTACGTGGCCAAAGTGTTCTCTCCTGAAATGAAGAAGGAGGCTCTCGACATGACCCAGCGAATCGAAACGGCCATGGCGCAGCGAATTCAGCAGCTCGATTGGATGAGTCCGGAAACCAAACAGCAGGCACTGGTCAAATTACACGGCATCCGGAACAAAATCGGCTATCCCGACAGATGGAGGGACTACAGTTCTTTGACGATCGAGCGAGATGATTTCGCCGGAAATATCAAACGAGCAAACCAGTTCGAGCACAAACGTCGTATCGACAAGATTGGCAGGCCCGTCGACCGCGGAGAGTGGGATATGACACCGCCAACGGTGAACGCTGGATACGACCCGCAAATGAACGACATCAACTTTCCCGCTGGCGTTCTGCAGCCACCGCTCTTTGATTCAAAAATGGATGCTGCGCCTAACTACGGGGACACCGGCGGTACGATTGGACATGAATTGACGCACGGATTCGATGACGAAGGCAGCCAGTTTGACGCGAATGGAAATCTGCGAAATTGGTGGTCTAAGGAAGACCGCGAGAAATTTGACGCACGCACAACCTGTGTGGCCGATCAATATGCACAATACGTCATCGTGGACGACATCAAGATCAACAGTCGCCTGACACTAGGCGAAGACGTCGCGGATTTGGGGGGCGAAATCCTGGCCTATATCGCATGGCGTGGTGCGACCGAGGGCGGCAAACTGCAACCTGTGGATGGGTTCACACCCGAGCAGAGGTTCTTTGTTGGATTTGCGCAGTGGGCTTGTGCCAACGAACGGCCCGAACAATTGCGCATGAACGCAACGACTGACCCCCATTCACCTCCGCAGTATCGAATTAACGGCGTCGTCGTCAATATGCCGGATTTCACAAAGGCCTTTGGTTGCAAGGCCGGACAACCGATGACCAAGCTGGACGCGAAGATCTGCAAAGTTTGGTAAACGGCAGGCCAGCACCGGTTTCAGGCAAGACTCTTGGCTGATCGAACAGAGATGACAAAGGCCAATAGGATCGCTATTACGGGGTCGCATGGATGACGTAGACGTAGTGAAGTCTGCGTGACGTAGTAGACCATCGGAAAAACAACTAGGAACATTGTCAGTGGAAACGCGAATTGGTTGCGCGTTATCCACAGACACACAAACGCCCCCTGAATGCCGATCAGTGTGACTGCGTTCCAGAACAAAATGAATCTCGCGAAGATGGAGTCCGTCAGAAAAAAATCGCGCCATGGATTGTTGGTTCCCAGCCAGGTAGCCGTTAGCCGGCGGCCAGCCAGACGCAAAGACAGTCCAGGATGCATCTTAATGAATAGCATGGCCTTCTGGCCTTTGCTGGCGAGGAAGGCCGTTTCGCCCATCTGCCCATAGAGACGGACTTGCTCGTAGCGGGTGATGCGGTTCACTTCACGCGAATGCTCGTCATAGATTTCGTTGTTGCCCATCCACAATTCAAAGGGAAAATTAGAACGCAAAGGGATGAGCCGATGAAACTGAACTGCATTGCGCAGGGTCCACGGCAGGCAAACAAGTATCGCCAGAGAGACGATAAGGAAAAACAGTTTGGGCTTGAACGTCCCACGCTTCCATTGGCAGTAAAGAATCCATCCGAGAAAAAAAGGCAGGACGGACCCGAGTGCAGGATTCACGAGCAAAGAGAATCCCCAGAGCAAACCGTAGGCCGCTGCGGACCGCGCTTGCAAATCCAGGGCTACCTCCAGCGTCGCCCAGAGCAAGATTGCCGCAAACAGAGCAGATAAGGAGGTATCCCAGATCCATTCAAACGGCATGATAATTCCGCTTGGAAAACACGCCCAGATCCAGCCAGCCAGAGCACCGCAGAATAGGCCGCCTACGCGCTGTCCCACTAAATACACGGGAATCGCGACCAGCGCAGAAAAAATGCAATTCAGGATGGCCGCGATGTAGAAGGAATTTGCTGTGAAAACTCCGGATGCCTTGAAAATACCTGCGAGGATCACAGGATAGACGGGAGCCAACCAGGCGGTCGGTCCGGTCGGTTGGCGGAACAAACAGCAAAAACCATCGCCCTGCGCGAGAGCCTTGGCAACACTACCGGCTTCATTTTCAAAGGGGACCGAAGCGAGCACCTCTCGCGGAACTTGTCTTCCCTCGTAAATCACGAAAGCGAAGCGGCAAAGAAATGCAACGACGAGAATCGATGTGAGAGAGGCGAGGAGGGCGATCAGCTTTTTGGGCACTGTGTAATTTACTTCCCTCGATTCGGTTCTCAGAGTATCCTCTCGTATGCCGAAAAGGCAAACTTCTGATTTCAGTAAAATCTCCGCCTCTGTCATCCTGCAAGATGGAACTTAACCAGGGCTCTTGTTTTTCGGAGAGCATCTGAAAGGGAAGATCAATTCATGAAACGGAATGCAACTTTATCGGCATGCTTCCTCGGAATCGTGCTGCTTGGAGGATGCGGAAACGCACAGCGCGAGGCCACAGAAGCGGCAATAAACGCGACACAAACGGCAATTAATGCGGCGACCGAGGCGGCACAAAAATATGTACCGGACCAGACAAAAGCGGCTCAGGACGCGCTTCAGTCCGCAAAGGATTCGCTGGCGAAAGGAGATTACAGCGCAGCGCTGACGAGTGCAAAAGAAGCCACGCAGAAGGCCAAGGATGCGCTGTCTCTGGCATCGGCAAAAAAGGAAGAGTGGACCAACAGCTGGAATAGCCTGAACCAGTCCGTACCGAAAACGATGAGCGAGGTGCAAGCCAAGCTTGACGCTTATAAAAAGAATGGAAAGCTGCCAAAAGGGGTGGATCAGGACCAAATGGATGAGGCAAGGGCACAATACGAGCAGCTGAAACAGAGCTATGCCGATACGATGGCTGCGTACAAGCGGGGAAACATCGCGGATGCGATGAACAAGGTACCCGGGCTGAAAGAAGGACTCGCGAAGCTGAAACAGCTTTTGGGAATCACACCCTGACCCGGAGTAGATTCACCTGCAAGATAGGCGCCGGCATGGCGCCTTTTTTGTTTTAAGAAGAATTCAGAATGCTTCCAGGCGGCAAAGCAGACGGCAGGAGAAAGACGGTTCGGAAGTAAAATCGGGGCGCCAGATGGCAAGAATTTGCGACCCTTGATAGACACGTTCAAAACCAGTTTCGGATTCGGAAACGGTCTCGATTGGGGCGATCCAATACTCGGCGGAATTCGGAGCGTGTAGCGTCAGGCGAATCCGTTGCCAGCCGTCTTCCAGATGAAGGATGGGACCGGGGAGTGCACCGGTGAAACGCAAATTGTGCCGGAAGTCCTTGGTTTCAATGAATCGATCCTCGTCGAGCGGCGCAAGAAAATTGACGACCGATTCGATACTCACACAGCAATTTCGGGACAACAACCGGGAAACCGTGAGAATCAGGTCGCAGCTAATCTCGCACCCTTGTGGCGTAGGACCGAAAGAAAACAGCTTTTCAATTTTAAGCGAAGGAGGATTCTCCGGGTCGATGGACCATTCAGGGAGTTCACTCTCGAGAGTCAACTTTGCATCGGTAGCCGAGGAATGGTTCAGTGCGAAAGCACCGCAAGCAATAGTCCTGTTCTCGCCCAGTTGCAGCAAATCATATGCAGTAGAGGCCCGGGCAGCATCAAAGACAAGAACGCGGAAGGAGTGGCGGGGATATTTATCGTAGCGGATAAATCTATCGAGATCAGGCTCCTTCGCGGAAACTTGATCGTGGATTGATACTGCTCCGGAGTGTGCCCCGGCGTTCGCATCTTCTCGCAGGCGCGAGTGGTAGGACTCCGGGCGGCGTGAGATGGAGTTAATAATTGTGGAAGCAGTTGTTCGAAAGTCCAGTGCGGCCAGCGTTGCACCGTCGGAAGGCTTTAAGAGTGCTTGATATTCGGGAGCCGTGAAGAGGACTTCTGGGGTGCCATCCGCGTCGTAATCGAGAAGCTCCACTCGCGGGTGCATCGCGCCCGGCGTCAATTGGTCAGCAAGAGTTTCTGCGCGAACTAGATTTCGCCAGACTTCTGTACGAAGATGCGGGGCATACAGCCCGCCAAACACACCATGCCAGTAAGCGTCATTGCCCTGCGCGCGGAGCAGGTAATCAGACGCATGCTGAACCTGCGAGGTGTGCCCCGGTTGAGACCGCCGGGCCGGGATCGAAGCGACGCAGGCGGAGACGCGCAACATTTTCTTATGGAGCAGATTCGCTTCCGAGTATTTGCGAAGGAATGCACGCCACGGTCCTCCTCGAAATAAGGAAAGAACATCCGGGCGGGAACTGAACTCTTTTTTCATGGCATAGTAGCGCTGCCGGTTCGCGGTAGGGAGTACCCACTCCATCATTTCCGTGTATGAGGCGGAAGGTAAATCAGCGCGGCCGAGCGGGACATGCGAACTGAGGTATTCGCTCGGAGTCGACATTTTCAGCCACGAGGCGTTCCC
The DNA here is from genome assembly GCA_963831545.1 of uncultured Acidobacteriota bacterium. Classification (GTDB taxonomy): domain Bacteria; phylum Acidobacteriota; class Terriglobia; order Acidiferrales; family UBA7541; genus Acidiferrum. The sequence goes on from CAWHQX010000006.1 coordinate 526,750, forward strand.
TTCGAGCAGGGTGAAAAACTCTTCAAGCCAGCCATCTCCGTAGCAGTGTTGCAGCGTGCCCGGCCAGACGCCAAATTTTTCCATATCATCGCCAAAAGCAGCGATTCCACCTGGATGAAGCTGTGCGGCATTTTTCAGGAAATCGATCGTTTCCTGGGGCTTGCGGAACGGAATCAGATAACGAAGTTCTTTTAGACCAGGAAAAAGCCAGACGGACTGGCCACAATCCTCGGCAATGTACGGGCCGAACAACTCATCGGGATCAAAGCCGGCTGCCAGAAAAGGCAGATCATCGACCAGAGTATAGGTGACGCCGGAGGTCGCAAGCGAGGAAGGAAGTTGGGGTTCCCAAACACGTTCAGCAAGCCAAGCGCCCGTTGGTCGCTTTTTGAAATGCTTCTCAATGTAATCTGCGAGCCGTTTGATTTGCTCTGCCTGATCGACGCGAGGGATGGCGATCAAGATCGGTTCATAGAAACCGCCTCCCACAAGCTCGACCTGGCCGGATCCAACGAGAGTACGCAGACGGTCGAAATACTGGGGATGATTTTTTTCTATCCACAAGAAAAGGGGGCCGGAGTAATGGATGGCCAGGCGAATGCCGGGATGCGCTTCGACGAGCGAAAGGAAGCGCTCATACGAATTTTGGTAGGAGCTTTCAAACACAGATTCAAAATTGCCGGTGGGCTGGTGCGCATGGACGATCAGAACGAGATGAAATGGTTGCGCAGATAGTGGCTTGGGACTCACATACCATAATACCGCGAGTGAGGCGGGAGGATGGGTCCGCGATCGGAAAAATATGAAGCTAGATTCAGAGATTCTTCGAGATGCCTGTTCTGGGCAATATCCAGTCGGAAATCACGAGCATGGCACCCGGGGAAAACGTCTCTTCGATCGCTTCATATTCAGCGGGCGAACCGGAGTAAGCGTGCTGGAAATAGTGATTTAAATCTGGCAGTTCGCGAACATCAAAATCCACGTTACCTGCGTCCGTCAGGGCTTTCCTCGTCAATTGCAGATTAAACTTCGGCGGGACTTGCAAATCCTTCTGGCCATACAGAGCGAGAGCGGGCGTCTTTAGAGCCTCTAGAACAGGCAGCGGATCGTAATCGAGAAAGAATCTGAACCACGGAGAAGTCAACATGCGCAATTGCGTTTCCAGCGCCGCGGGGGGCAGCGCGGCATCCATCCCTGAATCTTTTACCAACTGTTTCAGCTTTTCAGTCATCGCAGCCGGATCTTTTTCAGCGCGCACAATTTCGTAGGCCTGATGGTCGAAAGTCAGGCTGGCGAGCACCTGCGGCTCGGACAAACCGCCAACTTCGCCGATCAATCCCGATTGATTCATCAGCGTATCTTCGCCTTTGGTGGCCGGAGGGGCCAGCAGAACGACCCAAACCACGTCCTGTGAATGGTTAGCAACATAGGAAGCAATCATCGCGCCTTCGCTGTGTCCAATCAGCCCGATTCTCTTAAGGTCAATGTCCTTCCGTGTCTTCAGATATGTGATTGCCGCTTGGGCATCGGCCGCAAAATCAAGAGTGGTCGCTTTGTCGACCGAGCCAGTAGAGGCACCTATCCCTCGCTTGTCGTACCGAAGAACGGCAATCCCCTTCCGCGTCAGATAGTCCGCGAGAATGAGGAACGGCTTGTGGCCTGACATCGATTCATCACGGTCGTGCGGTCCCGAACCGGCGATCAGGATCGTCGCGGGAAAGGGCCCCGGTCCTTTGGGCAGCGTAATTGTGCCAGCAAGTTCAACGTTTGCCGAAGGGTTGGGGAAGGAGACCGTTTCCTCGAGGTAGGGATAGGGATACGCAGGAGTTTGCGGCCGAACCAAGGGCAAGGGTTCGTCAGAACGGTGGAAGACCAAATCCTGTTCGGCCCCGGTTTGCGTCCATCTGCCGCTCAGCGTGTTTTTGGCAGCATCGAATTTACCTTCGAAGTGCCCACTTACGGCTGGAATCTCAAAGTAAAAGTACGTTTCTTCGAGACTGACGTTGGCTGCGGGTAAACCGCTCACACCTTGATCGAGACTGTCGAGCGCAGCGACCAGCTCCCGCTCGGTGTCATGAGATACATGCAACTGAAAACGAAGACGCATTCCATGCGTTTCGAGCGCGCTTTGCCAGTTCCCTTCCACTGGGAAAATCGCGTCCTTGGCTCGGGACGCGGAACTGGTAGCACGGCGGTGGAAAACGAGGGGGAGTGCGGCGTTTCCCTGCGTCCAGGTGCCCTCGATTGTCTGATGGTCCGGAGAAATTTTTCCTTCAAAATGCGCGCCAACGGAAGCGACATCGAGACTCACCTTCGATTCAGATTTCGCAACGTGGGAGGCTTCGATGGCAAAAACGGCCTGGTCAAGACTGTCTAGCGAAGCGCGGAAGGTGCCATCCGGATATTGACTGAGGTGAAGGACCAGGTGAAGCTGTGCATCACCGGCTTGAAGTGTACCCGCGTATGTACCGGCCAACCCTGGAAGATGGGAAGCTGCATGCTGCGCTGGTTTGGGAGCTGACGCTTGCTGCGCCATGGCCGGCAGAACAAGACAGGGAGCGATCATCAGAACCACGACAAACCGGGCAAGCGTTAAGCGCAAGATGAACTCCCAAAACGACGAGGTTAGCCTATAGGATGGGGTTGCCGGCGAAAAGGCCGTCCGGTGCCCCAATCACCGATAATTCACTGCCCAAAAAAAACGCCTCGAGAAATTCCGAGGCGTTCTTCGAACCCGAAACGCGTGGCAATCCAATTCGAGTTACTTCTTCTCGTACCACTCGGCGTTCTTGGCGGTGAATGCCTGCCACTTCTCCGGCAGATCCTCGAGAGCAAAAATAGCGGTCACCGGACACACCGGGACGCAAGCTCCACAATCGATGCATTCGACAGGATTGATGTATAGCATGGTCTCTGTCTCATATTGCGACTCATCTTTGCGCGGATGGATGCAGTCAACAGGACATACGTCAACGCATGCAGTGTCCTTGGTATTCACACAGGGTTCGGCGATTACGTAAGCCATCAAAATCTCCTTTTAAGGGGCAGCCCACATGGGCTGCAGCAAAACTCGAGGGCACAAGCTACCATACCACGGCTCTGGAGTGGCTCGCACTTCTCCAGCTATTTTACGCAGGACCGGACAGATTCTCAACCGGACCGTCAACGCTTAGAATAAAGGAGAGGAATGCTCATGAGGCTAAACTTATCTTTGGCGGTCGCTTTGCTCGTCATGGCGGCAACGCTCGCAGTTGCGCAATCGACTATACCGACAAAAACACCGAAGGACCCGGAACTAATTGACGCTGCGGGCTACGCAAAACTGGTAGCCCAATACAGAGGCAAACCCTTGCTGGTGACATTCTGGGCGACATGGTGTGAGCCTTGTCGCGATGAATATCCCATGCTCAATGAACTGGCAAAACAGTACGCACCTGAGGGACTGAAAGTGGTAGGCGTGGATCTCGATCAGGATGGAGATCTGATTCTGATGCGTCGCTTTCTCGCCCGTTACAAGCCGGTCTTTCCAAACTACAGAAAAAAACAGGGCGGCGAAGATGCCTTCGTGCAAGCTGTTTTGCCGGGCTGGAACGGCTCGATCCCCGCCTCGTTTTTCTATGCGAAAGACGGGACACAGGTTGGGAATTTTGTGGGCGCTGGCAGCCGCGAGAAGTATGACGCGGCAATACGCATGCTTTTATCCAGACCGTAATGCGGACTGGAAGGTCGGAAGTGAATCAAATGTTCGAGGTGAACAATGCTGGATCTGAAAGGAAACAAGATCACGTACTTCGGCCACAGCACCTTTGGGCTGACGACTCCCACTGGACACTTTGCGCTGATCGATCCATGGGTACAGACCAATCCGAAATGTCCCGAGGGCAAGAAAAAGATACAGCGCCTGGACGCCATTTTTTTGACACATGGACATACCGATCACATGGGCGACCTGATCACGCTTTCCAAACAGTTCAAGCCGAAAGTGGTCAGCACGTTTGAGACTTATTTGTGGCTGGAGTCGAAAAAGACCGGCGCTGAGAATCTGCCGGGGAATAAGGGCGGCTCACAGAGAGTAGGCGAATTCGATATCACCATGACCAACGCCTTCCACTCCAATTCCATTGACGACGGCGGCACCAGGATTTACGGGGGAGAAGCCGGAGGCTACATCGTACGTTTACCGGGGGGTGTAAATCTCTATCACGCAGGAGATACCGCGTTGTTTGGAGATATGAGATTGATCGGGGAATTGTATAAACCCGGTATCGCGTGTTTACCGATCGGCGATGTATACACAATGGGGCCACGTGAGGCCTCCTACGCCATCAGGTATCTGGGCGTCAAACATGTGATTCCGATGCACTACGGAACATTCCCCGCTCTTACCGGGACGCCAGAAGGGCTTGAGGAGGAATGTAAAGATATCGAAGGGCTGCAGATTCACGCGCTAAAGCCAGGAGAGGTGCTAGGGTAATAATTGCCGCACCCGCTTAAGATGGCGAACGAAGGAAATTACGCACGAAGAAGGAAAGATTGGCAGGCCGCTCTGCCAGTCTGCGCATGAAGTACGGGAACCAATCGCGCCCGTAGGGGATATAGATTCGCAAGTTAAAGCCGTCTTTCACCAACTGGCGTTGCAGGTCCGTGCGAACGCCGTAAAGCATCTGAAACTCGAATTCATCCTTGGCCACTTTCTTTTCTGCGGCCCAGCGAATTGTTTCGGCGATCATGCGCGGATCGTGCGTGGCGATCCCGTGATAAAAACCACTGGTGAGCAACAACCGCATCAACTTGACATAGTTGGCATCGACATCGGACTTGCTGGGATATGCGACTTCCGCCGGTTCCTTGTACGCGCCTTTGCAGAGACGAACGCGGCAGCCATAGGACAACAAATCCTGAACGTCTGGTTCACTGCGATAAAGATAGGCCTGAATGACAGCGCCGACAGCAGGCGATTGGGCGCGAACGCGCTTCACCAACTCCACAGTGCGCTGCGTATAAACCGAGCTTTCCATGTCGATCCGCAGAAAACTTTCGTAAGCGAGCGCGCGCTCAGCGATTGATAGCACCATTCCTTCGCAAAACTCAACGCTGAGGTCAAGGCCCAGTTGCGTCAACTTGCAGGAGACGTTGGCATTCAGCTTTTCCAGTGCGATTCGATCGAAAATATTGAGATAGGCATCACGAGCTCTCTGCGCATCAGACGTTGTGCTGACGTTCTCGCCCAGGAAATCGAGTGTGGCCGACATGCCCAGCTTGTTAACGGTACGAGCCGCTTCCACAGCATCGTTGAGCGTCTCACCTGCCACAAAGCGCATCGCCATTCTGCGGGTCGTGGCGTTGGAGGTGACCCAGTTGGCGAATCCAGGGCTGTCTGAAAGTTTAAGAAGAGTCGAACGGAGCATGGACAAATTAATTATGCACTGAGTTCAGGAAAGTGGCCAGTGGCGGGCTAGTCTTTGTGTTCGTCCAGGAACTTTTCGGCGTCGAGAGCAGCCATGCAGCCCGAACCTGCGGCGGTTACAGCCTGGCGATAACGATGGTCCTGCACATCGCCCGCGATGAACACCCCTGGCACCGCAGTAAGACTCCCATGGCGAGGAATGAGATAGCCGTTCTGATCCATTTCCAGTTTTCCGCGGAACGCGGCGGAGTTCGGATCGTGCCCGATGGCGACGAAAATTCCGTCGAGGTCTATGTTTCTGGATTCACCAGAAACGGAATGCTTGACGCGAACGCCGGAGACCAATTTCTCGGGGGCGAGAATTTCGTCGACAACATAAGGAGTGACGAATTCGACTTTGGGATTTGCGCGAGCACGATCGATCATGATCTTGGAAGCGCGGAATTCGTCCCGGCGGTGAATTAAATAGACCCGGCTGGCATAGCGAGAGAGAAAATTGGCTTCTTCCATCGCCGAGTCTCCACCTCCAACCACGGCGATCGGTTTGCCGCGGAAAAAGTAACCGTCACAGGTCGCACAGGTCGAAACACCATGCCCGATCAGCTCGCGTTCGCCCTTCAAGCCCAGAAGCCGTGCCGATGCCCCCGCAGAAACGATCAGGGCTCGCGTTTCATAGACATCCTTGCCTGCAGTAACCTTGAAGGGACGCTTCGACAGATCAACTTCGGTTACAGTGCCGGCCTTGAATTCCGTTCCGAATTTCTCTGCCTGCTTTCGCATGTTCTCGATAAGTTCCGGCCCCATAATCCCTTCCGGGAACCCGGGGAAATTCTCAACGTGGGTTGTCAGTGAGAGTTGACCACCCGGTTCATGACCTTCGAGTACCATTGGCTTCAGATTCGCCCGGGCCGCGTAGATTGCGGCGGTCAAACCGGCGCAGCCGCTTCCGATAATGACGATGTTGTACATGAACAGTGGCTCCTGAATTTGATTCCTGTTTGCGCCTAAGGTTACACCGGCAAAAGAGCGAACGAAGATTGTAGCACCGTCCCGCAAGAACACCAGTTCGGTGGTGCGTGGCAAAAGAGGTAACGCACCAGGCCCGGCTTGCTTGACTGGTCGGACAACCGGGCGTAGCGTTCACCCAGAGTCGTTTGCTGAAAAAATCAATTTGGAGGTGTGGCGTGGATAAGAAGCTGGCTGTCGCGAGCTACTGGCTGGGAATCGGATGCGTGCTGATGACGATGCTCTTTCGTGGGCTCGCCGCAATCGGAGTTTGGCCGAATATCGTGCCTGCAAATGGTGCAAGCATTTCCTACAATACGTTTCATCGCGCGGCGGAGCTCTTCTTGTTACTAGCCATCGCGGCAAAACTGATGAGCCGAAGCCTCGATAAAGTGTCCTGAATACGCCTGGACGGCAGCGTGAGAAGTGAGCTGATTCAAGCATCCAATTTGGAGATGTCCCCCTACGCTAGCTGATAGGCATTTCTGTCTGATTCGTTTAGAGTCATTTTAGGCTCTCACCGAGGAGGCGACGATGGATCCCCGTTATCCCATTGGGAAATACTCACCACCCCCAAAAGACGTAACATCTGAAATGCGCGCAAACGCCATAGCGATCATTGCGGCGTCCCCCGGGGAAGTGCGAGCGGCAGTAAAAGGTCTGACGGACGCACAGTTGGAAACGCCCTATCGCGACCAAGGATGGACGGTCCGACAAGTCGTTCATCATCTATCAGACAGCCACATCAATGCATATATTCGCTGGAGACTCGCGCTTACGGAAGCAGAGCCGACCATCAAGCCCTATGACGAGGGGGCGTGGGCCAACCTCGAGGATGCCGCTCACGCGCCGATAGAGATTTCCATTTCATTGCTCGAGTCATTACATGACCGCTGGGTGCGGCTATTGAGCTCGCTGAAAGAGGAAAGTTTTGCTAAAACGTTCCGTCATCCGGAACATGGCGTGCGAACGCTCGATTGGATGCTGTTCCTTTATGCGTGGCATGGACGTCATCACACCGCGCATATCACGGAATTGAGAAAGTTGAAGGGCTGGACTAGCTGATCAATTCCAGTCATTTCCAGGCTATCAGTTGCACAACAAGGTCGTGTAACATCGATCGAGCAGCAATCATCAAGGAGAACTGAATGGCTCGCGAAGCAGGAACATACGCAATTTTTGAAACATCGCAAGGAAATATTGTGGTGAAATTACTCGAGAAGGAAGCGCCCAAGACAGTCGCTAATTTCGTCGGACTTGCAGAAGGGACCAAGGAATTCACGAATGAAGCCACCGGTAAAAAGGAAACTCGCAATTTTTACGATGGCCTCAGCTTTCACCGAGTCATTCCTCAATTCATGATTCAGGGTGGCTGTCCGCGCGGTGATGGCCGTGGCGGACCTGGGTATTCGTTTGCCGATGAGTTTCATCCGACGCTGAAGCACTCCAAGGCGGGAAAGCTGTCGATGGCCAATTCCGGGCCCAATACCAACGGTAGCCAGTTCTTCATCACCGTGGCCCCGACGCCGTGGCTCGACAATCGACACACGATTTTTGGTGAAGTCGTTGAAGGCCAAGATGTGGCGGACAAAATTTCCAATGCGCCGCGTGACTCGGGCGACCGTCCACGCACACCCATTATCCTGAACAAGATAAAAATCGAACGCGTTGCTTAGAAGCTTCGCAGAATCTGAACCGCGACCGTTATGCTCTCTCCTGCACGCCTGACGCAACTGATGATGGAAGCTGTGTTCGTACTGTTGGGTGTTCTGGTGGTGTGGTTGGGAGCTAACGGCCGGATCTATTTTGACCGTCGCGGCGTCGCCATGTTGGCGCTGAGTCTTGCCCTTGTGGCATGGGGACTGATGGCGTTTGCGAGGCCGGTCACCCGCTGGACAAGCTGGGAAAAGTGGAATCGTGGTATTTCGCTGATTTTGCTGGGACTCATTCTGTTTGCCACGACCCGCGTTCCCTTCCTGTGGGTACCTCGGTTACTGATCGTTGCAGGATTCATACTCGTTACCCGAGGTCTTTTCGCTGCTGTCATGATTTTCCGGCAATCGTAGTTCATCCGAGATATAATCCTGCTGCGAGTCGCGTCCCGCCCGGAGTGCGCGCGAATTAATCGAATGGTGCGCAGAAAATCACGAGGAGATAAATTGTGCTGAAGGAATTCAAAGAGTTTGCGTTGCGTGGCAACGTACTGGATTTGGCTGTCGGTGTCATAATCGGAGCTGCATTCGGGAAAGTCGTTTCAGCGCTGGTCGACGACGTGATCATGCCTCCGCTGGGTCGCGTAATCGGACACGTCGATTTTTCGAGCTTGTTTGTCAATCTGGGGAGCACACACTACGACACATTGGCGGAAGCAAAGCTCCATTCTGCACCAACTCTAAATTACGGTGTCTTCATCAACACGATCATTAACTTCCTGATCGTGGCGTTCGCGATCTTCCTGCTGGTTCGTGCCGTGAACCGCTGGGTTCCAAAACCAGCTGCTCCGCCGCCGACCAAGGATTGCCCTCAGTGCGCAATGGCTATTCCCGCTGCAGCCAAGAAATGCGGCCATTGTACAAGCGCGGTGTGACGGGCAGTGACTGGGCTATTGGTTCGAGGTGACACAGTAGGGCGCGGCTCACCGCGCCCTTGTTTTTACCGGAGACGCGGTTAACTACTTTTTGGCTTCTTGTTTTGGTTGGCTTCAAGGTGCGCTTTGAGGCGCGCGACCACGCCGTCTTCCTGGCCCTCATCCAATTCTTTCTGAACCTCTTCCAGTGCAAAGTGCACAACATCGTGGTGATGCAGCTCCAGAGCACCGGTAGACTCGCTGAAACGTAGCCACAATCGATGCAAGAGATTGACTTCATTACCGGTCAGGTTTGGAGCATGCGGCCCCAAAACCTTGTAGACCTTATCCCCGTTCGCGAGATGAATTTCCAAGTTGAATTGCGGTTTCGGTGCAGGTCCGGCGGATGACGGCGGCATGAGCCAAGCGCCGGCCGGTCGACCTGGAGGCCGTGCGCCTCGCGCGGGCGAACCTGCGCCGACTGGCCCGCGAGCATCCCGAATTGACGACGGAGCCGAGCAAAGCGAACCGGCGAGGGTGGGAGACGGAAGTGGAGGCGATCGTGGACGAGACCAAAGACGAGCAGATGGTCGTGCGGCTCCCTGGCGCGCTGCTCGCGCGGGTCGACGCGTACGCCGAGCGGCTCCGGCGCGAGATGCCGGGGCCCTCGTGGAAGCGGTCCGACGTGGTGCGGTTGCTACTGGCAAAGGCGCTCGACGAGGCCGAACTGGCAAAGAAGGCCAGGCGATGAAGATCGAGATCAACGCATCGCAGCACGAGAAGCCCGGTCATGTTCTCAACCGCGTTCGTGAATTGTTCGCAGCCGAGGGTTGGGACATATTCATCGCCGATCCGCCCACCCCCGAGGCCATCCGCGAGGCAGCGCGAAAGCTTGCAGGTAAAGCGCGCCCCCTTCTCATCAAGGTCTACCGAACGACGCCCGTGAAGAGCTCGGAGGGCAAGCGATGAGACCGATCGCGCGTGATATGCGCAAGCGCACCGGCTCCGTCGACCCGTTCAGGCGGCCGGATGGCACGGTCTACTACCGCGGCCGCATCCGCCTCGGCGACGGCTCCCTTCACCGCGTCGATTGAGGAGCCGTTTTGCTTCGTTAAGGCCGACGCGCGGACGTTCACGAAGACGACGCAGGCCGAGGAGGACGCGCATGGTCGCATTCTTGCCGCCAAGCAGGGCGGGCCGCTCGACCAGCACGGAGACCGTGAGCCAATGGGTGGATCGCTGGCTGACGTGGCGCACGATCCGCGGGCTTTCGAGCACGCCGCACGACAAGGGCCGCCTCGCCGGCTACGTGCTTCCGGTCCTTGGCCCGCTGCCGATGCATGCGGTCGCGCGCGGCGACGTGGAGCGCGTCGTCGAGCGTCTCGACCGCTTGATCGCGCTGCCCGAGGGCCACTATGATCGGATCTCGTGGAAGACCGCGGCAACGCGTGGGTGCTGTGTTCAAGATGTTCAAGGACACGGGGGGCCAAGCAGCGTGATTTACGCGTCCGCGACGACAATCCGGCCGCGGGTGCGCCCACCCGAGCACGGCGATCGCAAGGCCAAGGTGTATCTCTACCCGAGCGAGTTCCTGGCCCTCGTCTCGTGCTCGACGATTGACCGGCCCTTTCGCTTCTGTACGCGGTCGCGGTCTACACGTTCATGCGCGCGGGCGAGCTGGACGCGCTCGAATGGGAAGACGTCGACCTCGAGCATGGCGTCATTCAGATCAACAAGGCGATTGACCGCGAGACGGGCGAGGTCAAGTCGACGAAGAGCGGCGAGGCGAGGCGCATTCTAATCGAGCCCGCGCTGCGCCCTTTGCTCGCAGGCACTGCACGCCAAGGCGAAGGGCAACGGCGAGGCGCCGCCGACAGGCCGCGTTCTATGCATGCGCCGGACAACGAGGACCGCGCGGTTCTCCTTCGGCAGCATCTTGCGCACGCCAAGGTGAAGCGAGCCGACCTGTTCGCCGACAACGAGCGGCAGAAGCACGTCACCTTTCACGACCTCCGAGCGACCGGCATCACATGGATGGCCGTCCGTGGCGATGACCCTCTGCGCATCAAGCAGCGCGCGGGACACGCGCTGATCCACCACCGAGATGTACATCCGCGAGGCTGAGAACCTTGCCGCCGGCTTCGGTGACGTCTTCCCGCAGCTGCCCTCGGAGCTCGTGGGCGCCACTGAACGGAGCGCCGTTGGATCCAACGAGCGATCCAACGCGACCGGCTCAGTTGCGGAAGGTAACGGAACCCCTTCGGGAATCAGGGGT